>NZ_WWFG01000001.1:3337500-4034548 GCF_026127265.1 Nostoc sp. KVJ3
TGAGCTAAACCCCCATCAATTAATTAAAAATTAAAAATTGAGAATTAAAAATTTATTGAAGTTATCTTAAATTTTTAGTTTGTAATTTTACATTTTTAATTGATTCAGGTGGGCCATCCTGGACTCGAACCAGGGACCTCACCCTTATCAGGGGTGCGCTCTAACCACCTGAGCTAATAGCCCATATCGAACCAAATCATAGTTTGAAAGCTTTCAAAATACATGATGCAAATGTCTACGACCGACCTAGGTTAGACCAACTTACGTTCTATATAGCTGTATGCTTTTCGAGCTGTAAGGGGTGTAGGTCTCCCTAAAAAGGAGGTGATCCAGCCACACCTTCCGGTACGGCTACCTTGTTACGACTTCACCCCAGTCACCAGTCCTGCCTTAGGCATCCTCCTCCACGAATGGTTGGAGTAATGACTTCGGGCACTACCAGCTTCCATGGTGTGACGGGCGGTGTGTACAAGGCCCGGGAACGAATTCACTGCAGTATGCTGACCTGCAATTACTAGCGATTCCTCCTTCACGCAGGCGAGTTGCAGCCTGCGATCTGAACTGAGCTCCGGTTTACGGGATTTGCTTGCATTCGCATGCTTGCTGCCCTCTGTCCGGAGCATTGTAGTACGTGTGTAGCCCAAGGCGTAAGGGGCATGCTGACTTGACGTCATCCCCACCTTCCTCCGGTTTGTCACCGGCAGTCTCTCTAGAGTGCCCAACTTAATGCTGGCAACTAAAAACGAGGGTTGCGCTCGTTGCGGGACTTAACCCAACATCTCACGACACGAGCTGACGACAGCCATGCACCACCTGTGTTCGCGCTCCCGAAGGCACTCTTCCCTTTCAAGAAGATTCGCGACATGTCAAGCCTTGGTAAGGTTCTTCGCGTTGCATCGAATTAAACCACATACTCCACCGCTTGTGCGGGCCCCCGTCAATTCCTTTGAGTTTCACCGTTGCCGGCGTACTCCCCAGGCGGGATACTTAACGCGTTAGCTACGGCACGGCTCGGGTCGATACAAGCCACGCCTAGTATCCATCGTTTACGGCTAGGACTACTGGGGTATCTAATCCCATTCGCTCCCCTAGCTTTCGTCCCTCAGTGTCAGTTACGGCCTAGCAGAGCGCCTTCGCCACCGGTGTTCTTCCTGATCTCTACGCATTTCACCGCTACACCAGGAATTCCCTCTGCCCCGAACGTACTCTAGCTATGTAGTTTCCACTGCTCTTATCTAGTTGAGCTAGACTCTTTAACAGCAGACTTACATTGCCACCTGCGGACGCTTTACGCCCAATCATTCCGGATAACGCTTGCATCCTCCGTATTACCGCGGCTGCTGGCACGGAGTTAGCCGATGCTTATTCCTCAAGTACCGTCATTTTGTTCTTCCCTGAGAAAAGAGGTTTACGACCCAAGAGCCTTCCTCCCTCACGCGGTATTGCTCCGTCAGGCTTTCGCCCATTGCGGAAAATTCCCCACTGCTGCCTCCCGTAGGAGTCTGGGCCGTGTCTCAGTCCCAGTGTGGCTGATCGTCCTCTCAGACCAGCTACTGATCGTCGCCTTGGGAGTCCATTACACTTCCAACTAGCTAATCAGACGCGAGCTCATCTCTAGGCAGTTAACCTTTCACCAATTAAGGCACATCCGGTATTAGCCACCGTTTCCAGTGGTTGTCCCAGACCTAGAGCCAGATTCTCACGCGTTACTCACCCGTCCGCCACTGTGCCCGAAAGCACCGTTCGACTTGCATGTGTTAAGCATACCGCCAGCGTTCATCCTGAGCCAGGATCAAACTCTCCGTTTTGAAGCGTTTGTAAGCTCAATAGCTGCTCTTTTTTAACTTCAGCTTAGTTATCTTTATTTTCTTGACGCAACACACTTGCTGTATAATTGCTTTCAAACTATAATGTTTTCAAGGTTCGGTATCCCACAAAGCGGCGCTTTTCAACGCTCCGCTTCAGGCACTTATTCAATATACCGAACACAACTCCTCATGTCAACTATTTTTCCAAATTTCTTTTGGGAAGAATTTTCTATCGCTATCAAAACCTTTGTGGGTAAGACTTTTAAGCTATATTATTCCTGGTAGTCATTTAGAAAACAATAAATTTGTGAGCAGTTATGCTGTTTTACCGCCTTGGCTGGTTTTAGATCCAATCTTGCGCGGCTGCTTGTTGGAGGATATTGGTAGGGGAGATCGCACAACAAGTGCGCTATTAGTAGAAGATGTGACGCTAGGTAAGGCTTTATGGATAGCTAAAGCTTCAGGAATAATTGCTGGTTTACCAGTTGCAGCTAGGGTATTTCAAATTTTGAATGAAAAAGTCAGCTTTGTGGCGGTTGCGGCTGAAGGTACATGGTGTGAGCCGGGACAGGTGGTAGCTGAAATTCATGGTTCGCTAGATGCGCTACTGATGGGGGAACGAGTTGCTCTGAATTTAGCTATGCACTTGAGTGGGATTGCTACGCTCACTAATATATATATAGAGAAAATTGCTGATTTACCTGCTCAGTTGGTGGATACGCGCAAAACTACACCAGGGCTGAGACTATTGGAAAAGTACGCGACTGCTTTGGGTGGGGCGATTAATCACCGTATGGGGTTGGATGATGCGGTGATGATTAAGGATAATCACATTGCTGCGGCTGGGGGAATTGGAGAAGCTGTTACCCGTATTCGTTCTCGGATTCCTTATCCTTTGACTATAGAGGTAGAGACAGAAAGTTTAGAGCAGGTGAAAGAAGCTTTGCAGCACAATGCTGACATTATTATGTTGGACAATATGCCTGTGGATATGATGCGTGAGGCGATGCAGTTGATTCGCCAGCACGATAGCCGGGTGAAAATTGAAGCTTCGGGGAATGTTACTTTAGAGACGATTCGCGGTATAGCAGAGACAGGTGTTGACTATATTTCTAGCAGTGCCCCGATTACTCAGTCGAAGTGGTTGGATTTGAGTATGAGGATTGTACTTTAGATAAAAAAGGTAAATTATTTTAATACAAAGTTGATATAGTGTTACATTTTTTAAGGATAAAATTTTACTAAATATAATCTATAAATACTATTTGAAGTGCGGAATGTGAGAGAAGAATATCAAGCTATATTCTGAATTTATTTCTTAAACTTAGCATCATCGAATTTACTCATAATTATCAAGAGGCAGTCAAGAGTCACTAATTTCTTTAGACCTCTAAGGTTTGAGAATCAGTGGACAATTTTAATTTGTTAGAAGCTACTGGTATAATTAAATTCTCAATTTATTTTCCCTTATGAATGGAACAATTATCCATCACTACACAAGCACCTTCCCAAAGCTGCGGGACTAAGTGTTGGGAAATAAAAGCTTCAACTGTAATCCTGTCAGTGGGGACTACAAGACTGTATTTACAAATTTTGCCTTTCAATGTTTGAGTTTATTTAGCGATTACAAATTTAATTGACCCAATTAGGGCGGGCAAGATGCTTACCTCCCAAGGGTTTAATTTAATAAGATTATCAATTGAGATGTTTTTCAGTTTATCAGCCCTACTTTGAGTAGGATATTTAAATGTCACTACATCAAAGTTCTGGTCGCTGGCGCTTAGGGCTAGGGTTATCGCTATTGACGGTTTTATTGTGGGGAATTTTACCTCTTGCTCTGTCGGTAACTCTGCAAGTGCTTGATGTCTATACTGTCATTTGGTTTCGCTTTTTAGTATCATTTGTACTAATTTCTATATATTTAGGAATACGTGGTAACTTACCAAAGTTAGAACAGCTGCACTCTGCTTCATGGAAATTATTAGCGATCGCTACACTATTTTTAGGGATTAATTATTTTCTGTTCATGCAAGGTTTAGCACTTACATCACCTGCTAACGCTGAAGTTCTGATTCAATTATCTACCCTTTTATTAGGTTTCGGAGGGTTAGTCATTTTTAAAGAACGTTATCGGCTGTATCAATGGATTGGTGTGAGTGTAATGATTTGTGGTTATGTTTTATTTTTTGGCGAACAACTAACAAATTTAATTACAGTGCATGGCACATATCTACTAGGTAGTTTTTTGATTATGCTAGGAGCAACGGCATGGGCAATTTATGCTTTGGTACAAAAGCAGTTATTACAATCTTTATCTTCCTCCAGCATCATGCTGATTATTTACGGGGGTTGTGCTTTATTATTCACTCCTCTAGCCAGAGTAAAATCACTTTTTACACTCGATCTATTTCATTTAGGAATGTTGATTTTTTGTGCTTTGAATACTTTAATTGCTTATGGTGCTTTTGCCGAATCATTAGAACATTTGGAAGCATCACGAGTGAGTGCAGTAATAGCTTTAGCTCCCATTTTGACGTTAATATCAGTTGCAGTTGTATCAGTTATTGCACCTGATTGGATACCATCAGAAAACTTCAGTTTTATCGCAATATTAGGAGCGGGTTTAGTAGTCATAGGTTCAGTAGCGATCGCACTGGGAAAAGCTGATTAATAGTCAAGATTCTCAGGATTTATACTGGGTTTTAATCTCGTGAATTTGGGCGATATTCAAAGCTACAATATAAATACTGAGGCAGAGAATTTTTTATTTGTTATGATTTGATAGTGAAGGCAAACTACGGAATCAGCCTCTTGCAAGATAGATACTTTAACTATCTATGTGACTCTGTAGTATTTCATTATTGACCTGATAGCCAAGAGAACAATCCTTGAAGAAGAATTCAAAAATCAGAATGGGCTAAACGCTCCGCTATCTCTAACAGTAGTCAGAATTAATTACTGAAAGATTCTAATTTCTGACTCCTAAATTCTGTTTTGACATTAAGTAAACCAAGCAGGGTGTCCGAATAACTACCAAAGCCAACACCTGATCAAACCAGACCACCGAAACAGTTGAGCGATGAATAGTTTATTTGGTAATTGGGCCAGCAGCCTCAGAAAAAATTCCCTATTGCTGGTTCTTTCAACACTGCTACCAACGATGGGAATGAGTAATTCTGTCTTGGCAGCAGAGCGGATTTATGCATCTTATTCAGCTTTAGAGCTTTCCATTTCAGTTAACACTTTAGAAAATTATGTTAAAACAGGTGTAATTAAAGAAGATTTAGCAGCATATCAGCAATATTTGCCTCTACAACAGCTTCCAGAATTGCGGCGGATTTTACTTGAACGAGTGAAAGTTAGTCCAGTAGTCCTTTCGCAACTTCTCTACACACCGCAAGGAGAATTTTTACTGCATCGGTTGGCGCAAGTCATTATCAATAAATCTTCTCAACCAGAACCAAGATTTAGTGCTTTGCGTTCGGCGCTAATTTCCGCCTCTGGTGAATCGGGAGGCTTGACACTTTTGAATGTGTTGCGTAAGTATCCAAGCAGTAGCATTCGCCTTGATGTCGCCGAGACTTTGGTAATAGCTACGGAATTGGAGAAACTTGTTAATCAAACCCATAGTGCGATCACAGCAGTTTCTCAAGAGTCTAAAATAGAAGCTGCTACCATTTCACAACCAAATTTCTCGCAATTGCCCGATTTAAAGGTTCCGGGAAAGTTTAAATCGCAAAAATACACCCTAAAATTTTTCGACTCAACACGCAATCGGCTTTTATTAACTGATGTTTACATTCCCAATGTCCATAATGCTACACCAGTAATTGTGATTTCTCACGGTTTGGGTTTAGATAGCAGCAACTTTCAATATTTAGCCACTCACCTAGCTTCCTATGGATTTGCCGTTGTTGTTCCCAATCATCCTGGTAGTGATGCTAAACAATTGCGTTCTCTGCTAAAGGGACACGCCAATGAAATCGCAGAACCAGGTGAATTTAAAGACCGACCAATGGACATAACATATATATTGAATCAATTGGAAAAAGGTAATCAATCTGATTCACGGTTTAAAGGTCACTTAAATCTGCAACAAGTCGGAGTATTTGGTCAATCTTTGGGGGGCTACACAGCCTTAGCCTTAGCAGGTGCTAAAATCAACTTTGAGCAGCTAAAACAAGACTGTCAACCAGCAGCACTACAAAAAACCTGGAATATGTCTTTACTGCTCCAGTGTCGCGCTTTAGAATTGAACATCAGCAAGTCTGGCAAGGATTATAACCTGTGGGATGAAAGAGTGAAAGCTGCGATCGCAGTTAATCCCATCACTAGTTCTATTTTCGGCAAAGCTGGCTTAAGTCAAATTAAAACTCCGGTGATGATTGTCAGCAGTAGTGATGATACTGTTGCACCAGCTTTATCTGAGCAAATTCTACCTTTCTCCTGGTTTGCGAATTCACAAAAGTATCTTGTCATGCTTGTAGGTGGTACTCACTTTTCTACTATTGGTAATGGTAATCCTGCAAATCAACAAGTAGCATTACCTGCCGATATGATTGGTGATGCTTCCCAAGCGCGTCGTTACATGAATGTTTTAAGTTTACCTTTCTTCCAAACATACATTGCCGGAAGACCACAATACACGCCCTACCTGAACGCCGCCTACACTCAAAGCATTTCTAGTAAGTCTCTGGGCTTAAGTCTTGTCAAGTCATTGAATACAACCGAATTAGCACAATTACTAGATATAAAAGGAGCGAAAATCGTAAAAAAAAAGTTCCCAACACCATAGTCAGCTTCGGATTTTGGATGTTGGATATTGGTGTTGCATTGCTGCATGTGATGATTTTTATTTGATTTTGTACAGACGTAATTAATTGCGTCTGTAAAATCCGACTTTTCAGATCATATAGAAAAACTCACGAAGAACCTAACCCCTAATACCATTTCACGTTAATAGTGGTACAGATGTCGTTGTGGTCTCGCCATTATCAATCAAGGCATTTTATCAATAGCAACATTTGCTGCAAATGTAGGTATGTTTCCAATGGTGGTTCGTTACTTTCTAAATCCCCTGGTGGAAATATTACATCTTCTAGGGTTTCAAAATCTTTGGCGATGGACATGGCTGCAAATTTTGAGGTGATATTAAGTTGAGCATAGCAGGGGGAAAGCGGTAATATTAGGTTTGTTTCTCTAACCGTGCGATCGCATTATAATCAGGTACACCTTCAAGCGATCGCTTACTTTTATCTAGTAGCACATTCCCTTCTGGCCAATGTACTTGCAAGTTTCCTGACTGAATCGGCGCAATATAAACTTGACATAACAACTCGCCCAAATCATTTTTGAGAATTACCTTATCCCCATCTTTTAAACCCAACTGTGCCGCATCAGCAGCATTAATTAACACCGCCTCTCGCACCGCCCCAGTAATTGCATCTTTGCGTTCCTGCACCATACTATTAAATTGCTTCCCTCGACGCGTTGCTACTAAGAAATAACCTTCTGGTAATTCCCTTTGGCGGGGCAATAATACTCCAAAGTGGGCTTTACCATCTGCTGTTGGAAAATTCCAACCAAAGCATAAATGTGATCCACCATACTGAAATTGATCGCCAGCTTGCTGTAAGTGTTGAATACCTGCATATTGGGGGACAACTTGAGCAATTTCTTGACGGATAGCAGATGTGTCTGCAAAAGTCAGCTTATCTGCCAAATCTGGTTTTACACGCCTTGCCAATTCTAGAAACACTTCCCACTCTGGACGCGCTTCGCCAATCCGCGGCCCGGGAATTTCTGGACTGAAAATTATCCGCCGTTCAGTGTTAGTTTCCGTCACTCCCCCTGGAATTTCGTAGCGAGTTGTCGCAGGTAAAAGCACCACAGTATCAGCAGGTTCCACTAACATTTGGCTAGAGAGAACAATATCCGTATGTACCCGCAACGGTATTTTCTTTAGCGCCGCTTCTACATAATCCGGTTCTGGCAGCACTTCTAAAAAATTCCCGCCCACAGAAAACAACACATCTAAATTCCCCTGATGTGCAGCATTAATCATTTCTGGAGCAATTAAACCTTTACTTGCTGGCACTTCAAAGCCCCAATCCTGACTCAATTGGGCAGCATTTTCTGGGGTGATAGGTTTACTACCAGGAAATACTGTCGCGTAACATCCCATCTCTGCACCCCCCTGTACCCCAGAATGACCGCGAATCGGCATTAAACCACAACCTTCCCGACCGACAAAACCCTTGGTGAGAGCTAAGTTGATGATACTTCGGACATTATCTTCACCGCATTCATGCTGAGTAATGCCCATACTCCAAACAAATACCGCTTTATTAGCTTCTTTGACCATTTTGGCAAAAGCGTACATTTCCTCGCAGGATGTGCCAGAAAGCCGCTCTAATTTTTCCCAAGATTGGCTTTCTAAAGATGTTTTGAGTTCAGCAAAGCCAACTGTGTGTAAATCTATAAATGACTGGTCTACCCAGTTATTAGCAATTATATGTTTAATCGTGCCATTCAAAAATGCTATATCCCCGCCCATGTTGATTAAGAAGAAGTCTTCGGCAAACTTTGTACCGAAAACAGCACTTTCCACAATTGAGGGAACCCAGTAGCGCTGCATTCCTGGCTCGCGGTAAGTATTAATAACTACAATCTTTGTGCCAGCTTTCTTAGCATAATGGAGATACTTAACGGTGACGGGCTGATTATTAGCAACGTTAGAACCAATGAAGACTAATAAATCAGTTCCAATCCAGTCTTTATAAGAACAGGTGGTAGCCGCAGCACCGATAGCAGCTTTTAGTCCTGCCGTACTGGGAGAATGGCAAATACGGGCAGCGTTATCAATGTTATTGCTTCCCATTGCTCGGACTGCTTTTTGGGTAGCATAATAAGTTTCGTTGACGGTACCGCGACTGGTAATATAAAAACTGAGGCGGTCTGGTGTAGTAGAGCGGATGCGATCGCTAATTACCCCTAAAGCTTCACCCCAACTAACACGGCGAAAGCCTTTTTCCCCTCGTTGACGCATCATAGGATAAGGAAGCCGTCCCAAGTCTCGTAATTGGGAGCTTTTTTGCTTTTGTAACAGCGAAACATCCTCTAATAACACAGGGTCAAAAGCTGGCATAGTATTCATTTGCAACAGCCGCAACCGGACATTGCAGAGATGGATGCCTTCTATTGTCCAATCCTTCATGCCGGTTGTTCCGAGAGCGCAACCATCACAGACACCCTTATCGAGAATATTCCACGCATAAGGGAGTTGGTCACGAGATAGCCAAATTGCCCGAAAAACCTCCCAATAATTATTGGGATACTGTTCGCCAATGCCGAAAGGCTTCCAACTTGCCCAGTGCTGGGGTGTCCAGTGCTTTTTGGGTTTAGGTAACATAACGCAGTGTGTGAGTTGCTGGATTATTTAAGGCTACCGTTTTAACTAGCATTTAAGTAGCACGAGGTTAAAAATCCAGAAAAAAGATAAAGCTTCTCTACGAGCTAACAAAATCTTTGTGTGCAGCAACAAGCATCTGAGCTTGTCTTAAAACGTTTCCGAATAAATAAATAGGAATTTGCCAAGCTGCAACAGTAACTTCTTTGACTAGATCCTGTACACTAATAGCTATTAATTCATGCTCTGTCGGCTCTCCTTCAACTGCGCCAGACCAAGTAAAAGCTAATAAGAAATCATCATCTCCAGGCAAGGATGCAATCAGGCATTCTTCTGGTGTTGGTTGGCAAATAATCCCATATTCATTTGCAAGTTCTACTAATCTTTGAAAGTTGTTTACGTTCGTCATTTGTCCTTTGGATGTAATTGAATCTCAGTTTGGCAAGGAATTATATTTTGTATACCCAAAACTAAAATTATTTATTCTATATCATTAATTACGAATTATTAAGGAGTTATGGAAGTTGGAATGAAATCAGCCTTAAGTGCAAAATCTTACCGCGATCGCTTGGTTAGATCAGCAACAATTGCTACTATTTCAAAAAAATCTGAACTACCTACTTTTTCCGCTGACCCTATTTACATACACCCCACTTCCTTAATTCCTAATATTGATGTCCTAACCTCACCCAGACTGACGCAGTGCATTGAGAGAGAATTGTGTAGATGCCTAGCAGCTTGTCGTCAGACAATTTTGTTCATTTCATTTACTTGCTGCATTGCTAATTGCATAGCAATAGCACAGGCGATCGCTCGTTGGGAATCATTCTTTGCGACTAATTGGCGCACCGAATATCACAAAAATGCCATAAAACACCAAAAACATCTAGTTAACCCACTATCTCTACCTCACAATCTTGTGCTACTATTGTTAAACTAACGCTATTGGGTTCTTAAGCTACCAAGTAGTAAGCAAAAAGCCTCTATAGTATGGGAATGGCGGCATAGCCAAGTGGTAAGGCAGAGGTCTGCAAAACCTCCACCCCCGGTTCAAATCCGGGTGCCGCCTTTTTTGTTGTGCATTAACTAATTATTTGTCACTGTTAAGAGATTGTGTGTCACAACTACAAACAGACACACTATAACAATGGCAGATATCTGCCTTACCTTTCAACCCACCATAAATTTAGCAAAGCTTTAGCACAACTACTAAAACCTTAATATGTAAAAGCTTAATCAACTCAAACTCGATAGAAGCCAGTGGGTTTTACTGCTTTGTCTTATAAATAGCTATGTGTAAAATTATTTCATGCAGGACACATTTTTTACGAGTAAACAAGCGGCTGAAATAACACCAGTATAATTTTAAGCTAAATACAGAAACAGGGAAACCCAGCAAATGCCATTTTTATATCTGGAAAATAAAAATATGGATATAACGTTACCATATATTGAGGGTTTAACAGGTGCTTTAGAGTATGTTTATCGGCTAAGAACATGGTTAGGCAATGGTATTGATGTAGAAATGTGGTGGAAGTTCCCAACTGGAGAATGCTACTTTTTTCAAAGTTTGACAGGTGAAACAGCCGAAGAAAATCCTGTACCAAAGATTTGCAAAAAGACAGGTATCTTTGTAGATAAATTTGACCTCATGATTAAATGTTTAGTAGACAATGGCATCATGGAGCTAGAATCAGACACCGAACATGGAATAATGACTAATCATAATGAATTTTATTATGTGTTGCTGAAAGCCGGTTTCTCCAACTTTTTTCTGGCGATGTGCGGTCATCATCGTAATTCTAAATTTAAAAATATCGTTAACATACTTGTTGAAAATATTAAATAGAAAAACTATAAGATAAAAAATTAGCTCTGGTGTATAAAAATTAGCAGATAAAGTCATAAGCATAATAACAACCTTGAATTTACCGAGTTTAAAAAAAATCCCCTACCATTAGGTGGGGGATTTTTATTACTTATCTACAAAACTAGCAGCCGAATTAACCGAACTTACCAGCAGTAGAAGCAATCAAGAATGCTGCGTAAGTCACGATGTAGCCAACAGTGAAGTGAGCTAGACCAACTACACGAGCTTGAACAATAGACAGAGCCACGGGCTTGTCTTTCCAGCGAACTAGGTTAGCTAGAGGAGTGCGTTCGTGTGCCCAAACAAGGGTTTCAATCAACTCTTGCCAGTAACCTCTCCAGGAGATTAAGAACATGAAGCCAGTAGCCCAAACTAGGTGTCCAAATAAGAACATCCAAGCCCAGACAGACAGGTTATTCACGCCGTAAGGGTTGTAACCGTTAATCAACTGAGCAGAGTTAGCCCAGAGGTAATCGCGGAACCAGCCCATGAGATATGTAGAGTTCTCATTGAACTGAGCGACGTTGCCTTGCCAAACACCGAGATGTTTCCAATGCCAGTAGAAGGTCAACCAACCAATGGTGTTGAGCATCCAGAAGGTAGCGAGGTAGAAGGAATCCCATGCTGAGATGTCGCAAGTACCGCCACGACCGGGGCCGTCGCAAGGGAAGGCATAGCCGAAGTCCTTTTTATCGGGCATCAGCTTAGAACCACGGGCATCCAAAGCACCTTTGACTAAGATCAAGGTGGTGGTGTGCAGACCTAGAGCGATCGCATGGTGTACCAAGAAGTCGCCAGGGCCAATTGTCAAGAATAGTGAGTTAGTACCAGCATTAATGGCATCTAACCAGCCTGGAAGCCAAACGTTAGCGTAGTTAGGCCATGCTGTGTAAGCAATACTATCAGGGTTAGATAGCAATGTATCTAAACCGTACAATACCTTACCGTTTGCAGCTTGGACGAATTGAGCAAATACTGGCTCAATCAAGATTTGCTTTTCAGGAGTGCCGAAAGCAACTACTACGTCGTTGTGTACGTACAAACCAAGGGTGTGGAAGCCCAAGAAAAGGGATACCCAGCTAAGGTGGGAAATAATCGCTTCTTTGTGCTTCAGCACGCGGTCAAGTACGTTGCCTTTGTTTTGCTCTGGATCGTAATCACGTACCCAGAAGATTGCACCGTGAGCAAAAGCACCAAGCATCAAAAATCCAGCAATATACTGGTGATGGGTGTACAACGCTGCCTGAGTTGTGTAGTCCTTCGCAATGAATGCGTAGGAAGGCATGGAGTACATGTGCTGTGCTACCAAGGAGGTGACAACACCTAGCGCTGCTAAGTGCCAACCCAATTGGAAGTGCAAGGAGTTGTTGTAGGTGTCGTAAATACCTTGGTGAGGTAGGTTGAACGGACCTTCAACTGGAATACCAAAGAAACTCTTGGCATTCAATGCTTCTTTGAGACTGTGACCAATCCCAAAGTTTGTCCGGTACATGTGACCGGCAACGATGAATAAAACTGCGATCGCTAGGTGGTGGTGAGCAATGTCAGTCAGCCACAAAGCTTCTGTCTGAGGATGGAAACCACCCAAGAAAGTCAGAATTGCAGTTCCTGCACCTTGGGATGTACCAAATACATGTCCGGTGGTGTCAGGGTTTTGAGCGTAAACAGCCCAGTTGCCTGTAAAGAATGGTGTCAAACCGGCTGGGTGGGGTGGGGTATTCAGGAAGTTATCCCAACCTACGTGCTGACCGCGAGCTTCAGGGACAGCAACGTGAATTAAGTGACCAGCCCAAGCCAATGAACTAACACCAAACAAACCTGCTAAGTGGTGGTTTAGGCGATGTTCAGCGCTCTTAAACCATGCCAAGCTAGGACGGTACTTGGGTTGCAAGTGCAGCCAACCAGCAAACAATAATACAGCAGCGAATAACAGCAGGAAAACTGAACCGTTGTACAGTTCGCCGTTATTCCGCATACCGATGGTGTACCACCAATGGTAAAGACCAGAGTAGGTAATGTTTACCGGATTGCTAGCGCCCGCTTGGGTAAAAGCTTCGATCGCTGGTTTACCAAAGTGGGGGTCCCAAATCGCATGGGCGATGGGACGGATGTGAAGGGGATCTTTAATCCACTGTTCAAAGTTACCTTGCCAGGCTACGTGGAACAGGAGGCTGGATGCCCACAGGAAGATGATTGCCAAGTGACCGAAGTGAGTTGCGAAAATCTTTTGGTAAAGATTTTCTTCCGTCATGCCATCATGGGTTTCAAAATCGTTGCCTGTAGCGATCGCATACCATATCCGACGAGTCGTCGGATCCTGTGCGAGATCCTGGCTAAATTTTGGAAATTTTGTCGCCATAGGTTTAATAAATCCTCTGACCTTTAGCCATCAAATATCAGCGTCTAGAGTCCTGAGTTCTGAGTCCTGAGTTCTGAGTTTTGACTCAGCACTCAGTACTCAGTACTCAATAACTGATTGCTACCCTACTGAAAGGATGTGTGCATGGAAGAATGCCCAAGTTGTGGCAATTCCTCCCAAGAGGTAATGAGCTACCCCTACAGCCCGACCCTGAATAATGCTCAGAGCGCGAGGCTGGATTGCTGGAGCTACCTTCAGTTTGTTATGTGCCCAAACAATGGACTCAATCAATTCTTGCCAGTAGCCGCGACCACTGAACAGGAACATCAAGCTGAATGCCCAGACAAAGTGAGCGCCTAAGAAGAGTAGACCATAGGCAGATAGCGCGCTGCCATAGGAATTGATGACTTGTGTAGCTTGTGCCCACAAGAAGTCACGTAACCAACCGTTGATGGTAATAGCACTTTGGGCAAAGTTACCACCAGTGATGTGAGTCACGGTACCATCTGCATCTACGGTTCCCCAGACATCTGATTGCATCTTCCAGCTAAAGTGGAAAATTACAATTGATATCGAGTTGTACATCCAGAATAGTCCGAGGAATACGTGATCCCAACCAGACACTTGGCAAGTACCGCCACGACCAGGCCCGTCGCAAGGGAAGCGGAAGCCCAAGTTTGCTTTGTCTGGAATCAGACGAGAGCTACGGGCGTACAGCACACCTTTGAGCAGAATTAGAACGGTGACGTGAATGGTGAAGGCGTGAATGTGATGAATTAAGAAGTCGGCTGTGCCCAAAACAATGGGTGCAGCTGCCACTTTTCCGCCAACAGCCAAAATACCGCCGCCAAAGACATAGCTAACTGGTTCTAGGGCATTAGGTGCAGTTGTACCAGGAGCCAAGGCGTGGATATTTTGTATCCACTGGGCAAATACCGGCTGCAATTGAATCCCTGTATCAGAGAACAAGTCTTGAGGACGACCCAATGCGCGCATTGTGTCGTTGTGGATGTAAAGTCCAAAGCTATGGAAGCCAAGGAAAATAGACACCCAGTTCAGGTGAGAAATAATCGCGTCGCGGTGACGAATCACCCGATCCAGCACGTTGTTTTGGTTCACAACTGGATCGTAATCCCGCACCATGAAGATAGCAGCGTGAGCCGCTCCACCAACGATCAAGAAGCCACCGATCCACATATGGTGAGTGAATATGCACAACTGTGTAGCGTAATCAGTTGCCAAGTATGGATAGGGGGGCATCGCGTACATGTGATGCGCGATGATGATGGTCAGTGAACCCAAGAAGGCTAGGTTAGTAGCCAATTGAGCGTGCCAGGATGTGGTCAGGTTTTCGTAGAGACCTTTGTGACCTTCACCAGTGAAAGGACCTTTATGGTTTTCGAGGATCTCTTTAATGCTGTGACCAATACCCCAGTTGGTACGGTACTGATGACCAGCAACGATAAAGAGAACTGCGATCGCTAAGTGGTGATGCGCGATGTCAGTCATCCACAAGCCACCAGTTACTGGGTTCAGACCGCCCTTGAAGGTGAGGAAGTCAGCATACTGACCCCAGTTCAAGGTGAAGAAAGGTGCTAAACCAGCAGCAAAGCTGGGGTACAACTCGGTCAACAAGTCTTTGTTCAAGATGAACTCGTGGGGCAAGGGGATGTCTTTGAGAGCAACGCCTGCATCCAAAAGCTTGTTGGTCGGATTGGACACGTGGATTAAGTGACCTGCCCATCCCAAGGAACCACAACCTAGCAATACTTGCAAGTGGTGATTCAGCATGGACTCCACATTCTGGAACCATTCCAGTTTAGGAGCGCGTTTGTGGTAGTGGAACCAGCCGGCAAATAGGAATAAACCTGCTAATACCAACCCACCGATCGCAGTTACGTAAAGTTGGAAGGAGTTTGTAATCCCCCAACCACGCCATACTTGGAACAAACCGGAGGTGATTTGAATGCCGTGGAAACCACCGCCAACATCACCGTTTAAAATGTCTTGTCCGACAATGGGCCAAACGACTTGAGCGCTAGGCTTAACGTTTAACGGATCACTTAGCCAAGCTTCGTAGTTAGAAAACTTCGCGCCGTGGAAAATCATCCCGCTCAACCAAACCATCACTACGGCTAGGTGGCCGAAGTGGGCTGAGAATATCTTGCGGGATATGTCTTCTAAATCGCTTGTATGTGTATCGAAATCATGGGCGAGTGCGTGCAGGTTCCAAATCCATGTGGTGGTTTTGGGACCTCTGGCTAAGGATCTGTCAAAGTGTCCAGGTTTTGCCCATGCCTCGAATGAGGTTGGAACTGGATCGTTATCGACGATTACTCTTGCCTTTTTTTCCTCTCGCTCCGGAGGACTTATTGTCATTTGACCTCCTCTCTTGATAAGGAATGAGGAATCATGAATACCACAAAGTGAACCATTACCGCATACTCAGAATTTCACTGAAGCCGCGATGAAGACTCTATGTGGATAGTTGTTTCTCGTTGAATTATAGAGTCTTCACCTGCACTTTGTTGGAGATATTTTAACAATAATTCAAACTTGGTGGAATATTGCTGAAATTACCGTCTGATCTGCCTTTTAACTTCAAAGTATTTGTCTAAAAGTCAATAGATTGACCATTTTAATTTACAAAGAATAACAATTGGTAAGTTTTATGATTTTGCTGTATGCACTTGGCTTACAGCTTTTACTGCTATTACTTATGAACATTTGTGTCATATTTCCATCGTTGTAAGTAAAAAGCTGTAAAAAGTATGACTTGTTTTAAAATTTACTGAAATAGACAGAGGAAAGCTTAGGCAATGTGAGGTAGATTTCACCTTTTGGGCTATAGTTCCAGATGGACAGTTTGAGCGAAAATAATCTGTCAATTGTCGAAGACTATCACTGGGTGCAACGCATGAACTCGTGGCAGAAAAGGGTGTTAGAAAAGCTCCTCCCTGAGAGGTTCCCGATTCTCAGGTGGGTAATGACATTAGTGCTGGTATTAAGCTTGACCAGTTGCGGCGAGAAAGCCGATAGCCAGGAAGTATCTACTGGTTATAGAGAAAACTCTCCACAGATTTCTCAAATTTCAAAGCAATTTTCGGAAGTTTCCCCACCATCTGTTATCCAAGCACTGCGTCCAAGTTTGGAAGTTTATCAGCCACAAGTGACAATTGTGACTCCAAAGCCTGATGAGGTTTTCCAAGATAACAAAGTTACAGCCAGTTTTCAGGTTAAGGATTTACCAATATTTAAAGATCCACAATTACAACTGGGGCCATATCTCCATGTAATTCTGGATAATCAACCTTATATTCCTGTTTACGACCTGAATCAACCCTTGGTTTTGCCAGAGTTGTCTCCAGGTACTCATACTCTGCGCGTCTTTGCTTCTCGTCCTTGGCATGAAAGCTTTAAGAATGAAGGCGCTTATGCCCAAGCAACGTTTCACGTCTTTACCAAAACCGACGACAATAATCCAGATCCTAAGTCACCCTTGTTAACTTACAGTAATCCTCAAGGAAACTACGGGGCAGAGCCAATCTTGCTGGATTTTTATCTCACTAACGCTCCCCTACACCTCGTTGATAAGGAAAACACTAACGAAGGATTTAGTGATTGGCGCATCCGCGTCACTATTAATGGTGAAAGCTTTATTTTCGATCGCTGGCAAGCAGTCTATCTTAAAGGCTTCCAAACTGGTAAAAACTGGATAAAGCTAGAATTTCTCGATAATCAGGGAAATCCTCTCAAAAATGCCTTTAATACCACAGTTAGACTGATTGACTACCAGCCAAAGGGTAAAGATACATTGGCGAAAATTACCAGAGGAGAACTAACAGCAGATGAGGTACGAAGCATTGTAGACCAGAATTATAAACTCACACCTCTGCCTTCTATTGAAAAAACACCTCAAATACAACCAAAGGTAGAAAAACAGCCAATTCCTGAAACTGAGGTTCCGAAAGAATCGAAAACCCAACCAGAACAACCAAAGTTAGAAGTTCCAAAGGCTCTACCATCTCCTACCTTATCCCCGACACCATCAGAAATAATTACGCCAACGGTAATGCCGACTCCTGAATCAACGCCACTACCTGAAAAAGTTCCGCCTCAGCCAACTAAACCTAAAGTTGACGGATTTTTTAACCGTCAGGGTGGCAAGAAACCTACTCCATCAGTCACAGTTGAGCCATCTCCGAGTTTGCCACCCACGCTACCAGAGATTATTGAGTCTCCAGCACCAGAAATAATTACGCCAACACCAGAGGTACAGCCAGAGGTAAAACCAACTCTTGAATCAACGCCATTATCCGAAAAAGTTCCGCCTCAGTCAACAAAATCTAGATTGGGCGGATTTTTCCAGCGTCGAACGAGCAAGACACCTACTCCAGAAGTAACGGTTGCGCCATCTCCGAGTTTGCCACCCACGCTGCCAGAGATTATTGAGTCTCCTGCACCAGAACTACAGCCAGAGGTAACACCAACTGCTGAAGAATCAACGCCGTTACTTAAATAACACCTTGTGGGGCAATTCATGAATTGCCCCTACTTGAAATCAGGGTTTTGGCTAAATTTTTGTATAACGCTCTTTTATTACTCCGAAAAAATAAAATATTCGTAGGTTGGGTTGAACGAAGTAAAACCCAACAAAGCCAGAGATTGTTGGTGTTGGGTTTCGTTCCTCAACCCAACCTACGCCTAAATTCATCAAACTCTTTAAAAATAAGGGTGGATGATTTTTATCCGACGAGAGTCATAAAAGAGCGATAAGTACTACTAAAATAAACACTCTGAAGCAGAAAAACCGCAATTAACCAAAGACACTCAACTGTAATTCTTGTGCCAAAACCTCGACAAATGCGATCGCACCGACAGGATTTCCGATATTATCCAAGGCGGGACTGTAACAAGCGATCGCTCCCTCACCTGGTACTATTGCTACAAGTCCACCACCAATCCCTGATTTCATCGGTAGACCAATTCTGACTGCAAACTCCGCAGAAGCTTCATAAAGTCCACAAATTGACATTACAGCATTGACAATTCGGCGATTTTGTGATTTTAATAAACTATTTTCAAAAGCTAGAAGTTTTCCTAACAGGGCTAAGTCTTCAACTCGCCCAGATATGCAGCATATTTGATTGTAGGTGTCAAGTGCTGTTTTAATATTTTCGATATATCCGACTTCGGCAAGATAATTTGCGATCGCTTCATTGGCTCTTGAAGGTGTTAATCGCACTGAAGCCAGCATTACCTCATCTAAATATAGTTGGCAACCGGCTAATTGGTTGAACCATTGACAAAATGAAAGAGTGCGTTGGGTAGCGTCCTTTCCTGGTAACTTATCAGCGAGAGCGATTGCCCCACTATTAATCATGGGGTTGCGGGGGCGGCCGCGATCGCTAACTAATTGTTCTAAAGAATTGAAGGGTGCATCCGATGGTTCCACCCCAACCCAGCCAAAAACTGTTTCTGCTCCGAGATGTTCTAGCAGATAAAGTAGGGAAAATGTCTTAATCACACTCATGAGCGGGAAAACACAAGCTGTATCCCCAAAATTGATGTTTTTCCCCGATTTACAGCAGATATGAACTGCAAAACAAGCAGGATCAGCCAAAGCTAGTTGGGGAATGCGATCGATAACTCGTCCCTGTTTAGCCTGGATTTTAGCTTGTTGTACCCAAGCTGATAACTCCGTAGTCGTTAGTCTATCAAGTTCTTTCAAAAATGATATCCGGTAAACACATTTCTAGTTTATGGGGTTTTTGAAAGTGAGAAACTATTATGATAGTAACGTTATGATTATAATGTTATAGTGAGAATGACTTTCCCAAAAAAGCAAATCTCCTTGAGGATGAAGCCAGTGTCAGTAGAGCGATCGCCAAAACCAAAAAACGAGCAACTAAAACCAGCAGAGGTGGATCAACCCTATGTATTGGATGAGGATCTTGGCTATCTCATTGGTAGAGTATTCGCCAAGAATCACCGCAACTGCTACCAGGAACTTAGCGATCTTGAGATCACACCCCAGCAGTACGTTGTCATGGTGAAACTGTTGGAGAAAGGCGCAACTTCTCAGAACGAACTGGGGGTGTTGGTGGGAATGAAGCCTGTTACCATCCACGGGATCATTCGGATTCTGGCAGCCCGCGGATTGATTGAAACTCATCCGCACGCAAAGGATCGGCGACTGCACATACACTCAGTTTCCTCTGCCGGTAAAGAGATGGTCAATGAGTTAGTTAAGCGCGTGGAAAAAGTAGGAATCAAAAACTTTGCACCTCTTAATCCCACCGAGAAAGAGACATTACGGCACATCCTCAAGAAACTGCTTCCCCAGGATATGGATTCTCAAAACCCGATTGAATATACATTCCCAAAACCCGATTGAATAATCAAAAGGAATTCTCCGATGACAATTCAAAAAGCGATTAGAGAAGTTGGTTCATCACACCGCCACAAGCTTAAACGACGCAATGCTTCTGGCGACACCACTACACAAATGCAGATATTGCTTTCGGAAAGCTAGACACTTTGTGAAAAATTGAAACCTAACTCAGTTGGATGTAAGCGATCGCCTATATCAAAACCAAGCATGACAATGCAATTGCATAATTTGAGGTTGCTTTTATGACAAAGCTTAACAAAGCTAAGAAGATTGCATTGTGGAGTTTTACAACAATCTTGGCAGCACTTTTCCTATTCGTCGGGACTTTAAAGCTTACGGGTGCTGAACAACTCGTAGCCGAATTTACCAAGTTTGGATTACCTAGTTGGTTTCGTCTGTTTGTTGGCGTGGCTGAAATTGCTGGCGCAGGACTTTTGATCGTTCCCCGCACCACAACGCTAGGAGCAGCAGAACTGGGTGTTTTGATGGCTGGTTGTGTGTTTTTACATTTCAAATCAGGGGAAGCTCCGCAAAGTATCCCAGCATTTGTATTGATCGTTCTCTTAGCGATCGCTGGTTATGTCCGTCTTCCACATAATACGCTTCTTACCTCTAATAGAAATCTGCCAAATTAAAACACTTTCAAACTACCAACTCAATATTTTTGATAAGGAAAAACCATGTCTAATCCTGCCCGGATTGATGTTCACCAACATATCGTTCCTCCTGATTACGCAAACTGGCTGACTCAGCACGGCATCAAGCCTGGAGGAGGTTTTCTGCCGAAATGGAGTGTAGAAGATGCAATCAACATGATGGATGAGCATGGCATTGCCACTGGAATCCTCTCAGTTTCTACTCCTGGTGTGCATTTGGGCAATGATGCGGAGGCGCGGGTCAAGGCTCGTGAAGTGAATGAGTTTGCGGCTCAGGTAGTTAGCAATCATCCCCATCGATTTGGATTCTTTGCCACCCTAACCTTACCTGATGTCGATGGTGCGATCGCCGAAGCAGTCTATGCAATGGAAGAATTGCACGCGGCTGGAGTAGTTCTGCTTGCAAATACCCACGGTCGCTACTTGGGAGAGAAGGACTTTGACCCACTTATGCAGGAGTTGAACCGCCGCCATGCTGTAGTCTTTGTCCATCCCTCGGAGCTACCAGGGCCAAGTGTACAAGGTGTACCGTCCTTCGCCGCCGATTTCTTACTTGATACCACCCGCGCTGCGATTAATCTCATCGTGTCTGGGACAATGACCCGCTACACCAATCTGAAAGTGATTCTGTCCCATGCTGGGGGATTCATCCCTTACGCCGCCCATCGCATGGCTCCAGTATGTTCCCCCGACGGCAACCTCGAAACTGGACTGGAAAACCTCCGCCGCTTTTACTTCGACACCGCCTTGTCTTCCAGTCCGACTGCATTGCCCAGTTTGCTAGCGTTCGCTGACCCTAGCCACATTCTTTACGGCAGTGACTCGCCCTTTGCTCCTGTGCAAGCTGTAAGTCACTTTACAGATGGACTTGATACCTACCCCCTGGACAATCAGCTACGTTCAGCGATTAATCATAGCAATGCCGAGGCTCTGTTTCCACAGTTCGCCAAGGTACTCATACCAATTCAAAATTAATAAAGCCAGATATCACAAGGATTTGAGGGTGTGTATCTGTCGCATTCTTTTTTCAAATAGCAGCAACTCAAAATACAAATGAATTCAGGAAATTATCAAAAATGACAAATAATATCAATACAGTAGCTACCGTCCCCCTAGATGTGGATGTTGCGATCGTTGGAGCCGGTATTGGCGGGCTAGCTACCGCCGTAGCATTGCGTCACGCTGGCATCGAAGCCCACGTGTACGAACGAACCAAAGTCCTTAGAGAAGTTGGCGGCGCGGTTATCATCCGCGAACCCAGTGTGCGGCTGTTGGAGGCATGGGGTGTCAGCGATCGCTTCTATGCCGAGGCTGTGCAGACTAAGGTGATCGAATTGCGTGACAGCGAGGGCAAACCGATCGGTACGACCCCTGCCGACATGACCGGCGAAGGCAACGCTTACTCCGTGCATCGCGCCGATGTCCATGCCCTGCTGCTGGGCGGTGTAGATCAGCAGCACATCCATCTCGGTATGGAAAGCGTCGAGGCTTTTGAAGATGGCGATCGCGGTGTCGTGAGGTTTGTAGACGGGCAGCAGGTTCGCGCCAAGGTCGTAATCGGAGCGGACGGCATCAAGTCTGTGGTTCGCAAATTCATTCATCATGATGAGATGATCTTCTCGAAGTTGGTCGTCCTCCGTGGACTTGCGCCTAGTTCCGCGATGCCTGAAGGGATGCCAAACGATCGGATGTACCTGTGGGGTCAAACTCCCAAGATGCTGACACTGCTACCTCTACGTGGAGGGGATGAGGTCGCTATGGACACCATCATGGTGCAGGACACCCCGCCGAAGGATCTCTGGACGAGTGAAGTGCCAACGTCGGAACTACTCGATTTCTTCAAAGGCTTTGATCCTGCCATTATCAAGCTGATCGAAGCTGGGACGGTTCCGGTTAGGGCAAACCCGGTCTACGAACGCGAACCCATCGACACCTGGAGTACCGCACACATCACCCTGCTGGGTGACGCGGCTCACCCGATGGCACCACGCGCCGGTCAGGGTGCGAACCAGGCAATTCAGGATGCCGATGCTTTGGCTAGGGCATTGAGCGGGGAAGGAATGACGAACGTTCCCGACGCACTGCGCCGCTACCATGAGGAACGGGCACCGATCGCTAAAAAGATGCAGCTCGCTTCGAGGTCTTCACCCCAAATCCAGGCTCTGTCTGTAGGCAAGTGATTTGACACAGTTTTACCGCGTTGCTTGACGGAGAGAACCCTGACAAAGCCGCTTAAAACGGCAGCAGATAATAATGTTGCCGCTAGATTTTCAGAGATAGATGAGGATTATCTCAACCCTAATCCGAATGGCACTAAGATATTAAATGGTCTTATTTACTCCTCTCGTCTTCCCAGATTAGATATTAATGCTTTTCTTAGTGCCATTTCTTTATGCTTCCCCGTGTCAGATCCCCAGAATTATCGCAAAATTACTCTTGGCTTAATACCGATAAACCCTTGTCTCTGAAAGAACTCAAGGGTAGAGTCGTAATCTTAGATTTTTGGACATACTGTTGTATAAATTGTCTGCATATTCTGCCAAAGTTGAAATATCTAGAACATAAATATAAAGATAGCCTTACCGTTATCGGGGTTCATTCTGCCAAATTTGACAACGAAAAAGAAACAGAAAATATTCGCCAAGCTATCCTGCGTTACGACATTGAACACCCAGTTGTAGTTGACAGCAATTTTCGACTTTGGGATGAATATGCTGTACGTGCTTGGCCTACTTTAATAATTATTGATCCAGAAGGTTACGTGATTGGCCAGATTTCTGGTGAAGGAAACCGTGACACTTTAGACGAGTTGATTCAAAAGTTAATTCAGCAACATCAGGATAAAGGCACGATTAATTTTCAAGAACTTAGCTTGACATTAGAAAAACAGCGCCAACCATTAATTACACCCTTAGCTTTTCCTGGTAAAGTTCTAGCTACTCCAGTGGGTTTGTTCATCGCTGACTCTGGACATCATCGCTTGATTGTGAGCAACTTCAATGGAGAAATTCTACATTTAATTGGTACTGGAAAATCCGGCTTAACCGATGGTGCTTTTAACGAAGCGCAATTTTTTGCACCGCAGGGAATGGCTTATGATGCCGAAAATCAGATTCTTTATGTTGCTGATACAGAAAATCATACCCTACGGCGAGTTGATTTAAAGCGTCAAGTTGTGGAAGCGATCGCAGGAACTGGTGAACAAAGCCACAATATCCATCCTCATGGCGGTGCTGGTTTAGAAACTGCGCTGAATTCCCCTTGGGATTTAGTGAAAGTGGGAAATACCCTATTTATTGCAATGGCTGGGCTACATCAAATTTGGCAAATGGATTTAGAAACTGGCATCATTAAAACTTATGCTGGTATTGGTGCAGAAGCGTGTATTGATGGTTCGCTTGGTGAATCTGCTTTTGCTCAACCTAGCGGTATTACTAATAATGGGCAAGAATTATATATTGCTGACAGTGAAGTTAGTTCAATTCGCGGTGTGGGAATTGTCGAACCGTACCAAGTGCGAACTGTTTGCGGTAGTGGGGGTTTATTTGGTTTTGGCGATGTAGATGGACAAGGTGAAGATGTCCGTTTACAACATTGTTTAGGAGTAGAATATGCTGATAATTTTCTGTGGGTGGCAGATACCTATAATCACAAAATTAAATTAGTTAGTCCTAGTGGCAATTGTCAAACAGTCTTAGGAGATGGGACTGCTGGTTTGCAAAATGGTCAAGGCAAGAATAGCCGATTTTTTGAACCTTCGGGATTAAGTGCGATCGCTTCTTTTTTATATATTGCCGATACCAATAATCATGCCGTCCGCCGCGTAGATTTGAATACTCTTGAGGTGACGATGGTAGAGTTTCTTGGGTTATGTGCGCCAGATGTTTGTATTCCGCCTAGTTTATAAAATGATAATCTCACCAAGAGAAGCTGAGAATAACTCTGTATCTCTGGGTGATATTTTAAATAACAATGTTTATTTTACGATTTTAATATCAGTGTTTTTACTACATCAATATTAAAAGTCGCCTATTAAAATAGTTACTTACTTTCAACTCTTATCTGGACATTACCTAATTTACATTGACTACTAGAATTAACATGAACAAGATATGCCAACTATTAGACTTTGATGCTGATGTTTTGTTATTTAATAAAGATACGTATATCGTTAGCAGATTCAAAGAATTGATATCTGAAAATTTTAGACAGAAATTTTGTACAAGATTAACGGAACATCATGCTGATTTCTCTGTTTCAGGACTTTTTAATAAGCTGTGTATAAACGAAGTCAATTTTAAAGTTGAAGATATCACATGGCAATCTTGTAGCGAAGGTATCAACTGTCAAGTTTTCAGAGTTGGGTCTACAGGCTGGCAAGTAGGTAAACTCAGAATAAAAGTCTCTACAGAAATTATTTCTCCATTAGCTCAGAGGGAAGGTGCCAACATGAAGATTACTGTAGTATTAGAATTTTATCCTGATAATCCTAACGAACCTGAATCACCTTTAGATGATATTCGTAAAATGATACAAGCAATATGAACACCATCCTCCACATCACCAAACGCCAACAATGGGAAGACGCGAAAATACTCGGTAGCTATCGCGCTGATTCGCTAGAGAGTGAAGGTTTTATACATTGTTCAAAGTCAACGCAAATACTCAAAGTTGCAAAGAGATTTTTTGATAATCAAAAAGAATTGGTACTATTGTTTATTGATTCTGAGAAAGTCCAAGCTGAAATTCGTTATGAAGAGGCGGAAATTGGCGAATTATTTCCTCATATTTATGGTGAGTTAAATATTGATGCTGTGTATCAGGTGATTGATTTTGAAGCTGGGGGAGATGGTTTATTTGAGTTACCGCAAGAAGTTAGAAATTTAGAATAACGAACCGCAGAGGCGCAGAGGACGCAGAGGAAGAGAGATGGAAGTACAAGGGTTTGATGTGGGTAAGTATGTTGAACAAGTGGCGTTGTTGTTGTATTTGCAGCTAAGAGATGAGTATCGAGATTGAGTGGTGGCAAATTTTGAGAGAATTAAGGCGATCGCATCCCCAGGATAGCCAATTCCGAAGCCCAACTAAAAGCATTCCGCGCTTTACTTAAAGAAGGGGAATTAATCTAGAGCAATTGTGACCGAATTAAATTTACAAATCGAAGAAAATAGCGATGGCTTGTCTGCGACACGCTACGCGAACGCCAACGCCAAGGGCAAACGCTTATCAACTCCACTGGAGGATGCAGCGCCTAGCCTACTTCCCTCCAGTAATACGATACACTGTGTCAACACTAAAGGCGATCGCCTCGACCGTTATCTTTCCCAAGAATTACCAGATTTATCCCGTTCGCGCATCCAACAGTTAATCGAACAGGGTAATGTCCAACTTAACGATCAAGTTTGCACATCTAAGAAGATCAATGTCAAGCTAGGCGATCGCATCATTCTGGAAATACCAGAAGCGCAACCCCTAAAACTCCTAGCAGAAGATATCCCTTTAGATATCCTCTACGAAGATGACCAGTTACTTATTCTCAACAAACCCGCAGGTTTAGTTGTCCATCCCGCACCCGGTCATCCAGATGGCACGTTGGTAAATGCTTTGTTGGCTCACTGTCCCAATTTACCAGGAATTGGCGGAGTCCAACGTCCGGGAATCGTCCATCGATTGGATAAGGATACTACAGGTGCGATCGCGATCGCAAAAACGGAAGTTGCCCATCATCACCTACAAGCCCAACTCAAAGCTAAAACCGCACGGCGAGAATACTTAGGTGTGGTTTACGGTGCGCCAAAAGTTGAAAGTGGCAAAATTGACTTACCCATTGGTCGCCATCCACAAGACCGCAAAAAAATGGCTATTATGCCTATTGAACAAGGTGGACGATCTGCCGTCACTCATTGGCAAGTACTAGAACGCCTCGGTAATTTCACCTTAATCCGCTTCCAACTAGAAACTGGACGCACCCATCAAATCCGCGTCCACAGTGCGAAAATGGGTCATCCTATTGTCGGCGACCCAGTTTATAGTTCTGGTCATTCAGTGGGGGTAAATCTTCCCGGTCAAGCACTCCACGCTTGGCGACTCAAATTGCAGCATCCCTTATCTGGCGAGTTCATTGAGGTGACAGCCACTCCTCCCGCCCACTTTACAAAACTTTTGGAGATGTTAAAAAGACGAACTACATTTTAAGCTCATCCAATTCA
The DNA here is from genome assembly GCF_026127265.1 of Nostoc sp. KVJ3. Classification (GTDB taxonomy): domain Bacteria; phylum Cyanobacteriota; class Cyanobacteriia; order Cyanobacteriales; family Nostocaceae; genus Nostoc. The sequence goes on from NZ_WWFG01000001.1 coordinate 3,364,205, forward strand.
CAATGCCCATTAACAACTAGCGTGCATTAGAAATGGGATAGAGTCTGTTTCACTAGTTATACCTAAATGAAACTCCTACATAACCCAAGACTTATGCACGCTATAAAATTATCAAAACGATGTACTAGCCAACCGCCGACCAAAAATTGTTACTTAATTCCAGCTAACTGGCGATAAGGTACAGACTTTTCGATATCGATGTTGAATGACGAGATTCTTTGTGGCGTATTGCCAGTTGCGTTGACACTTTGTGCCATAGACAAAAATAGAGCCGGATCGCCAGCCTTGGGCTTTTGCTCTTGTGGAAGGAATCTGCGTACTTCGACCTGCCAAATGATTTGGGGGAAACCCAGTTTAGCACGGTGGTAATCTTCGTATCGCGGAGATTTGATGTTAAATGGCAACTCACCCGCAGATTGAGATGGCAGTATCCGACGGCGCTGATAAGGCACTGTGGAATATCCAAAGTTGCTCAGGTACTCTTCAGTGTTGAGAACTTCATCAACAAAGCCGACAATACCCTTGGTAGCAACCACAATTGACCAAGCGATTTTTTCCCGCTCGTTGTATGGGTCGCGTCCTAGAACGCGCTGAATTACTTGCTCAACAAAGCGATAATTATTGTTGAGGTCGTAGAAGCTTCTCTTAAAGGTATTGGAAAGCACCAATCCACGAACAAAGTCTCGTACTGTAATTTGTCCATTACGGAGTTGAGACTCTAAATATGTTTCGCGATCGGCTGCAAAAGCATAAAAGAAAAGTTGACGATATGCTGCTTCAATCAGATCGCCTAAATCTGATGGAGACAGGATATTGTCTGTAGTAAAAATCCTGGGCTGTTCATCACCCGGTACTTCATATCCAGCGACACGCTGGTTTTGACTTGAAGGTTCATATTCTAACAGAGGAATTGCCATTCTAAAGCCTCCATGTTCTTAATTAAAGTTAACAACTTTAAATCACATATTAAGGGAGTAGTTGTATCAGAACCTCAGATTCTGATAAAATTTCACGAAACTTAACTAAGGGTGATTTTAAGTATTGGGTATTAAAAACGATTAGCACACTGGATTCAAGCATAGCTAATCAATAAAAAAGGTAGCGCAGCTTCCAGCTTAATAATTACTGTAAATGACTAAAAAATTTTATTCGCATACTTCAGATTAGAAGATTGAGTTTCACTTTTTTTAACTGAAGCAATAAAATTTAACATTCAGCAAAAGAAATTAATGGAAGATTGGGCATGGGGAATAGGCAATAGGCATTCATTATTCCCCCTGCCACCTTCCTCCTCAACGACCTATCCAAAATTGCAGGGGATCTATGGTTGACTTACAGTAAGGCCAGCTACGCAAAGTTGCTTCCATGCCTTCCTCCCAGTAGGGTGGTTCTAATCCCAGCCCTAAACATAGGTGAGATAGGATGCTAGCAAACTGCTGATTGTGACCAAAGTCTCCTAGATGGGCATGGGCGTATTCATGGACGACTACACCAAACCAATCTTTAGGTGCAACTCGACCAACATCTACCAAAATAGTGATTGGATTTGTAAGAATATTACACAGCCCATCTATACCAAAAGATTGAGCTATGGGGACTGCAAAAATTTGGATGTGGCGACGCTCTTGTGCGTGAAAACACTCATGACAAACTTCTAAGTAGGCGTTGATCTGAGCGTTTACGGTATTAATATTCTCGCCAATCCAAGTACAAATAGGGATGCGATCGCGCAGGTTATCGAACACATCCACCATCCCTGGCTCTAGGGCAAGTCTCTGCACTTGATGCAGATAATCTTGCCCACGAGTAAAAGCATCGCTCTGCTTAAGATAATTCACCAGCCCAAAACTGAATAAAATTCTCTTTTTTCTAGAACATCCTTCCCAAGTCTTTCTATTAACTGTTCTGTGTTGGAAACTTCAACAGAACCTTCAATCCGGGTTTCACTACAAAACGATGCCGTGCTGAAACCACCAAAGCGTTTCACTGTACTGGTTCGCAGTCGCATATTTGGGCTGGCAAACCAGAATCTCTCAATGGAACTCATGGTTTCGTATTCGGTTGTCAACACTAGTCCATCTTCATCATCCATGTGAAAAAGACCGACTACAGGGACTATTTCGGCGTAACCTCTTTCGCGCAGTAATTTGCCAGCCCTGGGGTTATCGCCATCAGGCACGATCGCAAATATAGTTTTTCCCTGATGGTTATCTTCACCTTCTCTATCCCAAGCCATTGTGCCTAGCCAACGCACACGCGACCCTCCTACGGATAGGCTGGGGTCAATTTGATGATACTGGCACAGTTCAATAATTTCTGGATGATTGGCTTCCAGAGTTTCTACTTGTATATCCGATTCTCCCGTCTCTGAGCGCTTGAACGCCAGGTGATGAGTTGCCCGTTGCGATCGCCACTTACCAGCACTTAGCTGAAAAAATTCCATTGCGTCTATCAATCTTCTGACTCCTACTTATGACTCCTGCGGATGATGTTTTACGCGTTTTCTCTTTTTACAGTTATTAATATACAAACATTCTAAACATTACAGCGATTAGCGATCGGCTTCAAGAAACTCCCTGTAAAGGGTGAGATGGAGGTGTTGTTAGGCAATTGTAAACTTTTACAAGCTTGATTCTTTATAGCTTGACAATATAGACATTTTAATATCCCGGTGCTATAATCATTGAAAAGCGATCGTCTTCACATTACCAGTAACAATAGATACCTTCGATTCAGTCAATCAGAGGAGTGAATGATGGATTTTCCAGTCGAACTAACCTTAGAACAACAGTTTCGCTTACAAAACTTAAAAGACCAGGTAAAGAGTTTAAGTCAACAAGAAGCTCAGGAGTTTTTATTAGAAGTTTTACGGCAGATGATGGTAAAAGATAATTTGGTTAAGCATCTGCTAAAACAAGCCTGAATCAAATAAAAAAAGAATATCCTTTCCTTAAGACTTACGCAGTGGCAAAGTTCCATTGAAATGCGTAAGTCTTATTAATTTTTTGGGCATTGTGAAGAGGCGGGAGGGAGAGGAGATGAGGGAGCAGGGGAAGCAGGGGGAGCAGGGGGAGCAGGGGGAGAAAGAATAAATAACTAATTCCCAATTTCCAAATTAAATATTACAGATTATTACTTTGTCTCTCATAGTAAAGACTAGGGTACTATTGATCCCCTATGTTTTTGTTTGGCTACTCACAGTTAACTCTGATCGAGAACAGGCCAGAAATAATATCCGCCATTTGTGAATATTAAGGAGAACTCATGGTTCTTGATGCTTTTTCTAGAGCTGTAATTACGGCTGATGCCAAAACCGCTCCTATCGGTGGTGCTGACTTGGCAGCCCTCAAGTCTTTCATTGCTGAAGGCAACAAGCGCCTTGATGCAGTTAATGCGATCGCTAGCAATGCTAGTTGTGCAGTTTCTGATGCGATCGCTGGGATTGCTTGTGAAAACACTGGTTTGCTTCAAGCTGGTGGTAACTTGTACCCCACTCGCCGGACTGCTGCTTGTCTACGTGATGCTGAAATCATTCTGCGCTACGTAACCTATGCACTATTGGCTGGTGATTCTTCTGTATTAGACGATCGCGCTTTGAACGGTCTGAAAGAAACCTACACAGCTTTGGGCGTACCAACTGGATCTTCTGTACGCGCTTTCCAAATCCTGAAGGCTATTAGCGTCGCTCACATCACCAACACCAACACAGAAGCTAACGCTGGCAAGAGATTCCGTAAATTGGATACTCCTCAAGGCGACTGCTCTGCTTTAGCTGCTGAAGCTGCTAGCTACTTCGATCGCGTTATTTCTGCTCTGAGCTAATTGCTAATCGCTAATGTCGTAAGCCTATTAGTCAAGCCAACTGAAATTAAAACTCGATCAAATCTAATCTGGAGTATAAAAAGCAATGAAATCAGTTATCACTACAGTTATCGGAGCTGCTGATGCAGCAGGTCGTTTCCCAACCTCCTCCGATCTAGAATCAGTTCAAGGTAGTATTCAACGTGCTAGCGCCCGTCTAGAAGCTGCTGAAAAGCTAGCTGCTGGTATCGATAACGTAGCTAAGGAAGCTTATGATGCTGCCTTCAAGAAATATCCTTACCTCACCCAAGAAGGCGAAGCTGGCGCTACCCAAGTTAAAAAAGACAAGTGCCTCCGCGACATCAAGCACTACCTACGCTTGATCAACTACAGCTTAGTTGTGGGCGGTACTGGCCCTCTAGACGAATGGGGTATTGCAGGCGCTCGTGAAGTTTATCGCTCTTTGGGTCTGCCTACTGCTCCTTACGTTACCGCTTTGACTTTCACCCGCGATCGCGCTTGTTCTCCTCGTGACTTGTCTCCTCAAGCATTAGGTGAGTTCCGCGCTCTTCTCGACTACGTAATCAACTCCCTTTCATAGTAATTGGAATTGACTAGACGTAGACGAGCGATCGTCATCCTCTAAAACTCAGGGACTCTCAGTCTGTTGCTTTGCCTGTATCTGGTTGAGTGATTGACCAAGAGTCCCTCAGTTGTTACTAATTCGCAATTCATGATTAAACTTGGGGGATTTCAACCGGGAAATTTTCTTTTATGACAATAGATTCTCTATTTGAACAGTTGAAACACCCCAACCCCAATCTCCGGGAACGAGCCATGTGGGAACTGGCTGAGGTTCGGGATGAAAATACCATTCCTCGCCTGATGGGTATTTTGGATGAAGAGGATGTAACTTACCGTCGAGCTGCGGTAAAAGCACTGGGTGCTATTGGTGTAGATGCTGTACCGTCACTGGTAGAGTCATTAATAAATAGCGAGAATGCAACTATTCGGGGTAGTTGTGCTAAGGCTTTGGCACAGGTTGCTGCTAACCATCCAGATGTTCCTTTGCCGGCTGAGGGCTTAGAGGGATTAAAAACTGCGCTCAATGACCCAAATGCCGTTGTTTATATCGCATCAGTAATGGCGCTAGGTGAGATTGGTTCTCCTGCCTTTGAGATTTTGGCTGAAGCTCTGAAAACAATAGATAATGTTGCAGTGGCTGTGGCGATCGTCAATGCATTCGGTTCGATGGGTGATATCCGAGGTGTGGAACTGCTGACGGCATTGACAAATGATGAATCTGTTGATCCTTATGTTCGTGAATCAGCAGTGAGTGCTTTGCCCAGATTAGATCAGGTGATTAAATATAAAAGATAAAAGAGCGATCGCTCTTAAATGCAACTACCTTCATTAATCCCAGTACGACGGATACATTAGATGAACAGACTGGGTGTTACCTTGAAGTAATCTCCGAGTGCCTTAGCTTGTGACTTACTAATTGACCGCTTACCATTCACAATCTCTGATACCACGCCACTCGACCCGATGATGTTCACCAAGTCAGCTTGACGGGTGTTACTAACTTCCATAATGTGTTGGAGAATTTCATGCGGTGCTGATTCATCCATTAGATAGAACTCTTTCTCATACGCTTCAATCAGCATTACTATCAGCTTATGCAGAGCTTTTTCTTCTGGAGTCCGATTCTTGCAAAACGTTAGACGCTCTGCCACAGCTAGGGCGCGATCGTATTCCTCTTCTGTCTCAATTACCTTGGGAGCAACTTCAGCTAGCAGACTACTATAAGCAACTTGGTCAAAAGTAAGGGTCATTTTTCCATTTACCTTTGTCATATTCGGCATGAGTCAGGAAATATTTGTAGTAAACCGTTTGGTTTTCATAGTCAATACCGACAATCAGGCGATAATCATTCCCTTTGATGTTAAAAACAGTGAAATTTCCAACTGCTTCAGCATCACGATAAATCTGACGAACGTCCTCCAAATTTTGCCATTCCACCTTCTTAACGGTTGCGTACCAGTCGTCAGTTTGCTTTTTGACATCGGGGTACTGGGCAGCATCAATGCGGAGGTTACGAATTGCAATTAGATGCATTTGTCTTTAGGTTCTTTGTTCAGATCCATCAATCACCAAAAAACTAATTACTAATTAAATACTCTCAAAATGAGAGAAAGATGTCAAGATGTAAACCCGCATCGCTTTATTACCAAGCATCTTCTTCTAACTGTCTCTCAATTTGAGAAATCGCCAACTCGATCACCGCCTGGACTCCTGCTTCCTCTTCTTGGGTTAGTGCGGCTTGCAGAGGTTCTAAGGAAGTGCGATCGCCAATTTTCATTAATGCCAGAGCCGCTGCTTTTCGAGTTTCCCAATCGGGATGATGCAGTAACTCCACCAGATTCGGAATCGCTGGTTGATAAGCTAGACTACCCAAAGCAGATGCCGCTTCACACCGCACCATTGGGGATGAATCAGTGAGGGCGTTGACGAGGATGTGAAATGCTCCTTCCTCAGTGCCTTCTTCAGCAATTTTAGCGATCGCACCTACCACCGCCGCCCGAACCTCAGCCGAGTCTGAGTTAATCTCTCGATATAAATGCTCCCTCGCCTCTGCCCCAATAAACCCCAGCGCCCACACAGCATGTCCTTTAGCACTTTCTGGATACTCGGTTGACGCTAAGATTTTCAGCAATGCTGGCACAGCTGCCTCACCGATTTTGGCAAGCCCCCCACCGCCGAGGTTTTGACTACCGTATCTTCATCATTTAACAGGGCATTAACCAGGGTGGGAATTGCGATCGGATCGGCAATCAGTGTCAGGGTTTTGGCGCTAGCTCTGCGGACAACTGGGTTTGGGTGATTTGTTACAGCTTCCATCAATAAAGGGGTTGCTGGTTTCCCGATTTTCCCCAACGCCTCTGCAAAACTCAACCTAACCATCCCCCGTGAGTCTCCCATACTCTCAATCATCTGCTTGAGTAGCTGTTGATCGTCAGGGTTAAAGGAGTTTAAGCCTAATTGCTCATTAACTGCTGCTAGTATTGCATCAGTTTCTGCCTGGGACAGATTTAACGAATCCTCCCCCGATTGAGTTTTGGAGTTGAGCATTATGACTTATAGCTAAATGGATTACTAATTGCTGACACTCAGAGCAGCTTGCTGATTACGGAGTTCCTGGAGGGCAGAATCAATCTTGGAAAGCTCAGGCTCCAGTTTTGCCATCACATTTACTCTCATCAACTTAGCCCGTTTTGCTGTTTCTGTGGTTTCTTGAATTAGGCGTTCCCGATATAGCTCAAGTTCTGCAATCACTTCAGCGACATCTTGAGGGGTTATGTTATCGGTTGTTGTGAGTTCTGAGGTTTCATCCATAAGTTTTGTTTCCTAAATGCGTGTTTATATATTCGACTATCTTTTGTATTTGGTTACTCGTTAAAGATTGCCACTTAGCAGATACATAAAATTGAACGATTGGCAAGAGGCAACTAATTAATAGCTGACAAATGTGTATATTCCGATCTTCTCAGATTGCGTTACCACTGGTAAAGCTTTTTGATGGAAATCTTCAAAATTTGAACCCAACTACAGAAAAGGCGGTTAGAAACCGCGTCTACACAGACAAAACCCACCTTCGTGGGTTAAGAACCTTATAAGGAATATGCCGAAAACCCTTGAGGAACAGGCGCATAGCGCCGTATTCCGTACTTCAGGCAAGGGATGTTCGCGCTTGCGTCTCCCTTTGGGAGAAGGCTGGCTGAGTCCTTTAGGACTCCGTGAAGTTTTGTTTTGCCTTGATTGCTAGTTTATGCCAACCATGATAGGCATAAATATGTAGTTGGTTAGGTCGAACCGATGATAATTTACGAGTTCAAAGTCAAAGGGAAAGACAGGCAATATTGTGCAATAGATGATGCTATTCGTACTAGTCAGTTCATCCAGAATAAATCTTTGAGATATTGGATGGACAATAAAAATGTCACTAAGTACGATCTTAATAAATATTGCGCTGTACTTGCTGCTGAATTTCCCTTTGCCGATGAACTTAATTCAATGGCTAGACAGTCTGCTGCTGAACGTGCATGGTCGGCGATATCACGGTTTTACGACAACTGTAAAAAGAAAGTTAAAGGTAAAAAGGGGTTCCCTAAGTTTAAAAAACATTGTCGCTCAGTTGAATATAAGACTACTGGGTTCAAACTTTCCACTAATCGTAAAGCGATTACTTTCTCTGACAAGAAAGGCATTGGAACTTTGAAGCTACAGGGAACCTACGACCTTAATTACTACGACATCAAGCAAATTAAGCGTGTCCGTTTAGTACGTCGTGCTGATGGTTACTATACCCAATTTGCCATTGATGTTCAAATTAAAGTTGAAACACAGCTCACTCTCGAAGTAGTTGGTATCGACTTAGGTTTGAAGTATTTCATTGCTGATAGCAAAGGTTGGGTTGAACCTGCGCCTAAGTTTTACCGCAAATCCGAGAAAGCATTAAACCGCGCTAATCGTAAAAAGTCCAAGAAGTTCAGCACCATAAAGAAAAAAGCCAAGGTTCGACAATCTAACAACTACCACAAAGCTAGAAATAGGTATGCCCGTAAACATTTAAGGGTAAGTAGGCAACGAAAAGAGTATTGCAAGAGATTAGCATACTCCGTCATCCAATCTAATGATTTGGTAGCCTATGAAGATTTGAATGTGAAAGGGTTGGTACGTAACCGACATCTAGCTAAATCTATCAGTGATACTGGTTGGTACACTTTCCGATTGTGGTTGGAATATTTTGGGCATAAATATGGGAAAGTAACTGTTGCCGTGCCTCCCCATAATACAAGCCAAAACTGTTCCAATTGTCGCGAGAAAGTGAAAAAATCTCTGTGTACCAGAACCCATGTTTGTCCCCATTGTGGCTATGTGGCGGATAGAGATTTAAATGCTAGTATCAACATTTTAAGACTAGGACTGAGTACCGTAGGGCATACGGGAATTTACGCTACAGGAGATTTGCCCTCTTGGGCAGTTGGCGCAAGCCTGCTGTTTAACGGCGAGTCGTGGAATGTAGAATCCCCGAATTAGAAATTCGGGGAGTGTCAATTTAAGATGTTTCTTCTAGCGGAAAAATATCTCCTCGCAAGTAAGATTCAAAATTTTTCTTAAAGTATTGAATGCTCGTTACATTCGGTTCATCACTTTCTGTTGGCGTGAACTCATAAATTGGTACTTTCTCCCTTACCAGCTTGACCAAACTAGGATGAAGCTGCTCAAAAGAATCTACTCTAAATATTGTTGTTTCAAATCTTAATTTAGCTGGATGAGCATATCCTAACTTCATCCAGGGCAACCAAGGACAGTCTCTCGCCCACTTAGCAGGAGGGACATCAGTGGCATCGGGGCGGCAAGTATTTGATATAAAGTACTCAACTCCCTTAAACTTTTCTCCAGGACAATAATCTAAATATTTACTATCTCCTGCTAAGGGATGTGGATATTCTAAAGGAATTTCCATGACAGAGGTAATATATCCCTTACCTTTGGGTATAACAAATTTCTTTGGTTTGACTGACCCTTGGACAATGCGGTTAGCGATGTGGACTACTGGTACTGCTTGACTTGCTGTTGGTGATTTCCAAAAGTGGAGAATTTCTTGAGTATCTGGGTCACAAAATAAACCCAATTCTCTATTAATGCGATATCCGACTTCACCGTGTTCAGGATCGGGTTTGAGAAATACTTTGGTAGCATTCATCCCAATAATAGAGAACAATTTTTCTTTTGGCTTATCTGGTGTTTCTTGCCACGAAATTTCCCCAGACCAGTTGTAATAAAGCTGTAACCCATGATTTTTTCTGTAAAAATCGAGGTTATTAAATTCGTAGTCTTCTAAATAATCATTCATACTCTTTTTTTATCATCCTCAAATGGCTGCGTAGATAAAAAGTAGCCGTTCTACTTACAATTCTCGCTCAGTAGGCAGTAAGTAGATTTTATTTTGACGTGAACTCCGACTTAACTATTTTATTTTAGTCATCCAATGCCCAATGCCCAATGCCCAATCCCTAGTACGATAGTAAATATGACCTCTGAGCAATTATCCAAGAGCCATTTTATAGATCAATGGATAAACGTTTTTTTAAAATGTTTGGGCTAACAGAAGATCAAGCGATCGCAATTATCGATACACCATTAGAACAACTCGAAGACGCTTCTGATAAGTATATTGCTGTTTCCCATTTAATTAACTATCCCACTGAGCAATCGATCGCGGCTTTGGTACGGGCGATTGAAACCAGTAACCCCGATGAGTTAGATCATCGCATTGTCCGACGCAAGGCTGTGGAAAGTTTAGGGCGATTGCAAGCTGAATCAGCTTTACCTGTAATTCGGCAATGCCTTAAAGATGATGATATTTATACTGTAGAAAATACTGTGTGGGCAATTGGAGAAATCGGGACTAAAGATCCAGAAATTCTCGAAGAAGTGGCGCAATTGCTCGATAAACCAGGTCAAATATATCGAGTTATTATTCACACTTTAGCGAATGCTGACTATCAGTCGTCTTTGGAACGTGTAAATAAATTTACTAAAGTTGAAGATGAACCTACTCGTAGTGCTGCGATCGCTACTGTTTGTCGTTTCACTGGTGACTATTCCCAAATCAGTGAAGTGATGGCGCTGCTGCAAAGTTCTAGCGTCAATGCACGGCGTGGTTGCATTCAAGATTTGATTGATGCACGTTACTACAAAGCCATCCCAGAAATTGCCCGTTGTCCTGTATCTCTAGTATTTCGCTTGCGAGGATTGCGGATGCTTTTAGATGCAGGTGTTCCCAGTGGTGAAATTACCTTTACAGAAATTCAACCTTACTTAGAACAAGTACTTTACGATCGTCCCAAGGATCTAGATTTAGTACATGAGTATGACGCGACCCCTATATTAGATTTTGTCATTAACGAACTCTACGAAACCGATTTTGGACGCTGCTATTTAGCGACAAAAACTTTACTAGATATTTATCCCCAAGAAGCACCTCAAGCACTCTTAACAACTTATGGGGATAAGGCATATAACGATTATGGCGCTCATTATCATGTCATGAAACTTTTCGGTTGGCTGAAATATGCTCCTGCCTACGATTTATTAATAGAAAACCTGCACAACCGCGAACCTCAGTTTCAGAAATCTCGCGCAGCGTGTGCGATCGCTCTTGGCGAATTGGGTGATTCACGAGCAATTCCTGAAATCAAAATTTGCCTCAATACCCCAATTTGGGATTTAAAATATGCTTGCTTATTGGCGTTAGACTGCTTAGGAGACTCATCTAGCCGGGAAATGTGTGCTAATGATGCTGATTGGTTAATTAGAGCGAAAGCAACAAGTACTAAATAGTTAGGAGTTAGGAGTTCTATCAAGTCTAAATATTATCGATGCAATGGCATTGTTAATCGGTGCAATGGCATTGTTAGTCGGTGCAATGGCATTGTTAGTCGATGCAATGGCATTGTTAGTCGGTGCAATGGCATTGTTAGTCGGTGCAATAGCATTGTTAGTCGATGCAATGGCATTGTTAGTCGGTGCAATGCCATTGCAAATCAAGAGACTTGTGTGTACACTCTCGCTTTGCAAGCTCTTAGAGGTTGAATGAACAAGTATTTCGCTGTGACTTTAGACACTTTTAGATTCCCCCTAACCCCCCTTAAAAAGCTATATACACAAGTCAAATTACCCCCCTTATAAAGAGGGGAAACCGGAAAATCTAGTTCCCTCCCCTTTATAAGGCTACGGTGTACACACATCTCTGTACAAAACCAAAATCGTTGAAGATCCCCTAAGTCCCCCTTATAAAGGGGGACTTTGATTCTAGTCCCCCCTTTTTTAAGGGGGTTAGGGGGGATCTAAAGCTGTGGGGCAACTCTAAAAGACTTGTGTGTACACCATAGCCTTTATAAGGGGAGGGTTAGGGTGGGGTAAAACATTGATTAATCAGCTATTTCAGACTTGTGTATACACCGTAGCCTTAAAAAGGGGGAAGAATCAAAGTCTCCCAATTTATCGGGAGATTTAGAGGGATCGTAGCTCAGGACTTGCTACTTTTAACTGTTTCGTTTAAGACTAACTCTGGTTCTGGTGTCTTCTCTTCTTCTTCTGGCAAACCGTAGATTGACTTGTACAATTTCACGTACTCTTTAGCAGACTGATGCCAACTAAAATCTTCACTCATACCGCGTTTTTGTAGTTCTTGCCATTGCGGTTTGAAACGGAAGCCTTCCCAAGCCCGGATCATACAGGTGAAAAGGTCTAGCGGTTCATAGCGATCAAAGCAATAACCTGTACCTGCGGCATTTTCCGGGTCGTGATGGGTTACGGTGTCAACTAATCCACCTGTGCGGCGGACAATGGGCACAGAACCGTAGCGCAAAGACATCATTTGGCTAATACCGCATGGTTCAAAACGACTAGGCATCAAGAAAGCATCAGTACCAGCATAGATGCGGCGAGACAGGGCATCGTTATACAGTAAGTAAGTTGCCATCCGTCCGGGAAAACGGGATGCTAATTGCCACATCTGAGTTTCATAGTAGCGATCGCCTGTTCCTAACAAAACAAACTGGGCATCTGTATAAGAGAGGAAGCGATCGAGGATTTGTAATATCAAATCAATGCCTTTTTGTTCCACTAATCGGGTTACAATCCCAATTAAAAAGGCTTTGGAGTTGACTTCTAATCCTACTTCTTCTTGCAAAGCTATTTTGTTAGCCTTGCGTTTATCTAAAGTCTCAGGAGTAAAGGTTTGGGCAATATATTTATCATTTTCTGGGTTATAAACTTCAGTATCAATCCCGTTGATAATCCCAGATAATTTACCGCTAATAAACGATAGCAAACCTTCTAATGTTTCACCGTAAGTAGGTGTCTTGATTTGCTCGGCATAAGTTGGCGAAACTGTATTTACCTTATTGGCAAATTGCACCGCAGCTGCCATTGTGTTGTGTCCTTGCATATACCAGGGACACCAAGTAATTTTCTCTAAATACCAACGCCACGGCCCTTGATAAGCAAGGTTATGAATGGTAAACACTGTTGTGATATCAGGATCTTGGTGCATCCATACAGGAATCATCCCTGTATGCCAATCATGACAGTGGATAATTTCTGGTTTCCAATAATTCCAGGCAAACTCGGCTGCACCATTGGCAAAGAAGGTGAACCGCCAGTCTTCACCTTCTCCAGAATAAATGTGACGGGGTAAGAAAACAGGATGTCCAAATAAGTACAAGGGAACATCAGTACCAGGCAGAACGCTTTCATAAACAGCAAATTCCTGGAACATCGCATTTCCCCGCCAGATAGGTTCTTTGGGAATTTCCATTTTGTCTGGCAGGAAGCCATAGTAAGGCAAGAATATCCGCACATCATGCCCCATTTCTCTCAGAAATTTGGGTAATGCCCCAACAACATCACCCATTCCTCCTACTTTGGCAATGGGCGCTGCTTCTGCTGCAACAAATAGAATCCGCATGGTAATTTTTGCTTCCCTGAGTCTATATTGTCAAATTAACTCTACGATCGCGACTAAGACGATTTGTCGCGTCTTTGCTAAAACGGCGATCAACTCTTATCTAATCACATCGGCTTGCCCAATTGCTTAGGAACCGCGCTGAATCACCGCAAAAATTTCTGATAAAATTTCTGTAGCTCCCTGTTGCCGCAATACTTCTGCTAGTTCTTTGCCTAGTGCTTCGGCATTGTTGGCAATTCCAGTGACGGTATCTTTTACGAGTTTTTGACCATCTACACTGGCAACTATCCCTGTTAAGGTCAAATTCTCACCAGATATTTCTGTATTTACACCAATCGGAACTTGACAGCCGCCTTCTAAAGAGCGTAGAAAAGATCGTTCGGCAAGACAGCGATCGCGTGTTGCAGGATGTTCGATCGCTTTGAGTAGAGATAGCAATTCACTATCATCAGCCCGGCATTCTATCCCTAAAGCGCCTTGTCCGACGGCATGGAGGGAGATTTCTTTGGGGATAATTTGATGGACGCGATCGCTCATTCCCAATCTTTCTAATCCTGCGGCTGCCAAAATTAAGGCATCGTATTCACCTGCATCCAGTTTTGCCAACCGTGTAATTAAGTTTCCTCGCACATCTTTAAAAGTAAAGTGGGGGAAGTGGTGGCGTAACTGTGCCAACCGCCGCAGCGAAGATGTACCAATTACCGCACCTGCGGGTAAAGTATCGATTTGTTTATCTTTGTGCTTTTCATGCACAACTAATGCATCTGCTGGGTTTTCTCGTTCAGTAATTGCTGCCAGTGTTAACCCTTCTGGTAAGTTAGTCGGTAAATCCTTGAGGGAATGAACTGCAAAGTCAATCTCTTGATTGAGCATTCCAACTTCAAGTTCTTTAGTAAAAAGTCCTTTATCGCCAATCTTAGCTAATGCTACATCAAGGATTTTATCGCCTTGGGTAGACATGGTGTGGACTTCAAAAGTGATATCAGGAAAGCTTTTCTGGAGTTGCTCTTGTACCCAATAGGTTTGAACCAGAGCAAGTTGGCTTTTACGTGAACCGATCCGAATAGTGCGTGGGGGACTAGAAACAACTGAAGTCATAAAACAATATAATATCGCAAGCGATAAATTCACTCTGATCTAGACTACCGTAGTCAGGGACTCATAAGAATTTTGGATTTTAGATTTAGGATTTTGGATTACAATTCTTTACCAACTACCCAGTATTTTACTTTGCTCTTTTTGGCGTGTGAGTAGATACTTTCCAACTGTAAGTTAAGTCGGCGAGAAAAATTCAATGTATATGAAGAAATATAAATTATTCGTAGGGTGTGTTGAGCCGTAGGCTAACGCACCTTGAATTGTTAACGGTGCGGCGCTTGGCGACAACGAGTCTATGCGTCCTTCTCTAAGGGATTTCCAAAAAATAAATTATTTCTCTTGTGGGGTTGGCATCCTGCCAGCCTTAAATATAGGACGGTTGAGGACACCCATCCCACAAGAAAATTTGGGATGTTTTTTATTTGTCAGTCCCTAACGAGACGCGCGCGAATGCAGTTTGACTCTGATGCTAATTCATCAAGGTGCGTAGACTGTTGTAGATATCGTTTAGCCGTTTCGAGTACTATTAACTTTGCTTGTTTGAGATTACTGTACTGGTTTTATCATTTTCTAGTTCTCTCATTAGAGAATCAAAACCGCTAGTGTTGTTTCCGCTTTGGGCAAATAAAGACCGAATTTTACTTATTACCGCACTCATATTATTAGAGAAAAACCTACCTAGATTATTCACAAAGTTTCTCAGCTTCTCAAATATCCCCATTTCTACGGTAGAGTACTTATTGACAATTGGATATACAACTTTTCCTTTTTCTGTCTCATAGTACTCTTGTTCAGGCATCAACATAGATGTAAGTGGTTGCACCTGTTTTGCCATATCTGCTTCGGTTCGTTTATGACTGAGGAATAAAACATCATAAATTTTTCCGTTCCAGGTAGCCCAATAATGGTTTTGAAAAAACCATCGTTTTCCGTCATCACAATTGGGCTTTTTCCCTTGGTGTGGTGTAGCTCCAGCTTCAGTCAGAAAAGGTTTGGCAATGCTTTCAACTGTTATTTTATCGATGCCAAAATATTCTTCGGCAACTTTTTTAAAAGCCCTGGCTAATGTCTGACAATCTCCTTCTGGAGAGCCTTTTAAGAGAGTTTCTTGACTCTTGCTTACCATTGTGTATTGAAATTGGATATTTCCAAAATTTTTGAAAAGCTGTTCCAGGATTTTATCTTCTGGCAATGTATCATCTATGCCATTTACCAAGGTTTTGGCTAGAGAGTAGTCTTGTAAAAATTTTTGTTTTTTATCTGTTGAATTGTTTGCTGCTAATATTTCTTCAGAGCTTGCTTGTTGGTTGCTGCTAACTGGTAGGGTCGTCTGCTGCGTGTCCTGGTTTTGTGAAGCAGCTGGATTAATTTGGCTGATTACAGAAGTAGCTACTCTATCGGCTTCTTGCTCATACCGATCTCCTGATTGACCAATAGTAAGTTTTGGCTGTATTAGTGGTTGCATTTGTACGGCTGATACACTATCAGCACGTTTTATCGCCATTTTGCTCAGGTTATGACCAAACTGGGAAGAGTGTTCCTTTCCTTGTTGCAACGACTCATTCATCTTTGCCTGTAAGAGAGTGAGTCGTTCCTGTCCCGCTGGCGTGATTGTGCCATGCTTGGCTTGAATCTGGAGTTTTGTTGCCTCAAACCGATCCTGTTGAAATTTTTGATTCTCCACTTTTGCCTGTACTATAGGCTTTTGGGAGCTAAGTTGAGAATGAGTAGTTAACAGGTGCGTAGGCGTAGCCTGTCGTAGAGATCGCAAATGGCTTTGTTCTGACTTAGAAGCGGATGAGTCAGCTTTTTTGTAGATTTGTAGCCGTTCTTTCATCGCTAGTTTCAAAAGTCAATAGTGGATAATGTATATATTATGTCACTTCCGATTACTTGATAATTTATATTTATACTTAAGTTGAAGTTAAGAACGGCGTACATTCAAGCAACACCATTCTTTTCGTTTCCATAGGGTAGCCACAACCCAACCATTTTGTTCTAAAGCGTCAGCGACAGCTTTAGATTGTTCTAGTAAAATACCGCTGAAGATTGCCCAAGTGTCAGGTTTAGCGATCGCACTCATTTCTGGAACCAATTCAATAATTACATGAGCCAAAATATTGCACACAATACCGTCTACTGGTTTTTCAAGCAGTTTTGTCAAAATGTCTACGCTTCCCTGTGCAGATAGTAAACGTTCTGAGCTAATGTCATTCAGGGCAGCATTGCTGATAGTTGATTGCACCGCTAAAGGGTCAGTATCTACTGCATAGACTTTCTCTGCTCCCAGTAACAACGCCCCGATAGAAAGGATACCAGAACCACAACCAATATCCGCAATTACCAGATGTTCGTGTTTACCACCAGTCCTCACAAATGACTGAGGAACTCCACTCAGCCGCATTTCCAGCGATTCCAAACATAACTGAGTGGTGGCATGGTTTCCTGTGCCAAATGCTACGCCAGGGTCGAGACGAATTACTAACCGTTCCGTTGTTTCTGGTAATGGTAGCCACGCAGGGTTAATTAGAAAGCGATCGCCTATTTCTTGTGGATGCCAATATTGTTTCCAGCTAGTTGCCCAATCTTCTTCATCAATTAACTGCCATTGCAGAGAGGGAGATGAAATTCCTACACACAGAGCATCTTGACGCAGCCACAGCGACAGCGCCGCCAAATCTAGTAGCTGTGTTTGAATGGTTGATAAGTAAGCCCTGACTAAAGATAAATTTCCTTTATTTTCACTAGCTGTCCCCCGACAGCCAAAATCTTCCAGTCGCCAAAAGATCGAATCTTCTAGGTCTGGCTCACATAAAATCTGTAGTTCCCACCAGGTGTTTGCCATTTTCGAGTGCTGAGTGCTTAGTTTGAGAGAGTTAGGAGTTAGGAGTTAGGAGTTAGGAGTTAGGAGTTTTCTTGTTTAACTTCTAATTCATAACTACTCACTCCTAACTTTTTTCACTCAGCACTCATAGAGTTACTGTATACGCGTCCCGAATACCAGGGACTTTTATAATCTCATCCAGAATGCCTTCAGGTAGAGGATCGTCTATACTCAGAGCCATTACCGCATCACCACGGACAATTTTACGACCTACTTGCATACTGGCAATATTCACATTAAAACTGCCGAGCAGGGAACCAAGTTTGCCGATAATCCCTGGCATATCGCGGTGCAGGGTAAACAGCATATATTTGCTGGGTGGGACGTTAATGGGGAAACCGTCAACATCAGTTAGGTGGATTTCCCGTTCACCCAGCAAAGCACCTGTGACAGAGTGAGTACCTAAAGTACCCGTGGCTTCTAAATGAAGCGTTCCAGCATAGTCTCTGATGGAAGCATCGCGGGTTTCAATCACTCTAATTCCACGTTCTTTAGCTTCTATGCTGGCATTGACGTAATTTACCCGTTCTCGCAAAGCTTGATAAAGTAATCCTTTGAGGGCAGCTACTATCAAAGGCTGACTTTTGTTAGTTGCGAGTTCCCCTTGCAGTCGAATATTAAGTACTTCGACCCGTCCGCCAGCTAGCTGTCCTACCAGATTACCTAGAGTTTCTGCCAGTTGCATATAGGGTTTGAGTTCTTCCAACACATCGGGGCCTAGTCCGGGAATGTTGACGGCTGAACGCGCTGGTAGTCCTAAAAGGACATCCCGAATTTGTTCAGCAACATCAATAGCTACATTTACTTGAGCTTCGGCGGTAGAGGCTCCTAAGTGCGGGGTGAGGATAACTTCTTTACCTAGCGATCGCAATTCCGATTCACCTAGTGGTTCTGACTCGAACACATCCAAGGCTGCACCCCCAATTTTACCCGCTTTTAGAGCTGCTGCTAAAGCTACTTCATCAATGATCCCACCGCGAGCGCAGTTGATAATCCGGGCTGTGGGTTTCATTTTTGCCAGAGTTGTGGCATTGATTAGGTGGGTGGTTTCTGGGGTTTTTGGGATGTGTAGAGTGATGTAGTCTGCTTGTTGGAAGAGTAAATCTAGCTCCACCAACTGGCAGCCAAGTTGTTCCGCTCGTTCTGTAGAAATAAAAGGGTCATAAGCTAAAAGTTTCATCCCCATTGTCTTAGCTACAGCCGCAACATGGGAGCCAATTTTACCCAAACCGACAACGCCGAGGGTTTTTTTATAAACTTCCGCACCAACAAAGCTATTGCGATCCCACGCACCGCGTTTCACCGAGGCATTAGCATCGGGGATGTGGCGAGACAAAGCCAAAATCATCGCCAGGGCGTGTTCGGCAGCAGCAATTGTATTTCCCTCTGGAGAATTGACTACTACAATTCCCCGTCGTGTGGCTGCGGGAACATCCACATTATCCACACCCACACCAGCACGACCGATAATTTTTAGCTGGGTGCCGGCTTCAATGATTTCTTGAGTGACGCGTGTACTAGAGCGAATCATCAGCGCGTCATACTCACCAATAATCTCTAGCAGTTGGGCTGGTTTTAGACCTAGTTTGACATCAACGGTAGCAACTTGCGAAAGAATGTCAATTCCAGCTTGGTCAATAGAATCTGAGACAAGAACCTTAGACATGATTACTTCATTTAAAGCTACAGGTTTTGCTGCACAAGACTTTTTAGTTTAGTCTTTATCTGTCGCAATTCAGCAAAAATTATTCGTTTTAATATCAACTTAACCTTTACTTACGCTACGTGCTGATGGTATCGAAGCGTGAGTATTATCGGTGGGTACTGCCTCCTAAGTATTAGAACATGAGTGGCTGTTTGCACCACCCTGTCGCTAAATATAAAGCATTAATAGCACTAAGCACCTAATATATTTATTAATAGTTAAGAGCTACCAAAATTTTCTTTACTTTCTATTCATCTCAGTATTTTCTCACGAATGATTCCAGATTGCTATAGATAAAATTTTCCTTTAAGAGTACTCCAAGTAAAAAAATGCCCAATTGTCATTGCGAGCGTTCGCAATGACCGGTTTTGGATCATTTATTTTTTGGAACACTCTAAATCCAGGGCATCCTGAAACTTGAGTAGTTTTAGAATCACACCCTGTAATCTCTGTGTTTGCCAATTTGCCAAAATAGAGATGTAGGCTAGAAGAACTAGGCTTTTAGCATAGCTTGATTGCCTACACTCAGGAGCAAGGGTCGGCTGGTTTAAAACAAGTAAGAGGAAGTATGGACAATAGCAATTGGTTGCAACAGCTAATGATGGTGGGTCTGGGCACAACGTCTTTAGTTGCAGAAAAACTGCGCCAAGTTAGCGATGACTTGGTTAAAGATGGTAAGCTCAATCCTGAGCAAGCCAAGGCAGTGATAGACGATCTTGCCCAGCAGTTAAAGTCGGAGCAGGGAAACTGGGATGTCCAGATGCAAAGACAAATGCGAAATATGATGCAAGATTTGGGGGTAGCTCGCCAGTCAGAAGTGGATGAACTGCGGGGTAGAATTGACCGTTTAGAGCGTCAATTGCGCGATTTAGAAAATAAGCTTTGGCGTTAAGATGTTCTTTGTGATTTAAACTAATTGTGTCCTATTGGTAATCTTTTAGCCAGGATACTTAAGTAAGGAGAACTGATTTTGAAACCAATTTTCCTCAGCGTGGCGTTCATGCTGGTGTGTGTTGTACTTTTGGTCGTGGGGCAAGTTAGCAGTAAACAGAATACTGCCATTGCTGCCGAGTTAACCCAAACGCCTCCAGCAGCCACAGATGTAACTGAAAACAATATCTTAATTGCGAGCAATACTATGTCTGATGCGAATGCCGTAACCACCCCCTCTGGATTAAAGTATGTCGAGTTCAAAGAGGGGACTGGGGCGACTCCTCAACCTGGACAAACGGTTGAAGTTCACTATGTCGGCACTTTAGAAGATGGTACTAAGTTTGATAGTTCACGCGATCGCGGCCAACCCTTCAGCTTTAAAATTGGGATTGGTCAGGTAATCAAAGGTTGGGATGAAGGACTTAGCACCATGAAAGTAGGCGGTCGTCGTCAGTTAATCATCCCCCCAGAATTAGGTTATGGCGCTCGTGGTGCTGGTGGTGTAATTCCGCCTAACGCCACTCTATTATTTGATGTGGAATTGCTGGGAGTTAAGTAGAAATTGGGACATTGGGCATTGGGCATTGGGCATTGGGAATAAGTAAATAATCTAACTTTTAATCTTCTGCTCCCCAGTCCCCAATATCCAGTCCCCAATCCCCAATTTAATAGCTAAATTTTTAAATTTTGAAACTTTGTAAACTGTGGATTAAATAAAAGTTTCGCAGTACCTGTAGGGCCGTTGCGGTGTTTAGCTATAATTACTTCTGCAATACCGCGATCGGGAGTATCTGGAGAGTAATATTCGTCGCGGTATAACATTATTACTAAATCCGCGTCTTGTTCGATCGAACCTGATTCTCTCAAATCTGACAACATTGGACGCTTATTAGTGCGTGCTTCCACACCTCGACTCAACTGAGATAGGGCAATAACTGGTACAGATAATTCCCGCGCTAAACCTTTGAGTTGACGCGTAATTTTTGATAATTCTTGTACGCGATTATCACCTGCTCCTTCCATCAATTGTAAGTAATCTATTACAATTAATCCTAATTCAGTTCCAACTTCCGCTTGTAGTCTTCTTGCCTGACTACGCATTTGTGTAACTGTAATATTCGGCGTATCGTCAATATAAATTGGCATCTCCGAAAGGATACCAATAGCACGGCTTAAAGGTTCCCACTGGGTTTGACTAAGGCGGCCAGTCCGCAAATAACTACTTTCAATTTGCGCTTCACTAGCTAATAAACGTTGCGTCAGTTGCTCTTTGGACATTTCCAAGCTGAAAAAAGCAACTGGTAATTTATAAGAAGCGGCGATATTATGAGCAAGGTTTAAGCAAAATGCTGTATTGTGAACACAAATATCATTGGCAACAAAATTGTGTGTTTCTGGAATTGTTAAGTCATAAACTTGCTTGTTACCCACCGACTCAATCGTAACTATTTCATCCCAATAAACATCACTGGTTGCTAACTGTTGAAGTGGTAAATTATCTAAAGCTGTGGCTAGTATCCAAAGTCTTTCACGCTTTAAGGCACGTTTCCCAAGATGCATATTTGTTGGCCCTTGAATCCCTGCACGTCTAGCTAAACTACTCCAAGTTTCATTACCTTTTACTGCTGCTATTTGTGACCAAATCTCTAAAGGTATCAAGTCACGATTAGTTTGATATCTATGCAGAGATATTGCATCTGTAACTTTTGCTATTGCTTCTTCTTTACTGAAGATACCTATTTCGGCGATAAAAGCTTTGATAGATAAGGCATCAGTTATATCTAATTGCCACGCCGTTCTGCGGGTGTTGTTATACTTGATAGACCGCTTTCTCAGAGAGGCGATGATGCCAAATCTTAATAAAAGATGTTGGATTTGTCTTGCTAATTTCTCGCTGACTGTTCCATATCCTAACTGTGCTTGACCGCTAGTAAGTAGTGTAGCCCATCCATCTGTGGCAAAGAGACGATTCAGAAATAAAGATATTTGCGATCGCTCTAATTGAAAAACAATTGGTGGAATAGTCTTACCATGAGCATTTTTGCCCCACAAACCTAATTCTTCTAACCAAAGTGTCAGTGAATTTTTCCGAGATTTGCTCATACAAGCAAGTCCATGAGATACAAACTCTTCTGACTCTAATTGCAAAATTTCGCATAATAGCTCAAAAGTCTCTAAATTTGGTACACACACTCCCTGCTTCCAAGCGCAAAGTAAAGTAGGGCTGACTCCAACTAATTGACTTATGTCTTTTCCTGTCAATGACTGCGATTGAATCTTTAGTTTAAAATTTTCAGCAAAAATCTGCCTTTGAATAGCAATAAATTGCAAATCTCCACTTACACAAAGTGATGGTGTGCGTGTATCCTGAGAATTTTCCCAACGCACTGTTAAACCACCAAAATCCGCAACTGCTTGCGAAAAATCGGCTTGCAGCAATGGATTACTATTTGTAAATCGTGGATTGCAGTTAGTTAATCCGCCATCGCCAATTAAATAAGCTAATAACTTTACTTCGCATTCACGGATAGTTTTTGTACCAAATACATCTATTTTTCGCGGGACAGCAATTTTATCACCCACTTTCAAATGTTCTAATCTTTGCCAGCCTCTAATAGTTAAATATGGATGGGTGATTGTAGTTTCAATAGACCTACCTAAGCGAGTTGTTACGCGAAAAACTGGTTTGATACCATCATCTACAAATGCACAGGGTTGAGTAAAGGTAAATTTCCAGTCTTTGTTTAACGTCAATAATGAGGCATGACGTTGATTGTATAATTCTTCAATTGTGATAATTTGTCCATCTGCTAAAACTATTTCTGAATCAAAGCTGAGACATTTTCCCATTGATGGGCGGCCCGCAACAATAATCAAATCAGAGCGCTGAAAGCCGCTAGTCATGGCATCTAAATCGTAAAATCCGCAGGGAATTCCAGGTAAGGCTATGCCTTGATTTCGATCTTCAATATCCTGGAAATTATTAATTAGAGTATCAGAAATGTGAACTAAACCCGATTGTGGACGTTCTTGAGTCACACCAAATACTTTCTGTTCTGCTTGGTCTAAAACAGTTGGTAACTCGGTTTCTGTCTCGTAACCAAGATGGACAATTTCATTGCCAGCTTTAATTAACTGTCGCCGCAGGTATTTGTCCATCACCAACCCTGCTAAAGCGTCGATGTTCACGGCTGATACTGTGCGGTCTACCAGAGTTGCTAATTTATTTCTGCCACCTATACGAGCAAGCATCTCATGGTCAGTTAGCCAACTGGTGACACAGAGCAAGTCTGTAGCTTTACCTTGGGCGTGGAGCCTCACAGCCGCTTGATAAATCTCTTTGTGGGCACTAATGTAAAAAGCTTCAGGAAGGAGGCGATCGCTAACTCGACTAATCGCTTCTGGATCTAGCAAAATACCCCCCAAAATCGCTTCTTCGGCCTCAATATTTTGTGGGGGGAGGCGATCGCTACCATCGCCTTTAAAACTCAGTTCTTCAGCCATATAACGATTTTAGTTTTGAGATTTTGCTAGAGACACGATTAATCGCCTCTGTACAGGAGTTAGAAGTTATTATTCACCTTTTCTTTACTCCTTCATCCTCGCGTCCCCCCCGCCCCTTCCTGAATTAGCTAGCGACGACTTGAATATCGACCTGTGCTACTACATCAGAATGCAATTTAATTTCGGCTTGATAAGTACCAAGGTGGTTAATATCGGGAATGGTAATTCCACGCCGATCTACTTCTTGACTGGTGGCTGCCTTAATTGCATCTGCAACATCTTGGGTGGTGATAGTACCAAAAATTGCTTCGTTTTCACCAACTGGCTTGGCAATTGTCAAGCTGCCAACTTTTTCTAAAGATTCTTTTTGCTCAAGAGCTTGTTGTTTGAGTTCTAATTGCCGTAGACGCTCTTGCTCACGACGGCGTTCTACTTGCTTGAGAATACCAGGAGTGGCATTGGTTGCCAATTTCTGGGGAATCAGATAATTTCGAGCATAGCCTGGAGCTACTTCTACTAAGTCGCCGGATTTTCCTAGCTTGCTGATATCCTGATTTAAAACTAACTGTACGCGTTTCGCCATCGTTTTTCCTGTAAAATCTGATTAATTTGGGTAAGGCTTGATAGCTCACAATGTCACTGCTGTATTCCAAGCTTCTTTGCCTATACCCTAAAGCTTACAGATCGTAGCGAAAGGAAGGGTGCGATCGCAACTATTCCCGTTAAAAAATTGAAAGAATGGGGAATTGGGAATAGGGGAGCAGAATAAGAATAACAAACAATGCCCAATTCCCTAAAAGTTATTTCTCATTTCCCGTATCCGCCCGAAAGTTTGCACTGCATCGCTAATCTTAAATTTTAATTGTAACGATGGCTGATCCCAACGTAAAAAGGGATTGGTGCGCTTCTCCACTCCTAGTAGCGAGGGGATAGTAGCTTCTCCTCGACTACGGTAAGCCTTCACTTCATTGAAGCGCCTTTGTAAGTCTGTGTTGTTGCCATCCACAGTTAAGGCAAATTGCAGATTCTTTAAGGTGTATTCGTGGGCACACCAAATATATGTATTATCAGGTAGAGAGCGCAATTTGCTTAAAGATTCTACCATTTGAGCCGGTGTTCCTTCAAATAAGCGACCGCAACCGCCAGAAAATAAGGTATCGCCGCAAAACAAATCGCCTGTCTCGCCAGCGTTTTCGGGGGGAAAGTAGTAAACGATGTGAGCGCGGGTATGTCCGGGAACAAAGATAACTTCAGCTATGCGGTCTGCAAACCGGACGCGATCGCCTTGTTGCAAAAACACCTGTTGTCCAGGAATTCTACCACGATCCTCCGCTCCTCCATAAACTATCAATTGCGGGAATTGTTCGATTAATTGCTTATTACCACCCACATGATCGTTATGGTGGTGCGTGTTGAAAATTGCTACCAACTCAGCTTTTAATTCTGCCAGTTTCTTTAATACTGGTTGAGACTCTGCTGGATCGACAACAGCGGCGATATTTTGTTTCTCATCATGTAACAAGAATATATAGTTGTCCGAGAGTGCTTCCAGACGAATTATCTGCATTACCCTTGCCTCTCTTATAAAATAGATGTTGGGTATTCAGTAACAAGGCTAATTGCACAAGCTACATCAAGTATTTATACTTTATTCATTATAACTGTAATCTACCATTTAGCACAGTATATTTACTGCACTCATCCAGTAATTATACTTAAAAAAATAAAAGCTGACTTGAAATTATCAGTGATTTTTCTCTGGTAATAACCGAAATTACACAGTTATATTTATTTTGTAATTTTCTGTTTTAAGGATACCAAGAAATCGATTAAATTATAGAGAATACTTAATTTAATTAATAAATTAAACACCATTTAAATTGTTTTAAACCAATAATTTACTGTTTATTTATATATGTTAATAATCTCTGCAAAATCTGGACAATTAGGCAATAGATTATTGCTATTTGCTAATTTTATAGCATTTGCTATTGAAAATAATTTCACAGTTATAAACCCAGCATTTGAAGAGTATGCTGATTTTTTTAGCTCAACATCTCAAGACTTTTTATGTTGTTACCCTCCTCCATCATTTTCAATTTCAGGAAACCAATTGCTACGTAAATATTACTATAATATTAATCGTTGGTTAGCTGAAAGTAAGCGCTTTAGCACAATTAATATTAAGCGTAATCAGCCCTTCAACTGGAGTAATTCAATTATCACAAAAGAGTTGAAATCAGGCTCTATGAACTTTTTTCAAGGATGGATGTTCCGCGATGGATGGTTTGTAGATGATATATCAAATTTAGAAAAACATGGTGAAAAAATTCGTGCTTATTTTCAACCTTTAAAGAAGTATCAGCTAAATGTAGCAAAACTCATATCCAATATTCGTAGCCAGACTGATGTGATCGTTGGAGTGCATATTCGTCATGGAGATTATCAGGAACATCAAAATGGCAAATATTTTTATTTAATTGAAGAATATTTAAAGGTTATGGAATCAGCACAAAGACTATTTCCTAACAAAAAAGTGACATTTTTGATTTGCTCAAATCAGAAGCCAAACGAGGATTATTTCCAACATTTATCTTATGTTTATGGCAATAATCATATAATTGAGGATATGTATTCTTTAGCTGAGTGTGATTATATTATTGGCCCTCCTAGTAGTTATAGTATGTGGGCTTCATTTTATGGTAATCGACCTCTCTATATGATTAGGGATGTGAATAAAACCTTAGAAATCGAAGATTTTATCCACTTTTACCAATGGCAAGGAGTTTTTCACTATAACGAAGACTGGAGTAAAAGTGTCTGGGAATGGACACATTAAGTTAGATTGACGGACTAGGATTAAAAGTAATATTTATTTAACTTATTTATGAAAACAGAAAATAGAGGATTTATTACTATTTTAACCGGGCTTTACTCTTTTCAAGATTGCATTCATTTTTTAGCAGCGGTTAGGAAGTTTCATCAAGAGCCAATAATTATTTTAATTGATAAAGTTCCAGTAGTTCTCTATCCATTATTAAAGGCTTTCAAAAATATAATTTTAAAGCCAGCACCGGCGAATGAAAATACTGTTTTAGCATCAAGGGAAGCAAAGCTGGCTCTATATACAGCCTCGGAGTTTGATAAAACAATTTATCTAGATTCAGATATTTGCTTATTATCTAATATCAACGACGTATTTGAGTATCTAGATGAATATGACTTTTTATTAACTGAAGATGTAGAACCTTCTATTTTGAAAGCTACAAATTTATTACGTGGTAAACAAGAAGAACTCTTAGCAAATGTTGTGCCAATTCTGCAATCGGTAGGTTTACCATTACAAGCAGATAGTGTGCAATATAACGGCGGTTTTATGGCTTTTCGGAAAACAGAAGTAACCAAGGTATTTTTTGAAGAATTTAAAGGTTATTTTGAGATTGTCAAAAATAACCAAGATAAATTGCTCCTAAAAGATCAAGGTGCTTTTGCTGCTGCGATCGCATCTGTACGCCCTCACATGAAAACCCTGCCACCTACCTATAATTATCTCAGTAAGTGGGGAGAAGACTATGATGTTCAAGACCAAATAAAAGTCCTTCACTGTACCTATCCTTATCGACCCCAGTATGCTAAAAATATTAGTCGTTCTTTATACACAAGAGTTTTTGATAGATTTGCTAAAGTATTTTTACCGAATCAAGTTACAAATCCTTGGCGGAAAAAATGATTTAAAAATAGAGAAATAGGTGATGATGAGAGAAAAATTAAAGATATCACTGCTGGTATGGAATTTATCAACTAATGATGGTTTTATTCGTGCATCTTTATTAAAAAAAGCCCTGCTCAAATTAGGCTATAAAGTGCAAATATTCGGATTTTTATTTGATAAAGAGTTATATAAAGCGATCTCTTCTGAAGATCAAGTATATTCTGTCAGTGGCTCAAATTATCCAGATTTTTTTAAATCTATTAGTGAAATTCTCAAAATTATTGATGGAGATATTATTTATGCAATCAAACCTCAGCCAGCAAGTTTTGGTGTTGCACTTTTAAAGAAACTCTATAGCAAAATACCAGTTATTTTAGATATAGATGACTGGGAACTTAGCTGGTATGGTGGCGACAAATGGCATTATCGTCCTACACTCAAACAGTTAGCGAGGGATTTACTTAAAAAAGATGGAGTTTTGAGATCGCCTAATCATCCTTTGTATTTGAAATGGATGGAAGGTTTGGTGAATCAAGCTAATGCAGTAACCGTACATACTAGCTTTTTGCAGCAGCGTTTTGGCGGTCAGTTTGTTCCCAATGGTAAAGATACCTCCTTATTTGACCCGACTCGATACAATTCTGAAGAAAGTAGAAGTCGTTATGGTTTATCTGAATATCGAATTTTAATGTTTCCTGGTGCGCCAAGACCTTATAAAGGTCTAGAAGATGTTCTGATAGCACTAGATAAAATTAATCAGCCAGACTTAAGACTAGTGATTGTGGGTGGTAGTCCTTATGATAATTATGATGAGCAACTTCAACAAAAGTGGGGACGCTGGATTATCAAATTGCCAAATTATCCAGCTGATATTATGCCTGATTTGGTAGCAGCAGCTCACATCGTAGTCGTTCCCCAGCGAGATACCCCAGAAACTCGCGCTCAATTTCCCTTAAAGTTGACAGATGGCATGGCAATGGCTAAACCTATATTATCAACACGCGTTGGAGATATTCCCAAAATCTTAGGTGATACTGGTTATTTAGTCGAGCCAGCTTGTCCTGAACAGATTACAGAACAGATTCAATTGATTTTTGAGAATTTAGAGTCCGCAAATCAGCAAGGTATCAAGGCAAGACAAAGATGTGTGGAACTCTATAGTATAGAGGCGATGTCTTCTGTACTAGAGTCGGTAATTACTCGGTTGTAAATATTAATAGGGCATAGGGCATTGAAAAAGAGATTTTGATTTCCTGATTGTGCCAAATTAATATTTTATTTGGAAGAATCTCTAGAAGGTGATGTTGTAGGAATTTAACTATATTTTAACGGGGTTGAGATATGAAAATTATTTAGTTTGATTTCTTTCATAATTAGCTATTTTCGCAAGTAATTGGGAAATAATTTTAATCCGTAAAAGTGGCATAATAATACCCCATGTCTACCAGAAAACTACTATTAAGATTTGCTAAACCCTATCCAGGTTTAATTATCCTAACAATATTGTTAGGATTTTCTGGAGCTTTATTTAATGGCATCAGCACAGCTTTAATTGTGCCAGTAGTTTTAAAGATTGTCGGGCAAGAAGTAGATTTAAGTACTGCCCCTCCCATCTTAAAAAGAATGATATCTCCCTTTGATAATACTCCAGAAAGTTACCGGATAGGAGTAATGGCTGGGGCGATTATATTTACAATTCTTTTAAAAAACCTAGCTACTTATGCCAGTTCGTTAGCATCAAGTTCTTTAACCCGAAAACTGACATCAGATATGCGCGAAACCGGGTTAAAGTTATTACTAGAAATTGATATAGATTATTATGCCAAGACGAAGGTTGGTGATTTAATCAACCGTCTTGGTGGAGAAATTGGCCGGGCTGCAAGTGCTATAGGTAGTACAGTCAAGATAGTTATCTTAGGAATCACAATTTTAGTTTTTGTTGCTTTACTGCTGTCAATTTCTTGGCAGTTGACAATTGCCTCTACGTTTTTGCTGTCGTTGGTGACATTAGTAAATCAGTATGCCATTTCTCGATCTAAAAGTTTTGGTAAGCAGCTGAGTGAAATGTCTAGAGCATATTCAATCTCTGTGCTAGAGACTTTAAACGGAATTCGATTGGTAAAGGCGACGGGAAATGAAGAAAAAGAATATCAACGGATTCAAAAACTAATTCGCGATCGCGAATTAGCAGATTTCCAATCTCAAGTTAATTCGGAAATAATTACACCTCTGAGTGAGGTGATGGGGATTACAGCTTTACTACTGATTGTACTTTTAAGCAAAACCTTCTTTGCTAACCAGATTTCTTCTCTTTCCACCGTACTGCTGACATATTTATTAGTATTGCTGCGAGTGCTGCCATTGATTTCTCAGCTAAATACTATTCGCAGCAACTTTGCCAGTACCGCCGCCAGTGTGGATGTTACCAATGATTTTTTAAGCCTACACGATAAGCCATTCATGAGCCAGGGTAAACTTCCCTACACAAAATTACAAGAGGGAGTGTCTTTTAATTCTCTTTGCTTTGCCTACCCAGGCCATGAAAAGTTGGTACTTAAAGATGTAAGTTTATATTTACCGCATGGCACAACCTTAGCATTAGTAGGTAGCTCTGGTGCTGGTAAATCGACTTTAGCAGACCTTTTGCCCAGGTTTTATGACCCAGTTGCTGGCAGTATTACCATTGACGGCATCGATTTGCGGGAGTTCGATCTTGTATCCCTACGGAAGCGGATGGGGATTGTTAGTCAAGATACCTTTCTTTTTAATGACTCGGTGCAGAACAACATCGCTTATGGGCGAGCAGAGGCTACTGAGGATGAAATTATTACAGCCGCAAAACGGGCAAATGCTTATGAGTTTATTAGCAAATTGCCTCAAGGATTTGATACCTTCATTGGCGATCGCGGTGTCATGTTATCTGGTGGACAAAGGCAAAGATTAGCGATCGCCCGCGCCCTCCTGCAAAATCCCGAAATTCTGATTTTAGATGAAGCCACCAGCGCTTTAGATACCGTTTCGGAACGCTTAGTACAATCGGCACTCGACGATCTTAGTCGCGATCGCACCACCCTTGTAATTGCTCACCGCCTTTCCACAGTCCAAAAAGCCAATCAAATAGCCGTTTTAGATCAAGGACAGGTGGTAGAAGTGGGAACCCATGAAGAACTTTTACAAAAAGGTGCTTACTACTCCCGCCTTTACTCAATGCAATTTAGCGATCGCCCTGATAAAAACCTGATTCAAACAAAAATTATTAAGGCAATGCGCCTAAACTCAAAGAAATTTGTTGAACGTCCTGAAGCCGCTACTAAACACAATCAAAGCTTGCTCCGCATCTCTCACGAAATTCGGACACAGTTGAACTCGATGATTGGGTTCCTACGCTTATTACTTGATGATCTGGTAGACGATTCCGAAGAACGGCACAAATTAATTGAAGACTCTTACAAATCAGCCTGGAGAATTCTCAACACCATTGATATTTTTGAAGATGTGATTAACTTGCAAATCAGGGGTCAGATTCTCTCAATCTCTGACCAAAATCAAAATGTCATCAGCAACTATTATCAAACCTTTAATCATCTCGCCGTTGAGTTTAGAACTTCTCTTAATCTGATCTTTAGCTCTCTTCGTTCTATAACCGATGATTTAACAGATACTCCCCAAGAGCCAAATGAATTAATTAGTGAAAGTTATACCTCTGCTATATGTCTACTCGATAATTTAGAAAAATTTGAGAATAGTATTAATGTCTAAAATGTATGGAAAATAATATTTTAAAAAAACATTACATTTTTTTTATTGGTGAAGAGTTACCCCAGCCAGAAGCTCACCTAGTCCAGTCTACAAATGCAGCTAACGCCGCCGCTAACTTGGGCTATTCAACAGTTTTGGTATATTATGAAAAAGGATTAAAAGCGATTAACCCAGTTAATTTAGTGCGTCCTTTTCAACCTAAGCAAACACCAATAGAACTTATTGAATATTACAATCTCCATGAAAAATTAAAAGTTGCTCCCTTAGCAATGCCTTGGCCAATCGACTATTTTCGGAGCAAATTTACTGACTCTAACACCATTGCTAGCAAATATTATTTACCATTTTACATACTTCCAACCACTAAACTTGTCCACAGTCGCAACTGGAATTTTATCAAAGCTGCCATCAGAAATGGCATTCCGGCAATTTATGAACACCACCATCATGAAGAAAAACCATTTGAGCTAGAAATTGTCACAAATCCGTTATTGCAAATTGCTGTCACAGTTGTAGACACAATTCGCGAAAGCATGATTAAAAATGGAATGCCGCCAGAGAAGGTAATTACTCTACACAACGGTTTTAATCGTTTATTTATGCAGAGACAACCAGAAAAAGCAGCAGAATGGCGGAAAAAACTATTGCAAGAGGAAAACCAACATTTAGTAGTTTATGCGGGAGCATTACAGCAATTTAAAGGTATTGATGTACTAATTGATGTGGCTAGTGAAATGCCTAATGTACAATTTGTCTGTGCAGGTGGTAAGCCAGGAGAAGTTGAATATTATCAGCAATTAGTAAAAGAAAAACAGGTTAATAATATTAAATTTTTGGGTTATATTTTGCATAATGAGTTAGCATCTTTGCTACAAGCAGCCGATGTTTTAGCTCACCCTCATTGTTCGGGAAAAGCCGCAACTTTCACATCTCCATTAAAGCTGTTTGACTACTTCGCCTCTGGAACACCCATTGTCTCGACAGAAATTCCATCATTAGTTGAGTTTCAAGATACTCAAGCGATCGCTGCTTGGTGTGAACCAGATAACCCCAGTAAATTTGCTGAAAGTCTGAAGCGGGTTTTAGAAACTCATCCCAGAAAAATAGAAGGTTATCCCGATAGTATCAATTTTGTTCAGCAGTTCTCTTGGGAGAATCGAGCGGCAAAAATCCTTAGTTATGTTGATGAACCTCTGCTTCCTCAACTTATTATGTAATGAAAAATGGGTCATATTAAGTCAAATGATCAATGACAAATAACTAAAATGACTATCAAAACTGTAGGCATGATTAGCAGCTATCGAGGTTTAGAAACTAGAGCCGATTGGCTGTGGCAACAAACCCCGAATCAATTTGGAGTTTGGGGCAATATGCAAATGCAAGCATTAGCTGCAAAACCAGATTTTTTATTGATGTATCAATTTGATTTTCCCCAAGCAGCACCGCAAAAATCTTGGTTTGATAGCTTACGCCGGGGGCAGCAAAAATCAGTAGTAAATGTTGATTCTCAACTGCGAGGTGTCAACAAAGAACGGATTATTTATTTACTAAGAGAACCGCCTTTAGATGAAATTGTCGAAATAACGAATCATAATTACCAACAAGCCCAGAAGTATTGCGGCTACATTTCTGGGCCCGATGATTTTGCTCCGACTCCCGACTATATGCCAGCTATTTGGTATCACTCAAATTCATTTCAAGATTTAAATGAAATGCCGCCTCCCCGAAAAGTTGCCCCATGTAGTTGGATTACTTCAGGAATTAGCCGCACAGCCAACCATCGCCAGCGTTTAGACTTTTTGCAATCTCTACAATCTAGTGGCATTAAGTTTGATTTATACGGGCGTAACTTACCAGAATCGGCGAAACAGTCGGGAGAGCTAGGTAATAAGTGGTATGGGATGGCACCATACTATTACAATCTGGCAATTGAAAATTATGCTGATAATAATTGGTATGTGAGTGAAAAACTTTGGGATAGTTTACTTGCATGGTGTCTACCAATTTACTATGGTGGCCCGGCTGCTGACAAATTATTGCCACCTGGTAGTTTTTTGCGGTTGCCCAGTTTAGATGAAAAAGGCATTGCCTACATTCAAGAAGTGACAGCTACACCTGATGCTTGGTATGCAGCCAAAGATGCGATCGCAGAAGCACGTCAAATCATTTTACACAAATTAAACTTACTTAACTGGTTATCAAACTTTGTCGATCAACACTCATAAATTATGAATGGTATTTGTACCCTTGGCAATGATTACGTTTTCGATCAACTGGTGGCTTTGCTCAACAGTATCGATGTTATCTTGGGATCAGAAACTCCTGTTTGCATTTATCCTTTTGACGATCGGACACAACGAATTGCTGATGAAATAGCTAAACGTCCTAATGTATTTCTTTACGATAATCAAGAATCAATCGACCTCTGGGATCGATTTATGTTCTCAGCAGCACCAGAACGATTAAATCGTAGTAAATCACGTTTGTATGGCGCTCACCGTCGTTTTTGTGCATTTGATGGGCCCTTCGATAAGTTTATCTATTTAGATGCAGATACTTTGGTGATGAACTCTCTGGCAGGGGTGTTTGAAAAGCTAGATACTTATGATTTTGTTGTCTACGATTTCCAATTTAAAGACGTTAGTAAAATCTATAATGTTAGTTCTCCAAAATTACTAGAAATTTTTGAGCAAAAACGCATTGATTCCGAAATATTCTGCTCAGGATTTTATGGTTCTAAACGAGGGATGTTTAACTCAGAACAAAGAGATTGGCTAATATCCAATTTACAAAATGGTGAGTCAGAAATTTTGTATGGCGGTGCTGGCGAGCAACCATTAATAAACTATATGGTAATGAGGTCTAATCTTTCTATTTATAACTTTGCTCGCCAACTCCCAGATCATGAAAAAACAGGATGTTCTGCCACATCTAAGCATTTTGAGGAACGAGAAAACCTGCTTTATGACAAAGGTAATCGACTAACTTACATACATTATATTGGTATTCCTCCTAATATTAATCAAGCAGTCTGTGCTGGAGAAAATATTGAGTTTCCCTATCGAGATTTATTTCTCTACTATCGTTATTTACACGAACCGGAAAAGCGCCCAGTCTTTAAAAATCCTCCGAAAAGTTATGATGACGCTCCAGTACCAAATTTACTCACCAGAGCTTTGCGAAAATTTAAGTTAATTAATCAAGGATAATTTATGAGTAGGGGAATTTATATTGTTGCCAACGATCGTGTGATCGATAATGCTATTGCCTTACTCAATAGCATTCGTACTTATGATCCCGAAGTAACCATTTATCTCATACCTTTTAATGAAAGTTATCACAAGGTAGCAGAGCAGCTTGCTACCTTACACAACGTGCAAATTTTTCCAGATTTAGAACTGATTGAGACATTTACTAAACGTATCGGAGAAATTTTTGATCGAGATTTTCTCGCCTTACCCAACAAAATGCGTAAACTTGTCGCATGGTTTGGCCCTTTAGATGAATTTATTTATATTGATACAGATATTGTCGTTTTTGAAAAAATTGCCGACAATTTAGACAAACTTTCAGAAGTCGATTTCTTCTGTTGTGATTACCATCATGTCAATGACAAGCTGCGAAATATCTTTTCCCCATTTCTGAAAGAGCAGCAGATTTTTTCTGATGCCCAACTTCAAGATGTTTTCAACAGTGGCTTCTGGGCTTCGAGAAAAGGAGTTATTACTGAAGAACAGATGGATGAAGCTTTGCGCGAGTGTTCAGCACATCGCGAATATTTCGATTTTTCGGAAGGAGTTACAGATCAACCAATTTTAAATTATCTTGTTCTCAAACTGATTAACAAACGTGGGAATCTCGTCAAAATTCCTGGGGGAGGGCCTGGTAGTTGGGCAGGTTCGCAAAATTTCCAACAGCAAGATTACGTCCTCTATGATCGAGGACAACGATTAAAATATCTCCACTGGGCTGGTACACGGATGAAAACTGGTAGTCCCTATTGGCAATTGTGGGAACACTATCGCTATCTCCATGAGGGGAAATTGGCCTTCATCCCTAAACTGACTCGCCGTTTCTTTCCCTTTGTTGCTGCCCGTACTTAATATTAGGAGGATCACAATGATTGATGGTATCTACATCCTAGCCAATGATGTTGTCTATGACCAATTAGTTGCGTTGCTCAACAGTATAGAAGCTAATGCTGGTAGGAAAATTCCTATTTGTATACTTCCATATAATCAGCGTTTAGATAAGGTGAAGGCAGAAATTGCATCTAGAGATAATGTCACCTTATTTGAAGATTCTGATTCTATAGCTTACTGGGATAACTTTGCGACTCAGATATGGAAAAATTATCCTAGAGCGCAAAAAACTTGGCGAGAGTGGGGTTTTCCAGAACTTTATGAGTTACCAATGCACCGCAAATTTTGTGCTGTGGATGGCCCCTTTGATAGATTTATTTACTTTGATGCAGATACCTTGTTAATGGGGCCAGTAGATTATGTATATGAAAAATTAGATACATCTGATTGGGTAGTGAATGATTTTCAATATAAGTCAGACTTAAAATTTATTTTTGATGGCTCCTCAGAGCAAATACAGCAAATTTTTAACTCAGAAAACTTGCAAGATAAAGTATTTTGTGCTGGTTGGTTTGCCACCAAGAAAAATATTTTTTCTCCAGCTATCAGAGCCGAATTAATCGAGAAATTAACATCAGGTGAGGCAGATGTCATGGCTTTTTTAGCGCCTGACCAATCTTTATTTAACTACATGGTATTGAGAAGTGGAATTTCCTATTATAACTTTGCTTTTCATGACTGCGAACAGGCAACTGGTAATCACTGGAGTTCTCAATTTGATGTGGTAGATAATATCCTCTACGACCAAGGGCGGAGGTTGACCTACTTACACTATATGAGTATATCTTCTTCAGGTTTTGTGCGGCTTTGTGGGGGTGAAGATGTTGATATTCCTTACCGCGATGTTTTCTTATATTATCGCTATTTAAAATCACCTGAAAAACGCCCTCAAAGTTTTACCCGCCCAAGCCAGATAAAGCTTCTGCAAAATTCTACTAGTAGTTTTATTCAGCAAAGAGTGAACAATTTTAAACTAAACTATCGGAACTTCAAGGATAAAATTAATGGGTACTAATAACATCGTTATCAATCTAAGAAAAAGAATCTAAATCTAAAGATTGCATCCCTTCGCGTTCTATAAAGGTCATCATACTTCCCAATTGCAACCAAACTAATAAACAAGTAAACAGGCTAATTGGTAGACCAACTCCTAAAGCCAAGGTGGAGGGAAAGCCAAATATCTCTAAGCCTGAAGACAGAAATAGACAAGTACCGCCAGTTATGCCGATAAATGGCACAAGTAATTGTTTCAGTGAGGAACGCGGTTTAATATTTTCGGCTCGCTCGCTTGGCCAGTTCTGCACAATTACTTTCAAAGTGCCAGATAATGCTAAACCAGATGTTAATGCTGTCAAAAAGCCAACGAGTAAGAGAAAATAGGGTGGTTGTAGGGGAAAATAGTACATTAAAACTCCTGATTTATATTAAATGTTTTTAGTTTTTAATTGCTGACTGGTTTCCAGTAAAAGGGTCAAGGAATGTAGCTTTTGGCAGAATAGCTGCTGTGCCTTCTCTAGATAAATTTGTTAAAATGCCGATCGCTACATTTAATAAACGATCCGGTTTTAAGTCATCTTTAACCAGGTTCCACAGGCGTTGGACATCTTCGGTGTGGAGGCGGTCATCTTCGGTCAGAGCTAGCACCAACTGTCGCCGCAGAAATTTGCCTTCTTCGGACATTAAAAACTGGAAACCCATTTGGGCTGTGGGTAATACATCAAAGTTGTTATCACTACGAGCGATCGCAATTAGATTCTCTAAACGCTGCCACTGAAATTTACCATCTTTGAATAACACATTCAATAATCGCCGCCGTAATTCTGGTGATTCTCCTGTCAGCAACCGCCGCGCTATGTAGGGATAACCCACTTCCACAATTTTGAAGTCTGGGTTGAGGCTGAGGGCGATACCTTCTTGAGTCACCAAAGAACGAATAATTAAAGCAAACTTCGCCGGAACTCGGAAAGGATATTCGTACATCAATTCCGAGAATTCATCGGTAATCGTTTTGAAGTTAAAATCCTTGACATTTTTGCCAATGGCGTTTCCTAGCACTGCTTCTAATGCTGGTACTATTGTGCAAATATTCGTGTCTGGAGTCAAAAATCCTAATTTTACAAAGTCTTCGGCTAAGTCGGTATAGTCTTTATTCACCAAATGCACTAACGCATCTACTAGGGTTTCTTTGGTGTTTTCCTCCAACTGATCCATCATGCCGAAGTCAATATAAGCCATCCGACCATCGGGTACAGCAAATAAATTACCCGGATGGGGGTCAGCATGAAAGAAGCCGTGTTCTAGTAGCTGTTGCAATCCTGAAGTAACGCCAATTTGGATAATCGCTTCTGGATCTAAACCTGCTTGGCGGATGCTTTTAGTATCCGTCAACTTAAAGCCGTTAATCCATTCCAGGGTTAAAACGTGGGTATTGGTATAACGCCAGTAAATTCCGGGAACTTTAACTTGGGGGTCGTTGCGGAAGTTGCTAGCAAAGTGTTCGGCGTTGCGGCCTTCATTTATATAGTCGATTTCTTCAAATAGCTTTGTGCCAAACTCGTCCACGATTAAAGTTAGGTCGTGACCGAGGTTGAGAGGCAACCAAGGAGCTACCCAACTCGCCCCCCAGCGCAATAAGTAGAGGTCGCGGGTGAGAGTTGGGCGTAAGTTGGGGCGTTGCACCTTCACTGCAACTTCTTCACCACTGATCAGACGACCACGGTATACTTGACCCAAGCTAGCAGCAGCGACTGGATTAGGTGAGAGTTCGCTAAAACTTTCGTGAATTGGACGGTCTAGCTCGGTTTCGATAATTTTGTAAGCGATCGCATTATCGAAGGGTGGTAACTGATCTTGTAACTTGATCAGTTCTTCT
The DNA here is from genome assembly GCF_026127265.1 of Nostoc sp. KVJ3. Taxonomy (GTDB): domain Bacteria; phylum Cyanobacteriota; class Cyanobacteriia; order Cyanobacteriales; family Nostocaceae; genus Nostoc. Next base: position 3,402,156 of record NZ_WWFG01000001.1, read on the forward strand.
AGAAAATCCTTACGGATTAAGTCAGGTCTGGTGGAGAGGGCTTGACCAACTTTAATAAAAGTCGGGCCGAGGCGGGTGAGCAGTTCTCGCAACTGAATAGCTCGTTTACCTTTGTTCTGCTCAACTTTGTCTTGCCATTCGTCCCACTTGAGACTGATGATAAATCCTGCAAAAGAGGAGATAATTCTCAGCAGTCGCCCCCAGGCTAGCCAAGGACGGTAACTATAATAGCGAGCGATCGCATCTGGATTATAGAGTTTTAGTTGAGCAGGTTGATACTGACCCACGTCTTTTTTTGCCTCTTCAACTGAAAAATTTACGATGATTTTTGGTTCCTGACCCACAAGTTATTTGCAGGTTCAGCATAGGGTAATCTTTTATCTAAAACAACTAGAACTTTACCATTTGGAGATAGTGTTCCAGGCGATTTTAGCTTATCTTACTTCCTAGATTTAATTTATCTTTTTCTTAATTATACTTTATAAAACTACAACTACTTATCTACGTTTCAGATGATTTTATCTTTTCTTAACCATTGTTTATAAAAATATAAATTCATCGGATGATGTATACAAATTGAAATACTTGCGATACTTAAGTAACTTTATTGACTAACAGTTATCTGGTTAGTAGTAATATTACAGCCACAGGGATTCAATCCGACTGTGTATTAATTTAACGTGAGTTCGACAAACCTTTCCCTGCCTTGAACTAAAGTTTAAGTTCTTTCGTTCATCAAAGAGGTATCAATACTGTTCAGTTAAGGCAGAGACGCGATAAATTGCCGTCTTTACAATCATCAGTCCTTCGTCCTGATGGCGATTTATCGCGGATTTGGGATCTATATATTTTCATCAAATAACCTTAACCAAAGCGTATTGGGAAAGGGACGGTTTCTTTATTTAGACTATCTATCTGTTCGGTTTCTTGCTGTAATCACAAGATCTCTGACTTTTTAAATAAGTCGGGGATCTGAGTCTCTCAATTCTCACAAATCGAATATGATTGCTATATTTAGGTGGAAGAATCAACTTGTAACTCTTGAAGAATAAATAACAAAATTATTATTTATAACTCCTCTAAATTTAGTAATTGGTAGTGGTTTTGCCACAATTACCAATTACCTACTTTTAAGTATCATGTAGTGTTATTTAGATTTGGCCTCCAAGTTTTCTAAACGGCTTCTCAATTCCTGGTTTTGTTGTTTGAGTTGGTCGAAATCTTCACGCAATTGACGCAGATTTTTTTCGGAACCGATATTCTTTTGCACCTTGGAAATTTCTTCTTCAGCATTGCGACGGACACGCCCATCTGCTGTTTGTTCAGCTAGCGATCGCAAAATCCCGACTGCTTTGGGTGTTTCCATTTGTCCTAATGCTGATGCCACCGCTACTTGCGTTAAAAAGAAGGTTTCTTTGGCCAGTTCTGTTAATTTTTCTAAAATCCGTTCTAAATTAACCGGACTTTGACCTATAGAAATCTTTCCTAAAGCGCGAATTGTAGCTAGACGTAATGGTTGTGGTACACCGAGTTTGGTGTATTCGATTAGCAGATTTAAAGCTGATTCTGAGGTTTTGAATTCAGCTAAACCAGCGATCGCACCACTCCGCACGACTTCATTCCAACCCGCCTTTTCTTCTAAAATGCCTTTGAGTTGCTTTAATACCTTGTCTTCCTTGGGTTTTTCTTCCAAGTTTGCCGATGCGATCGCGCCGATTACACGAGAGGCTGCTGCTTCCACGTAGTAGCTAGGATCGCCCTTTTGCAACAACCCTTTCACAACTTTATAGCTTTCAGCAGTTTTGATTTGACCAAGTGCTTCAACTACAGATCGGCGCACGTAAGCATTTTTATCTTTTAATCCCACAACTAAGCCATCAAAGGCTTGATCTAAATTAATTTTGGCTAGTTGTTTTGCTACTTCCACCCGCACACCCCACAATGGATCATTTTTCAGCGCCGTAGATAGTGCTTTTGTCGCTTCTAACCCGCCTTTTTTAGTTAAAGCTTCTGCTGCATAGATGCGCGAAATTGGATTGGGGTCAAATTCTAACTGTGCTTTTAACTCTGCTATTGGATACTCTAAAATTACTGTTTTCAGGTAATTATTCTCAACATCAAAACTGATGTATTGGGGCTTATTTTCTAGGGGAAAATAGAAGCTTTGTTCTCGTTCATTTACCCGCACTACAAAAGTTTTAAGTTGTGAGTGAGGAGTTAATAATTTTGAATTATTTTTAACTTTTAACTCCTCACTTCTCACTCCTAACTCCTCACTCCTCACTTCTTCCTGTTGGGTATAGCCAAAACCAATAGGTATTTTTAAATCAAACAAATCCTTACTGCCATTTTGACCTTCAGCAGCTTGGGTTTGAGTTACCGTAATTTTCGCCAAATTAGCATCCCCATCCCAAGAGTAAGCTACCTTAAAATCAGGATGACCACCACGATAAACATATTGGTCAAAGAGGAACAAAAGATTGTGTCCAGTAGCCTTTTCAATTGCCCTGAGTAAATCGATTGTTTCTACAGTTTTATGGGCATTATCTTGGACAAATGTTTGAATTGCTTGCCAAAATAATTCATCTCCCAATTGGGCGCGAATCATGTGATAAACACAAGACCCTTTTTCGTAGATGTGGCGATCGTAAAGTTCAATCGGTTCCCGGTAAATATGCGTTACCATTGGGCGACGATAGCGGCTGCTATCTTCACTAATGTAACGACGAGCTTCTAATAAACGATAGTAAGCTGCTTCTTCTAGACTATATTCCTGTTCTGTCCACATCACCTCAGAATAGGAAGCCATTCCTTCCTTAATCCAAGCATGAGACCAATGCTTAATTACCACCAAATCACCAAACCATTGGTGCGCGAGTTCGTGGACAACTAAACTTTCGGTATTGCGGTTGTCTAAAGCGGCGCGTTCATCCAGCAAACATCTATCTGTTAACAAGGTTGTGGAGGTGTTTTCCATCCCGCCAAAGATGAAGTCATCGACACAAACCTGGGCATATTTCGGGAAAGGATAGGGATAACCATAATTTTGGCTCAAAAATTCAATCATCCGGGGAGTTTTGCTCATGCTGCGTTTAGCATCTTCTTCCCGTCCCTTTTCTACGTAGTAGGTGACTGGTTTACCCCTCCACTCGTCCCTAATTTCAGCAAAATCACCTACTGCCAAAGTCATCAAGTAGGTGGGATGAACTTGTTGCTGTGACCAATGGTAGATTTTATAGTCACCATCTTCTGTAGTGTCAATGAGTTCACCGTTAGAAATCGCCACAAGAGGGTTAGGAACACGAACGCGAATTTCGGAAGTAGATAATTGTCCTGGATAGTCAAAGCAGGGGAACCAAAAGCGAGAGTCTTCGTCTTCCCCTTGAGTCCAAACTTGAGTCGGTTTGTTTGGATAGTGCTTGTCTGGTTGGATAAAATAAATACCGCGTTGTGGTTTTGCCACCGAGTAGGCGATCGCAATCAGCAAGCGTTTACCAATCTGAGTCACCTCAGAAAGTTGGATAGAAAGCTGTTCCCCATCGTAGTCAAAATTTTGTGGCACATCGTCCACCTGCACAGACTCGATATTTAGATTGACAGCATCCAAAGTCAAACGATCAATGCCATTACGGATTGGTAAGAGGCGAATGCTACAACTGCCCTGATAGCTTTGCTTAGGAATATCTAAGCTGAGATCGAGAAAAATATGCTCCACTTGTCCGGGGCGATCGGGGTTGTAGTGTGGTCTTGCTCCCGGTAACTCAAAAGGTTTGTGTCCGTTATTATCTGTATCAAAATAAGACTTCGACATTGATCCTTACTGACCTTGTAATCCTGAAAAGTCTGGCTTGGCTGGATGTAATTAAGCAAAATAGCGGTGTCTGTATTTCCCAAATAAATAGGGCAGTATGGGTTAAGATTCCCATTGGGGATTGGAGGATTGAAATTAATCTCACCCAAATTTCCGAAGATCGACTACCGATCCTGGGACTTTTTTCCATATCCCTCCCGCATTTCCTTTTACTGATGTTTTGCACCTTTTTGTCATCGAGTCAAGTGTCTCTTACACCTCGATAGATTCTCATTAAGTACAAATACTCCTAATTATTCTTATAACTTAGGATAGCTCGCTGCTGTTGAACAGGCTATTTTCTGTGAGATGAACAGCATATCATTGGCAGATTCGCTCCTCATTCCCTTAAAGTATTTTTTAGGGTGATTATTTGAGATTGCTAGCTTATAGGACTACTAATTTTATCAGTAAATACCGATCGATAAGCAGAAAATATTAATAAATCCGAAAACTCTACAATGACACTTGTATAAATCTCGGTGACAATCTGAGCAAAAGAGGATAACAAAATGCCTGAGAGTAAATCAAAATTTTTCATTCCTGCTGTTGGTGCTGCTGTAGTAGTAGCAGGAAGTATTGCAGCTTATATGTATTTGAAAGGCCCATCAGGAGGTAGCTCAGACGCTCTCGGCAGTGCTAAATTAGTACCTTCAACAGCACTGATGGCAGCTTATATTACTACTGACCCTCAAGCCTGGGTAAAGTTACAGCAGTTTGGTACTCCAGAAGCACAAAAGTTAGTTGCAAAAGGTCTGGAGGATTTCAATAAGCAAATGTTCAGTGATGGTAACGTTTCTTATGAAAAAGACATAAAGCCTTGGGTTGGTGGTGTCATGATTGCTGTACTACCACCGAATTCTGTGAAACCTGCACAGTTAAATGTGCCCTCTAGCGCACCTAATGTCCCAACAAATTTACAGCAGGAACCAAATATCCTGATAGTGGTGGGGATCAAAGATAAACTCAGTGCTTTGAATTTTGCTAATAAATTGAAGTCACAAAAAGGGTCGAAATTCCAGGAATCTGACTACCAAGGTCAAAAAATTATCGAAACTACAGAAAATGGCAAGCCGACATATAGCGTAGTTTTAAATAATAGTCACTTAATATTAGCCCCCGAAAAGCAAGCTGTAGAAAAAGCTATTGATACCTTTAAGGGACAGTCTTCTTTTGCCAGTAAAGAAGGTGCAAGCAGCATTCTCAGCAAAGGAGTGGATGTCAAAAATACCCTCGCCCAAATTTATGTACCAGACTATGCAAGCATGGTACAGCAATTAGCAGCCGGAAGTCCCCAAGCAAAGCAGTTACCTCCACAAGCCCTAGCGCAACTGAAGCAGATAAAATCTGTGGTGGCGGGTGTTGGTGTTGATGATGCGGGAGTGCGGGTAAAAGCGATCGCTAATTTAGATCCACAATTAAACAAATTCCAGTATCAATCAAGTCCGGGAGATATAGTTGGGCAATTTCCTACTGATACCTTTGCTCTGATTAGTGGAAATGGCATCAGCCGTGGCTGGGAAACCTTAGTAGAACAGTCAAAAGATTATCCAGAAATGAAGCAAGCACTAGAACAAGCACGCGGACAACTGAAATTTGTCAATATTGACCTGGATAAGGATATTTTTGGCTGGATGAATGGGGAATTTGCCTTTGGTGCGATTCCATCAAATCAAGGAGTGTTAGCCAGTGTTGGTTTTGGAGGTGCTTTAGTATTTGACACTAGCGATCGCAAAACTGCCGAAGCCACCTTGACAAAATTGGATACTCTCGCCAAAGCCCAACAAATTAACGTCGCCAATAGAATGATTGGTGGTAAAGACGTAACTGAATGGCAAATCCCCCGACAAGGAGCTTTATTAGCGCATGGTTGGCTGGATGATGATACTGTATTTGTCGCTCTTGGTGGCCCAGTTGCAGATGCAATTAGCGATCGGAAGAATCAATCTCTCGACAATAGCGACACCTTCAAAGCTGTTACTGGTTCTTTGCAAAAGCCCAACGGCGGCTATTTCTACCTGGATATGGATAAAACTAAAACTGTGCCCCTAGTCAATAGTTTAATTTCATCTGATCCCAATACCATCACTATCCTTAATTCCATTCGTGGTCTTGGTTTTACCGCTAATAGCCCCGATAAATCCACCAGTGAATTAGAGATGTTGTTAGCTCTCAAGCCAGCTACAAAATAAGGAATTGGCATTGGACATTGGGCATGGGTTTCTCCTTGTCTCCCTTGTCCCCACTTGTCAAAATTCCATGATATTAGTCTCCAGACGTTATACAATTCAATTCATTTCTAGACTGCCGTCCAGCAAGTGTGTCATAAGTAAAAAAGCTGTTGAACGCAAATTAATTTATGACCGCTGCTGTAAACACTAATCTTGGCTTTGCTTCCCGCTTGGTAAATGGAGTATTAGCAATCAAGCCTTTAGCCAACCTCGCCAAACATCAAGCCCGTCAAATGATGATTAAACGTGCCGAGAAAATTGGCGTACCTTGGACGCAAGAAGTTGACACACTACAGGCGCGTGATTGGAAGACCGATCTAGCTCAGGTAGAAAATCCTGAGCTTTCCTACCCAGAATACTATTTGCGACCATTCCATGCATACGAAGACGGAGACCTTAGTTGGAAAGCCGCTTTTGAATTGGAAGTCGCTGCTTGTGCCGTCCACGCCGGAATTTGGCAGGATGCTGGAGCGCAAGGAGATGCTAGACTGCGCCAAAGTTACCACGATATCCTCAAAGCACAAATTCCTAATCAACCCCAAGACATTCTAGACTTGGCGTGTGCTGTAGGTTTGAGTACCTTTTCTATGCAGGAAATTTATCCCCATGCCCAAATCACAGGCTTGGACTTATCTCCCTACTTCTTAGCCGTTGCCAATTACCGCGCCCAACAACGTCAAGCTAAAATTAACTGGCTTCATGCCCAAGCTGAATCTACCGGGCTACCTGATGCCTCATTTGATTTAGTTTCCATTTTTCTGATGTGCCACGAATTACCCCAGTCAGCAACCCGACAGATTTTTGCTGAAATGCGGCGTGTGCTGCGTCCGGGAGGCTACTTGGCAATTATGGACATGAATCCTAATTCTGAAGTCTACCAGAAAATGCCAGCTTACATTTTGACGTTGCTCAAAAGTACTGAACCGTATTTAGATGAATATTTTGCTTTGGATATTCAGCAAGCTATTGTTGAGGCAGGTTTCCAAACTCCCACTATTACCAACAATACCCACCGTCACCGCACAGTAATTGCTCAGGTGAGTGGTTGATTTTTCTCTACTGCTGTGGGCAGCAATACCACCCTTGCTGCTGCTAGGCTACTACTACTATCGAGTCCCATTTGCCCCACCTCTGTTAAGGTTACTGATATTCTTTAGCATCGGGGCAATATCTGGTATCTTAGCCCTTAGCCTCGAATGGATTTTTGAAATTGTAGCTAACTGGGTTTTAGGCTGGTATCAACTCAAGGGATGTCTACCGCCAAGCCGCTGCGCGTCTACGCTTTTTGGTGTAAGCTTGCGGCAGCTTGTCGAAGTAGGTTCAATTGAAGAAGGCTGTAAGTTAGCAGCGGTTGTTTTTCCAACCTGCTATCTACAACGCAGGTATCGATTACTTTCTTCTACCATTTTCCTCTTCACCATAGCCGTTGCCCTTGGATTTACTGCCGAAGAGAACTGGATTTATCTTTTTCACGGTACAGCATCAATTCTTGACCGTGCTATTGGTACGCCAGTCCACGCTATGTTCTCTGCACCTTGGGGATACGCCTTAGCAATATACATTTCTTCCAATAGTCGGTTAAATCAAGACAGGAAGTTTATTTTCAGAGCTTGGCTAAATTCTGTAATTTGTCATGCCCTAGTTAATGTTCTATCTAGTGCTTGGCGTTATTCACCACCCCTCCGTTTCCTGAGTTATGGTTTATTTCCGTTTCTGTTGTGGATGTTTTGGCGACTGGAACAATTACTCCGAAAAGTGCAAGGTAAAGCTGCAATTATTCTGATCTCAGAGCGTACACCCCAGCGCCGTTACTGGCAAAGAAGTTTAGTGCTATTTGCCCTCGTGCTGGGTGGAAATGCTATTTTTGGACTGTTTCTCTTAGCCAGGATTTTAAGTCCTTTGAGTCCGTCAAAGCTTCTTGATGCTGATATTTTGTGGTTTATACTTAGTCGCTTTTTGCTAAATCTGTTTTTTGGAGTTTTAGCGTGGGGCATTTATCGCTATTTGCGACATTGCGCCCGTCGTCGGTATTTTTAAAATATGATTTAAGAAAATGCTAGGGGGTTTTTATGCAAACAACTCCAGTGCGTTGGACAACAGATGACCTAGATTTCTTCGCTGGCGATCGCAAAAATCGCTATGAGATTATTGATGGAGAACTATTTGTGACTAAATCACCTCACTCGGCTCATCAATCGATCTGTGGAAAAATTGTTACAGTTCTTAATAATTGGTCAGATGAAACTGATTTAGGTAAAGCTGCGTAGGCGTAGCCCGTCGTAGACATTGCACCTGGAATTATTTTCTCAGATTCTGACAATGTGATCCCTGATGTGGTGTGGGCAAGTCATGAACGGTTAAAAAACTTGCTAGATGAAGCTGGACACCTTACGGGCGCACCAGAGTTAGTCGTAGAGGTTCTGTCACCCGGCGAAAAAAACGAGAAACGCGATAAGGAAACAAAGCTAAAACTTTACTCAGTGCAAGGGGCTCAGGAATATTGGATTTGCGATTCTATACAGAAGAAAGTTGAAGTTTATCGTCGTGAACAGGCAGCATTAAAGTTAGCAGTTACTTTATTTAGTGAAGATGAGTTGACAAGTCTTTTGCTACCTGGTTTTAAATGCTTAGTCAGTAAACTTTTCTAGTTGGGCATTGGGCATTGGGCATTGGGCATTGGGCATTGATTATTGACCCTCTGCACCTTTGCCTCTTGTCTTCTCCGTCCCCAGTCCCTAGAACTAAACCCTTGCTAATACTGGCTGACTCAGGGATGCGCTGACTGAATCAGATTCTGACTCTGTGCAGTAGATTTCGCAGGAGTTATTAGGACTTTCAATCAGCTTCACTTTGTAAAGTGTGGCTCCCAATTTTTGAATAGGCGATCGCAGTAAATTACTAATGTAAAGTGCAATATTCTCAGCAGTGGGTACAACTTCGGCAAAGTAAGGTATGTCTTTGTTTAAAAAAGTGTGATCGAATGGTTCAATTACATAATCTTCTACCACTTGATTCAAACCGCCTAAATCGACAATCATCCCAGTGCGTGGGTCAATTCCCCCTTTGACAGTGACTTCTAGATGATAGTTATGTCCGTGACCGTGGGGACGAGCGCACTTACCATAAATCTCAGTATTTTCTTCGTTACTGAGATGAGGATGAGCTAGCCGATGGGCGGCGCTAAAGTGAGTACTGATAGTGAGGTAGGCTTCCATTGCGTTTCCCGTATAATCTGCCCAAAGTTCAGGATGTTCAAATAACTGCACACGGACTAGAGGCAAATGGGGTGCTAGCCTCTGCCAGATAATCCGTGCAATATTCTCGGTGGTAGGAAGAGTTTGTTGAAATTCTGTCCACGCATCGTTGAGATAAGAAAAGTCCAATTGGCTGGTAACTTCTCGTTTAATTACGTGTTTCACATCAGACAAATTCAGTACCATGCCATATTCATCCAATTCCCCGGCTAGGGAGATGAATAAGACATAGTTATGTCCGTGTCCTGGAAATCTAGAGCCAGCACCAAATTTTTCAATATTCTCGGCTTCACTCAGTTCTGGCAACCAATAGCGATGACTTGCCGAAAATTGGGCGCGGCGATTCACAATACATTGCATGAGTACACTAGGAGCAGAATTTAAAATTTCTTAATCTTTTTCTGTTTCCAGCATAAACTAATTCCTAAGTTATGTGTCGTTAGTCATTCGTCATTCGTCATTCGTCATCCAGCACTCTTTTGCCCCATACCCCATACCCAATAACTACGTAACAGAAGCTCGCGCCTCACAATGTAATCTTGTAGCAATGCGGAATAATTCTTGACCTGTGTGTAAATAACGCTCATCATAGCTCAAAGGAAAATAAGCCAACTCTTCGAGTCCATCTGCTACTTGATTGAGGCTGTAATAGAGGTGAGCCGCAGTTCCTGCTAAACTAGGGGGGTTCGGCAGAGATCGAAAAATAATTTGTGCCTGTTTCAAGTCATCTCGACAGGCTTTTAAGTATTCTTGAAATTCATCTAACAACTCATCATCAAAAGGATCAGCAGCTAATTGCTCCATTTGCTCCTCTAGGGAATAGAGAATACCGCAAAGCAAGTGATTGACTGGTTGATAAACTCGGCGCAGCCATTCTTCAACTTGCTCGTCAGCTTCCCGTCCCGTTTTTCGTCTTGTCTGGTAATGTTTTTGCGCTGATGCTGTACGCTGTTGGCGATCGCTATTTAATTTTTGAGAGTCATGTTGCAGTTGTTGGTCATAGTTACGGCGATTATGATTGTCGCCTAAAACCTCATAAGCTGCATTGATGCGAATAATCTGATCGCGATCGGCTGTTTCCTGATTACTGTCAGGATGAAACAACTTAACCAAGCGGCGATAAGCTTGCTTAATTTCCGCAAGGCTTGCACTTGGACTAACTTTGAGAGTTTCGTAATGGTTAGAAACGTGCTTAGAATTGACCATTAATTCAATGTAGCGTTAACTAACGCTAGCGGCTAATCTTGCCTCCAAGTCTTGGAATAAGGGTGTACTCAAATACCTTTCACCAAAACTCGGCTGAATCATCACAATTAAACGCCCTTTGTTTTCTTGACGTTGAGCAACGCGAATTGCTGCATATAAAGCGGCTCCACTGGAAATACCAGATAATAGCCCTTCTTCTTTTGCCAAACGCCGACCATAAGCGATCGCTTCTTCATCGGTGACGGTAATCACTTCATCAATCAATTTTACCTTGAGAACTTGGGGAATAAACCCAGCACCAATTCCTTGGATTTTGTGTGGCCCTGGTCGTCCCCCAGATAAAACTGGGCTATTGGCTGGTTCAACAGCGATCGCTTGAGAACTAGGTTTGCGTGCTTTAATCACTTCTGCCACACCAGTGATCGTACCACCAGTGCCCACCCCAGCGACAATTATATCTACTTGTCCATCGGTATCTTCCCAGATTTCCAAGGCTGTTGTTTCCCGATGCACTTTTGAATTGGCTGGATTGCGAAACTGATGCAACATATAGGTATTTGGCGTAGTATTAACTATTTGTTGCGATCGCCTAATTGCCCCACTCATGCCTTCCATACCCGGCGTTAGTTCCAGTTCTGCCCCATAAGCCCGCAACATTGCCCGTCGCTCCCCACTCATTGTCTCTGGCATTGTCAAAATTAAACGATAACCCTTAGCTGCTGCTGCCATTGCTAAGGCAATTCCTGTGTTTCCAGATGTAGGTTCTACCAATATTGTTTTCCCAGGAGTAATCAGCCCCTCCTCTTCGGCGGTATTAATCATACTGACCCCAATCCGGTCTTTGACTGATGCCGAGGGGTTCATACTTTCCAGTTTCACCACAATTTCAGCAACACATCCTTCTGTTTGGGGAATGCGGTTCAACTGTACTAGAGGTGTGCGACCAACCAGTTCTGTAATATTACGAGCGATTTGCATAATTTAGTCCTTAGTTACGAGTCATTTGTCATTTGTTAATAGTCATTGCTGAGTCCGGTCTTATTTGGCTTTGCCGTTCCCGCAAGGTATGCGGGTTTTCTCAAAAGCGTGAAGTGGCATTAGCGATAAATAAGAACATTATCTATAAAAAAATGTTTTAAAAGTATTATTGCTAACACTACAATCTCGAAAATCTCACCTTATTCCCTACAAGGTAATCAGGTTTCAAAGCCTCTTGACCTTTCGGGAGAGAGTTTTGAAGAGGGTTGAGTGGTATATTTTACAACTTCCAAACATCCTCTAAAGGTCAAATGAAAAATGACTTATGACTAAATGTAGTACATGATATCGAACTGCCGCCGTGAATCTCGTTTTTCACAAAGATCCTGGAGTGTATATTTTTGCAACACTGAATTTGCTGCGCGACTTGCTTCTTGCCAGATTTCTTCTATAACCGAACTGTCTACCGTTTTGGAATTAACCTTTTCTTCGCTAGTTTGCGTCTCTAAGCCTTCTAAACATTCCAAAATCTCAAAAAGGACGATTTTTCGGGGTTCTCGCGTTAAAAGATAGCCACCTTTTGACCCTCGCTGACTCTTGACTATACCCCCACGCCTCAAGGTTGCTAGTAGCTGTTCCAGATAGCGATCGGGTATATTTTGTTGTGCTGCAATTTGTCGAATTTGCAGAGGTTCGCCGCTTCCGTAGTGAGCAGCCATCTCTAATAAGGCTAAAATTGCGTATTCCAATTTACAGGATAGTTCCACAAGCAGCAATAAGTTAAAAATTAACAGTTACAGTTATACCAATTTGAAAAAACAATGTGACAAATAGACCATTTGTAGAGACGCGATTCATCGCATCTTGACTCAAGGATGTGTTGCAATCAAATTAATTGAATTGGTATTAGGAGTTAAAAACTATAGCGTTTCTTAATCACATGAGGTACATCATAGCCCCCTCTCTGCAAGCGATGAGGGGTTGGGGGTGGGTTCAGTACCTACTCAACTGAGAATTGCTATAAGAGTTAAGAGTAGAGACGCGAGTCATCTAGTCTCTATTGGAGTTAAAAGTTAGAAATTAGTAGGACTTACGCAAAACTTTAGCCAGCCACAATTCATAACTCTTAACTTGACTGAAAACTCCTAACTTTTATAGTATACTCCGGTTCTATGCTGGGGTTTATTTATTGCTGCTACTGAAAACAAAAAACCCCGCCTGATGACGGGGAAAAATTGAGTTAAAAATTTTCAGTTGATAGTTAACAATCTAGAAGGTGAAAGTTGTTCTCAGTGTACCGATAATTGCATCGTCGTTAGCACTACTCTGACCAGGAGAAGTCAACCAGATTACGCCAGGAGTGATAGAGATGTTATCCGACACACGATACTTGTAGAAGCCTTCAAAGTGATAGGGTATATCACGAGCACCTGCTTGGAGTGAATAGGGTTCTGCACCAGCAAAAATACCTAGAACGTTACCCTTCTTACCTAAATCAGGTAAAGCTACTCCAACTCCATAAGTCCAAACTTCCTTATCATCACCTGCACCGAAACCTGCGACATCGGTATAAGCGACGAAGCCGCTAAGTGACAGTTTGTCACTGGGTCTAAAGGCAACCGACGCACCGTAAGAATTAGTTGAAGATCCATTTGTGGTACTTAGAACGTTAGCTTGTCTAGTACCTACTGCAAAGTTTCCAAGAGTTCCGTCTGATGTTGAGCCGGAGTTGAACAAGAAACCACCTGCACCAGTATACCCATGAACATAGGTAGCAGCTAAAGCGACGCGATCGCCAACACTAAAGTTCAACTGTCCTAAAGCAGCATAGTTACCGTTGGTCAAACCTTGATTAATACCAGGATTATTAGCTTGTGATGCCAAGTAACCAGCAGTGATTGAACTACTTCCTAGGATACCGCCACCTTTACCTAAAGGCAGATTCAGTGCTATACCAGCACCACCACCAATCCGATAGATGGGGCTTTCAGAAGCAAGAGTGGACAAAGCTCCGTTACCGCCATCAGTATTGTCGAAAAAGTAAGGGTTGTTGACAGCAGCATACTGGCTGTGTCGTCCGCCACTAGCTGCAAGGTAAACGTGGGCTGGGCCTATGGGAGCTTCATAGGTCAATCGGTCTATGCTGACGCTGTTGTTACCATTACCAGCACCGACTTGAAATGTTTGTCTACCTTCAGCACCACCATTACTACCATCTATTGCAAAGGCTTGTGCATTCCCGGCAGCTAGACGGGTGTGTAAAACGTCTCTACCCGTGAAGCTGGTTTGCAAGTCTAAACGTACCCGATCTTGGAAGACAGTATTATTGTTGTTACCATTCCTACCTCCAAACACATCAGTAACGCCAAAAACGGCTTCACCGACTAGTTTTGTGGTGGTGGAGAACTGATTAGCTTCCAATTCAGCGGTCCGTGCTTCTAAGGAATCTACACGACCGCGTAGAGTTGCTAATTCTGCGGAAAATTCTTCTTGTAACCGTTGCAAGGTAGCTAAATCTTGTTTAGTTACCAAGTCAGCTGTTGCTGTGGCAATTAATTCGTTAACCCGATCCAAACAGGCATTCAAACCAGCAGCAAACTCATAACGGGTCAAAGCACGATTCCCGCGATAAGTAGCATTGGGATAACCTGCAATACAACCATAGCGCTCAACCAAGGACTGCAACGCTTGAAAGGCCCAATCGGTGGGTTGTACATCGGAAAACTGAGAAACCGATGTTACTTGAGACTGAGAGTTATTTTGGCTGCCTTCGTTGCTGTAGCGATTAACTTGATCTATCGTTGTTTGAGCCAATATTTCTGGCTGCTGGACAACTTCAGTTACACCTGCTTGTTTGGCTGGCGATACTTCAGTGGTTGTGTTTGGAGCCGCAATTGCTGTTGTCGAAACTAACAATGTTGCTCCCAAAACTGCTGGGCTAACCACTAAGGATTTCCACAATAGATTAGACATCTTTTCTTTACTCCTCACACCTTGTTTAGACAATTGGTTTCGTTACACCTAATTCTCAAAAATGCGACATCTCATTGAAACCTGTGGATGAGGCATAGTTGCCACTACTACAATTTTAGTTTTTGCAAAGCTAATAAACGATTAACTTAGGGTTAAAAACTTATGTGATTAACTTATGCAAAAACATATCTTTATATCATAACATTATAAAACATCCGATCTAGATGGCAAGATTGGAGCGATCGCCTTAAAAACTGTCACACTATAGTTATCTAAATATCTAAGTAGGGAGTATGGTTTAGGTCATTCGCTCCCGACCAGGCTAAATTGCTGAAAGCTTTAGATACTACTTAGCCCCAATATAAAAAATCGCAGATTCGGTTAGAACATACTGACTCTGTTATGCAAAGGTAGACAAAGCCTTGTCACCGGGTAGTTGCCTGGTATTTTTGAAATAAACCAAAATTTAGGAATCAAAGTTTTTGAAACCCGCACACTGCAAAATAGAACCCTTATCTTCAGTCTTAGAGTACTCCAAGTAAAAAAATGCCCAATTGTCATTGCGAGCGAAGCGAAGCAATCCCAAGGGCTGTGATTGCTTTGCTTCGCTCGCAATGACGGGTTTTGGATCATTTATTTTTTGGAACACTCTTAAGTAAGTTTTGGGATACTTAAGACTATAGGCAGGTATTTGTCTTTGGAAATTTCCAAGAAATAAATTATCTTAAATAGTTCAGACAGAATTAATTAAACGATGTCATTGCAAATGAAGCGTACCCCTTCAAGAAAGGAAGCTTTGCGAACGCTTTGCTCGCAATTACAGTAAATATTTTTGTCCGACTACTTATTTTATAGAATGGGCAACATCCAGTCGACTGGTGCAAGATGTCAGAAGACATCACTTAGTTAGTTGATTCGGGAAATCGCGTACGCTACATCAAAGTCTGTCTGTGTCAGCCCACCTGCATCATGTGTTGTCAGTATAATCTTCACTTTATTGTAGGAAATCTCTATATCTGGATGATGTGCTGCTGACTCAGCCGGCTCCACCAGCTTATTTACAAACTCAATTGCTTGGATAAAATCTTGGAATGTACGGGTAATCTCCAACTTGGAGTTTTCAACAGTCCAACCGAACAGAAGCTTTGCCTGTTCTTGAATTTCCACTTCGGTGAGTAGTTGTGCCATGTCAAAAAATTAAATTCCTAATATATGTTTTTTACACTCAGACTTGGTAGATAGACGGTATTTATCGCATCCGATCAGACCGAAGCATTGATGCCAGATATTTTTATTTTTTATAAAACTTAAACGCTTTGCCTTTGCTTGCCACAGGCATCGTCATCCAAATTTTCAAAAGTTACCTACAAAAAAACTATCCGCCCTGATTTAGATCAGATGACCTAAGTCAGAGCGGTCTAGCGGGTCTTCAGGTTGCAACCAGACTGCCGGAAGGAACTCCGAGCTTGCCTAGCTACTTGAGCTAACTTAGTATCTCAAAGATAACTAAGGCTAACTTTTAGAGAACAGCCCCGGCACACAGCCGGCTAACTGCAACCTGATGACCCATGCATTTACTACTTTCTATCATGGGCATCACCTCCTTATTGCCTAAGCGGTCTTAGTTTTAAAAGGGCAGAGTTTTTAATCTGGGTTTATAACCTTCATCTAACATAACATATAAATTTAGAGATATTAACCATATAAAAAAAATCTCCCACCTTTTTGTGGGAGATGACTGGAGAATATTGACACTTTGTTGGCTGATGCCAAGAAGATTATTTAATCTGGCTGATGTCAATTTTTGGCAACCACAACCTTGATTTAAGTCATGGTCAGCTTTTAAGATTAGAGAGCGTTACCACGAGGTAGTACTTCTTCTGGAAATACAAATTGTTCGTGGGGTTGATCTTGAGGAGCCATCCAAGCGCGGATACCCTCATTCAGCAAAATGTTTTTGGTATAGAAGGTTTCAAACTCTGGGTCTTCCGCCGCCCGTAATTCTTGGGAGACGAAATCATAAGCCCGCAGGTTGAGCGCTAAACCGACGATGCCGACGGCGCTCATCCATAAACCTGTAACTGGTACGAACAACATGAAGAAGTGCAACCAGCGCTTGTTTGAGAAAGCAATCCCGAAAATCTGTGACCAGAATCGGTTTGCTGTCACCATTGAATAGGTTTCTTCCGACTGGGTGGGATTGAAGGCGCGGAAGGTGTTAGCACCATCACCGTCTTCAAACAAGGTATTTTCAACTGTGGCTCCGTGAATGGCGCATAAAAGCGCACCACCCAATACACCCGCAACACCCATCATGTGGAAGGGGTTGAGTGTCCAGTTGTGGAACCCTTGCAGGAATAGCAGGAACCGGAAAATTGCTGCTACGCCAAAGCTGGGTGCAAAGAACCAGCTTGATTGTCCCAAGGGGTACATCAGGAATACGCTGACGAATACTGCAATGGGAGCAGAGAAGGCGAGAGCGTTATAAGGACGGATTCCTACTAGACGGGCAATTTCAAATTGCCGCAACATGAAGCCAATCAAACCGAAGGCTCCATGTAGTGCCACAAATGGCCACAAGCCACCCAATTGGAACCAACGGGTGAGGTCGCCTTGGGCTTCTGGCCCCCACAACAGCAATAGGGAATGTCCCATGCTGTCGGCGGGGGTGGATACTGCCACTGTCAGGAAGTTAGCACCCTCTAGGTAGGAGGAGGCTAATCCGTGGGTATACCAAGAGGTGACGAAGGTGGTGCCGGTCAGCCAACCGCCTAGTGCTAGGAAGGCGCAGGGGAATAATAATATCCCTGACCAACCTACGAATACGAAGCGATCGCGCTTGAGCCAGTCGTCTAGAACGTCAAACCACCCTCTACTGGGCGCGCGTCCAACTGCGATGGTCATTACAGCAAATCTCCAAATAGTTTATAAGTACAGGTTGTATCTGTAATTATAGATGGCTATATTAAGAGCCTTCCATAAGCAGAAAGTTAACCAGGTTGTTAACCAAGTTTACAATTTTTTACACACCTCTAATCATATTAGGGGTAAATCGTTAATTTTTCTAGGTGTTTTGTAATAAAAATTAATTTTTTATCTAGATGAGGTAGATAAAGCAGGGGAGCAGAGGGGAAAGAGGTAATTTGAATTCTCCCCCTTGCTCCCTGCACCCTGCCCCTCTACCTCTTCCAATACCCATTTCCCTAGAATCAGTCAGCTGACGCTAAAATGAGTCCACAGTTAAATTTGATTATTGCTAAATGTTTACCATCGATTTAAGCATCAGAAACACTGCTTTCCCTATCTCGGTACAACGTAAGTCAGCAGAGGATGCTGAGGCTGTGTATCAGCTAATTTTGGCAGCAATCCGTTCTGGGAACCCTGACATTGTAGAACTCAAGTGTGAGGGCAAGACAGAGAAAAAAATTGCTGTCCGCGCTAGTGAAATTTCTGGGGTGCAGATTGTTCAGAAAGATGGTACAACCCCAGGTGGTGGCAGACCACCAGGATTTTTTGCTGTAGCTGCTGAGTAACCAAGGTTGACAAATGGCTCAAGTGGGCATTGAGGTCAAGGATTTAAATTTCAGTTGGCCGAATGGAGAGAAAGTTATCAAATCTTGCTCTTTAGAAGTACCCAAGGGTGAGTTTTGGATGCTCTTGGGTACAAATGGCAGTGGGAAATCAACGTTACTTAGACTACTAGCGGGGCTATTAGCTCCTGAATCTGGGGAAATTGGGGTTTTGCACCCCGTTGGCTTTGTCTTCCAAAATCCAGATCATCAACTGGTGATGCCAACAGTTGGTGCTGATGTGGCTTTTGGATTGGTGGAAGAAAAGTTGCCACCTGCTGCGACTAGAGCAAGGGTTGAGGAGGCGCTAGGGGCGGTGAATTTGCTTACCCTGCAACGACGACCTATTTATGCACTCTCTGGGGGACAGAAACAACGAGTAGCGATCGCAGGTGCGATCGCTCGTCGCTGTGAAGTCTTATTATTAGATGAACCCACTGCCTTACTAGATCCAGATAGCCAGTTAGATTTAGTTGCTAGTGTCCGTCACCTTGTCAAAAGTCGAGGGATCACAGCCCTGTGGGTGACACATCGATTAGATGAGTTAAATTACTGTGACGGCGCTTTTTTGCTAGAAAAAGGCTCTCTGGTAGATAGAGGTGAAGCCCAACGCCTTAAACAACGCCTGATGGAGGTACACAGCGAAGCCTCTTAATTGAGTTCCCAGTCCTAAGTGCTGAGTGCTGAGTGAGATAAAAAGTACTTTCACATTTTGTACATACTCCACTTTTTATAGGTGGTTTTTTAACTCAGCACTCTTAATTTTCACTACTACTTAAAAAGCGCCTTTGTTTAAAAGGCGCTTTTTAAGTTTGTGCGTCTGTATTAAGTTGTAGTTTTGTGAGGCTACCGTATTTTTTATTCTATGTAGCATAGTGCTACAGACAATGCATCAATTATTATAAAACTTATGAATGAATTTTGTTAACTCTAGAAAATTGTGATTAAAAACCATGTCCCGTTCCTTACTCCAAGCCGTTTTGTTAGTGGACGGCTACAACATAATAGGCGCTTGGCCTTGCCTTAAAAAAACACGTGATAGTGTTGGACTAGAGGCAGCACGGGGCGAACTTGTAGAAGCGATGACTGGTTATAGTGCGTTTCAAGGTTACACAACTCAGATAGTTTTTGATGCTCAATATCAAAATTGCTCTAGTAATAAAGAAATTATTACTGAGCTTTTATCTGTTTATTACACTGATTTTGGGCAAACAGCAGATACTTATATTGAAAAATCCTGTGCGTCTATGCGCCAACAAATAGCCCAATCTTTAATTTCTCGTGTGATTGTTGCTACATCAGATCGGGCACAGCAGTTGATGATACAGGGGTACGGGGCTGAATGGTTGTCGGCACAACAGCTATGTGGCGAAGTGGAAGCTACCATCTGCCGGATGCGACAGAAATATCATACGCGCAAACAATCTAAGAGTAGGTTTTTAGCTAATGCTATTGACGCTAAGGCGCGGCAGCGTCTGGCTGAATTACGAATGGGATTACAGTAAATATCTAGTATTTAAGAGTCTCTGCTTAAGTTTTTGAATGGATTTTGGCTGTAAAAATTATCTAAATTAAGTATCTAAAAAAAATATTGGCGAAAGTACTTGCCAAATACTATTTTTAGCCCTAAGATTATAAATCGTGAGTGGTCCTCAGTAGCTCAGTGGTAGAGCGATCGACTGTTAATCGATTGGTCGCTGGTTCGAATCCGGCCTGGGGAGTTTAACAATTTTATATTTGAGGTTTTGGATTCTAGATTATCTGTTAGTAATCTATGGTCACTTGATCCAAGGGTCATGTTTCTGAATCATGGTTCTTTTGGTGCTTGTCATAAACAAGCGCTGGAATTTCAACAATGTTTGTGTAGATGCTACACCAGTATGAGTATTTGGCAAAGGTTCTAATAGGGTTGCTCTCAGATTAATCTAGTTTCAGGAAACTGGCGATCGCACCAAGGGTCTGTTTTACACTTGGTGCTATTCTTTTAGGTGGTTGCACTTAAATTGCTGAAACTAGGATAAGGTTTTACATGGCTTCTGAAGCGCTGCCTGACAATCTTTTTATGGCTGCGGGGATGATTGAAGATCCCAGGCTGTTTGTTGGTCGTAAAGATGAATTAAACGCGATCGCATCTCGGATGAAGGGCGATCAGCCTACAAGTAAGCTAATCGGCATTTAACTTGCATCATCAGAACGGGCAAGATGGCCATCCCACAAGACATCAATAAAATTTTAATATGTAAATTAGATATCTTTTAGCTTATCAATATACTTGGTGAGAAGCACATTGGTAAATCTCCGTTGCTGGATTATTTCTTTTGGACTTGGGAGCAGCCAGTATTACACAACACTAATCGTTATGTGCATGCCAAAATTTTGTCTGCATAAATATATCAAAAAAATTGTAAAAAAAAACAGAATATACTGTATAAATACGGTATATCAGATAACTTCTGGATTATTTATCTCACAAACTATTCAGCTTATTTGGTCGCACCATCAGGAGTAAAGGATCTTGCAAAAACCATTAACATCTTCCCCTGAAAGTAATCCAGAGACTTCGTCCGGTGCAAATAATGCACACTCAAAATTCTATATACCATCTCTGGATGGGCTTAGAACTGTTGCTTTCCTAATTGTTTTTTTAGCCCATACACAAGTTGCTAAATTGATGTTTCTCGGGAAGTTTGGCGTAACAATATTTTTCTTTCTCAGTGGCTACTTAATAACCACTAATCTCAGGCGAGAGTACGATCGCTATCAAACTATTGATTTTAAGCTCTTTTATACAAGACGAATCCTGCGTATTTGGCCATCATTTTACCTAGTGTTGTTCTTAGGGACTGGCTTAACTCTCTTAGGATTTATTCATGGAAAAATTAATTTATCAGCGTTCTTGTCTCAGTGTCTACACTATTACAACTACTATTATATTTTCTATCCCAATGGAATTACTCCAGGTAGTGGGGTATATTGGTCTCTCGCTGTCGAAGAACACTTCTACTTGCTTTTCCCCCTGCTTTATGTAGCTCTACGTAAACTGCGTGTAACTCGACGTAGACAAATGCTAATTATTTGGGGATTATGTTTAGTGGTCTTAGTCTGGCGGTGTCTTCAGGTTTATGCTTTTGGAACATCTACAGATAGTATGCATTATGCAACAGATACTCGGGCAGATAGTATTCTATTCGGTTGTGCATTGGCAGTTAACAATAACCCGATGTTGGATGAACAGCATTATTCTAAAAAAATATGGAACTATTTCTTGCTGCCTATAGGAATAATCTTACTCATTTTTTCATTTTTATATCGCTCACCTGAGTTTCAAAAAACCTTTTGTTACACTATACAGGGAATTGGGTTATATCCAATCTTTATTACCGCTATTCGCTTTCCCAATTCGGGATTATTCTCTTTATTAAATCTAAAATGGATGCGTTTTTTGGGTGCGCTATCTTACTCGTTATACCTTGTCCATCATATCGTGATTTTTATTGTTCAGACTTATTTACCCCAATTGCATAAAGTTCCCCAAGCAGCAATTAGTCTATTAATTTCTTTTGGATTAGCATATACAATTTACCAGCTTGTAGAGTTGCCATTGGGACAGCTACGCAAAAAGTTTTCACGCGCATAACATGGCACAAAAAAACCACCCCCTAGAGGATATTTTAAAAGTCCTCTGGTCGTTTTAGATCCCCCTAAATCCCCCGATAAATTGGGGGACTTTGATTCTTCCCCATTAAAAAGGGGGGGGTAGGGGGATAAACAAGTGCCTAAAATTACAGCCAACCACTTTTAAAACATCCTCTTATGGTTGGCTGTATTTAATTTTGAATTTTCAATTGATTCATTCTTTTTGGTTGTCGCCTAGAATAACTGTATCAAGTCATCAATGAGGATTGCGATTGTATTCCAAGGACTTAAACGCATCATCTCTTCCACTTTTCCACAACTGGATTTGAGTGCTGAACAAGTCTTGGCAGTACGGAATTCAGTAGTGCTGAGTGCAATTATTACTTTTTTACTCAGCACTCAGCAGTGTTTCGGTGAACTTAAATTCAATTTAACTATGAAATATTACAGCTACTAAAGGTAGCAAAGCCAAAAGAAAACCATGCCAGGAATGCAATTGAGATTCTTGGGTTGGTTCTGGTGGTGCTAATAAAGCTTCGATTCTCTGTTCTAAGCGATCGCCTACACCAGAGGAACCCAATCCAGCACAGCAAATTTCTGATAATACTGGACTGGTACTAACTACTAATAAAAGTGATTCCGCTAGCACTAGAGGGTCTACTTGCAAGGCTGCATAACCATCGGCACGGAGTTCGCGCAAAGCTAATAGTTCTTCCCACAAAGGATTTGTATTCGGCAGCCAGGCGGTGCAGAAACGCACCCAACCTAGCCAAAAAAACCAAAACGTATCCTTATAATAATGATGCCCTTGCTCATGGGCTAAGACGCTTTCCAAATGCTGTGGTGAGAGAGTTTGCACTAATCCCTGGCTAATAACAAGTTCTGGTTGCCAAAAACCAATTTGACCCGCAAACAACGCGCCCGTTTCCAGCAGTCTGGCTCGTTTATCCCCCAAATTTACCAGAGGGCAGTTACGCGCAGATTCCACAGACTGCCAACCTTGAAAGGCAAGTTTAATGCATGAAATGGCAAAAAATGCTAAATAAATTAATGCTAATAAATAGCTGACTGAGCCTGTATACATTCCGCCCATTTGTCCTTGAGGTCCCATGAACAGCACAGCGATCGCAGTCATGACAATTAACAAGGGCGGGAAGAGAAACAAAAATAGCGATCGCTGCCACCGCAGATTCCAACTAGCTTGGGGTTGATTCCAAGAGGATCTTAAGCACCAGGCAACTGCCAAAGCAATCAAAATCATTATGAGATGCATCATTTTTCCTCCCTGGCTTGGCGTGCTGATTGAATGCGTTTGGCGATCGCTGCTATTTGCTCACTAGCTGCTTCATCTAGGCTATCGGCAAAGGCTGCAACTACATCGGGGTTCCCCACTGCCAGAAATCGCTGTAACTGCTCGTGAGCTTTGATGACATCTGATTGCTGTTTACTCAGCATTGGCCGCCAATAAAATGCCCGCTCTTTTTTGTCGCATGCCAGCCAACCTTTCTCAGTGAGGCGACGTAAGACTGTGGTGACAGAAGTATACGCTAATTCGCGGTTGGGATCGGTCAAAATGCGATCGTGGACATCCTTGACTGTGGCTGAACCCAGTTCCCAGATGATATTTAAAATTTCCGCTTCTAACGGGCCTAAAGATAGTTGTTTAGGGCGGTAATCGGGTAAAGGTGCCATAGGGATTTTGAAGGGAATGGGGCATGGGGACAAGGGAGATGAGGGAGCAGGGGGAGCAGGGGAGAAAGAATAAATAACTAATGCCCAATGCCCAATGCCCTATTCCCTTTATTGTTTTACATTACAGGATAATGCCGCAAGTCTAAAAGTCTATAAGCATAAAAATGGACTTTTTGAGTATTTATGTATTGAATAGGTTACATAATGCATTCTGATGCTAAAAAAATCTCTGGGAGTAATTGTAACTATAGTTAGTGACACCAACTGGGTAGAATGTTATTTGCGGCAGTTGTATTAAAGCAGGTGTATCCAGCGCGTGAAGCTATTCGTATACCACACTCCTGAATTGACTCCAACGGGTAAAGCGCCAGAATGTGCGATCGCAGTCGATGTATTGCGAGCCACTAGCACAATTGCGACAGTTTTGGCAGCTGGAGGCGAAGCTGTACAAGTATTCAGCGATTTAGACCAGTTAATTGAAGTTAGCGAAAAATGGCCCTCTGAAAAACGGCTACGGGCTGGAGAACGCGGCGGCGCAAAAGTACCTGGCTTTGAGTTGGGTAATTCTCCCCTCGACTGCACGCCAGAATTAGTTGCAGGGCGGCGGTTGTTTATCAGTACCACTAACGGCACTCGTGCCTTACAACGGGTACAAGACTCGCCAAATCTCTTAGCAGCAGCCTTGATAAACCGGGCGGCGGTGGTGCAATTTCTTCTAGAAAAGAAACCAGAGACAATATGGATTGTCGGTTCTGGTTGGGAAGGTAGTTTTTCTTTAGAGGATACAGTTTGTGCGGGTGCGATCGCTCATAGTCTTTTAGAGCAAACCAAGTTGTCACCAGAAGAACTAGCTGGTAATGATGAAGTAGTTGGTGCGATCGCTCTTTATTCTCAATGGCAAGATAACTTATTGGGATTATTCCATCAAGCTAGTCACGGTCAACGATTGTTGCGTCTTGACTGTCAAGAAGATTTAAAATATTGTTCCCAAACTGATATTTTAGATGTTTTACCCATACAACATGAGACGGGAGTTTTAAAAAGTCAAAGGAAATAGGGAGTAGGGGATAAGGAGAATTCATTCCCAATTCCCTATGCCCTATCTTTGAGCATTTGTCGGAGTCTTTGTCGCCAATGGGGGGGATAAGTCTCCAGAATTGCCGAAATTTTTCCACAAGCAAGCACAGAATAGGCTGGGCGACGTGCTGGTGTGGGATATTCGGCAGTTGTAATGGGGACAATACGTTCAACTTTTAAAGGGAAGTCTAGCTGTTGGGCTTCTTCAAAAATGGCAACGGCAAAGTCATACCAGCTAGCAACACCGCTATTTGTGTAGTGATAAGTGCCGCTAATTTCTGGGGTTAACTGGGGAATCATCTGGGCTATGACTGTTGCTATATCTTGCGCCCAAGTGGGGCTACCAATTTGATCGGCGACAACACGGATTTCTTGGTGTTCTGTACCTAGTCGCAGCATGGTTTTGACAAAGTTACTTTTGCCAAAGGTTCCATAAACCCAAGCAGTACGGAGGATGAGGTGATGGGCGCAAGTTTCCCGTATTGCTTCTTCTCCAGCGAGTTTGGTTTTACCATAAACACTCAAGGCATTAGTCGCATCGGTTTCCTGGTAAGGGCGATACCCATTACCATCAAAAACGTAATCGGTCGAAATATGAATTAGAAAAGCCCCTAACTTTTGGCTTTCTTGGGCAATAATTAGGGGTGCAGTAGCATTAATAGCGTTAGCTAGTTGTGGTTCGCTTTCTGCTTTGTCCACAGCAGTATAAGCAGCAGCGTTAATGATGATCTGCGGCTGCTTTGCTCTGATAAAGTTGCGGAGAGTATCGGGTTGAGCAAGGTCTACTGCTGGGCGTGCTACTGAGATAATATCGCCATAAGATGGAAGTATTTGTTGCAGTTCCTTACCGACTTGACCATTGCTACCAATCAACAAAATTGATTTACTCATCCTAATTAGTTCTCGAACTTAACGCAATCATCAAGCTTAATCAAATACTTCAGCAGTCCTCAAAGGTTTCCCAGCTTGGTCTTTAGCCGATAAAATCGGTGTAGCACTCACGGGCCAATCTATCCCTAAATCTGGATCGTTCCATAAAATTGTGCGATCGCCTTGGGGTGCGTAGTAATCTGTAGTTTTATAGAGAACTTCGGCTACTTCTGAAAGCACGAGAAAGCCATGAGCAAAGCCTGGTGGTATCCACATTAAATATTTGTTTTCAGCACTGAGTTCATAACTTACCCATTTTCCGAAGGTAGCTGAACTTTTTCTAATGTCTACGGCTACATCAAAGATAGTACCAGCAACACAACGAATCAGTTTACCTTGGGGTTGTTGGATTTGGTAGTGCAATCCACGCAGAACGTTTTGCTTAGAACAAGAGTGGTTATCTTGCACAAAGTTTGCAATAATACCAGTCTCTTGAGCAAATTTTTGGTGGTTGTAGGATTCAAAAAAGAAGCCGCGATCGTCTGCAAATACTTGGGGTTTGATTTGTATAACTTCGGGGATTTTGATATGTACAATGCTCATTAAAATAATTCGTAATAGAGCCTCCGGCACGCTACGCAAACGTAATTCGTAATTCGTTTAGAGTAATGTGTCAGAGTGTTAATTCTGAAGGTAATTTAATGCTTGTATTTTACAGCTAGCAGGTAACACTTCGACCGTGGCTTTTTCTGTTTTTAAGAACTAAATCACGTTAATTCAATTTGACAGTCGTCGCCAATTAGAAATCGCAAGGCTTTGGGGCGACGGGGTGCAACAGTCAATTGTGCCCGTTGTCCAATCACACTATCGATAATGCGCTGATGGATTCCGGCAATTTTCGCACCTTCTAAAATCACACTGTGTTCTAAATCAGTATCAATAAGTGTGGCATTATTAGCAATACTACTATAAGGGCCAATAAAGCAGTTTTCTAAATAACAATTGCTACCAATGATTACTGGCCCCCGAATTGTGCAGTTAATTACTTGAGATTTTGCACCGATTTGGACTCGTCCAATAATCTGACTTTGGGCATCGACTTCGCCGACAATGGATTCTGTCAAATAGGTATCGAGAATTAATCGGTTAGCTTCTAATAAGTCATCTTTTTTACCAGTATCTAGCCACCAACCTTGGAGATTGTAAGCTAAAACTTGCTTTTTCTGATTAATTAGGTATTGAATAGCATCAGTAATTTCTAGTTCGCCTCTGGTGGAAGGTTGGATATTTGCGATCGCATCAAAGATCAGGTGAGAAAAGAAATAAACCCCTACCAATGCCAAATTTGAAGGCGGAACTTTCGGTTTTTCAATTAACTGTAACACCCTCCCTGTTTCATCTACCTCAGCCACACCAAAGGCGCTAGGGTTTGCAACCGAACGCAAGAGAATCAAAGCATCTGGCTGTTGTTGGCTAAATTGTTCCAGAAAGTAGCGTAATTCACCTAGTTGAATCAGGTTATCGCCCAAGTACATGACAAAGGGGGAATCTCCTAAAAAGGGACTGGCGATTTGAACGGCGTGGGCAAGCCCCAGTGGCTGATCTTGGACGATGTAGGTGATGTTCGCTCTAAAGTATTCTCCATTTCCGGTTTTTGATTGGACTTCTGCCCCAGTTTCCGGGCTGATGATGATGCCAATATCAGTGATACCAGCAGCAACCATTTCTTCAATGCCATACCATAAAACTGGTTTATTAGCAACTGGTACGAGTTGTTTTGCTCCGCTATAGGTAAGGGGACGGAGACGTGTACCTTTACCACCAGAGAGAATTAGTGCTTTCATCAGGATTTTGGATTAGTTATTAGTCAAGATAATCTGAAATCTTGACAAAATCCCAAATTCTTACATCCAAATTCTGGTGTTAGTTTATCTTTTATAAGTAGCGGGATAAAACTTCGCTGGTTGCTTTTCCTGTTTTTTCCCAACTGAATTGTTGGGAGTGAGCGATCCCTTGACTAGAGAGGCGCGATCGCAACCCCGAATCAGTTGCGATCGCCTGCATAGCCTCAGTAATTTCTCCTGTGTTGTAGGGATTAATCAGAATTGCTGCATCTCCAGCCACTTCTGGAAGAGAGGAGAGATTGGAGGTAATGACAGGAGTACCACAAGCCATTGCTTCCAGAACTGGTAAACCAAAACCTTCCCAGAGACTGGGGAAGACAAGTGCGATCGCTTGATTGATGATTGTTGGTAATTCGCCATAAGGTACATAGTCAAGGAATTTTACCTGATGAGTTATACCTAGTTCTTCTACTTGCGCCTGCAAAATTGAGGTGTAACGAAGATCAGTCGGACCCGCTAGCCAAAGTTCATAGTCACCACTGTTTGGTAATGCAGCAAAGGCGGCGATAAGTCTGTTCAGATTTTTGTAAATGTCTTGACGACCGATGTAGAGAAAGTAATTACGGGTAGGGAGGTTGAGAAAACGAAAGTGATTGCGATCGTGTGCCAGAGGTATAGGAGTAATTTTGCTAGTTGGAATTTGGTAAAAATCAATAATGTCCCTAGCAGTAGCTGAGGAATTACAGATAATATGTTGCGCCTGGTTGAGTACTTGGGGAACGTAGTAACGATGGTACGATGTCAACCGTGAAAAGCGTTTAGGAAAGCGCAACGGTATCAGATCGTGAGACATCACCACAAAACGACAGTTGGTATAAATGGGCGCTTCTGGCAAAGGGCAAAATAACAGATGCGATCGCAAATCCATAAATATTTGCGGCAGTTGAAATTGCGTCCAAATCAGGCGGCGAAAATGCCCTTTTGTACCTTGAGCAGGAGTAAGATTATCGGGTACTAGATAGCAGTTAAACTCTGGGTAATTTTTGGCTGTTAATAGAGTAGGTTGAAGAAATTTCAAATAAGGAACAAGATTATCAGCATAGTTGCTTATGCCTGTTGGTTTTGATAATAAAATGGATAAGTTAATGATTAATTGATTTGCAGACATATTATTTACTATATTCATTAAATAATAGTTCTATAAGCTTCTAATGTTTCTTTTGCCGTTCTTTCCCAAGAAAATAATTTTGCTCTTTCCCTACCCTTACTAATTAATTCTTGGCGTACTTGAGAATCACTGATGACTTTCAGAATAGCTTCAGCCAGTTGAATAAAATCACTAGGGTCAATCAAAATAGCAGCATCTCCTGTAACTTCTGGTATTGAGGAAGTATTAGCAGAAACAACAGGTGCGCCTAGTGTCATAGCTTCTAAAATGGGTAGACCAAATCCTTCATAGTAAGAAGGATAAACGAAAACATCGGCTTTGGAGTAAAATAATGCTACCAATTCATCAGATAAGTAGTCAAGATGATGAATTTGGCTTTTCCAAGGTGAACTCTCAATATCCACGAATATTGGTTCGTAATTCCAACCTTTTTTACCAATTAATATTAATTGATGATCAATTTTATATTTTTTCTTTAGTAAATTAAAAGCAGAGATGATAGCATTAATGTTTTTCCTCGGTTCTATTGTACTAACAAAAAGTAGATACGGTTTTGAAAAGTCGTAATTAACCTGCTTTTCTAAAGCCTGAATATTTTGTTCACCAGATAAATAATCAGTATGGTAACGACTAGCTAGAGGAGTCACATATACTCTTTCTGGATCTATTTCTAAATAATCAATAATGTCTTTTTTAGAGCTTTCTGAAATTGTTAAAACTAAGTCTGTCCATTGCAAACATCGTTTGACTCTTTGTGTATAGGTTTTTACAACTGAATCTATATAATTTGGATATTTAATAAAAGTCAAATCATATATATTCATGACCTTTAGGCTATTATTACAAGGATAAACTGAATAATTTGTTCCATGTAATATATTTGGATAATCAAAACATTGTTCAAAGTAATTTTTAAAGTAATATAGCAATAAATCTGAAACGGGAGTTGATGTAAATAATAAATCTGAGACTTTCACAAATATAGGCAGTATATGAATGTGAGAATACTCGTTTAGACAATCAGGTACAGTTTGTTTGCCTAAAAGCCAATTTTTAAAGCCTCGTTGATAGGCAATACTCAGTTGAAATTCTTCTAGGGATTGCAAAGCATTAAGTGAGCTAATTAAATTAGCAACATAAAAGCCAACCCCAGTCGGTTTTGTAAATACTGGGGTTGCATCAATTACAACTTTTAGTACCAAAATTTTTAGGCTCCACCGTTGCTCAATTTTTTTAGATCATAATCAACCATTAACTCGACCAATTACTCAAAAAAATGCTAAGGCTCACAACCTAACTCCGTCTTAATTTTATTAATGAAACCAACTAATTGCACTGATTCATCAGGACGATAAAAAGCAGAGTCAACTGAGACATAATGCCAGTTTAGACAAACGCAGTTTGCACACTCAACGAGTCCTTTGACAGAGTGAGTTTCACTACTGGGGATGATATAGTCATCAGGCTGTGCTTGCTGCAACATCAGCCACATAGCGTAAACAGCATCCTTGGTATAGCAGCAGTCACGACAGGCATCTAGGTTGCCTAATTCTAATTTAATTTATAGCATACTAATAAAAAAAATATAAAGCTTAATCTAATAGCTTAACCTCATAGTTTAATTAGATTTTTTACTTTCTAATAATTGCGTTTGTCTAAACCATGACCACTGTGGAAAGAACCACCAAAATAACATTTTTATGAAAATCTTGGGTGAAATCAATTTTTGCCAACGAGAAAAGCTCTCGAAACTATTCCAAATCAATACCTTAGTAAACTCTTTAATTTGAGTATCATCAAACTTATCAAGATTTGTAGTTTCTTCAACTTTTATTAACGCGTATCCCATAATCCAATTATCTGGAACAGTACCAAATTTATTTTTTAGCATTTCATTAATTTCATAATGTGCTGGCAATCTTTTACTTAAAGTTTTGTTGGTACTATACATACGAGAACCTGCCAGTTTTCGCGGCACATATTCAAAATTAATATATTTTCCACAACGTAACCATAGCTCATAATCCATACAATACTCTAATTGGGGATTTAAATTGCCAAAATTTTCAATTAAGCTGCGTCTAAAAAACACTGCCGGCTGGCAAATGTAACAAGTTTCAATTAATCGCTTGTAGTTCCAAGCTTCTGTAGGGTAGGGATAAAGAAGATCATCTGATTCATCAATCCAGTCAGCATTACCATAAACAACTTCTATTTCCGAATCAGATTCAAATATCTGCTTAACTGTTTGAAATGCTCCTGGATAGTAAATATCATCGGAGTTAATCCAGGCAATAATATCACCTGTCGTCATTGATATACCCTTATTGACAGCATCAGATTGCCCCTTATCTGCTTCTGATATCCAGCGTATTTTTTGCTCATATTTTTGCAATATTTCTAGTGTTTCATCATCACTTCCTCCATCACACACGATGTACTCCATATCTTCTATATTTTGAGATAAGACACTCTGTATAGTTCGCTCTATGAAACGACCTTGACGAAAAGAAGGTGTAATTACACTAAATCGTAAGTTCATATAGGTAGGATTATTATTTTATTTTATGACTTACGCAAAACTACACCCTGTAGGGGCAATTCATGAATTGCCCCTACCGTAAAATAAGGCTTTGAGCTATTGTTTGCGTAAGTCCTGTATTTTTGAAAAACAGATATATTTGCCACCTGACATGATATGCGTTAAAGTCCGAGCATATTTAGTAAACTTTAAATCAGATTCCTATACTATTTTTTATGACACTGCTAATTCAAATATCTTGATATAGTGTTTTGCCATTTCTTGCCCATTAAATAGTTTAAGTCGTTCCTTGCCTTTGTGGACTAATTGAGCGGCCAAATCAGTATCATAACTAATCCTGAGCAAACAACTTACTAAATCGTCAGGACTATTGGGGTTAAAGTAGAGAACGGCATCTCCTCCAACATCTGGTAAGCTGCCAGCATTGCTACACAGAACGGGTTTACCAAAATACATTGCTTCTAAGATGGGGATGCCAAAACCTTCGTAAAGAGATGGAAAAACTAAGCATTTACAGCCACACCAAACGGCTTCTAAGTATTTTTCATCTAAGAACCCTAAGAAATGGACATAATCACTGAGGTTAGCGTCTGCAACTTCTTGACGAAGTTGATCTTCTTGCCGTTTCAAATCTCCTGTAAAAACTAAATCTAAAGGTGAATTGAGACATTTCTCTCTATAAATTTTGTAAGCTTCTAAAAGCAGACGATGATTTTTATGTCGCCAGTAATTTGCTGGATAGAAAGCATAACTGTAATTTACTAATCCCAATTCTAACAAATACTGGTTAGTTATTTCTTCGTTTAATCCATTCCAACGATCTTGGATAGATATAGGAATAACTACAAGCTGATCATCGGAAGCTTTTAAATGTTTAATTAGAGAGTGGCGACAAAATTCAGATATACAAATAATTTTTCGTGCTTTCTGAAGAAGATTATTGAGAAATTTGGTTCGGTGTTGTTGTTCTGTAAGTTCAAAAAATTCTGGATGATCAAGATGTTGTAGATCATAAACAATCGCTACAACTGGAATGTTGCTTTCGGCAAATGTGGGTGCAGAAAAGGGACAGAATAATAGATTAATATTATGATTTTTTAATAATGATTTTGAATAAGTTAATCTAGCTAACTTAAATTTAAGTCTTTTCCAAAGGTTTTTCAGTTTCTCTCTATATTTTAGTGAATTAGTATCTTCAACTAAGTCAGCTAATAAAAGACGCTGAGTATTTTGATTTTCGTACTCAGCTAACTCTAAGTGATTCCAAGGTGCGGTTAATAGTAAGAATTGGCAATCAGAAGCTAGTTTCTGCAATTGACTTAGAAGGTTTAGTACCAGTATCTTTGCTCCGCCATTTTTACCACCAGGGGATAAAGGAGTTAAATCTATAGCAATTCGTAGTTGAGACATCAATGCTTTTCACTTATTTATTCATCAATTGGCAAACCAACTGAACTCTTAAATCGAAACCATAAAATTCGCAGCTTCCAAAACTTACTGCTTCGCATCGCTGCAATAGTAGCGTAAGCTTGTTCTAATTGTATATTACTCGGCTGACTGAAGTTGACTTGTGATTCAAAAAAATCTACTGGCAAACCCAGGAACTTTTTTAGTTTAAACCAACCTGTCCGCAATTTCCAGAATTTACTGGTTTCCATAGCATCAATTAGAGCAAGAGCTTGCTGCAATTGAGCAGAATAGGGAGATTGAGAGATAGATTCAACTGGGTTTTGAGAGATAGATTTAACTGGGTTTGCTCCTTGTTGTAACTGATATTGTAAGTTTTGAAGTTGAGCTTGTAAACTAC
Organism: Nostoc sp. KVJ3; assembly: GCF_026127265.1. GTDB lineage: Bacteria > Cyanobacteriota > Cyanobacteriia > Cyanobacteriales > Nostocaceae > Nostoc. Next base: position 3,434,853 of record NZ_WWFG01000001.1, read on the forward strand.
GAAATTCTTCCCATAGTGATGGAATAGCTGAAATATTTTGCTTTTGAATATTTTGAGCAGTTTGCATCAATACTTCTGCTACTGTTTCTGCCATTTTCGACCAAGAAAATTTCTTAGCTTGCTCTAAACCAGCACTTACTAATGAGGAGCGAATATCAGGATGTTGCACTTTTGATAATGCACTCACTAATTCATCAATATTATATTCACTTACATAAAGAACTGCTTCACCACCAACTTCAGGGATAGAAGAATTACGACAGGTAATGACTGGACAACCACAAGCCATTGCTTCTAAAATAGGCAAACCAAATCCTTCATATAGAGAAGGATAAACTAAAGCAACAGCACCAGAATAGGCAGCTTTTAATTCTTCATCTGATAACTTAAGCATATAAGTAGAAATATCAGGAACTAAGTTTGCCATTTCTGGCTCAAGTTGAGTATTAGAACCCACACACACAATAGCAAAATCATTCTGATTAGGTAGTTTAGAAAATCCCTGAAAGGAATAACGTGCATTCTTGTAGCCATCTAAACCAATCCGCGCTCCAACTAATAGAAAATATGGTTTGTTAAGATTGTATTTAGTTCGGAACTGAGTAATTTTTTCACAACTCATTACTTGAAAATTTTCTGCTAATCCACAGTGAGCAACCTTGACAGAATCAGGTGATATATGAGGAAAGAACCTGAGCAAATCACGGGCAGTATTTTCTGAAATTGCTACATAAGCACAAGCGTGTAAAATTCCATAGTGTTTCTCTTTCCACATTGACTCATTTAAATTAGCATTAATTACCTCTGGAATCATATCGTAAGCCATGAATACAGATGGAGTCGATATTGGAGTTGTGTAATAAGTTGATACAAGTAACTGAATTCGCTGTTGATCGCATATTTTTTGTAGCATTTCGCTATCAGTAGCAGTTTTACTGTATTTATATCTACTGATCTGACAATAACGAATACCCGGAATTATTGGAGCTGTTCCATCTCTGTCCAGAAAAACTATTTGCTTTGCAAACCCACTATTTACCCATTCTGCCAAAAGACATTTCCATACAGTTGGAATTCCTCCAGTTTGAAAGAGCTGAAATACTACGCCATCAATGGCAATTATTGGGGATATATTTTGAATTTTAGATGCTGCTTGTTGGATTTCCTCTGATGATAAAAAATACCAATTATTACTACTAGGTTCTTGCTTGGCAATCGGCACTACACCGCAAGATTCTGCCATATCCACCATCGTTTTATCTTTTACCCAAGCGAAATACTCACTAAGAAATAGAGGAAATCTACCCTGCGTCTGTAGTTTTAACCATTGTGACTCTGCATTTTTATAGCCATAGTAAATTTCTTTAAATTTTAATTGTTGTGGAATAACATAAGCATAATGATGAAAAACTAAACCTTGCTTTTCAGTTTCTTTATGTAAAAAAGGATTGATACTAGCTATATCCTTTGTTTTTCCATTAATTAAAGTTTCAACTAATTTAGGAGGTTCGTGGGCAGCCCAAATGTAACCAGGCTTAAACCTCCAGGTTCTTAACCATTCTTGCTTAGGGTTTTGAGTATGACAATTCCGCGTACTGATAATAAGTTTTTCCCCAACAAAATACCAACACCAATAAAATGCAGCACTTTTTTCAGGATGTTCAATAAACATTTGCTGAACCTTGCAAATTTGCTCAAAAGTCCACAGTTCATCAACATCCACTTGCCATAATAAACACTCTTCTGAAATATTAACAAGAGGAGCATTAACCATTTCTCTTTTACCATCCCAGAATATCCCTTCAGGTTTCCGATAGACAGTAATATTGTTAGGGTATTGTTGAGCTAATTTGTCTATATATTCTGTTGTCCCATCTTTACTACGACCTTGATAATGCATAACATCCGTTACTTTACCTCCTAAACTGACACTCCATCCTGTATCATGCTTTAATTCAGCAACACCTTCAACAATATGCCATTGCCATTTAAAAGGAAGTTGTTTAAAAATATCAATATGATATTCAATGAAAGGTTGCCCATTTAAAACAATTGTAAAGAAGTGAATAGGTAACTCATAAAAAATAAAGCCCACACCCTTTTTCTTGAAGATAGAATATCCATTTCTTAATTCAAAATTTTTACGTACTAGAATATAGTTTTCATCATCTAACAATCTATGATGGGCTTCATAATTTTTAAGGCTATTGATATCATCTAAAATGATTATTTTTGCACCATATACTTCATCAAGTTCAATGTTTCCAGTAAATTCTGAACCATCTATCAATACTAGATCGAAATAATCAATATTATTTTCTTCTTTTATTTTTCTTATTCCGTTACCTGAAACACTACTACTTTTTACATAATCAATATCCTGGTGCAACCATCTTATAACTTCATCCAAAGGATAGTTATTGAGATTAGTTTTATGTTTACGGTAAAAGTTAATTACATCTTCCTCACTGGGAAAATCATCAATATCAATTGATGATAAGTTATAACACTTCACAAAGTCAGCATAGGAATAGGTTTGCTGTAGTACTGAAAACCGTACTTCAGAAACCTCCATACAATAAAGTAAAGGTTTTTTTGGATTTTTTCTTATTCCTTTAACAAAGGCTTCTGTACTACCGCTTCCTGACGAAGAACCAATTTCAAGGATATTGCTGATTTGTGCTTCAGCAGCAATTGCTTGAATTGTATTGTATAGCTCGTCATTTTTGATTTCAGGATCAATTAAAGAATTAAGTTGTGAATCTTGCATTTTTTTCTTATAGTTTAGACAAAGTTTATACTAGATAAGTATTGACTAATCCTAATCTTCTGATGGTATTCCTAATAATTTTTTCACCTTGAACCATGCTGTTCTTAGCTTCCAGAATTTACTAGTTTTCATTGCATCGATCAAATCTTCGGCTTGTTTTAATTTAGTTTTCAGGGATTGTATTTCAGATTTTAACTGTGGATTAGTTAATTCACTATCTCCTAAAATACTCGATATTTCCTCTGGCAATTGATATGAAAAATCTAGTGAAATTTTCGGGATAGCATAGTCCTCTTGAATATGCTCTCTATTTTTTAGCTCTGGTATAAGCTGGTACTCAACTTTATTCCCAGTTGTGACAAATTCGATTATCTGCTGAATTCTATGCTCAATTGTATGTTTTGTAATAACTTCTTCCTGAGCAGTAATAGTAATTGTTTCTAAATCTTTTATATGCTTTAAGTAATAATTAATTTGTTCAGCCAGCTTTTCAAAGTTATCGATATCGTAAGGTATATAATGCTGATAATCTTTGAATATCTTTGCAGCTATTGGTCGACCCTTTAAATTGTATTGAAATAATAAAGTGCCGCAAGCCATTGCTTCATAAACTCTAGTAGAATAACCCCAGCCAACATCGCTTACACTAGGTAAATTTATAGTAGCTGTGTAATTATTTAATTTTAGAACTAACTCCTCAAATGAGTCTAGTGAGCCAATCTGTTTATCTGTAAATTCTACTAAATTCTTTTCCAGAAGCTTGTCTAACAAGATTTTTCTTTCACTATAAACATTGGGTATCCCAAAATCAGTTATTTGACCAAAAAAGAAGAGTTTATTTTTTCTTTCAGGAGGCGCTAATTTAACTTTAAAATTTTCCCCGTCAACCCACAGAGGCATAAAGCAAGCGTTATTTCCTTTCTTTTTATAAAAGATACTATCTTTTTCATCTACATACAAAAAGTAGTCAAAGCATCGAATAGCGCTTGAAGACTTATGTATACTATCAGGGAATCGTGAGTTTAAAATTAATTCCCAAGCAATACACACAGTGGGAATTTTCAGTTTATACCAAAACTCCCGTTTTTGTGAGGTATTGTGAAGATATATCATATGATGATCTGCACACATTAATATAATTAAATCAGACGTGCTGTTTTTTAGATAGTCAAAAAGTTGTTCATAGTTAAACTGGTTCAATTGAAAGCACTTATTTAATAAGCCCATTCTTTCCAATGTCAAGGCAAACCCTTTACCTCCTGTCCAATGAATATTATCTGGCCATACAAAATCTATTTTCATATCATTATTAGTTAATTGGTAATCCTACTATTTGCTTGATTCTAAACCAAGCCTGACGCATTTTCCAAAACTTACTACTTTCCATAGCAGCTATTCTTTGTTCAGTTTGCTGTAATTGGGATTGAGTTTGTTGTAATTGGGATTGAGTTTGCTGTAACTGGGATTGAGTTTGTTGTAATTGGGATTGAGTTTGCTGTAACTGGGATTGAGTTTGCTGTAACTGGGATTGAGTTTGTTGTAACTGGGATTGAGTTTGCTGTAATTGGGATTGAGTTTGTTGTAATTGGGATTGAGTTTGCTGTAATTGGGATTGAGTTTGCTGTAATAATTTTGGATTTTCCGATAGATAACCTAATCTAATCAATGCTGAACCATGAAATTTTATAAAAGAATTCATCTGTTCTGCGTTAAAGCAATCTTGACTTTCTCCAATCTGACCTTTTCTAACAAAATTCATGGAGGGATCAGAATTAATCAATTCAGGAACATCAGAATATTGTTTAAGTTCTAAATTTTGCATTTTTTCAAAGCTAGAAGCTAAAACTGCAGTTTTAACTGCCTCGTGATTAGGTTTAATTCCTGAAAAAATAAGCATTTTTTCTAATTGTTGAATAGGATTATTTTTCAAATCTTCATAACTTATGAGCAGAAAGTTTGATGAAGCGTTGTCTAACCATCCATGAACGTGATTACTCCAAGTTCCAATGGAAGCATTGAAATGATCGGTAAAACCATAGTTGAATAATAAAATAAAATCATGAAATTTAGTTTTTTGAGGAATTGTTCGGAATTTCAAGCAAAAGTAGTAATAAGAAACTGCCACATCCATTCCATGTCGAACAACATAAATCACCTTTTTATAAATAGGTGTATATGAAGCATGACTTGTAATATAAAGAGGTCTTGTTTTTGAATTTTCAATTAGGTCTCGACCGTCATAAATTGAAGGCAGAATTTGACGGTAATTAGTAAAATCACATTTATCTTCAGTTAGATAATTGCCAATCAAGAATCTCACCCAAGTGTTTCCAGACTTAGGATAGGAGACCAAAAATATCACATCATCAAGTGTAATTCCATTGGGTAATTTGCCATTCAAGGCTATTTGCTGTTCTTCTAATGTTAAACTACTCATAAATAGTTTTTGAGTTTATTTTTTGATCTGCTCGTAATTTAAAACATTACTACCTTGCGATTTTGGGATATTAACTTTATATTTTCTTAATTAGTTAATTCGTAATCCTATTCTTTGCTTGATTCTAAACCAAGCCTGACGTATTTTCCAAAATTTACTACTTTCTATAGCAGCGATTCTTTCTTCAGTCTGCTGTAATTGGGATTGAGTTTGCTGTAATTGGGATTGAGTTTGCTGTAATTGGGATTGAGTTTGCTGTAATTGGGATTGAGTTTGCTGTAATTGGGATTGAGTTTGCTGTAATTGGGATTGAGTTTGCTGTAATTGGGATTGAGTTTGCTGTAATTGGGATTGAGTCTCTACATTCCTTAATAAATTAATTTGCAAGTTATCATAGTTGGCTTTACATTCTTCAGATTTATCTATCAATGCTTGTATTAGTCTTCCTGATGGATGTGACAACAAATATTGACTAATTTTTTCAGCCGCATTTTTAACAATATTTTTTTTACTAGCTATAAGATACATATCATAAAAATAAAATATTGGCTCTTCAAATTCAATGACATTAAATCCGATACGATTTAATAATTCTTTAGCAGAATTTTTATTAAATAGATATAGATGTTCATCAGCTTTCATTTGCCCTAAAAAAATATCGTTATTATTAATCATATCTTCATAAGTTCTATTTTCTCCATAACAAGGCATTTGTATAATAAAAATAGCATCCTCTTTTAGAAGAGATGCACAATATTCCATTGTTACTAAAGGCTCTGGTAAATGTTCTAAAACATCGTTTAAAATAATTGCATCAAATTTCTCTTCTTTTTCAAACTGAAATTTTTGATCTCCAATTTTACCTAATAGCATAGGAATATCAAAAGCTTCACGCGCAAAAGATACAACCCAAGGACTCATTTCAGATCCTATTGCATTAAAACCACTCCATTTCATCAGTCCGACTAAACCTCCATGAGCGCAACCCAATTCTATAACTCTAGCTGGAGGTAGTTTATATTTAAGAAGTGTGCATAACCAATAAAGACATCTTTCAGGTAAATCTTGACGACTCCGTTGATAAATATCTGGAAATCCCAGTTCATCCATGTGAGAAAACCAGTATTTTTTACCATAAAAATCTTCTTGATCGTTTTCAACAACAGTTTCTTCAACACTTAGTCCACATTGAGATACTAAAGTGCTACATTCCTGACAAATGGAATATTCAGGAGAAAAATAGTTTAGATGAGTACTACCACACCAACATTTTTGGATTTTCAGCATATATAGATTTACTATTTTTAAGCATTATTGAATTTAATCAATATGGCTCTTTAGTTTCTGTTATGTCAATCTAGCAGTAAATCCTGTAATCTTGAAAAGATTTAACTAGAAAAAGATTGACCTTGATTAACACTTTTAAGATAGACTCTTACAACTTCATTAGCTTCTCCAGCCAATTTTATATTACCCTTATTTAACCAAATGGCTTTATCACAAGATTGTTGTATAAACTCCATTGAATGAGAAACAACTATAATTGTGACATGAGCCTCCCAAAACTTATCCATCCTTTGCTTACATTTGTTCTTAAAACTCTCATCTCCTACTGATAACACTTCATCTAGTATCAAAATATCTGGTTGTATATCAGTAGCGATCGCAAATCCTAGCCGTGCAACCATACCCGAAGATAACCCCTTCACAGGCATGAGTGTATAATCCTGTAATTCTGCAAACTCCAAAATTGACTGAATTCTTTGTTGCATATCTGCTCTGGAAAATCCCAGCAGCACTCCATACAACAAAATATTATCCATGACAGAAATTTCTGCATCAAACCCTCCTCCGAGTTCAATCAAAGGAGCAATTTGACCTCGCACTCTTACTGAACCAGTCGTCGGTTGAAGAATGCCACAAATTATCTTTAAAAGTGTTGATTTACCAGAGCCATTAGCCCCAATAATACCTATTTTTTCCCCCCTTTCGACCACTAAATTAATTTTGTCTAATACTAACTTCTTTGCAGGCTGGCGATATTTGCCCTCTAATATAGAAAGCAGCGTTTTCTTAAAGTCATAGGAAAACTCTTCTTGTGTGCGTCGCCATAGCGAAACATTATCCAGGCGAATTACTTCCATTTACAGTAAATCCATAAACTGATGTCGCCACAGATGAAAACACGTCCATCCCAGGGTCAAAATAATTACGCCACTAAGTAAAGCGCCCCAAATTAAACCTAAATCTGGTGGAGATCCTGATAATGTAATTTGACGCAGACTTTCAATAATGGGTGATAGCGGATTTAAGCTTAAGAATGGCTTTACCTGCTTTGCTACAATAGCTGCTGGATAAAATATAGGACTACTGAGGCAAATCACAAATACAACTAACTCATAAAAATAAGGTAAATCTCTAAAAAATACGTATAAAGCGCTTACCAAAAATCCAATTCCTGTAGAAACTAAGATTAGAGCTAGAAATGGAAATACCAATGCTGCAACATTTACTAGACTTTTGGAATTAATCAAAGTCATAATCACTAATAAGGGAAATGTTCCCACCGAAAATTGAAATACACTTGCTGCAATCATCGATAGAGGAAAAACGCTCACTGGCAGACGAATTTTATTCAGAAGTGAGCCATTACCAACTACACTACCCAATGCCTGAGAAGTGGAAGCCGAGAAAAAATTTATAACCACCAACCCTGTAAAGGCTGCCAATACATAGTTCATTATGGAATTGCCATAATAGGATGCAAAAGTCGCGCCAAAGATTGCCGTATATAAGCCAGTCATAATCAACGGGTTCAACAGCGACCAATATACACCTAAAAACGACCCACGGTAGCGAACTTTCAGGTTACGCGATACCAAAACGTGCAGCAATTCCCAATAGCGCCGCACCTGCAACCAAGTTGAATTATCTTTAAGCGAAATTATCATCCTTAAGAACCACCACACACCACAGACAAGTTATTCGCAAATTTTATAGTATCAGAGCGGACTTTGCCGCACTAGCCTACCATTAAAGACTTTATTTTAAAAAGCACTGTGAAACGCACAAGTTACTATTTAATATTTTTATACTCTTAACCACACCCTACCCTGACAAGACCAGTTGATTTATCAATTTGTTCCTAGAACTCTGTGCTACAAACCAGCATGGTTAAAGTATCATACGAATGTTTAAAAGTCAAGTATAATCCTTTTCAGGATGTCTACTCATTGGATGATCTAAGCACTACTCTATTACCTAGCTCAAGCTATCCGGATCGACTCCGAGCGATCGCAAATATTCTGCCAGTTTATCAGCCCGTTGGCGTTCTTGTTGTAATTGTTCAGCCAGTTCAGTCGGTGTGAGTAATTTCTCCCCGGTATCTAGACGATAAAATCCCAATAGTTCACCCTCCACCGCCACTCTTAATCCTAAAGGTTGAGATATACCATCGGTAATTAACTGGTAAGCTTCATCCTCTAACCTATATCCTCTTAACTTTTCTTCAATCCATTCCCCCTTGGGGTCAAATAACCAATATTCTAAAATCCCTAATTGTTCATAGAGATTTTTCTTTTGCTCTTGGTCTTGTTTTTGAGTTCCTTGAGAAGTCATTTCAAATACCACCTGGGGAACTTGACCTTCCTCCCAAACTTTATAACTATCCCGACCCCCAGGCGGCACATCAAAAATTACCATTACATCTGGTGCAACTCTTAATTTAGGAAACCCTTGAGCATAGTAGAGAAATTGGTCTGCTAAAACTGTGGCTTGTCTGCCTGCTAGGTATTGTTTAATTACTTCTAAGGTGGTGAGAATTGCGTAGAGATGTAGGTATGATTCTGCCAATGGTTCACCGTCGGAACTGGGATATTCGATGTTGGGATTGACTATTTTGATGGTTGTAGTCATAGCTACCTTTTACTAGGGTAGGTTGTTTGGATCAATTCCTTGCGATCGCAAATATTCTGCCAGTTTATCAGCCCGTTGGCTTTCTTGTTCGGCTTTTTCTTTAGATGTCGACACCCAACCTGCTGCATTATACCAACGTAACCACAAACCTGTTGTCTGCTGATAAAAACCTTGCCAAAGACCCAATCCTAGTTCTAACTCCTCCAACCAGAAGCGGTTCTCTGGTAAAGATATTGCCTCGTAGCGAGTACCTCTAAGTTGAAAGGCACGCAAATGATTTTCGTAGCGATCATAGACAACGTAGTAGGGAACCCGCAAAATGCGTTCATATACTTCCCACTTCGTTGGCGGCTGATTGACCTCGCGCAGTTTTTTCCCTAAGTCTTCTTGTTCTGTGCCTGGTGAAAGTAATTCAACTATTAAAAACGGAATAACTCCCTCTTGCTAAATGACGTAACTTAAGCGTAGGTCTTGCTGCTGGCTAGCGCTAGGTATTCCTAAAACCATATACCACCAATCAGGACGCTTGTACCACAAAGTATGGCGAGGATCGTAGTAAAGATTCAAATCGCTAGCAAGTAAAATTTCCTCAGATGGATAAGTCAGAGGTTGACAAGTCTCACTGAGCAAATCAGCCTGAATGCAGTGAAATTCATCTGGCAAACCTGATTCCCCGATTAATTCACTGGGTAAATCATACATCGTCGGCATGGTTTCTTGTGGTGGACGGGGGGGATCTGTTTGATACATGACTACTATCTTGCTTGCTTAACTCAAGCTATCTGGATTAACTCCTAACGATCGCAAATGTTCCGCCAAGCGTTGCGATCGCAGTCGTTCTTGTTCCAACTGCAATTCTGCCTCAGATGCCTGTTGCTGGGCAAGTGATGCTTCTTGCTGGGCAAGTGATGCCTGTTGCTGGGCAAGTGATGCTTCTTGCTGGGCTGCGATCGCCATCTGTTGCGCTGCAATAGCAGCTTCCTCTGGTGTGGGAACTAAATCGCCATCAGGTGTGAAGTAGCGTAGTTTACCTCCTTCTATGCCTAAATACAACCTAAGCACATCGCTCCAACGCCATCCCCGCGCATTGGGTGTAATTTCCTGATACTTGTTACCTACCAATTCCCAACCCATAAATTCCAGATTTTCCGGCGAAAACCAAAAATATTCTGGTGTGTGAAATCGATTTTCATAGAGATTTTTCTTCAAATTTCGGTCAATATCAGCCGTACTTTCAGAAAGTAATTCAATAATCAAATCTGGATAACGACCATCTTCTTCCCAGACTACCCAGGAATTACGCGATCGCTTTTCGGTGTCTTTGACCAAAAAAAAGTCTGGCCCTCGAAAATCTCGATTTCGCAACTGCTGACGGCTAAAATAAATTGTTAGATTCGCACCTATAAAGAAATCATTACAGTCACGCCACAGCCACTCAAGGGAAGTTACTAGCAGCAGTAGCTGCATATAGTGCAATGAAGTTTCCATCTCCGGCTCATCACTTAACAACTGAGTTGCATCGGGCATCTGCTGTTCTAGCTGTTGCGCTGTAACCAACACCATCGCTGTACCTGTTTGATTGTTGATTTAATTTTAAGCCCTTAAGTCTTAAGTTAGGAGTTGGGAGAGACGCGATTAATCGCGTCTGTACAGGAGTTATTCTCCCTCATCTCCCTCATCCCCGAATTTATGAGAGCAGAGTCACGGATTCCGCTACACTGAGACGAAGGTTTGTTGCATTGTAATTAGGCATGGAAATCGGACAAAAGGTTAAAGTGTTTCGTTTACGCGATCGCGTTTCTGCCCCAATTGTAAAAAAACTAGGACAAGTGGGTATCATCCAAGGCTACAAAGTCATTGATGCTGGCATCGGTGTAGTGGTGCTATTTGAGGACAATACTTCCACTTGGTTTTTTGAAGATGAAATTAAACCTGTGTAGTTGTGAAGAACTCAGATGCGGGTTTTTCTTGGCATCTGAAATTTCCAGCACAGGCTGAGAATCTTTATTGAGTGCTAAGTTGGAATTGAAAAGATCGGCGGTGAAAACAGGAATCAAGTAATGGCTCTAATATTGACATTTTTGGGCAAAGGCGGCACCGCTCGTACCAAAATTGCGATCGCCGCCGCCAAATTATTGGCAAGTCAAGGCAAACGCGTACTCCTCGCAGGACAAGCAGAACCAACATTATCAATCCTGTTGGGTACTCCCATTGCTGCTGATCCCCAAGAAATCGCTCCCAAGCTACAGGCGGTACAGTTTAAGGCATCTTTACTGCTAGAACGCAACTGGGATGAAGTAAAAAAACTTGAGGCTCAATATCTCCGCACACCCATTTTTAAAGAGGTTTTTGGTCAAGAACTGGTAGTATTACCAGGAATGGACAGCGCCCTAGCCCTCAATGCGATCCGCGAATATGATGCCAGTGGCAAATATGATGCGATCGTCTACGATGGCACGGGTGACTCTTTAATGTTGCGAATGTTGGGCTTGCCAGAATCTCTTAGTTGGTATGTCCGGCGATTTCGCCAATTGTTTGTCAACTCCGATTTGGGGAAGACAATTACTGAATCGCCCTTAATTCAACCGCTAATTAGCAGCTTTTTCAATATCAACTGGACAGCAGATAACTTTGCAGCGCCCACTAACCAAGTCAATAATTTCTTGGAAAAGGGGAGAGCCGCTCTAGCCGATCCCAAACGTGTTGCTGCATTCTTAGTGACCACAGGAGATCCTATTGAGGTAGCAAATGCTCGTTATTTGTGGGGTAGCGCTCAACAAATTGGTTTAACTGTAGGTGGCGTTCTGCTTGTGTCTTCTGAGACTAGCGTCAATCTGTCAGAGGAATTTATACCCCTACCCGTGAGCGTCGTTCCCGACTCAACTACAGGTGACTGGCAAACACTAATAGACGCTTTACCCAACTTTGAAGCACAAGCTTTACAGGCTCCTAAACCAATTGAAATAGACATCCACAATCGTCAAATCCGCTTGTTCTTGCCAGGATTTGACAAAAAGCATGTCAAGCTGACCCAATATGGGCCAGAAGTCACCATAGAAGCAGGAGACCAGCGACGGAATATTCCTCTACCCCCGGCTTTGAGTGGCAGAACCGTTGCCGGAGCAAAGTTTCAGAATAATTATTTGATAATTTCGTTTTAATTTAGTTAGGAGTTAGGAGTGAGGAGTTAGGAATAAAACAATAATTCATAACTTTTAACTTCTAACTCCTTACTCTAAAAAAAAATACGCTTTATGTCAGAATCAACTCCCATTACCCCAGACCCCAATCCAACTGAGGCTATAGACTCAGTAGCAATTAATCCCAGCCAACAAGCAATAGCAACGAGCGATCGCAATGCGAAAACTAGGCAGTTGCTGGGGATGAAAGGTGCAGCTGCTGGGGAAACTTCAATTTGGAAAATTCGTTTACAGCTAATGAAGCCCATTACCTGGATTCCCCTGATTTGGGGCGTAGTCTGTGGTGCGGCTTCTTCAGGTAACTATACTTGGACGCTGGAAAATGTGTTGAAAGTATTAACCTGTATGCTGCTAGCTGGGCCATTAATGACAGGTTACACCCAAATCCTCAATGATTACTACGATCGCGAAATCGATGCCATCAATGAACCCTATCGCCCGATTCCCTCTGGGGCAATTCCCTTACCCCAGGTAATTATTCAGATTTGGGTATTGCTGATTGCTGGTAATGGTTTGGCATTTGTGCTAGATGTGTGGTCTGGTCATGAATTTCCGACAATTACAGCGATCGCAATTATCGGTTCTTTCATCGCCTATATTTATTCTGCACCTCCCCTGAAACTCAAGCAAAATGGCTGGCTAGGTAGCTACGCCTTGGGTGCAAGTTATATCACCCTACCTTGGTCTACAGGACACGCTTTGTTTGGTGAACTGAATTCCACAATTGTGATTTTGACAATGTTCTACAGCTTGGCTGGATTGGGCATTGCCATTGTCAATGATTTTAAGAGTGTAGAAGGCGATCGCCAGCTAGGATTAAATTCATTACCCGTAATGTTTGGGATTACCACTGCGGCATGGATTTGTGTAGTGACAATTGATGTATTTCAAGGATTTATTGCCGCTTATCTTGTCAGCATCCATGAGAATTTGTATGCAGCAATATTAGTGCTGTTAATCATCCCACAAATCACCTTGCAAGATATGTATTTCTTGCGCGACCCCGTGAAAAATGATGTTAAGTACCAAGCAAGCGCCCAACCATTCCTTGTTCTCGGAATGTTGGTAACAGGTTTAGCGCTAGGTCATGCTGGCATTTAATAAAGGAGTGCTGAGTTATTCCTCTACTCCCCATTACTAAACTTATACTTCTATATTGAGAAGTTCTGAATTAGGAGCGGAGCCGGAGACGCTCCGCCTCCGGTTAGGAGTTAATATACTTTTAATTCCTAATTTGTATCAGGACATACCGTGTTGGAACTGATATCTTTCCTTCTTCATGGGATTCAACCTTTATTAGTCCCAATTTGCTTTGTCGTTGCTTGGACAGTAATTATTCTTGTTGTTTTTAGTCTTTGTGCGGTGGCACGAGATAGCGTCACTATAGCCAAGCAAATGCATCAAATCCCCTGTACTGGTTGCCAATTTTTTACCGACAATTATCGTCTTAAATGTACTGTACGCCCATCTATTGCCAATACAGAAGAAGCAATCAATTGTTCTGACTATCAACCGAAGACAAATCCTTATCTGTATTAGGGTGTGGGGAGTGGGAGATGAGGGGGACAAGGGGGACAAGGAGAATACCCAATGACTAATGACTAATGACTAATGACTAATCTCTAACAATATTTTTAAAACACCCCTACTCTGGGCGTGTTCAAAGGCTACAAGCCCTTCAATGAGAGGGTAGGTGGCATGAATCAGGGGTTGCACGTCAACTTGTCCTGTGGCTAGTAGCTGGAGGGCTGGGGCAAAGGGCCCACAACGGGAGCCTATAAGAGTGATTTCATCCACTACTAAAGAGGAAACATCTAGGCTGAGGTTGCCAGCATAAGTACTTTTAAGTACAAGAGTACCACGGGGACGGAGGGCGCGGCGGGCGATCGCAAATCCTTCTGGATTGCCAGTACATTCTACTGAGATATCGAAATATCGATCTTTGACAGCATCAGTTAAACCAGTTTTAATTCCACGTGCCTCTAAGTTAGCAAGTTTGTCTTGATGTCGCCCCACAGCTAAGAGTTCACAGCCAGTTAAGGCTAATGTCTGGGCTACTAACTGCCCTAATTTACCATCTCCAACCACTAACACGCGATCGTTTGGACGCAATGGCACTTGCTGCTGAATTTCCAAAGCTGCTGCGATGGGTTCGGTAAATGTTGCTACTTCTGTCGGCACATTCTCAGGTACTAAATATAAGTTATCTATTGGCAAACAGAGATATTCACCAAAAGCTCCATTCCGGTTGACAATACCTAGAACTGTGCGATTTTCGCAGTGAGTTGGTTGTCCACTGCGACAAAACCGACAATGCCGACACACAGCATTGATTTCTCCAACTACACGTTGATTAACTAAGTGTTCTGGCCCTTTTTCAACCACGCCGACAAATTCATGCCCCAAAATCCCAGTGTAGGGATAGTAGCCTCTGAGTAGTTCTAAGTCAGTGTTGCAGATACCCGCACGCAAGACACGTATTAAGGCTTCTCCTGCTGGCGGTTCAGGAATGGGAATATCTGTGCGTAGTTGCAACTGGTTATTTTCGAGCCAAAGTCCTTTCATTTTGCTGTACTCCTTTGCCTAATATTTGTCATCCCAATTTTAAAAATATTTACAAAATAATTAATCGACTGTAGAGGCGTACATCTATGCGCTTCTATCGACGGTTATGTTTCTGTACTAAGTATTTCTTTATTTTTGGTTACATCAGTTTTGCTTAACCAAGTAACCAAGTCTTCTGAATCGAGTGCTATCTCACTTCCTAATGTTTTGATATAAAGAAGTCCATCACTAATAATTAAATCTCGGATTGGATACCATGAATCCCGTGTCCTGATCAGAAGCTCCAAGGGAATACTTAGTCTGGAATTATACTTACGATATTTCCACCAGGCTCGCCATAGAAGTACAGATTTAGTACAGTGCATCTCATAGCCTTTGGGAACTTCGCAGTGTTGATATTTATAGAAGCCCCGACTATCGACTTCTCCTTTTAGGAGATAACTATATTCTGCTAATGCCTGATTTATCAATTCCCACTGGGATGATTTTGGAGAAATAGAGAATTCAGATAGTGTGTTAGCTGGTTGGAAGGTAGCAATCACACCTTCAGATTTCGCTGTCAGTTGGTTGATTTTATACACTGTTTGCGCTGTCAAAGCAGGATTTGACAACAAAACTTCTTTTTTCTGGATAGAGTTTTGCACAAACTCTCGAATCAAATCTAGATTAGATAACATAAAATTATTTATACTAAGTTAAGCAGTGTGATGGAAGCCACAACGGTACTTAAATTAGTAACTACGCTGGTTTTACACTTAAATCAGGATTATTACCAGTTTTATTTATACTCAATTCTCTGTCTGACCAGGGCTTTATTAACTTTGATGTCGGGTATATCGTCACTCACTATTTTGGTTGACAAAATCAAGTTTTTCAAGTAGAAAACGGCAGATTAGATTTTTACGCCATCTAGAAAAGGTTGAAATACTGGAACTAATTCAGGACGACTGACAACAAGGGTGGGAAAAGAGCGATCGCTATAATCTTCTCCTGCTGACAACGGAAACGGTTCTGACTTCAGCGATAACCATACCCCGCCAGCAGCCTGGACAATCACCCAAGCACCAGCTAAGTCCCAAACTTTTGGTGTAGCCTCAATACCACCCAGAGTAGCCCCAGTTGCAACCGTCAAAAAGTTATAGCTAGCCACACCCAGCATCCGAATTTTACAGGGAAAGCCATTTTTGATAACTGCGGTGCTGCGAGAACAGAGGTTGAAAAAGTGATTGTTGCTGGGACTATCACCACTGGTATGGATGGGGTGGTGATTGAGAAATGCTCCTGTTGGCGTTTCTAACCCAGATGAACCAGGCCAGAAACCATAAAAGGCTTGATTTAAGGTTGGTGCGTAAACATACCCAAAAATGGGCGTGCCTCGATACAGTAAACCCAGAGATATTGTCCAGATGGGAATGCCACGTGTGAAGTTGGTTGTACCATCAAGAGGGTCAATTACCCAGCACCATTCAGTACCGGGAAATGATTGATCGCTTTCTTCACTCAAAATACCGTAACCAGAGAAAGTAGAAGCGATCGCATCCCGAATTTCTTGATCTGCCCATTTATCTGCTTGCGTCACCAAACTACCATCAGCTTTTTGAGAAGCCTGTACTTGCCCAAAATCTTGCATTAGCTGCTTGCCCACTCTGGTAGTAGTAGTTTGAGCAAAATCAAGAATTGTTGTCCAAAAATCATTCATTGGTTAATTCTCGCGCAAAGGGGTTTTGAGCGGCGATCTAGGTAGATTCGGGCTGGGTGTAAGTTTCTAGTTTAATCTAAATCGTTTTCTAAAACCGAAGCGATCGCAAGCTTTGTACTTGTTTGAAATTCTGTGATATTTACCCGACTCAGAAACCAAATCGACAGCACCATTCCCACGGCTTCTAGGACAAATACCAGTCCATAAGCTAACTCTAGGTTTGGTAGCAGCTTGCGTCCAATATCCAAAACCGTACCTCCGATTACTACCGCTATTCCTCTAGAAATGGACTGCGCTAATCCCCATGCGCCAATAAATGTACCTGCGGCTTCTGCTGCGGTGAGATCCAACATCAAGCTAATTGCTGCCGTTGTTAAAAAACCCGTAGCTAAACCAAATAAGACCAAAGCTAGTTTGAGAACTGCTGCATTAGCTGTGAATCCTGATATACCCAGCAATATTGAACAGAATGCTACCAACATACAGCCTAAACGTGCAGTTCTGCGCTTACCCAAACGCGGGACAATATAAAAGCCAGTAATTCCGTAAGCAATCAGTAAACCCGTTCCATAAAAAACATTTAATTTGGTACTTTCCGCTAGGGGCATCTTAAACACTTGACCCGCATAAGGTTCCAAAATCGGGTCTTGCATAAACAAGCTGATAGTCATCACCAATAGAAAGGTGAAAAATATACCTGTTTGTGGACTAGCTGTCAAGATTTTCCAAGCATTCCCTAGAGTAATGCTATCTTCCCGGTTCACCAGTGTAGAACGGGTTGAGTATTGAGAGTATTTTTTTTCTACGCCCAATGTCGCTGCGATCGCTAAACCAAATACAATTGCTGGGACGATAGTAAACAGCCTGGTGATAGATGTCTGTAAGGTTTCTAAGGTTGCTTCTGGCGTTAACTGTTTCAGCAAACTGGCACTGATAATTGCCCCAACAATAATCCCCACCATTAACATCGACCAAACCACACCAACTACTTTAGAACGGTTATCTTCTTCAGATATATCCACCAACAAAGCAGCAAAGGCAGTACCGCTAGCAGAAATTCCTAGACCGTATATAGCGAAAACTAAAGCCAAAAGTGCTGTCCAGCCGATTGTTTGCGTTGTCCATGCCCAACCACCTGCACTGCTTGCGGCAAGATTGAGTTGCCATATTACTTGTATAGCTAAAAAGGCTGCGATCGCAAATATTGCCGCGCCTACCCAAACATAAGCTGTGCGGTGGTATCCCCATAAAGGCTTGGCATCGGAAATCTGGCCGAACCAAATCCGGGAAGGAGCAACAAATAAAGGCAGTGCTAGAACGACTGATACTAGCGTCGCCGGAATTGCTATTTCTTGAATCATGACTCTGTTGAGTACGCCCAGAGTCAAAATAGACATCATGCTCAACCCCATCTGAAATAAACCCAACCGGAACATAGTCAGCAGGTTTACCCTTGGCACAGATAGGGATTTTGTTTTGGTATCAAATACTTCACCGCTTGCCATAGCTACTTTTTCGTATGGTTTATAGGATTTAATCTCTCTCTTTAAATAAAGATAAACCCTACCCGCTCGAAATCAGCGAACGAAAAGTGGAAGCTGCAATCCGTCTACTTCACTTTATGGCTTGATTGTAATCTGCGATGTCTACGACGGGCTACGCCTACGCATCACAAGAGAATTTTAGGATGAAATAGTGAAACGAGATTCCATTTACTATCAAATTTTTAAGCGCTTTCCTCGGTTACTCTTTGAACTGATTGATAATGAGTTAGGCGCAACTAATCAGCAGCCAATAGGCATCAACTTGATGCAGTTGACTCTAGCATCGGATGAAGTGATGGCACAGCAAGCAAAGCAATTGATTGAGCGGGTAAAATTAGAGGAAACGGACACACTGCCAAAAAACGAAATACTAGACATTATAACCACAATCGCCGTTTATAAGTTTTCGACCTTGAGTAGAGAGGAAGTTGAAGCTATGTTGGGACTGACTTTAGAGCAAACAAGGGTTTATCAGGAAGCGAAAGCCGAGGGTCGAGAAGAACGGAAAATTGAAATGTTGAAACTTACCGTTCCTCTGTTACTAAAAACAGGGATGAGTATGGAGCAGATCGCTCAACACCTCAATGTTGATATAGAAGCTGTCCAGCTTGCCACAGAACAAAACACATAGAATGGACATTTTATGTCTGTTGTCATACTTTTGCAAAATGAGGAGAGCTTGATTAAAATCCTCAATTGCCCTTTTATGGTTTCCAGAGCGATCGCGCCAAAATATGACAGATTAAGATGGCCATGACTTCATCGGAGTTGGGACTTGGTAAGATGGGACTCCAATCTCTAAAGTTTGCATAGTACTTCTACACTCACTCCCCCGAAAAATTGTTATGCCGCGTCCTGGAAAACTAAATTTTACTTTGGCTTTTAAATCACCTGCTGTAATCGCATCTCTGAGAAATGATTCCCTTTCCAGAAGACAATTAACACAACAATTACCGAAATATGGATGCAGTAATTACTGCTGATTGATTTAAAGACTGCTGAGTATTCCAAGCAGCTTGATTTAATCTATCGATTGGGTGCGACTACGATGCTTCTGACCGATTTCTCACTTTTGAACCGTTGATAAACTTGTATTCAAAATCGTAGCCAATACTGCCTGGCTGACATGAAAAGATTTTAAAGTAAACCTAAGAGTAATACTTAGTAGAGTTATGGTATTGCGCTGGAACTTTATCGGACGCAATCAAGCCATATAAAAATATCAATGTAAAAATGTGGTTTTAACTACGCTATTTCATTGAATTGGTAAGATAAAATTGCCGTATGTATGTCATCAAAGTACTTACCTTCATCTAGTAACAAAAAAGGCATAAGCAATGACTAAAGAACCAGTCAAGGTAATATTATGGGAAGAAAATCAAAAAGATTTTCTAAAAAAGTTCTATGATCTCCAATTTACTCCCAGAGTAGGAGAGGAAGTTTATCTAAAAAAGGAGAAATGGAAAGTAACCAGAGTAGAGCATGATGTAGAAATTAGTGAGATTAATGTCTACATGGAATTAATCAAAAAACCCAAGCAGGATAAATCATCTAATTCTTAAATACAAGTAAATACACTCAACTATAGCAATCCTATTTGATTTGTGAGAATTGCAACCCGCAGATCCCCGACTTCTCGAAGAAGTCGGGGATCTTGTTTATGCGCGTTTGATTCAGGTTTTAAATTTTTATGCAAGGCGCGGTGTCTACGACTACGCACCACAAGATTTGCAGCCAAGTGGTGGCGATCGCACCCAATCTTGTCTGTAACGATACACTATAAAAGTAAAGAAATGTAAATAAATTAAATTTTGCAACCGTGGAAAACATCACATTGGGGCAAAATGGCCCAGTTGTTACACCTTTGTGCATAGGCACTTGGGCTTGGGGTGATAAACTATTTTGGAATTATGGCGATCGCTACGGCGCAGAACAGTTACAAGAAGCCTTTACAGCAGCCTTAGAAGCTGGCATTACCTTCTTTGATACTGCTGAAGTCTACGGAATGGGACTATCAGAGAAATTTTTAGGGCAATTTTTGCAACAGACACAACAACCTGTACAAATCGCCACAAAATTTGGCCCCCTACCGTGGCGATTTACAGCCCAATCCGTATCTGATGCTTTAACAGATAGCCTCAAACGTCTGCAATTAGAGCGAATTGCCCTGTATCAAGTGCATTGGCCTTTTGCCTTCTTTTTAAGCCAAGAAACTCTGATGAACGCCCTAGCGGATGAAGTGAAGCTCGGCAGAATTGCCGCAGTCGGTGTAAGTAATTACTCAGCAGAGCAAATGCGAGACGCGCATCAAATATTGGCGGCTCGTGGAGTACCTTTGGCTGTGAACCAAGTGCGCTATTCTTTACTCAGTCGCCAAGTTGAAACCAAAGGTATTATCACAACTGCCCGTGAGTTAGGTGTGACTATCCTGGCATATAGTCCTTTAGCTCAGGGATTACTCACAGGTAAATACAGTATTGATAGTGCAGAAACCCCCACTGGTGCAAGGAAAATAGACCCGCGATTTAAGAAAGAAGGTCTGCAAAAAATTGCTCCAGTTATCTCTTTGCTACGCAATTTTGGGGAAAAATACGATCGCACCCCCGCCCAAGTTGCTCTCAACTGGTTAATTGCTCAGGAGAATGTTATTCCCATTGCTGGAGTCAAGACAGCCGAACAAGTGCGGCAGAATGCTGGTGCTTTGGGGTGGAAATTGAGCGACGATGAAGTTGGAGAGTTAGAACTAGTTAGTCGTCTTTGGCTGTAGTATTTCTCAACTACTCAAACACAGGAGGCCAAATTTCTGACACTATTAGCTCCCAACCTGGTAATAAGTCTGGTAGTGTCAGTCTATCGTTATCCTGCAAAATTATTGGTTCTTGATTGAGTCGATAAACTGTGAGTGTCAATTTGTCAGGATCAATTAGGATACCAACAGTAGATCCGAGTTGTAAGAATAGCTGAATCTTTTCTACCAGTGATTTAATTCGATCTGACTTAGATTTTATTTCAACCATCAAGTCAGGTACGAGTTCCACAAAGTCGCGCTTGCTTGTTTTTAATCTATCAGCATGAACAAAAGATACATCGGGAGCGCGGAGATTTCGTTTTTCGTTATCAGTTTCTAATGTAGGCAAAATAAAACCCGCACTAGAACCAGTTACCCGTCCTAGCCTCTGTGGGCGCACCCAATTAGCCAATTGCCGCGCAAACTCTATGCCTATTTCCTCTGACTCATAATCTGATGGCCCCATAACAACTATATTTCCGTCTACTAGCTCCATCTGCCATTCTGGATGCTCTACTTGTAGTTGCTCTAAGTCTGGAATAGTGAACATAAGACCACGAAGAATGCATCTTTAATTTATCTTCCTACAAACGGGTAGAAAAAATTAGCAAAAAAGCCAAAAAGTCAAGAGTCAAAGTCAAAATCTTGACTCCTAACTCTCAACTCTCCAATTTTAGGTTTGGATTTTGGATTGAAGAAAAAATCTAAAAATCTAAAATCCAAAATTAATTCACTTCTAATTGTTGACTAAGAAGCTGATTCTCTAGCTGTAGGTGAACCTATCTTTTTACTAGGGGATGCAGAAGACTCGTTCCCACTTGTCCGCAGTTTTGGCTTGGGAGAAGAATGTCTTTCTTCGTTGCTATCTGATTTCCATGCAGAACGAGGGCGATCGCTAGAAGATGATTCACGACGCTTACCAAGTCTAGGTTTGGGAGCGGAAGATTCCTCTTGGGGAATTTCCACGTCTGAACTCAACCAAGCGGGACGAGTTTGATCGTAAGCAATTTGCAGTGCAGCTGCGGCGATCGCTTGAGCATCATATTCTGCAATCAGTTCGCTAACTATCGGCAAGAATGAAGCCAAACGCTCACCTGTCAAAGCTTCCCGCACCAGTTCTTGCAATTTCAGGATGTGCCGCGCTTCAATTTGGGCGCGTGTTGGAATGGTCAGCAATTGCCAACTTTGGCGGTTATGACGTTCAAATGTTTGCTGTTTGCGCCGCTCAAATGGTTGTACTAAGGAAATTGCTGTTCCTTCTTTACCAGCACGACCAGTCCGACCAATACGGTGGACGTAGGTTTCTACGCTATCGGGTAAGTCGAAGTTGATTACGTGGGAGAGTTGATCGACATCTAACCCCCGTGCTGCAATATCAGTTGCTACCACCCAACGGACTTGACGGTTACGGAATCTGATCAATAACCGTTCCCGCGCTTGTTGTGACAAGTCACCGTGGTATTCATCTACACTGTGACCAGCCCCTTGTAACTGACTGGTGAGTTCTGCGGCGGTGCGTCTGGTGCGAACAAAGATTAAAGCTGTTTCTGGATCTTCCATTTCCAGAATCGGCTGTAAAGCTTTGGCTTTTGTCCAGTGGCGGGGGATCAAGTAAGCTACTTGATTAATCTTGTTGGGAGCGGCTTTTGGCTGCTCAACGGTGACAGTTGCAGGCGATCGCAAGAACTTGTTCACTAACATCCGAATCGATGGTGGCATTGTTGCCGAGAATAAAGCTGTTTGGCGATCTACGGGCGCTTGCGAGAGGATTTTGATTACATCGTCGATAAAGCCCATACTCAACATTTCATCAGCTTCATCCAACACAAACCATTTCACTTGATCGAGCTTTAAACAGCCGCGATCGAGTAAATCGATCACCCGTCCTGGAGTACCCACGACCATGTGAACGCCACGTCTGAGTTGTAACATTTGGCGGTCAATTGATTGACCACCATAGATTGCTAACACCCGCAATCCTTCATCACCGATGAATTGGGCGATCGCATCGTGAACTTGCATTGCTAATTCACGAGTTGGGGTTAAAACTATGGCTTGTACGGCTTTTTGATTAATATCTAGCCGCTCTAAAATAGGCAGTGAAAATGCTGCTGTTTTGCCTGTTCCAGTTTGAGATTGACCGACTACATCACGACCACCCAGCAATTGGGGAATTGCTTGGATTTGAATGTTAGTTGGTTCGGTAAAACCGATTTTTTCTAGTTGTGCGACACGTTCTTGAGAAATACCTAATTCTTGGAATGAAAGAGTCATTAATTCGTCCTAAATTTTATGTAAGGATTTTTGGATTAGTCATTTAGTCATTAGTCATTTAGTCATTAGTCATTAGTCATTAGTTATTAGTAAGCCAAGGGTGATAGCGTAGCCTAACTCTTAAAGAGGCTATGGCAAGTCCGCCAGCGTTTCAGGTAAACCCTCATGAAAACTGCTATTAATGCAGCATTGACCTTAGTATAAGGATGAATCTGTAAGGGTCATTTAACAAAGGACAAAAGACAAAGGACAAATGACAGCTTAGTTATTGACTACTTGACCATAGAGGTCGTATGTATCAGCGTGGTGAATCGCTACTGGCACGATGGTTCCTAACTTTGCCTGGCCTTTGACATACACCAGACCATCAACCTCTGGGGAAAATCTACCTGAACGACCTATTAGTTCACCACTTTCAGGATTTTCTTGCTCAATCAGGACATCGACGATTTTGCCTACTTCCTGTTGATTTTTCTTTTGAGAAATCGGTTGCTGGAGTTCCATCAGTTGGTATCGGCGATCGTCCATCACTTCTTGGGCCAACTGATTTGGTAGCTTGTAAGCTGGCGTTCCTTCCTCAGAGGAAAAGGTGAACACACCAACATGATCGAATTCATGCCGTTGAACGAACTCTAGTAGATGCTCAAAATGCTCTTGTGTTTCTCCTGGGAAACCAACAATAAATGTTGTCCGCAATACGGCTGTTGGTAGCGCCGTTTTGATGCGATCTATAATCCCATCATTTACGCGCCCTTGCCAAGGACGGTTCATAGCGCGGAGAATATCTGGATGAGAATGCTGCAAGGGCAAATCCAGATAAGGCAAGACGTTTGGTGTTTCTTGAATCGCCGCGATCGCATCTGGGGTCAGTCCCGTGGGATAAGCGTAATGCATTCTGATCCACGGTATATCTACTTTCCCCAAAGCGCGAAGTAATTCGGCTAATTTTGGCTGACCGTAAATATCCAAACCGTAATTAGTGGTGATTTGGGAAATTAAAATAATTTCCTTTACCCCTTGACTAACTAACTGCTCCGCTTCGGCGACTATAGATTCAATAGTACGCGATCGCTGGTTCCCTCGAAGATGAGGAATTATACAAAATGCACAACGATAATCACAACCTTCGGCAACTCGGAGGTAAGCTACACCCTCAGTTGTAGTGCGATAGCGAGGTGTAGTTTCGTCGGCAATATAGGTTGGCTCAATACTAACCTGTTTGACCCGTTCGCCTTGTTCTACACGCTCAATTACATTAACAATTTTGTGATAATCGCCTGTACCCACAATGGCTACTGCTTCGGGTAACTCTTCCAAAAGTTGTTCTTGGAAGTGTTGCGCCATACAGCCAGTGATTACGATCTTTTTATTTGCCTCTGCCAGTTCTACCAAAGTTCTGACAGATTCTTGCCGGGCTGCTTCAATAAAACTACAAGTATTAACAATAACGTAATCTGCTAACTCTTCATTTGTATCTACACCGTAACCTGCTTCTACAAGCATTCCCAGCATGTGTTCTGTATCAATTCGATTTTTCTCGCAGCCCAGATGAGAAATGGCAATTGTTGGCTTGTCACCCATATTTGGAAAATATCTTCATTTTTTTTCTTCTTGATAATCAAACATTCCGGCGCTAACTTCGCTTTTTGCTATCAGCATCCTCATGAAAACACTACAGTGACAAATTCCCACTGTTAGTAACCGTCCGTGGACTCATAACCCTATCAATAAATAAAAATAGAGGTCATGTTATGATATTCCTATCAATCTGTTCCCCAGGGTAAATTGAAGTGTCTTTGGGTACATTTGACACTTGTAATCTTTTTTAACAATTCGCCTATTGGTATTTTACATTACCTTGGCGTGTGCGTTGTTAATCTACCCATCGGGAAGCCGCCCAAAGGGCTTGTTGTTGAGAAGTCGCTACCCTCCGGGAAATCGACGAAAGCGACTACGCTTGATAAAGCAGTAATGTTAACCTGGCGATTGGCAAGTCCTGCGACTGGGCGCGGACAAGATGCCTAAACCACGGAAAGCTGCCTTGCGTCTAGTGAGTGGCAAACTCCTCTTGTAGCCAGGTTTTATCTTAACATATCTTATGGGAGGTTTCACGCCAATTTCCATCTGAGGAAGGAGGCAGTAAACCGACTATCATAAAACACATTTGACTAGTTAATGAAAAGTCAAGAGTCAAGGGTCATACAGTCAATAGTCAAAAAATTCTAGACTCTGGACTCCGCGAGGCGGATTAAAGACGTGGACTTATATCAATTATTTAAAACTCGCTCACCGATTATTGGCGTGGTTCACCTGCTACCACTACCTACCTCACCCCGTTGGGGAGGTAGCCTCAAAGCGGTGATTGACCGGGCCGAACAAGAAGCCGTAGCCCTTGCAAGCGGAGGGGTTGATGGGTTGATTGTGGAGAATTTTTTCGACGCGCCTTTTACTAAAAACCAAGTCGATCCCGTGGTTGTGAGTGCTATGACCATAGTGGTGCAACGGATACAAAACTTGGTAACTTTGCCTATAGGGTTAAACGTTTTGCGAAACGACGGCAAAAGTGCAATGGCGATCGCTAGCTGTGTACAGGCGCAATTTATCCGCGTCAACGTTCTCACAGGGGTAATGGCAACGGATCAGGGATTAATTGAGGGAGAAGCCTATCAACTACTCCGCTATCGACGGGAGTTAGGCTGTGATGTTAAAATCCTGGCCGATGTTTTGGTGAAGCACGCCCGTCCTTTGAGTTCTCCAAATCTCACAGTAGCTGTGAAAGACACCATTGAAAGGGGTTTAGCAGACGGAGTTATTTTATCTGGTTGGGCTACTGGTAGTCCACCTAACTTAGAAGATTTGGAACTAGCTTGTGATGCAGCAGCTGGCACACCAGTGTTTATCGGTAGTGGAGCCAATTGGGAAAATATTGATACATTGATGCAAGCAGCAGATGGTGTAATAGTTTCCAGTTCTCTAAAACGTCACGGACGAATAGAGCAACCAATTGACCCAATTCGCGTCAGCCAATTTGTCGAAGCTGCGCGTCGCAGTCGGAACTCCAAAGTTGAAAGCAAATCAGCAGAACAAGTGAAATTACATTCTTAGAAAGTGGGGAAAGAGAGTTAGGAGTTAGAAGTTAGGAGTTATGAGTTTTAAATTAATTGTTCCTAACTCCTCATTCTTAACTCCTCACTCCTCACTCTTAACTCCTAACTTTTACCAATCCCCACTCCCTAATATTTATGATTCGCCGTCGTTCTACTCCTTGGATTCATAAATGGTCACGTCCATTGATTGCCGCGATCGCTGGATGTGGTGCGCTAACAACAGGTTATCTTGCCATCGAAAAGTTAACAGGAGGCAGTGCAGCTTGTGTCGCAGAGGCTGGTGCTAAGGGCTGTAATGATGTGCTTTCCAGCCCGTGGGCAACAGTTTTTGGTCAGCCATTAGCTTTGTTTGGGTTTTTGGCATACACCAGTATGGTGATATTTGCTTTGGCTCCCTTAGTATTAAACTCAGGAGAAAACAATAACCGCAAACAATTGGAGAATTGGACGTGGTTGCTACTGCTAGCGGGTGCGATCGCGATGTCTGTTTTCAGCGGCTACTTAATGTACCTGCTAGCATTTCAAATCAAAGCCCTTTGTCCTTACTGTATTGGTTCAGCTTTGTTTTCTTTGAGTCTTTTAGTACTGACAATTATCGGTCGAACTTGGGAGGATATTGGACAAATCCTCTTTACCGCCCTAATTGTGGGGATGATAACGCTGATTGGCACTTTAGGCGTTTATGCTGGCGTGAATCAATCAGATATTACATCTGGAACTCCTGGAAAACCCGTACAAATTAACTTTACTCCCAAGGAAAACCCTAACCCAGCATTCGGTTGGAAAGTTACCACTACTTCTGGTGAGGCAGAAATAGCCTTAGCACGCCATCTGGTGAAGGTAGGCGCGAAGGAATATACTGCTTACTGGTGTCCTCACTGCCATGAACAAAAGCTGCTTTTTGGTAAAGAAGCCGAGGAAATAATCAATAATGATGTTAGGGTAGAATGCGCTCCTGATGGACTCAAAGCTCAAACAGAACTGTGTAAAGCCGCAAAAATTGAAGGCTTCCCTACTTGGATCGTTAATGCTAAAAGCTATAGTGGAGTCCAAAATTTAGAGGAACTAGCAAAGGTTTCTGGTTATACAGGGCCTCGTGACTTCAAATATTTCAAGTAATTGCCTTCAGAAAGCCAATGCCACACTACTTGTTTGACGTGGGGTTTCCTCGCGTGCAGCAACTGTAGTTCGGGCATATAGTAAGTACATCATTATTAATTAAGTACTTTTTTGCGATCGCGACTCAATATGAGCTAAATACCCTGCTCCTGCGAACAGCACTAACTATGGTCAACTGGATGAATACAGCAAAGTCTGTTTCCAGTTGGCTTTTTTGTTTTTGGTAATAGATAATGGGTGTTATCCAATACTTAAGTACCAATTTTCCGCTGCTTTTATCTGCAAACACCTGAAGCTGAAAGAAATTCATCAAGTATATTTACTCTTTATAATGTATACTTCAATTTTCTTTTACAGCACTTGGAAGCCATCTTGAGATGCAATTCTGTCAGCGTCAAACCCAAAGGTATGTCTGTTGGAAGTGACAAGTTACTGTAATTCTTTGTAAAATGCTTAACCGACCGCAAATGTGAAAGTTTCATTGAGTAAGCTTTACCAGACAAGGATTTGAATGCTAAGTTCACTGAACTCACTTTCAACAGTATTTATTATTCTGTGGTGATAGCCACAAAACTTGTAGTTGCCATTTGGCCAGATAATTGGCCTCAAGATATGGTAATACATTCACAAATACCTCAATGTTCTGAAGAATCTTCCTGAGTTGAAAAAACTCTTAGAAACTCTATTTAGCTCTTGCTTGAGCTATGTTAATCCGATAGATAATAGCTATGGGAAATAGAGAATATTTCTCGCTACTAGGTAATGGGAATGAAGCAGCAGTTAGACAAGCGTTTTGTAAAGTTAATCTTTGGACTCAAACAATCGCTTAGTCGAGGACACAGAGAATTGATTACTGCCACCAGCGTTGCATTCTGCGTTTTACTTTTGCACTCCATCGGATTATTGCAATCTTTGGAGTTGGCAGCTTTAGATCAATTTTTTCGCTTACGTCCCAACGAACTACCAGAAGAGCGTATTACTCTGGTGGTGATTGATGAAGCCTATTTAAAGGAAGTCGGTTCGTGGCCGATTCCAGATAGGAAGATTGCCCAGTTGTTGCAAAAATTAAATGTCCACAAACCCCGTGCTATTGGCTTAGACATCTACCGAAATTTGCCAGTAGAGCCTGGTAATCAAGAACTGCGTGACACTTATAAGTCAATGCCCAACTTGATTGGTATTGAATTATTGGCAAATGACAAAAACGTTAGTGTTTCACCGCCATTAGGACTAAATAAAGATCAAGTGGGCTTTAACAACGTGCTATACGATCTTGATGGGAAAGTCCGTCGCAGCTTGTTGTATTGGCACGTTAAAAGTCAGGTACACGAAAGTTTTGCTCTGAAGTTAGCGTTATTGTATTTAAAGTCAGAAAATATTACTCCCACTAAAGCAAAAAACAACCCTGAGTATTTGCAATTGGGTAAAGCAACGTTTACTCGTTTTGAGGCTAAGGATGGTGCTTATGTGGGAGCTGACGATCGAGGATACCAACTTTTGACCAATTTTCCCAAACCCAAATGTCAAGGTTCATCTAAAGAATTGTGTAGTTTTCGCCACGTATCGATGAGAGATGTACTGGCAGATAAAGTCCAAGAAAACTTAATCAAAGATCGAATTATACTCATTGGCTCCACTGCACCTAGTCTCCAGGATTTTGCATTCATTCCCTATTCCAGTAGTCTAATGAGTACGGCAAAGCCTATACCTGGTATTCAACTACAAGCTTATTTTGTTAGTGAGTTAATCTCATCAGCTCTTAGTGGACGGCCTTTACTCAAGGTGTGGCCTGACTTAGTAGAAGACTTGTGGATTTTTATCTGGTCTTATCTAGGATCTGTGACAACATGGCGGATACGACATGCAACTAGGGGTCTCTTCAGTATCCTATTTTCTTGTTTTGTATTGACCCTGAGTACGTACCTTGCTTTCTTGTATGGCTGGTGGATACCACTTATTCCCTCACTGTTTAGTTTTGGCAGTTCAGCTATTTGGATGACCAGTCATATTGCTCACATGCAGGAAGAGTGGAAACGTTCTAAAGAGTTTTTGCATCACGTAATCAATACGATTCCCGATCCAATTTTTGTGAAAAATGAACAACATCAGTGGATTGTTTTAAATGATGCGTATTCTCGATTTATCGGTTATCCGAATAAGTTCTTAATTGAAAAGTCAGACTATGACTTTTTCCCGAAACATGAAGCTGATGTGTTTCGACAACAGGACGATCTTGTTTTCAGGACTCAGCAACCCCAGGAGCATGAAGAAGAATTTACAAATGCCGATGGACAGACTTATCAAATTGCCACTAAGCGATCGCTCCATAAAGACTCAGCTGGCAATTTCTTTTTAGTTGGAGTCATCCGAGATATTACTCAGCGCAAGCTTATGGAAGAACAGCTTAAACGTACTGCTGCTGAACTATTCCGCTCTAACAGTGAATTAAGACTCAAAGAAGACCACTTGCGTTATTTAGCGTATCACGATCCCTTAACTGGTTTATCCAATCGCAAATTTTTTGCCGAACAACTTTATGAATCCTTACATTGGGCGCAACACAATAACCTGTTGTTAGGACTACTGTTTATTGATCTGGATGGCTTTAAGCAAGTAAATGATACTCTGGGACACGAGACGGGCGATCGCTTATTAATGACTATTGCTAGACGACTCAGCAACTCTTTACGCACCAGTGATACAGTTTCTCGTTTGGGTGGCGATGAATTTACTGTCATTTTACGAGCAATTCCTAATGTCCAGGTAGCGGCTAAAGTCGCCGAAAAAATTTTAATTAATATTAGCAAGCCAATTGTTTTAGACGGCTATGCAATCAAAGTCTCTGCCAGTATTGGCATTAGTGTCTATCCATACAACAGTCAAGACAGTGAAACCTTAATGAAACAAGCAGATGCAGCAATGTACCATGCAAAGCGTCTGGGTAAAAATCGCTACGAGTTTGCTTAATTAGTCAAGATTCAAGCCTCCATACTTTTTCAAAGCAGTAAAAAATATTACCTTAAAATTAGGAATTTTGACTTTAAATACATCCAAGGCATTAGGTCGAAAAAGCTCTTCGTATATACCTAGGGTGGTTTTTTCGTTAAGATCCATATCCAGCAAGGCTTTCTGACTTGATAATTAAAACTAAGAATATAGGTCAGAAAGAAACTATTCATCAAAATTAATTATAAAAATATTTTTTTGTAATCATTGTTACCTTTAAAAAAATACTTGTACTGACTGTGATTATTACGGTACTTTATAGTCACGTAGTTCTTGAAATCTTTATCATATAACAACTATATTCTTTTATCTTTACTAATTTAAAAACATAACTATACAACAAAACAAGTATTTTTTTATTTATTTTGAATTCATTTTTTAGTAAACATAGTGTTTATACTTAAAAAGATTAAGATATTTTTAATAAATAGTGAATTATTCAAAGCGCTGACAGCAATTAATGAACATATCTAACTTTAGACTGATGTAAAAATGACTGATTAAGAATATTACTTAAGTATTGAGACTATTTAATACCAGCAAATTCAGGTTGATGTGCAAGTAAAAACCACAAAAACTTGTATGCTATTAGCAATAATTTATAAAGTTAAAATATTTTTTTAAAAGTTTCAGTAAATATACGATAGTAACCAATAATACGCTTTAGATGAAAAATTAGTGAATTTACTGAAAACGATGAAAACTAGCTTCCGAATGAAAAAGGTTATTTTTTTCTGTATAGCTGCTTACATGGTAATACCAAAAGTTGCTGCTTGCACAAGTATGTTCAGCACTGCAAGTGCTAATACTGTTGGTGCTACTAGCAGCAATACTTTAATCGCCCGCAAAGTCAATTCTCAAAATTTAAAAGACACGTATATCCCACCAAATTATGGTGGGCCTGACAGTCAGCATGGTAGTGGCACTCGCTAATAGGCCAATTTGGGATTTTAGACTATCTGTTACTTGGAGATATCCAAGCTAAGATTTACCTTATTGCTGTAGGAGATAGCAAGGGTAATTTATTCAAGATAATATTGGGGATTTCCACCAATGATGTGTTTTTACAAGTGTGTGAACTTGCCAATATGGGTTGGGTTGAGGATAGTCTAAACGGTAGTGTCCGCCTCGGCTTTCGGTTCTAAAAGCAGCACTTTTGAGAATTAAATTAGCCACATCTAATAAATTGCGGGTTTCTGCCCAAAGTCGCAATTGCCGTTCAATATCTGGTAGGTCAAAACTAGCTGGTTCTGCTGGATGTAAAGCAAGCAAAAATTGACTTAAAGGCAAGGCAGCAAAATCTTGCTGCCAAGATTCAACTGTGCCGATCGCAGTTTCTAATCTTGATTGCTCCCGACAAATACCAGCACTTTCCCACACCAGTCGCGGTAACTTCTCCCTGAGTGCTTCTAGATGTGCTTGCTGGATGTGCCACTCACTAAGATCAATACTAAATTTCCGTGATGGCAATATTGGTATTTCTGACGGTAGCTCAATATTTTCCAACTCTATTTGGCTCATCTGGGCCCCAAACACAATACATTCCAGCAGGGAATTACTAGCAAGGCGATTTGCCCCATGCACCCCGGTACTAGCGGTTTCGCCTACCGCGTACAAACTGGGGATATTTGTGTGATTCATCAGATCCGCGACAATGCCCCCCATCCAGTAATGGGCAGCAGGGGCCACAGGAATTGGTTCGTGGAAGACATCAACACCCCAATGCTGACAAACTTTAATGATGTTAGGAAAGCGGTGACGAATCTTTTCGGCGGGGATAGGGCGCATATCCAACCACACATGGGCAGTGGCCAAATCAACGGCAGTACGTTGTAAATGGCTGAAAATTGCTCTACTGACTACATCTCTCGGCGCGAGTTCTCC
Source organism: Nostoc sp. KVJ3 (assembly GCF_026127265.1). GTDB lineage: Bacteria > Cyanobacteriota > Cyanobacteriia > Cyanobacteriales > Nostocaceae > Nostoc. The sequence goes on from NZ_WWFG01000001.1 coordinate 3,467,161, forward strand.
CGCAGGGTCGTAGTCAAAGGCAAAACGCCGTCCTTCGTTATCGACAAGGTGTGCGCCCTCACCGCGTACAGCTTCGCTAATCAGAAAGCGATCGGCACCAGGTTTCGTTAGGGCTGTGGGATGAAATTGCACAAATTCCAAATCGCGGAGGATCGCCCCAGCCCGATATGCGATCGCTACTCCATCACCAGTACTCACAGCTGGGTTAGTGGTTTGGGCAAAGACCTGACCGCCGCCACCAGTTGCCAAGACCACAGCACCAGCTTTAATCCATGTGATTTTACCTTGATAAAACAGGCTTATGCCCTGACAACGATTGCTTTCGGGTTCAATCCACAAACTCAAAGCTAAAGCTTGCTGAATGACTTGAATATTTTGGCGACGTAATACTTGGGCGGTGAGGGTAGTAGTAACTTCTCTTCCTGTGGTATCCGCAGCGTGGAGAACGCGGTTGCGAGAATGGGCAGCTTCTAAAGTTAAAGCCAAAGCTTGACCATGACGGTCAAAAGCAACCCCCAAGTCAACTAGAGATTGAATACAGTTAGGGGCAAGCTGGGCAAGAAATTCTACAGCGGTGCGATCGCACAAACCCGCACCTGCCCGGATGGTATCTTCAATGTGCAGCGTGGGAGAATCTTCTGGGGAAACGGCTGCGGCAATGCCACCTTGGGCCCAATCACTGGCGGACAAAGCAACGGTTTCTTTGGTAATCAAGCCGACTCGCAAGGATTCTGGCAGACACAGTGCTGTGTAGAGTCCAGCAGCACCAGCGCCGACTACCAAGACATCAAATTGGCTAGGAATATCTATCTGAGGCAAGGTAATGGGGGAGGGGGGAGGGAGCAGGGGGCAGGGGGAGCAGGGGGAGCAGGGGGAGCAGGGGGAGACAAGGAAAAAATTTTACTTTGTTCAGCTTGTCCCCATTGTCTCCCTTGTCCTCTTTGTCCCCCCTCATCTCTAATAGAATAATCCCACTCCCTAGAATCAGGAGTGGGTTGATATTTGCTACATTAACTGCATTCAGTTATCTGTAGATGCCGTTGTTAAAGCGATCGTCTCCTTCGTTGAAGGCAGGTTCTAGTTCTGTCACGGTGAACTTATCCAAGTTGGCTTGCAGGGTTGCTTTTTGGCGATCGCTTAATCCTGGTAGATCCAATACATCCTCTACATTTTTGTAGGGAGCATTTGTGATGATTTTCTTCGCCAGGGTAGGATAAAGCCCTGGATACTGTTGAAAAGCTCGGACGTTGGTATTATTCAAATCAATTTTTTTACCAAATTCCGTTCCTAGCTTCTTATCTGCCCGATTCTGCCGCTCAATTGCCAAAATTGGGACTTGAGGAAAAGCAAAACTGTTGAAACTAGCAGCTTGGGCTATCTGAGTTGTTCCCAACCATCCCCAGCAACTAAGTAACAAACTAAACACTGTTAATAAACGCGCCAATCCTTTCACGATTTTCTACCTCTTTCCATCAAACAGAAATAAAAGTTTTAAGCTAACAGCCGTCAGCAGTCATTAGTCATTAGTCAGAGCGCCAAAGACAATTGGACTTCAGACAAAACCTGATAGCTTAATCAACACAGCAGTCATCAGAAACTAATATACAGCGTATTAATATCCACAATATTTACCGTTACTGCCAGGACTTACGCAAAATCATGAAAAAACGAACCGCAAAGGACGCAAAGGACACAAAGAAATAAGAGTTTCAGAGAGTTTTTGCGTAAGTCCTAACTGGGTTTGACTCTAGTTTTGGCAAAAATTTTCATCGTGGTAAGAGTACCTGCATAGCTACAATCGGTTTCTATCCACGATCCCGGCAACATTCCCAACTAGACGAAATCTTTTCAGGGTGGCTGATTCTACCTTGCTACCGGGCATGAAACAGTCCAATATCTAAATACTGAAAACCATAGAAAGAAGACTTGAGGGTGATGGACTGTTATGTAACATTTCTTAACTAATTAATTATTTACAGCATCATTCTTGATGTACTGTAGATTGGAAAAAGTTTTGGTAAGAGAAGACTACAGGATTATTGCAACCTTATGCCTGTTAGCTTGTTCATGCTGCGATCGCAGCTAACAAAAATAGGCTGTCTACCAGAATTGTGCTTAAAACTGCGCCACCAAAGGCATACCAGTGTCTTTGCTTTCCACCTAAAGCTAAAATTCCCACTGTTAACAGCACTGAGGCGAGAATTATCGCCCAAGTTTCTCCCCAAGGTGTTTGTACTTGTATGAGCGCGTTTTGTAAGACTTGCGCTGCGCCATCTGCATCTACTCTCATAATTTGCCGCCAGTAGATCATCAAGTCTGTTAAATAAAAATATACATCTGTTAAAACTGTACCGAGTAAAGAACCTAAATAAAACCAGCTACCCACCTTGCCCCAATTTTTCGCCAGACACCAGCAAGCAAAGGGTAAACCTATAGATTCAACAGGCAAATGCCATAAAGGTTCCCAGCGCAACCAGCCCCAATAAATCGCTCCTGCTAACCAACTCCAGCTAAATCCTAAGAGCAAATCTCCCCAGACATAAGTTGCAGAACGTGACATTAAGGTAAAACTTAGCCATACCCAAAATGCTGTCAGCGCTAAACTTAGACTTGGTAGCGATCGCACTATTGGCGCTTCTACAAATACTGGCACTGATACCAAAAATACCGCCGCCCCAAACACCAACCAACTTTGTCTGGCAGAAATAGATAAAGGGAGAGAGGGAGAAAAGGAGAGTGGAGATTCCAACTGCCCGATCCCATTCTGGCCAGTATCAGCCAAATCCAACTCAGTATTCATAGAAGGGCTAGAGGCAGTGTAGGACGACAGTGTATTATTAATCAAAGTTTTTAATATTTGTTACTAAACTTTATCTTATTTAAGATATCACACTTTAAAATCCCCCCCTGGGGTATTGTAATTATACTGAAGTTTCGCGGAGCGCTGGGGAAAACCAGGCTAATCCATTAAGTTGCTCTCCATACAGAATTTATATGTAGTCTCTTGTAAATGGAAACTACATAAATTTCATGGTTAAAAAATGAACTAACATCAGTCCGCTAAATATTAAAGTTTGATGAACTGCTAAGATTTCGTTGACTTATTTAGGTGGGTGTAAGAACATGGTCAGCGTCTTAGATGATGTTATCGATCGGTAAATTGGAATTTTCTACAAGATTAGGTGCAGTAAAGAGTATATAAAGCAACATCATCATCTAAACAATCTTCATCATAATGTCTACAACAGGAAAAAAGGTATTAACTGTATATGGAGTTCATTCAAGCTTTTATTTTGGGAATTGTTCAAGGTATTACAGAGTTTTTACCTATCAGTAGCACTGCACATCTTCTGATTTTTACCAAGATATTTGGTTGGAAAGAATTAGGCTCTAAAGATTTTGTTGATGCAATTCAATTTGGTAGTGTTATCGCAATTGTGGGATATTTTTGGTCGCTGATATATAGTATTGTCAAAGGTGGAATTGAAGCATTAAAAGAGAAAGACTGGCAACGTGAAGAATGGAAAATTCTTGTTGGTATTGTAGTAGGAACCATGCCAGCCTTAATTTTTGGTTTTCTTTTGAAAGACGTTCTACCGGAGAGTGCATTAATTATTGCCATCATGTCAATTATCATGGCACTTGTACTAGCTTTGGCAGAAAAAATTGGCACTCGCAAGCGAGATTTTGATTCATTGCAGATTCGGGATGGTATTTTAGTTGGATTGGGACAAACACTTGCGTTGATTCCAGGTGTTTCTCGTTCTGGCTCGACCTTGACGACTGCCTTATTTTTAGGATTAGAACGCGATACAGCCGCCAAATTCTCATTTTTATTAGGGTTTCCAACTCTTACCATTGCTACACTGTATAAAAGTTTGAAAATCTTCAAATTATTTCAAGCCCACCAACTGCCAGATAATATTGTCGGACTGTTAATTGTAGGGATTATTTCAACCTTTATATTTTCCTACCTATCAATTGCATTCTTAATCAAGTACTTAGCAACCAAAAACACTTTGATCTTTGTTTGGTATAGATTAGCATTCGGCAGTGCGATTTTAGCTGCGATCGCAGCAGGTTGGAAAGGATAATTCCATAATAGCCATTGGTCATTAGTCATTTGTTTAAAGCAAATGCCCAATGCCTAATGCCCAATGCCCAATGCCCAATGCCCCATTCCCAATACCCATGAATACAATTCATCCTGCCCGAATTACCAAGGTTCTTCCAGACTCAATAGCCGCAGAGATTGGCTTTGAAGTTGGGGATGCGATCGTTGCAATCAATGGTACGCGTCCCCGCGATTTAATTGATTATCAGTTTTTGTGTGCTGATGAAGTTTTAGAACTAGAAGTTTTAGATGCTGCTGGTAAAACTCATAGCCTGGAAATCGAAAAAGATTACGACCAAGATTTGGGGCTAGAATTTGAAACAGCCCTATTTGATAGCTTAATTCAGTGCAATAATCGCTGTCCATTTTGCTTTATCGATCAACAGCCACCAGGTAAACGCACCAGCTTGTACTTGAAAGATGACGATTACCGTCTGAGTTTTTTGTACGGTTCTTATCTTACCCTGACCAATTTGCCAGAAAGAGAATGGCAACGAATTGAGCAAATGCGCTTGTCTCCGTTGTATGTTTCTGTGCATGCAACAGAAGCTGATGTGAGAATCAGACTGCTAAAAAATCCTCGTGCGGGACAAATCTTGCAACAACTCAAATGGTTTCAAGAAAGACGACTACAAATTCATGCTCAAGTAGTTGTTTGTCCTGGTATAAATGATGGCAAACATCTAGAACAAACTCTCAAAGATTTAGCGTCCTTCCATACTGGTGAATTACCTGCGGTGGCATCGGTGGCAGTTGTGCCAGTTGGTTTAACACGGTTTCGCCCTCCAGAAGATGAACTGATAGCCGTAACTAGGGAAAAAGCCCAAGAAGTGATTTCCCAAGTGCAAATACTCTCACGGCAATTTCGCCAACAATTTGGTTCTAGCGTTGTTTGGTTAGCCGATGAGTGGTTTTTGATTGCAGGTGAGGAATTACCTAGCGAATCAGAATATGAAGAATATCCCCAAATTGATAACGGAGTTGGTTCGATTCAATTATTTATCAAGCAATTTGCCACCGTTGCGGCAGAATTACTCCCAGCAAAAGTATATCCTCAGAGAAGATTAACTTGGGTAGTAGGCAACGCCGTAGAAAAAGCATTTCAACCGATTTTGAAACGCTTAAATTTTGTTGAAGGTTTAGAAGTAAATATGCGTGCTTTATGTAGTGATTATTGGGGACAAACTATCAGTGTAACCGGATTACTAACTGGTCATGATTTACTTTTAAATCTAGAAGGGCAAGATTTAGGTGATGGTATTTTGCTACCGAATGTCATGTTAAAAAATGGTGAATTAGTGTTTTTAGATGATATGAGTATTGAGGAATTAGCTGGTAGACTAAATACAAAAATTTTACCAGTTGCAGGAGTTGAAGATTTAATCAAAACGTGTATTTTCAATTCTGTTCAGGTTTAGTTCTTAAAGATCAGTTGTTTTTCGGAGGTAATTTATTGTTATGCTAGATGATAAATAAGAAGTAATGCCTAATAGTTAATGCACTGAGGAGTCAGTAGTGAAGAATCTGGAAGAATATCATCAAAAGGCTAACTTACAAGTAAAGAAAGCCGGATTCTTCATTTTAAGTTTTAATTTTTTAATTTTAAATATTTTGAGTATTTTGCCAGTAACGGCGGCGACTGACGAACCTGTATTGAGTGTAGTGCATAGTCAAGAAAATGCGAATCAATGGACAGGGATAACTGACCGCTTACAGGCAATAGGGGTGAAATATTGTGTAATTCCCCTAGCTGATGTTAAGAGTGGGGCAGATTGGGGCGATCGCCGGGTATTATTTTTGCCAAATGTTGAGACATTAACGCCAATCCAAGCGATCGCTCTCGAAGAGTGGATGAGTAATGGAGGGCGCTTGATTGCCAGTGGCCCTATAGGTAGTTCGTCATCATCAGGAGTACGGCAATTATTGCGATCGCTCTTGGGAGGTTATTGGGGATTCAGCCTCAGTGACACAGAACAGATCAAACCCACAAAAACTAATAGCTCCGAATGGGCAAATCAAACTGAACTCTTTGGTAAAGTACGCGGCGGCGTTGTGATTCCTAATGATATGGGCGCTCAATCTCCTGCTGTTTGGAATTCCAAAGACAATCCCGCCGCAGTATTGACAACTGAGCGTTCCACCTTTTTGGGCTGGCGTTGGGGAACAGATGCAGCCTCAACAGCAAAGTTAGATAATGCCTGGTTAAAAGCTACTCTCAATCACTATTTGACAGCGCCACCACCATCGAGTCGCATGAAAAAAATAGCAGGAGGCTCCCCAAGCTGCTCTACAACGGTAGCAGCTGCCCCAGGGAACCAAGGGGGCAGTTCATCCCCCTCATCCCCCTCATCCCTTCCTCCTAAAACTGCCATTGCTCCCATACCTCTAGTCAAACCCCCAGTCAAACCCGCAAATTCTGAGGCTATAGACCAGTTAGAACAAGCAGTGCGTCTAGATGTGACACCGAACTCCAATGAGCCGATTGACAACAATCAAGCGATCGCTCTCCAGCAAGAGCTAGAAAATCTCATTGGTCGGGTGGAAAGCGCTCATTTAGCAGTGTCAGCCGATGCCGCTAACGAAGGAGTTAGGATATCTGAGGAAAAACAGTCCTCTAGGCATCTAGATACCCACACTCCCCAACCTGTCAAGGCGCAGCCACCGCAATTATTGGCCTCAACTAAATTGGGTGGGCTAGTCATCAATAAAGACCAAGCCTTAGCACAAGTAAGGGTAATTGCCAAAAATTTACCCCAATTAATTGCCCAAAAAAATTACGCTCTGGCTCGTCAGCAGTGGCTGGTAGCGAAGACGATTTTGTGGCAGCAATTTCCTGTCGATCAAAGACTGGCTCAACCAGAAATTCGGGCAGTTTGGTTAGATCGAGGCACAATTGTTCGTGCTGGTAGCAAGGCAGGACTAGCCCAGATATTTGATCGCCTAGCCCAAACTGGGATTAACACGATCTTCTTTGAAACTGTTAATGCCGGCTACACCATTTATCCTAGCCAAGTTGCAAAAGAGCAAAACCCATTAATTCGTGGATGGAACCCACTAGAAGATGCAGTGAAATTAGCCCATGAGCGCGACATGGAATTACACGCTTGGGTTTGGACTTTTGCAGCTGGTAATCAACGGCACAATAAGATTCTCAACCTTAATCCTGATTATCCAGGGCCAGTGCTGGCGGCTCATCCCGATTGGGCAAACTACGATAATCTGGGCAATATGATTCCCGTTGGTCAAACCAAGCCATTCTTTGACCCAGCTAATCCCGAAGTGCGGCAGTACTTACTCAAGTTGTACGAGGAAATCGTTACTCGCTATGACGTGGATGGTCTACAGCTAGACTATATTCGCTACCCTTTTCAAGACCCATCAGCAGGTCGAATCTATGGCTATGGCAAAGCTGCAAGAGCGCAGTTTCAGCAACTTACTGGTGTAGATCCGATAAATATTTCTCCCAGCCAAACAGAACTGTGGCAAAAGTGGACGACATTTCGCACCGAGCAAGTTGATAGCTTTGTTGCCCAAGTATCGCAGCAGTTGCGACAAAAACGACCTAATTTAATTTTGTCAGTTGCAGTATTTCCTTTGCCAGAACAAGAGCGGATTCAGAAAATTCAACAAAACTGGGAAACTTGGGCAAGGCGGGGAGATGTGGATTTAATCGTTCCCATGACTTATGCTCTGGATACTTCGCGCTTCCAACGACTAGCCCAACCCTGGATCGCCTCTAAACAACTGGGAGCTACATTGTTAGTACCGGGAATTCGCTTACTTTCTTTGCCAACAATCGGGGCATTCGATCAACTCCAACTGGTGAGGGACTTGCCAGTGAGTGGTTACGCACTCTTTGCTGCCGAGAATTTTAACAACGACCTAGAAAAACTCTTTATTAGCACCCAAGGTAGAGTTCAATCTACAAAAAGTGAACCGATTCCTCACCGCCAACCTTTTCAAACTGCCGCCATCCGTTACACTGCCCTACAACGGGAATGGAAGTTTGTTTTCCAAAATAACCCACTAGAAAGACCTCTCCAAACAATATCAGATTTTAACAACCAGGCAGAAGTTTTACGCAGTGCTTTAAATCAGCTTGCCGCTTCGCCTTCTGCTAGTAAGTTACTAGTGGCTAAAGCATCTCTAACTCGGTTTCAATCGCAATTTCGGGTATTGATGAGCCAAGAAATTAAGTCCAATTCCTATCAAGTTAAAGTTTGGGAAAATCGACTTGTAACTATAGAAAGGCTATTGCGTTACGGCGAGCGGCGGGTGCAGTTGCATCCCTAAATGAAGAAGTTGGGGAGCAGGAGAAGAATTAATAAATTGCTTTATAATTCTTAACACAAGTTTGATTTAGCGTCAAAATAGTGTCCGAAGGACTTATGCTTCACTCCGCTTTGCTCCATTCGCAATGACAAATGTATATTTAGGGTTTGCATTACTACTTAAGAGGTGTTTCTAATTCACATTAAGCGTAATTTGTTGATTTTGCTAATCCTGAAAGTATTTGTCAAATAGTAGTACAAAAATAGAGAAAGCAAGAAGGAACGCTATTAGTTCCTTTGAGGTGGCATATCAGATTCTTGTTGAGAGCTAATTATCCAAGTCCAAATGGTTACTAGCACGCGCTATAGTACTGACAGACAGGAAAAATTGGCTCGCCTCATTGGAGTTTCTGTGGATAGTACCTCCCATGTAGCAGAAGTAGTATTGCGTGAGAGTGAAAGACGATTTCACGCTATTTTCAATAGCACTTTCCAGTTGTTCGGATTGCTGATAACAGAAGGAATTGTGCTAGTAGTGAACCAAACAGCGCTCAATTTTTACGGACTACAACCACAAGATGTAGTTGGGTGTTCATATTGGGAAATATGGTGGACTCTACTTAAAAGCATTCAACATCTGCAATATTTACTCTCCTCTAGCCCAGCAGTAATTTACACCTGCAAGAATTTGGGATATTTTCATAGTGCATTTATTAGCAAAAATATTGTCGCTAAGTAAGTGGGTGTGAAAATTTATAACTATGTCATTGCGAACGGAGCATTCGCGGTAGCGTCTCAGATAGCGAAGTGAAGCATAAGTCCTTCGGACACGCTTCGCGATCGCAAGAGTTTAGGCAATTTTATATTTCGTTACATAGTTAGGTTTATTTGAGCCAACCTACTTATCACTGTCATTTTGTCATTAAATAATAAAATATAAATTGAGGTAAATTATGCCCAAAATTTTAATCATAGAAGACGAAGAAGCAGTCCGTGAAAACATTTTAGATTTGCTAGAGGCTGAGGATTTTGAAACTATTGCTGCGGCGAATGGCAGAATCGGCATACATTTAGCTATCTGCGAAGTTCCCGATTTAATTCTCTGTGATATGATGATGCCAGAAATTGATGGTTATGGTGTACTAACAGCGTTACGCCAAGATCCATCAACGGCAACAATTCCCTTCATTTTTCTCACCGCCAAATCTACCAAATCTGATTTCCGTCAAGGTATGGATATGGGTGCTGATGACTATATAACTAAGCCATTCACTCGGGTTGAGTTATTAAGTGCTATCATGAACAGGCTAGAAAAATATGCTACCTTAAAAAGGTATTTATCTCCTCAGACTGCAATTAATAAATTGTCTCCAAAAACGCAGTTGTTAGAAATTAGCTTACACCGGACTATTAAACAACATAATTTTCAAGAGTTTGAAATTTATTATCAACCAATAGTTGATATTGCTTCTGGAAAAATAGTAGCTGCTGAAAGCTTATTGCGCTGGCAGAGTCCAGAGTTGGGGATGATTTATCCAACAGAATTTGTTCCGTTAGCAGAATCTACAGGTTTAATTGTTCCTATTGGCAAATGGGTATTAAAAAGTGTATGTAAACAAATCAAAAGCTGGCGTGATGCTGGGATTTATTCATTAATTGTTGCTGTAAACCTGTCGGTAATTGAATTTAATCAACCAGATTTTATTCATAAAATAGTTAACTTTATAGCTATTAATGGTTTAGAACCAGACGACTTAGAACTAGAACTAACTGAAAGCATGATTATGCAAGATGTAAATAGTGCGATCGCAACTATGAGTAAATTGCAATCCTTGGGTATAAAAATTGCGATCGATGATTTTGGCACGGGCTACTCTTCTTTAATTTATCTGAAAAATCTACCAATTAATACATTAAAAATTGATCGTTACTTTATCCATAATGTTGCTCACGATCCACAAAAATCAGCTATTACCAAAGCATTAATTCAAATGGCTCACAATCTCAATTTAGATGTAATTGCTGAAGGTGTAGAGACGGAAGCAGAACTGGCTTTTTTGCGCCAACATAACTGTAATTCTATGCAAGGTTTTCTATTTAGTCGTCCATTGCCAGTAGCAGAATTTGAAAATTTTTTATTAACAAATAAATGTTTATATGTATGAAGATTGGGCATTGGGAGAGTAAATTAGTAAATTATTTTCCTATAGCAGTTCCCATACAAATGTGGTAAAACATCATCTCGTAAGGTGTAGGGGCAATTCATGAATTGCCCAGGTATAACTCACATAAATGAGAACCGCTATAGTACCTTAATAGAGTCACTAAGTAAGAAAAATCGAACTTTAGACTGGCGACAATTATTAATTTTCAAGTCTAAATTAAGAAAATTGTCTCATGGTGTATACCGTCATGAAAGTCTTTGCGCGTTTCTTGCTAGCAGTTTTTTTACTGACTTTGGTAGCAGCCTGTAACCAGACTCGCGCTTCCTCAGATAATCCCACACCACAAATATCTGTACCTTCTGCCGAACTGCCACAGAATCCTAGACAGCCAAAAAATCTAAAAAATATTGTCCGAACTGAAGCACTTTCACCTACACCCATTCGGATCAATCTAAAAAATTTACCAGCACCTTTCGCAACAAAAAGTGCCTCCAAACGGCCTGAAGTTGTTCCAATTCCGCAAAATCCTTTGCTGCGCGTACCGCCAGGTTTTACAGTTAATATCTTTGCCGAAGGTTTAGATGCCCCACGCTGGTTAGCTTTAACTCCCAGTGGTGATGTGCTAGTTACTGAAACCGCACAAAATCGCATTCGTCTATTACGTGACAGCAACAGTGACGGTATAGCCGACGTTCGAGAAACCTTTGCAAGTGCGGATAACGGACTCAATAGACCCTTCGGTATGGCTTTTGCAAATAATTCCTTTTTTCTAGGGAATACAGATGCTGTGGTACGTTTTCCATATACCCAAGGTCAAAACAAGATTACAGGTAAGGGGGAAAAAATAGCCGATTTACCTGCTCAAGGTTATAACAACCATTGGACGCGGAATGTCGTTGTGTCGCCCGATCGCAGTAAATTATATGTTTCAGTTGGTTCAGGAAGCAATGTAGATGAAGAATCCCCACCACGGGCTTCGATACAGGTGATGAATTTAGATGGTTCCCAGCAGCAAACTTTTGCATCCGGTTTGCGTAACCCTGTTGGTTTAGCCTTTCATCCTATAACTAAGGAACTTTATGCCACCGTCAACGAACGCGATGGAATTGGTGATGATTTGGTTCCAGACTATTTAACACGGGTTAAGCAGGGAGCCTTCTACGGCTGGCCTTATGCTTATCTGACACCAAATAACCTCGATCCTCGTCAAAAAACCGATGGCAAAAGTAAACGCCCTGATTTAGCAGCCCGTACCCAAACGCCAGATGTGCTGTTCCAAGCGCACTCAGCTGCATTGGGTTTACAGTTTTATAATGGCAAGACATTTCCAAAAAAATACCGGAATGGTGCTTTTGCTGCTTTTCGTGGTTCTTGGAATCGCGATCGCGGCACTGGTTATAAAATTGTATTTGTTCCCTTCGATGCTAAAGGGCGATCGCTTGGCTACTACGAAGACTTTCTCACAGGCTTTTTGCTAAATCCCTCTGTACCAACCACTTGGGGACGACCGGTTAGTTTACTCGTGTTGCCAGATGGTAGCTTACTACTAACAGAAGAAGCTAATAATCGGATTTATCGGATTCAGTATACGGGGGGATGATTGAAAGAGGCAGGGGAGGCAGGGGGCAGGGGCAGGGGGCAGGGGGCAGGGGGCAGGGGAGGCAGGGGGAGATGAAGAAATAAATGTGTTCAGGGTTTTTATGGTAATAAAATTTAAAATTTACTAAAAATTTTCTTTACCTCCCTTGCTCAAGAACTGCTCACTGTTAGAGCATTGCTCCCTTTCCCTACCCAGGTTTATCCTGTTTACGGTAAATTACAGGAAAATACTAATACTTATCTGGTTGAGAAATTAATTATGACTCCCAATGAAAATAATACTCAGTCAAATATCAACGAATTGTCTCCACATTCAGGTACACGATACTGGGGTGAGGTGGAGGTGATCGAAGAGGGAGATACTTATAGAATTAGCCGTGTTGAAATCAAGCCCAGGCACGGAATTAAACCACAAATCCATTATCACCGCAATGAGCATTGGGTTGTAGTCTCAGGTGTAGCCAAGGTGACTTGTGGTGATGCGGAAATATTACTGAATCGAAACGAATCAACTTATGTCCCCGCTGCAACTCTACATAAAGTAGAAAATCCTGGACATATCCCGCTAGTGATTTTGGAAATTCAAAATGGTGAATATTTGGGTGAGGATGATACTGAGCGCCCTTATGACTTAAATTTGGTCAAAGGTGTAGCTGAAGGTTAGTAAGGGCTGGGGGAGCAGGGAGCAGGGAGCAGGGAGAAGAATTTTCCCCTCCGCCCCCCGCGCCCTGCCCCTCTGCCTCTTTTCAATGCCCAATATTTAATCAAAACCACCCTTCTTGTTCCAGGGTTTCAATCAACTGTAAGCCACGAGGATCGCCCACTCCTAAGAGTGAGGCTTTAGCGTCTTCTCTGACTCCTAAATCTTGGTCTTCGGCAAAGGCTTGAATTAGAGCATCGATCGCTGTGGCGTAAACTACATTAGAAGGTAGTTCGCGACACAGTTGACCAATTGCCCAAGCGCTGTTGCTCCGCACTGCTGCCACGGGATCTTTAACTAAGGCTTCAATTAATGGTGGTATTGCCCCTATAACTGCTTCATAACCCACTTCTGCCATCTGTGCTAAGGCGCTAGCAGCCCACAAACGCACTGCGGAAATGTCAGTTCTTAAGGCATCTGCTAGAGGCGGTAAAGAACGGCGATCGCGACAGTTTCCTAAAGCCCAAACAATGCCTTTACGCACGTAACCATTCCAATCACTGTTGAGTTGAGCAATTAATGGAGTCACTGCTTCGGAACTGGGATTGCGTCCAAGGGCGTAAGATGCGCTTACCCGGACTAAGGGACAGATATCAGTTAAAAGGCGAATCAGATGTGGGATAGCACGCCCATCTTCTATATCACAAAAAGCACGCGCTGCTAACATTCTTTGCTGCGGCTGGGGATTTTCCAGAAGGGCTAGCATCAATTCAGGATCGGGCTTCACCACAACTGAATCGGCAGTTAGCGGCTCTATTTTATCTAGGGGGCTTTCTAGCTCCTCCTCAATATCGAGTAGGCTTAGATCGTCTTCGTCATACATAATTTCATTTCAATCTCGAAAAGGGATTAATTAATACATAATCCCCGTGCCAATAAGTTAAAACTTTATAAATTGCGTAATTATACACTTTCCTTTCCCCTCGTTGAATTTTATCCAAACGAGAACCGTTATATACTCAAACACTAAAGTATGTTACGGCTATTCTCTAGTTTATTTTTCTGCACTCAGGAATTTTACCATCCACAGGGATTGGGTTTGATAACCTAACTGATTGTAAAGATTTAATGCGGGTTTGTTTGATTGAAACACTTGTAATCCAATCTGGCGATCGCCTCTTTGAATAGCCCAATCTTCCACATATCGCATCAAGGCTGTACCAATCCCTCGCCGCCGATGTTCTGGAACAACGTAGAGGATAAAGATGTGAGCATGGCGGTTCCCATGTACTTGATCTATGGCATTGCCCACCCAAAGGCAAGCGATGGGGAATTGGGAATTGGGAATTGGGAATTGGGCATTGGGAATTGAGTTATTAATTCTGCTTCCTACCCCCTGCCCCCTGCTCCCTGCTCCCTGCTCCCTGCTCCCTGCTCCCTGCTCCCCCTCTTCTTCTACCCACCACAAAGGCGTATCGCTAGAAAAGTATTGCTTAACTGTTTGCTCTAGGTGGGAAAAATCCTCATTGGGAAAGAGATCCTGATAAGTTCGGTGCATGAATTTAAGCAGGAGCGATCGCTCCAATGTGGAACCACGGCGAATCATATACCCCGGTAGTAGTTGCTCAGACACTTAAAAATATTTATTGAGTTAGCTAGCTGAGTTTTGTACTGCTGGTGGCAAATTAGCAGGAGTGGTTTGAGAATTTAGCCCTACCTCTTCAATTGGTGCGGGTGCTGCCATATCAGAGGGTAAAAAGATGCGGGCGCTGACTGCGACTAAGGCAAAGACAAATACCAAAACTACAAGCAGTGGGGCGATGTATTGACGAAAAATAGCCATATTTTAATTGCAAAGAGAGCTAAGAACTTTTATGAGAACTTAGCTGAAGATTTGTGAAGTATTTTTTATTTTAGCAATTTTCTGTGCAAGGGAATTGGCAATTGGGCATTGGGAATTGGGAATTGGGGAAGAAACTTGTTAAATAATTCTCCCTTGTCTCCCTCATCTCCCCTGCCCCTACCCCGTCATCTCCACAATCCCTACTTCCGCAATATTACTAGCTGCGCTCCAAGTCATCAAGTACTCTTTCGCAATACCAATTTTCCGGCATCCCAGGATAAGTTTCCTTTGCCTGTTCAATTAACCGTTCGGCTGCGGCAGTGTCACCGGATAACTTAGCGATTAGCCTGTTTTTGAGATAGCTATCAGAGACATCATCATCTACCTGGTTTGATATCCCTTGATTTATAGTTGATGGTCGGGACTGATTTCTTCGCAACTGCCAAAATAAAACGTAATAAAGTGTACCAAAAATTAAAATTAGGCTTAGTGTTCCGAAGAAAGTTAGGAGGTTAAATGCTAGAAATCCTAGAACTAACTGCGAGAGAACATAGCCAAGTAATAAACCAGTCAGTAAGAGAATAAATGTGCCGACAGCAATAACTACTTGATTCCCCATATATCCTCTTCTTCGTCGTCAAGTCCTGGTCTGGATAATACTACCACTGGCTTTGGATTCCAAGGGGCAAAAAATGGCAATAATAATAATCCTGGCAAAGCTGCTATTGCTGTCAGTAGAAAGAATGTAGACCAACCCGTAGCTTGTGCCCATGTACCTGCTGGAGCTGTGACAATATCTCTACTAAAAGCTTGTAAACTGGAAAGTAAGGCGTACTGTGTAGCTGAAAAGCTTTGGTTACAAAGACTCATCAAAAATGCTACAAAAGCAGCA
The DNA here is from genome assembly GCF_026127265.1 of Nostoc sp. KVJ3. GTDB lineage: Bacteria > Cyanobacteriota > Cyanobacteriia > Cyanobacteriales > Nostocaceae > Nostoc. Next base: position 3,482,685 of record NZ_WWFG01000001.1, read on the forward strand.
GTTTCTAGACCAGCACAGAATTGTTCTATATTAACGGCTGCTAACATTAGATAGAAGTTTTTACCTATTACTGCTAACGCAAAAAAAGCCAAGTTGCCGACAGCTTGGAGTATAGCAAATATCCAGAGTGAGCGATTAACACCAATTTTGGTCATTATTGCTCCTGCTGCCAAGGTACCAACAATGGTGGCAAAAATTCCCAGCGCCCCAGGAAATGCTATGTCGGTTTGAGTGAAATGTAAACCTTTATCTAACAAAAATGGTGTGGATACATTCTTTAGTAAAGAATCTCCCAACTTGTAGATCACAATGAATAGCAGGATTAAAAGCCCTTGTAGCCAGCCATGACGCTGGAAAAATTCAATGAAGGGTAATTTGACAGCGGCGGATAAAGTCTGAGGCGGGCGATCGCGTAGGACTGGTTCTGGTGCAAAAATAGAACTTACCAAGCCTACGAGCATCAACAGCGACATCAACAAGTAAACAGTTTGCCAAGGCATCCTATCTGCTAAAAATAGGGTGATGTAACCGGTTACTAGAATAGCAATGCGATAACCTAATAAGTAGATAGATGCCCCAGCGCCTCTTTCTTCTGCTTGCACTACATCAGTGCGGTAAGCATCAACTAAAATATCTTGACTGGCGCTAAAAAAAGCAACGGCCACAGCAGCAATTATTAAAGGTTGTAGCCCTTGGGATGGGTGTTGTAGAGCCATTGTAGCTATACTTAATAGTAATGCTACTTGTGTAATTACCAGCCAACCTCTACGTCGCCCCAAAAAAGGCGGTACAAATCTATCTAGTAAAGGCGACCAGAGAAATTTTAAAGAATATGGTAGCTTAACTAAACTAAAAGCGGCGATCGCTGCCAAGCCAATCCCTTCTTTGGTCAACCAGGCTTGTAATGTCTGACTGGTTAAATATAACGGCAACCCTGATGAGAAGCCAAGAAATAACAAAGCTCCCATCTTCTGGCTGCCAAAAATTCGTAGCAGCGATTTATTTACTTGCACAATATTGAAGATTCCTTGTTATCTAAGTTGAATTGCAGTTATCTTGCCATATCTGCTGTCTAATTTCGTATAAGCACACAAATCTGCTAACATTTTCTTTATTTAAGATACATATCAACGCTGCTCTAACAGTGTGATTATTCCTTAATTTTCCTTAATTGAATAAACTTGATGCCCCCTGATTTCTACCCCGTGGGTAGCAAGGCATTTTGCCCAACCTTCACGAGTGCCGATGTCGCTTTTGTCCTTGAGCAATCCTAATTCCTGTTCTTGTTGGGTAAGTTGAGCAAATTCTTCGTAGCGTGGGTAGTCGCTGGTAACAAATGTTTCTTTACGGTGCAAAATCGGCGGATTAGCTCTAGTTTCATAGTCTCGGTGAGTTATGAAGAGGGTTTTTAAATCAATACCTATACTGGCTTTTAACGCCGGATGCGGATCGGTGTCGAAATCAGGGTAAAACAGATAGGATATTTGCGGCTTATCAGTATGATATTTGATCAATGTGGCTCCATCTACACGCCCAATGGTGCGGCTGGCGCAACCTTCACAAATTCGCAGCAAGGGATCGAGTGCTGCTAATGCCGAAACATGGACGTAAATAGCACCGCGTGTATGTTTACCTATTTTGCTTTTTTCACACGCAGTTTGAATCACCCCAGATTTGCCTAAGCTGAAAAGCTTTTGGTCGGCTACAAGGCACGCTTCCTCATAGCTGCTGAAAAAAGCTTTGATATCGTGACGCATTTCTGGGGCTAGCTTTTGCCATGCGGGACGTTTATCAAAGTGAGTCAGAGCGAGATAAACTTGGATGTCGAGAGAACGACGATAAGCGATCGCATCCCATTCTGCTTCATCAGTAGCTTGTAAAATGACACCAAAGGCGCGGCGAAAGTTACCAAATTCGCTCAGTAATTCTTGTTCATTTTCCAATTCACCTTTCACAGGCAGTCTACCGCGCTTGGTAAAGAAAGCCATGAGTGGTTGCAGCTGTTCTTGATAGTCTTCAAACCGCTTAGTGGGGATGCGGACTCGCGGTGTAGAGGTGGTAGAAAAGAAGCGGATAGCTTTGTAGCTTTCTTTTTCAGTCTCATCTCGAAAAACAAAATATACGCCTAGTGCGATCGGTACTGCATCGACATTTAAGACTTGATCAATATAGGTTTTGAGTTCTTCTTGTTCATAATATTTCTGAAAAGTATTGCGGCGTGTCACAATGCCATCATTGTAAGCAAGTTGGGTTTTGCTGGGAGCGTTAATTAATATTTGAGCCGCGACAATTAAAACTTTCCCGGTGAGTTCCCAGGCTTGGCAAAGGCTTTGACGGCGTTCCTCTGGATCTTCAATAACGTTGAGGATATAGCCCAAGTTGACCACATCGGCGGCGGTGCGTGGTACATCAGGATAGTAGTAAGGGTCCCAGCCTGAACTGGTGTAACCTAAGTTTGCTACTCGCTGGACATCACCACCATAGCCGCAACCGTAATCAAAAAAGGTGGTGTCTGGATTCAGGATTGCCCATTCTATTGCCAATTTTACAGGGCGGGATAGGTCAGTGCGAACGATCGCAGCTCGATGACGCTCAATTTCTAGCGCTTCAGGCATAATATTAGTTTCAGTTAACAGTGAACAGTTAACAGTCAACTAATATCCTTTCAATTTTTAACCGCCAGTTCAATTAAATCTTCAATTTTCTTGATATTTGGATCGCCAGCTAAGTAGCCTATACCGCGATGTAAATGTAAGCGGAATTGGGTGGCAAGGGTTTCTTTATCGGTGGGATGGCCGTCATTGTGACAGCGTTGTTTGAGGGCGAGGAGGAGTATATCAGACATTTCGCCACCAAAGACGCGCCAACTCATTTCGACGTTGCTATCCTGGGGAATTGGGACGGGTGAGGGTGCGGTTGCTTCTGCGAGGGAACGACAAAACGCCCAACGACAAAGGATATTCCATTGGTCGATTTTTGTGCTGCGCTTAAGTTTGGTAAGTTGATCTTTGGCTGTTTGGGAAAGTTTTATTCTTTCGATTGGTGATTCCATAATGTTCCTAAAAATTAAAGTAGTTTTCGGTCATAAACCCAAACAGTAGCGAACCGCAGTTTCAATTTCAAGCATCTTGGAGTCAGAAATCTTGCCAGATGGATCAGCAGGAAAGCGATTTGGATCTAAAGAACGAATTTGAAAACATAAAAACACTGTTTCTTATCCCAATCCACTACCACTTGGAGATACTCTTATATTGGTTGGATAATCGTGCTTAATATTTGTTCCTTTCGTACCTACAACTACAGTTACAACCAAAGGTAATTGATTGATAGCGTCTATAGATAGCACTACAACTGGTCGTTTTCCTGCTTGTTCTCGCCCCTGTACTGGATTAAGATTGATAAAATAAATTTGTCCTCTCTCGATACTCACCACTTTTTTAAACCCTTCTGTAAACCATCCATTTCTGTAACAACAAATTCATTATTGATAGAGGCAATTTCTGTCTGTATATCTAAATCACTAGCCATTGCAGCTAGTTGTTTATTCATATATTTAACATCAGTTAATTGATCTGATATTTGCTTTTTTTCTTGCACTTGTCTTGTCATAAGTTCTAAGAGCCATTCTAGTTCTTCTAATGACAAAGCACGTAGTTCACGCTCTATTTTTAGTAAATGTGGTGAGTTCATCGTTGCTTATCTACTTTCCAAGGATCGTTATATATATTGTAAATATCTTTTTTAGACGATATCATTACCAAAAATATTGATTTTCGACTACTGTTGTTTGGCGGGTAGTGGAGTCGTATTTGAGCAGGTATTCACGAGCGATCGCTTCATTTTCTCGCAGTGTTTCAACTTCTTTTTTACCAATCTCAGTATCCGTAGATAACAAAATGACTTGATGGCTAGCGGATGGGAAGTAACGTTCAACTAAATTGCTGCGGTGGGAGGAATCGAGTCTACCTAGTGGCGTATCGATTGCTACAGGTAGGCGGTGTCCAGAGACTTTTGCTAAACCCCAGAGAAATGCGATCGCCAGTAGTTGTTTTTCGCCAGCAGAGAGGCGATGTTTAGGAACTGGTTTACCATTTAAATCGTAAAGCAAAAGGCTGAAAGTCTTAGTATCAATGGTGATCCGATGCACTAAATCTGATTTATGCAGCAGATAAAGAAAGCAATTTTTAACTTCCTCTTCTAATTTATTGAGTTTCCGCAGAGTTAATTTTTCACGAAAAGTCTTGAGTGTTTCTTGAACTTTCGCTGCTGAGGTAATAATATGTTCGCTATTTTTATGTTTAATATTTTCTACAGTATAATCACTTAATTCTCTTTTTGACTTGGCAATAATAGTTTCTAATTCAGCTAAACGGCGGCGGATTGTTTCGTAATTTGCTTTAGCTTCGACAACCTGATTTTGCGCCGCTTCTAATGCTTGACGCAGCTTTGTATAATCTTCTGGTGCTGCTGCTGTTTGCACCTGTCTTTCTAGAGTATGAATTTCTTCTTCTTTATTTTTGAGAATAGCTAATTTCTCTTTTGCAGAAAGTTTAGAATTTTGTAAATGATATATAAGATTATCTAGCTGACTTAAAGTTTCATCATCAGCTAATAGCCAAAGTGCTTCTATCTGGATAGTCTTTGCATATAAATTATCTACATCTTGGATTAAAAATGATTGGATTTTATCAACTTCTATGGGAGAAATTTCTACTTGATTTAGCCAAGAGAGTAAGCGCTGATCTCGTTCAAGTAACAAATCTTTAGAAATTTGTACCTGTTGATGGCGAAATTCCTTTTCTCCCTGTGTTTGCGCCTGATTAAGTAAATTAGGAATTAATGCCAGAGGTAAAACATCAGCCGCCAATTCACACATCGACTGACGTACTTGTTCAATTTCCGCAGTTTTTGTATCCTGTTGTAGTTCTAGTTGAGTGCGTTCTGCTGCAATCTTCCCACCTTCATAAATAAATTTATCAAAGGCTTCTTGCTGCTTTTGTTCTAACTCTTCTACCTGATTTTTGAGAGTTTCTAATTTTTCTCCCGTTGTTTGATAATCTTCTTGCTGTTGAGTTAACCTAGTTTCAATTTCCTCTAGGTTTGCTAAATCTTTACTATTACCAACTTCTTTAAGTTTACGGTTAACTAAGATATCTAAATCAACTGCTAAACGATCTGCCAACTCTAAACCTAAAAGTCCGCGAATTGCGTCTACTACAACTGGTGGTGGTGTTTCCTGTTCTGCGAGTTCTTTAACTTGTTCACCATCAAAGAGAAATAAATTAGAAATACCTAATGGCAGGAGATTTTCAATATATTCATCCCAGATATTAACTAAAGCATCAGGCCAGGTATCACTGTCACCTAAAATACCTAATGTATCTTTACCATCTTTAGGATTTTTTGTCCAACTACGCACAACACGGTATTTTATTGGCTTATCATTTTCAATATGTTCAAAAAGTAATTCAATCCGGGTATCTAGAACTGGATCTATTTTGTTGTTAACACATTGACTGAGAAAATCACTATAACTTAAATTACCACGGGTAGAACATTGGGCACGAGCGCCATAAAGGGCGAGACGAATGGCATCCATAAGGGTGGTTTTTCCGCCGCCATTCATCCCACCTAATAAGATAATTGGACGCGAGTTTTCCTCATCAGTTTTTGGATTAAGATTGATTACCTGTTTACCAGTGTAAGGGCCAAAGTTTTGTAGAACGAGTTCAAGAAATATCATTAGTTTTTAAGATTAACATGAGTTCGACGGCGATCGCAGAAGCAGAAAGTTTGTGATGAAAGGAATCAGATAAAATTAATTAGATGATTTTGTCTGACGCATTGATAAAAAATATTGTCTATGAAATATAGATAATACCATCACTAACTGTTAAGAAATGCGATTGTATCTATCTCGGTGTTGGTAAGTGATGTAGTTGGTGGATATCAACAGATGGGTGATTCATATTAGACGATATTTGAAAAGTCCTCTTGTTAGTAGCAAAACGTTTTAGATCCCCCTAAATCCCCCTTCGAAAGGGGGACTTTGACTCTAGTTCCCCCCTTTTGAAGGGGGGTTAGGGGGATCATTTAAGTGCCTAAAGTCACAGTAAACTACTTTTCAAACAACCTCTTACACCCTTACAGCTAGGTTGTGGCTAGATTTGCACACCTCCAGCTTCAAAAATCTGTTCGGCGGTTAAATTCAATTCTGGAAAAGTAGGCGAGACAATATGGGTATCGCCTTTAAATTGAGTAACTTGGTACTCACCATCAATTAATTGATAAATGGATATAGTAGGCAGTTTAGGATTGCCAATAAACTTCCTAGCACCTATAGCCGCATAATCTATAATCCAATATTCGGGAATACCTATAGCTTCATAATCAGCTAATTTTTTGTAGTAATCATCTCGCCAATTATTACTAACAACTTCAATAATTAATGGAATAGATGTAGCTTGAGATACAGTTGATTCTTTTTTCCATAAAGGCTCATTCACTAAATTTGGTCGATTGATTATTAAGATGTCTGGTGAATAAGCTGATTCACCTTCAAATGGTTTAACTAATACAGTTTTTGGAATGAAGTAGGGAAGTTTTTGTTGCCCAATTTCGATAGATATATTTAGCGCCAAAAAACCAACAACATCCTCATGATCTCCCACCGGTTGAGACATTTCAACAATCAGGCCATCATGTAATTCGTATCTTCCACCATCAGGTCGCCAAGCTGCAAAATCTTCAAAAGTTACTAATTTGTGTATGGCTTGAATCATATAACCTCGCTTGTTTTAAAATAATCAAACTTTGTCAAGCGTTCTTTAAGTAGTTTGTTGACTCCCGTCTTCTATTATTCTAAAATTTCCTTTTTAAATTTCATACTTGCCCAAGTCACCTGTTGATCGCTTTCACCTTCATCTACTTCATTGATTGATGCAACATCGCCCAAAGTCATCTGCTTGACTTTTGCAACATCACCTTGACTAACTGCTTCGCTTAATTCGCGTTTTAAACGAGCATTTTTAATCGCATCTTCTGGAGAACGGGAACTCGTATTAAAGCATTTTTCTAAAGTATCGTATATTCCCACGCGACGAGTCTTTTTGCGATACTGGCGTTCTGTGTCTAACAATTTCGCCATGAGTTCCAAGTGCATCGCGTCACCTTCACAAATTTCTTCTAATACTATCCATTCATCACGACCTAGTAAACTATAGTCTGCACCAGGACGAGGGTCTTGAAATTCTTCGCCAGTCACTTCTTCATAAATCCGGGGTAAACTATCATCAAATTCGTGTCTTTCTTCTAGCCAAATGCGGCGAATTTCGCTCATTTCTTCTAGAGTAATTAGGGTGATGTCGCGCATATTTTCTGGCGCTGTTTGACGAATTTCTTTTTGGACTGTAAGCAGTTGTCTTAGCCAATCCTCTCGCGCTTCTTTAATAAACGGGCCAGGAATAGGTTCAATAGATATCCCCTCATCTAAGTTACGTTCATAAAGTTGGACACCACCATTTCTACGTCGGAAATCTCTTTTATCACGGGTTTCTTCAGCGTCTAATTCTTTACGAAAATCAAGTAGAGGTTGCATCCATTCTTTCTCTTCGTCATTTTGAATCATCGCCGCGAGTGATTTATCTTGACTAACTAGGGTACAAACCCAGCAACCAAAACGAGAGCTACCACAACTAGGGGTAGATGTATCGACAACTAAAGGACATTCATTATCAGCAGAAGCACCTCTATACATACTGAATAAATCTTTATTGCTATACCCCCAAGGGTTTTCCCACTGCATGAGATAAATCCAGACTTCATCATTTTGCCAGTCTTCAATAGGGCTGTAAACCAAAGAATTTGGCAAATTCATATTAGGACTTAAATGATCGCGTACCCGTTGGGCTTCCAATTTTTTCATTCGGCTAGCACGTTTTGTGCTTTCAGCTTTGCGAGTCCCCAACACAACGATCGCTTCTCCACTTGCTCGAATCACATCACGAATAAAGCGGTTAGAGGGATTAATTTTGAGGCGTTCTGTACACCAGCGAAATTTTCCTCTGGGTGCTGGATAACCTTTACCAATCAAACCTACCCAGAATGTTTCTTTAAAGTCTGGCTGTAGCAAATGGGGTTCAAATGGTAATCCTTGTGCTTGGGCTTCAGATTTCATCTGTTTTAGAGAACTGCGTACCCAAGCAGCAACGATAGGATTCTCTACCAACGTGTCTGTAGTAATAACGTATATTGTTTTAGTTCGCTTTTCAGGTGGGAGTGCTGCGATCGCATTCCAGATCAGCTGTAAGGTAGCAGTACTATCTTTTCCGCCCGAATAGCCCACCACCCAAGGAATCTCATCTAAACAATACAATTCTTGAATTTCAGTGGTGAGAACTTGGATATAGTCCACTAACTCTGCTACAGTACGTGTTTGCTGGTTTTTATTTTCTGCTTGTTGTGCTGTAGTCATTTCTCCTTCTCTCTGGAAACACTGGCTTAATATTCGGGCGAATAGGGCGAATAGAATTCGCGGCTACACAGACAAAACCCCCCGACCTGGGTTGAAGAAAAGTTTTTAAAAACTTTACTACTAATATCCAATTTTTTGGATAATTAAACGACATAATCCTATTCTGTTTTTAAAATTTAACATGAAAGATAGTGCATCTGACCCCACTGCTGACATCGCTAGAGAATACCTGGAACGGGAAGACAAGGAAAAACAGGTACTAGCTTTACTCCTAGAGAAGTTTTTAGGGAGAAAAGATCAGATTCTCGTTCAAAAAACCGAGATGGGTGGTACTGAGGCTTATGTTAGCTCTGTTACCTTGGAATGGTTTGCCGGTCGGGTTCACTTCGCCTCTGGCTTACCTCTGTTCCAAAAAAAGTATAATCCAGAGACAGAGAATATCGAGATTGACGCGGATAGTATTGATGAAATTCAGCAGCGTCCCCTTGATTGGTCACGTCAAGCACCGCTAGTTCAGTATTTAGCGGCTAGAGACAATCATAAGTTTCCGCCAGTGCTGGTAGTAATTAATCAACCGTGGGTGGATAATCCTAAAGCTGCTGAGTGGGATAGCGAAGGATGCGCCACAAAGTCTACTACTGATTTCATCCCCCTAGATAAAGACGCTAAAGTAGGTCTGCTAAATATTTCTGAGGATGATGTAACTATTTATGCACTAGATGGTCAACACCGATTAATGGGCGTACAGGGGTTGATGGAGTTAATCAAAACTCGGAAACTCCAGCGCTATAAAAAAGATAAAGGTGCTGATGACAGTTTTATTACAGTCAATGATTTGATAGAAAAGTACCAAGTAGACCTTGCTTACTTGCAAAATTTACCCAAAGAAAAAATTGGTATTGAGTTTATCTGCGCGGTAGCGGCTGGGGAAACTCGCACCCAGGCGAGGCGGAGAGTAAGATCGATTTTTGTTCATGTTAACCTGATGGCTGCACCCTTGACTAAAGGGCAACTAACACAGTTGAATGAAGATGATGGTTTTGCGATCGTTGCTAGAAAAATTGCAGTTACACATCCACTATTAGAACAACGACAAGATCGCAATCCTCGTGTTAATTGGAATAGTGCAACAGTAGCCTCCAATTCTACAGTTTTGACGACTTTACAAGCTCTACAAGATATGTCTGAGCGCTATTTGGGTCAAAAGTTCCCCCACTGGAAACCCTTAGAGAAAGGTCTAATTCCCATGCGTCCAGAGGATGAAGAACTTGAGCAGGGAATTGAGGAATTTAAAAATCTATTTGATTCTTTGGCTAGTCTTTCCAGCTATAAGATTTTAGAACACGAGGATACACCAGCTTTACGGCGCTTCAGCTTTGAGAAAGATGGAGGTGAAGGAAATATGCTTTTCCGTCCGGTTGCTCAAGTTGCATTAGCGCAAGCTTTGGGAATTTTGGTTTTTAAAAAAGGTTTTTCTCTGGCGGATATTTTTAAGAAACTGCGGAAGTTTGACCAGCAAGGTGGTTTTAGTGGTATGGAGTATCCCCAATCTCTCTGGTATGGGATTTTGTATGACCCAAATAAAAAGCGGGTGCAGGTTGCTGGACGAGATTTGGCCGCGAAGTTATTGGTTTATATCCTGGGTGGAATTCAGGAACAGATGGAACGCGCTGAACTTCGTAAGGCTTTGGCGGATGCTAGAACTGTGGAAGATAAAACTATAGGTTTTGATGGCAAGTTTGTTGAACCGAAAGCGGTAGGACTTCCACCTGTTTTATAATTGACACAGTTTTCAATACTTTTTATTGTGGTTATTACGGTGGCTTAAGTATAATAAGAGCATATAGTGTAATCTGCCACTTTACAGGTATTTGTATGACTCAAACAAACCAGGATAGTAACAATAGTGTTTCGCCAGAGATCAAAGCTAAGTTTAGTACCTTGGTTGCGCCGTTCTTTGAAGAACATTATCGAGATTCCTGCTATCCAGGGCTGATTTTCCGCCAGGGAAAGCGGAAAATGCTACAAATCAATATACCGGCTAAGGACTTTCCAGCACTTTTAGTAGCAAAACCTGCTAAGGACGATGATCCTGAATTAGGTAAACAACGCCCAGAAGTCCCCGGTCATGCAGAGGAGATCAAAAATTATATTATCGAACAAGCCCGAAAAGGAAAACCCTGGATTCTGGGGACGCTGACAGCAAATGTACCCGTAGATAAAATAACAATTCTCGAATTGGGCAGAGGTATTTGTATCGTTGTAATTCCTCGTGATGTAAAATTAGAGATTACAGATGGACAACATCGTAAGACTGCTATTCAAAAGTTAATTGAAAGTGACGAAAGTTCCTTAATTAGTGATAACGATTTTCCCATTACGCTGGTATTAGAAGACGATATTGACCAGTGTAGAAAAGATTTTGGAGATATGGCTCAAACTAAACCGCTAGGTAAAGCGTTGCTATTATCATTTGGTGAAGTTGAAGGTCGTGTTGGTATTACTAAAAAATTGGTAAAACAAGTCAAAATTTTTTATGATAAAACAGATAAAATTCAAGATTCTCCACGTATTCAAAAGAAATTTATTTACACAAATAACTACATAACAAGGGCTGTGAGTTGTGCCTTTACAAAGAATCCTGATTCTGAACTTCAAGACTATGATGTGGAGAGTTCATCTAATGCTCTAGCTAATTGTCTTAATAAGTTTTTCTTTGAATGCAGTAACACAAGAGATATTTCTGAGAAAAAGGTAGCTGATTTGACTATTTCAGAACTAAGAAAATTTAAAGATGAATGTATACTGGGAGTGAGTGCTGGTCTGGAAGTTTTGGGTCGATTGCTATACTTCACTTACGACAAAGACAGCAATTATTTTGATGACGTAAAAGTTTCTCAACTTGCACAGATAGATTGGACAAGAAGTAATCCAATTTGGCAAGATAATTTAATTAGGATAGATCCTAATCCTAAAAATCCTGATAAGCGTTATAAACTATACACTAATGCCAATGCAGTAAGTGGTGCAGTCAAGACACTCAAAGATAAACTAGGATGGATGGAAAACCCTTCCTATTGAAGATACCCTAATTCAAGAGAGGAATTTAGTAAGATCAAATTCCTCGTCTTGTTGCTCTATATTCGTTCGCTCATAATTGAGAAATAATAAAATTCGCTCTGCATAATCTACTGACCCACGCAACTCATTTTGCAATATTTCCAGTCCACCGTTAGCGTACTCTTCAAATATATGATTGCGTTCTCTTTCATATTCTTCTTCATTAATAGATAGTGCTTTTATATCTTTAGTTTCATTAATTGCTAATAATTTTATTAAAATATCATTTCCCATTGAAGCAAAATACTCTATCCTGATTGGCGATGGTTCCCTTTTAGAAATCTCTCCCAAAGCCACCCGTTTTTTATGCTTTGCACCCAAAGCTGCTGCGAACACAATCACATCAGCAAAAGTATTAAAAGGCCCTGTTCCACCATCTGAAGATGTTAAACCTTTCACCAACTCAGCCTTATCTTTAGCAACCCTGATTCTGCCAGTTTCAGCCATTGTTTTAATATATACTGTGTTGCTATTTTAACCGAAAGTCAAAAGCGATGCTACGGCTGGCTAGGCTATGCAGATTTTTATACTAGTATGTGGGCGATCGCTAAACAAACAAATTATCCAATAACATAATCCATCCTGGTACTCCCGGTTCAGCTTCAGCCACCTCACCACGGCGATAAACTTGGGGTTCTTCAGGATTACTAGCACGATATACTCTAATAACTTCCTCTTTAAGTACATCTACATCCCAAACTACCAACGTACCAGTCGCAAAATAATCACGGCGTTTACTAGCCATATCTTTCTCAGCTTTATCACCGTAATCATTTTCGCTTCTTACCTCAGCAGCAAATATAGGCGCACCATTGAAGAATCGCCCACCTGTAGGTTTGCCAGTATAAAATGCAGCATCAGGACTTAAAGAACGACGATTAGGGAGATCGACAACAAAACCGACATTATCAGGTAAAGCGTAACCACTTTTTGTTAGACGTTCATAATCCCGTAGACTTGCATAAATTTCACCACCTGCACGTCCTGGTAAAAATCCAGTTGGAGACATCAGCACCAATTTCCCATTGACAATCTCTGCTTTACAATTGTCAGGTAAATGGTATAAATCTTCAATAGTTGCCTCAGTTTTAATACTCATAAAACATCTTCTAATTAGTTAGCAATAATCTGAATTTAACAATCTTCTCTTCCCTCTGCGTTCTCTGCGCCTTGGCGGTTCGTTTCTCCAAAACTTATATTGCAACATCCTCATAAACCAAAGAAATAGGAAAGCGAAAATCAACACTAGTTAAATTAACCTCATCCCCTTCTTCATAAGGATGTAATTCCCAAATTCCTTTATCATTTATACGAAAGCAATCTAAACTGATTTTTTCAGTATCAATGAGGACATATTCTTGTAAAGTTTCGATACGGCGGTACTGAATAAATTTACGACCTCTGTAGTAAGCTTCCGTACTAGGGGAAAGAACTTCAACAATTAAACAAGGATACTGAATAAATTTAATAGCTTGTCTATCTCTTTCATCACAACTAACCACAACATCCGGGTAGTGAAACGGCCCGTTCCCTGTTACTCCTACTTTTACATCTGCCATAAAAGCCCGACAAAAACCTCCCCGGAGATGATTTTTCAACGCCGAAGCTAAGTTTAAGGCAATACTATTATGGGGAATTGTATCCCCAGTCATAGCAAAGACTTCACCATTGATATATTCGTATTTAATATCTTGGTGTTCTTCCCATTCCAAGTATTCCTGGGGAGTCATATACTTTCCGTCTGGACTCGCAACAATAAATTTATCCTTTAAATATTACGTTCAATCGCGATAATTTCAGTATACTCAAACTCATTCGGACTTTGTTTCACCAAAGGATATCTTTCCCCACCCAACTCAATATAATCCTGCTCGCAATCCGGCTTAGAAGAATAATACGTAAGCACATATTCTCTACCAATTCTGTTTGTCATTTCTGCTTCAACTTCACCCCGCCACTGAGTCTTAGTAACTAAAACTATCAACTGATTCGCTAATTGGGGAATTGTCTTCGCAATATGTCGCCGCGAATTCTCATCCAAACTACCAAAGGGTGAATCCATGACAATTGGGAAAGTGCTACTATCGGGAATCATCATCATTTTTCGCTTCTCACTCCATTCCCGTACTTTGTCAATAATGCTGGCGATAAAGGATAAACTGAGAATTTGATTCTCACCAGTGGATGCTGCAACTGGTGCTTCTATCCCTGTGGTATTTTCTACTAATGTTAGTTCATATTTTTCACTAATTTTAGGAAGATATGGAGTTACAGAAATCTCCATAAATATCTCTTGCACTCGCTTTTCTAGTTGCATGCGAAATTGTTGTTCTTGACGATTTCTAACTTCCGTTAACCGTTCAATTGCATCTTGAGTAGCGTTAATTCGTCGCTGTGCTAGAGTTTGCTTGTCTTCATTCAGCTTTTGCTTGGCAATTTGTTTATTTAAACCTTCAATCTCAGTTGTGAGTTGAGCAATTTGCTGCTGATTCGCACCCTGTTCTCGATTTAATTCATCAATTTTACTTTCAATTTCATCTAAGCGTTTTTGCAAACTACTAATTTCTTCATTAGCATCTTTTCGCAACCGTTCTTGAATATTGTCTAAATCGCCTTCAATTTGAGATATGCTTTGCCTTAACTGATTAATCCTAGTTTGTTCTCTATCAACTTCTTCCCAAAAACCTATGGCTTGCTTATCAATTTCATCTACTTGAGCTATCATCCGAATTGCAGTTTCTTCTACCGCCGAGGAACCTGCTTTATTTAGCCAAGTACTGACATGAGTGTGAGAATGATTACCCGCCTGTAATTCTGCGCCACAAATACAGCGCTGAGAATTGAGTAAATCATTCACAAATTCCCGCGAAATTCCTGATGTTAGCTCGCCTCGCGCCTTCAAATCATTGATAATTCCTCGAAACTGCGATGTAGTTTCTGAGAGTAAAACGGTATAACCCCGTGCAGAAATAACTTTTTTCAGCGCTTCCTTGGTTTTTTTATATTCTTCTTGATTTGCTGCTTTCTGTGATTCTAAATCCTGCCATCTTTCTTGCAATTCTTTAGCAGCACTCAATTCTCGTAAACGGTTACTTGTCTCTTTTTTAAAAGTCTGTTGATATTCTAACTCTTCTTTAATTTCAGTTTGCCGTTTGGTAATGCGTTCGCGCTCTCGTTCTATCTTTTCTTGCTGTCGTAATAGCTGTTTAATTTCAGAATCACCAATCGCTTTTAACTCATTTTCTAGAGTTTTTTTAGCATCTCCCAAATGTCTGATAGAACGGTTGATTACCTCTACACCCAAGAAAATTTTTGTAGCTTCAGCAATTTCAGCTTTTTTATCAGAACGGACTATTTCTTCAATTCGTTCGCCGTCAAAGAAAAAATATTGATGTAAAGTAGCGGGTAAAATTTGATTAATTATATCGTCTGATTGCTGGGTTGGTATATTCCATTTGCCATCATCGCCACCAACCCACATGGTTAATTGAGTTTTACCAGCGTCAAAGTCATTTTCGTTTTTATAACCTCGACAGGCGCGTTTAACTCGATAGCGCTTACCTTCATGTTCCCAGCCAATCTCTACCCAACATTCTACAACTTGACCTTTTTGAGCCTCTGCGATCGCACGCTTATTCACTAACTGTTCTATCGATGCAAATGCTGCACTAAATTTTTCATATAATACCCAAGTAAAGGCATTTAGTAAACTAGTTTTTCCAGAGCCATTATTGCCATGAATAATCGTTGTGTTCTGAACATCTCCAGCAGCGAGGAGCATCTCTGGTGTCGTACCATAAAAGGAGCGAAAGTTGCATAGCTTAATTGAAGTCAGCTTCATCGCACCTCTTCCTTAATAATGTCCAAAATATTATCATTTATATGGCTGTTAATCTTTTTATCTAGCCTGCCTTTTTCTAGCTTCCATACGCGCTCAATAATTTGCCGTACTTCTGGCGGTGCGCTAGTTATTGGCTCCTGCACATCGTCGATATTCGCCTCTTGTGACATCTTGGGTATTGGAAATATAGTTTTTCTATATTTTAACTTTCTCTACTGCTGTATTTACCTCCGTAAAGCCACTGTTAGCATTATCTTTAATTTTGCCAAAACTATTTTTTCAAATTTATAATTTTATTTGAAAAAATACTTTATTATTGAATTGTTTTCTGGTATTATTAATATTAACAATCTAGATTATAATGGGACATAAGTGAAATTTTTAAAGCCACTTATGTCCCATTATTATCAAACTCATAATTATATTATTTCATATTTAATGCTTCTTTTTTCAAGACTCGAAAAATTTTACAAAAAAATACAACTATTGCAATCCTAAATCATTCGTGAAAAATTAGATCCCCGACTTCTTCGAGAAGTCGGGGATCTGGACATCGCGCATTTTCACAACTCATTTAGGATTGCTATATATAGTTCATCATCAAATATCTAATAAACCATATCGCTTTTGTAAATCAAGTAACTTCATTCTTGCAACGCCTGCATTATCAGCCAAATCAGCAAACTCCACAAAGCGACGTAATTCCTTTTTCAACAAATTACGCTCAACTTCGATAGTTTCTCTATCTAAATCTGGTGGCAAAACAATCATGTCAAATATTGTCGCGCGTTCCTTACCGGGGTGAGGACGTAAAACTCGCCCCCGTCGCTGGATAAACTGACGCGGATTACCAGAACTGGATAAAATCACCGCAGTTTTAATTGCCGGAATATCGACACCTTCATCTAAACAACGAATTGCCACTAAACCTTGCAACTCTCCACTTTCAAATTGATGCCGTAAGATTTCCCTTTCTTCTAAAGTTGTTTGAGCCGTATAGGTGCTAACCTTATACCCTAAATCCACCCCCAGAATTTTAGCAACAGCTTTAAGTTGACGTAGAGATGAACGTTGTCCCGCGTCTTGGGAACCATCACTACAATAAAAAAGTGTGTGAGTAGTTTCGCAGCGAGTCGTCATTAAATCCCGCAAGGCGGTTAATTTATTTTCCGCCGCCCCAATTAACCTTGCCCTTTGCATCAACAATGGCTTTAAATCTTCATTGTCTTCAAAATTTCCCGCTTGTCCATTTTCTCGTTCTCTATATAGTAGCGATCGCCCGATTCTTTTAGTTAACTTTAAATAGGCAATACTTTCTGCTTCAGTTAACTCCACCAACACCGGATAATACAGATAATGTACCAAAGCACCTTGAGCGATCGCATCCCTCAAAGTAAACTCTGGCTGGAGAACTGGGCCAAAATAATCAAATAGAGATTGCGTACCAAAATCGTCAAAATACCTCTCCGGTGTGGCAGATAAAGCCAGTCTCAACCCAACACTACGCGGTAAACTTTCTTCTAACTTGGGTGCGCCTAAATTATGCGCCTCATCCCCAATAATTAAAGTTTTGGCAGGAAAATATTTGAGTTGAGACTGAAACCCATCTCCAATTAATGTGGAGTTCGTAGTAATGACAGTGACAAACCGTTGAGAACCGGAACGCAGATTATAAATTTGGGTAGAAAGTTGACTTTGCCAAGTGCGTAAATTCTCAAAAGCTAAAATGGGTTGCAAATTAAATTTTTCACATTCTCGCGCCCATTGGGTGACAAGATGGCGGTAGGGACACACCACCACCAAAACTTGTAAATTAATCTGCTGATATAATTCACAAGCGATCGCTAATGCGGTAATGGTTTTACCACTACCAGTAGCCATTTTCAGCGTCCCTCTGCCATTATTGGTAAACCAGCTAGTGATCGCTTGGCGCTGATATTGCCGCAATTGCAGAGACGGAGGCATTCTTGGGCATCCTGGTAATGGTTGCGTGTAATAACTGCCCCTACTTTCCCTTGCAATTGGTAATTTAAACCGGAAAGTGGGCAGTTGCTGCACTGGGTTTTTTGTCAGGTACATAAAATGTTAAGCACAAAGGTAGTCATGAACCCTAATTAATGGGCATTGGGTATTGATTATCTCTCTCCCACTCCCCATTACTCAGTTGTAACCACGCCAAACACCAATGAGAGAACCTTGTACCTGCACTTGCATAGCACTGACTTCAATGGGATTGTACTTAGGATTTGCTGGTTTGAGGGTGACGCGATCGCCTTGGCGATAAAAACGTTTTAATGTTGTACCAAATCCATCAACTCTGGCGGCGACGATGGTGCCATTTTTTAAATGATTTGGTTCTGCTACTGGACGCAAAAATACCACATCGCCATCAGCAATTAAATCTTCAATCATGCTATCGCCAGCTACGCGCAAAGCGTAGGTTTGGGGAGGTAAATCGAAATTAGAAAAGTCTAAATGATCTACAGCATCAGTAAACGGTTCTATTAAACCACCAGCAGCGATCGTGCCCAAAATTGGTACACCTTGCTTCACAGGACGCAAAATCCGAATTGTTCGCGCTTGTCCTTCAGTCCATTCTATATATCCCTTAGTGCGTAAATGTTCTAAACGACTTTGAATTGGTGCTGGTGACTTCAAGTTCATCGCTTGCATCATTTGCCGAATTGAAGGCGAATGCTGGTGCGTTCTGATGTATTCTGCCAACCATTCATAAAGTTCTTGTTGAGCTTCTGTTAGACGTTCCATAAATTTGTGGGAAGTAATTATTAATGTCTCTAGAACATTAGTACTACAAAAAACTCCCCATAACAAGAGAAAAGTAAAAATATCAAAGGCAAAAGTAAGAATATTCTCTTTTCTTTTACCCATTTATTTCGGATTTTTTACTAGCAAGTAGTTAGGAGCCAATTGCACACTAGCTATTTTGACTCCTAACTCCTGTACAAACGCGATTTATCGCGTCTCTACTCCAAACTCTTGTACAGACGCGATTCATCGCGTCTCTCTTCTTTCATTCCGCCCCTAAAATACTCGCAAGCAAAGCTTTTTGCGCGTGGAGGCGATTTTCTGCCTGTTCCCAAACTTTGGATTGAGAACCTTCAATAACTGCCTCAGTAATTTCTTCACCGCGATGGGCTGGTAAGCAGTGTAAAACAATTGCCTCTGGATCGGCAAGGCTTAATAGCTGTTCCGAAATTTGGTAAGGCTGGAAAATTGGCATCCGATTATCTGCTTCTGCTTCTTGCCCCATACTTGCCCAAACATCAGTGTAAAGTACAGCAGAACCTTTCGCGGCTAATTCTGGATCGTGAGTGACGAGGACTTCAGTTTGATTATTAGCGATCGCTCTTGCTTGTTCTACAATCTGAGAATCTGGCTCATATCCGCTAGGGGTAGCAATTCTGACATTCATTCCCACCAACGCACAACCCAACATCAAAGAATTAGCCATATTATTCCCATCACCCACGTAGGTTAAAGTTAACCCAGCAAGGGTGTCAAAGCTTTCTTTAATCGTCAACAAATCCGCTAATACCTGACAAGGATGTTCTGCATCAGTCAGCGCATTAATTACCGGAATCTTGGCATAGTGAGCAAAAGTTTCCAAATCCTGCTGTGCAAAAGTGCGAATTGCCAAAATATCCAGATATCGGTCTAACACCCGCGCCGTATCCTGTAAAGGTTCCCCGCGACTAACTTGAGTGACATTAGGGTTAAGATCGATTACCTGTCCACCCAGTTGGTACATCGCCACAGTAAAACTTACCCGTGTGCGAGTTGAAGCTTTGGAGAACAACAACCCCAAAACCTTATTACACTGCAACTTCAACTGTTGTGATTTAAGTTGAGTTGCCAATTGCAGGAGTTCTTGAACTTCCGTCGGACTGATGTCCGCTAGACTTAATAAATCTCGTCCGAGCAATGCTGCCATGCTTATAATCTGTAAAAAATAATTATATATTTCTGTCCCTTGATTCAGCCGTGCCAAGAGAATACAGTTTTAGAACCGGACAAATATTTTTGCGTCCAACTCAGGATTTGAGTTGATTTTTGCCAAACTTGCGGATTTCCTAGCCCAATGTAGTCAGAAAGAAATATTTTAGCGATCGCACCTAGACAAATAAACCGATTATGGTACAATAAGAAATTGTGGTTGCTAATCAAAAGTAAACACAAAATTTGCCAGCATAGCACAGTGGTAGTGCATCCGACTTGTAATCGGAAGGTCGCGAGTTCAAATCCCGCTGCTGGCTTTAAACACACGTAAAGATTTAAATAGTCTATTGGGCACAGTAATTCAACCAATTGGCGATCTACTGGAGTGTATCATGTCCTAAAACTTCATTTTCATACATAGACACTCAGACAGATTAGAATAGCGAATCTTTTGTGTAGATGCAGTGCATACTAAACATCACTGCATTTTCGACAAAAATCTCTTTCCATATATAAACATTAATAATCCTTAATAGTTAATACTATTAAGGATTGTTGAGAGGAGCAAAAACTGCTCACAAACGCGATTTTTTCTTAAAAATCATCGAGAAACTGACTAAGGCGACTGATTACGGGGTCAACCTCTTGAGGAGGCGTAGCAACAGTATAAGAAGTATTATTTACTACTTCTAATTGACTTGGAGACGGAATGAACGAGCGATCGTTGACTATGAGCGCCAATTGTGCAACTTGTTGAGAAAGTTGCAGGAGATGGTGTTCCATCGTCTCCAAACGATTAGATCCCTTGGCAAAAAAACGTTCCTCAAGTCCAGCCACTTGACGTTGCAGTTCACCGATTTGTTGTTCAATCGGTGTTGTTGCTGCTGTTTGTGGAGCAGGTTGTACAGGTTCCGGTACACATAAAGATTGCCACAAGGCTTCTTTACAGAGGTCGCTGAAAGTCTTGTCTGGTTGTTTTTCCAAATAACTTTCTACTTGCGCTAACAAGCTTTCATCAGCAAGCTCTGGGTTGAACGTGACGGATTTAACTACCTTTTTTGACCATTGGAACATCAGCTTTATGCCCTAGCAGCGCGATTGGAGGATAATTGTGCCTCTCCATAAATATACTGCCCCAAAGCATTCGCCTGTCGTGAAGGTGCTGCTAAATGAGCATTAATCTTTGCTTCCTTGAGGAGACGTTGAACATCGTCCCAGAAGAATTCGCCACCCCCGCCAGTCAGAATCACATCGGTGACGCGTTCTGGCAACCAGGCTAGCACACGGCTACAAATTTCGCGTGAAAACATCTCTGTGAGGTTGGGAAGAAAATCATCGAGGTTGGTGGGCTTGCTAGCGCCTTTAGGACGGTAATATCGTTCACCTCTGGGTTTGTTCACAGCAGAAATTAGGGCGAGAGATTGACTATCTGCTCCTTCGATTTCGGCAGACACCAATTCATAAAACTTATTCATGCCGAAGTCTTCGCTCTTAGAAGCACCTCTGGCAAAACGGAAGTTATCTACCATCAAAAGATCGACGGTTTGATGTCCAATATCGACGATCGCCACCGATATTTTTGTAAAATCGGGACTGCCCGGATTTTTCTTTGGTTGAGCTTCAGACCACAGCAAACTGCCATAGCCCTCTGGCATTACCCATACCTTGCTAACGTTCAGGGATATAGATTCGCCTCGGAAGTTCAACACATGAGGGCCACCCACTTGGCTAATCAACTGTGCTTTTTCCTTTTCAAATTGCTCTAAGGAAAGAAAGGGCAGACCTAGTACAACTGAGATATCGTCTCTGAGCTTGAAGTAGCCAGCACTTGCTAACACTTTTACCAGTGCAGCCTCTACTTTAGATTGGCCGACTCCTAGATTCGCCCCAAAATCTGCTGCTAGTTGACCAACAGCATACCCATTTCCTTGATACTCCAGCCACAAATCCATTAAGGGATCAGTAGCTCTGGCTTCAAAAACACCGCCGCGGACTTGTTCTATTGACATCTGCTTGACGTTGGCAGGTACAAACACCACACTGCCGGGTTCACGACTCACACAAGTTTTTGTGGAAGTTCTACCTAAATCAACACTGAGAATAGTTTTACCGGAACCACCGCCTGGCTTGGTAGTGGAAGGAGGATTATTATTAACAGCATTTATGGGAGTCGTAGATGCTAACGGCTGCCGATTCATGGGTATGGCAGCACTATTCATCGGGTTAGCGGCGGAAGGTTGGTCTGTCATGAAAGCTCCTAGTTCAAACTTAACTGTAAAAAGTTGTCATGCTCATCTTACAAAAATGCGAGCAACCAGAAATTCTAGGTTGCGTCAAGTGTAGCTAGAAATACGCCAAAAATTAATTCGGGTCATATCTCCGATAAGCTCATGCCTTCGCACATCTAGTATTATTTGGCATAGTGTAGGCGAATTTTGGCCAGATGTAACCCCTGCTTTTACTGCTTTCAAACCAAAAGCGTCCGTGTTTCATCTTCTAGTACGTCTCAACTGGCGCTTGAATATCCAGAAAACAAATGCTAGAACCAAACTCCCAAGTACGATTTTGGATACAGGAGCAAGGTACTTGTCCACAAGTTCATACTGACTACCCAAAGCGTATCCTGAGTATGTTAGCAAACCCACCCAAGCTGCGCTACCTAATGTTGTGTAAAACAAGAATGGCAGCAAGGGCATATTGCTGATCCCTGCGGGAACAGAAATCAAGGTGCGGATTCCTGGTACAAGGCGACCAATTAATACTGCTTTTCTACCTTGCCGATCAAACCACTTTTTGGACTTGGTGATATCTTTACTAGATATAGCCAGCCATTTGCCATACTTGTCAGCCCAAGCTTTCAAACGAGTTTCGCCCAGAAACTTACCCGGATAATACCAAATAAGTGCGCCCAATACAGAACCCAAAAGTCCTGCAAAAAACACTCCAAAGATATTCAGCTTTGCCCCTCCCGGTTGATATGGACTTGCTGTAAATCCAGCCAGTGGCATAATCAATTCTGAAGGAATCGGGGGAAAAACATTTTCTAGGAACATTAGTAAGGCGATTCCCCAATGACCAAAATAGTTGATAGTATTAGTTATCCATTCAAGCATTGAGTCAATTCCTGAAATTACTACACTAGTCTTGATTACTAAGATTCAGCCTTAGCTTTTTTAAAAGTTAATTATCGCTGCTTGTTAGAGTCAAGGTAACTTGGCTGCACTAAACGGAGAAATAGAGTAAGACGAGTGCAAGCTAGTGGTCTATCGGATTAATTTTGCAAGGTTTGTAGTGAGCGATAAATCGCTCAGTTTCAAGCACTGAAGTGCTTACTACAAACTCATCAAATTAATGAGACAGAGTAATAGTGGTCTATCGGATTAATTTTGAGGCTTAGAAAAGTTCGTAGTTACTAGCTCTAGTCCTTGACATTGAGCGATAAATCGCTTACTGCGAACCTTACAAAATTCATGAAACGAACCACTAGGTTTTATTTTCTAATTTTTTAGATCCTCCTTAGTCAGTTTTGTAAAAAAGCTAGGGAGGATCTAAAGACTTGATGGCAAATTTAATAAAGATACTGGGGGTTTTCTTCCAAGGTTGCATCTGTGGGAGAGCAGGGGGACAATTTTACCTTGTCCCCCTCATCCCCTTTTCTTCTAGGCTGTCGGGGTCAATGATTGTACTCTTGGTTCCGACTGCCAGTCTAATGGATTCCAAACTCGATCTTCCAGCGCCATCTGCTCAATTAAACTTGCCAGTCTTAGCGCTTTAAGAGCTTGTTCACCACCTACTGAGGGTTGATTGCCACCGTGTACGCAGTTGACAAAATGTTCTAATTCTGCACTCAAGGGTTGAATATTGCTGGTGTAGACTTTTTCAATCACACCGTCTTGCCTATAAAGTACTTGTCGGTGGTCGGTGAGAGAATTTGCCGTGGTTTGTCGGTGTATCAAAATTTCATTCTTGAGAAAGTCTGCCTCAGTGAATGAACTTTTGCAATGGGCGACAATCCGGCGAATTTTGCGGTGGGTGACTTTACTGGCTGTCAGAGTGGCAACAATACCATTGGCAAAGCCCAAGGTGGCGGTTACATAATCTAAATAACCAGAGTCCAGGGAGCGAGTTCCGCTAGAAGTCAATTTGGTGACTGGGGAAGCAGCTAGTTCTAAAAGGAGGTCGATGTCATGGATCATTAAATCCAGCACAACCGAAACATCGTTTGCCCGATCTGAGTAAGGACTCATCCTGTGGGCTTCTAGCGCCAGCAAT
Source organism: Nostoc sp. KVJ3 (assembly GCF_026127265.1). Taxonomy (GTDB): domain Bacteria; phylum Cyanobacteriota; class Cyanobacteriia; order Cyanobacteriales; family Nostocaceae; genus Nostoc. The sequence goes on from NZ_WWFG01000001.1 coordinate 3,506,348, forward strand.
TCCTCTGTTTTCAGAACTTGGCTCAGTTCTTTAAAAGCTGGGTTGAAACGCTCAATATGGCCTACTTGCAGGATACACTGAGACTCAGCTGCCGCATTTACTAGAGACTCTGCCTCAGAAATACTGGCTGCGATGGGTTTTTCAATCAAAACATGAATTCCCGCTAGCAGACAGCTAATACCCACGGCATAGTGCAGACGGGTGGGAACAGCTACACAAACTGCTTCCACAAGGGGTAGCAGGTCACAGTAATCTTCAAAAAAACGCACCTTGTACTTGCTGGCAGTTTCTAATCCTCGTTCGACGTTAATATCTGCCACTCCGACCAGTTCAACATCTTTCATTGAACTCAGCACGCGAGCGTGGTGTTGTCCCATGTTACCCACTCCAATCACGCCTATGCGGATTGGTCGTGGCTGGTTACGCTGTGTATATAGATTGGGTTCTGCCACTGACATGCTATCTTGCACTATTATTCTCTCCTCAACCACCAAATTTAGAGACGCTACGGCCGTTGGCGTTTATACTCGAAAGCCAGTTACGATCCGTCTAAAACCATCCAGATGGTAACATAGAGCCTATGTTTATGAAGAATTTCAAAGTTTGCGATCGGTTCCCGTAATCTAAATATCTTTTGTATAGATAGTTTTGGTTTACTTTGCCCTTGCTACTTTCTCCAAAAAATATATGTCTTTTTATTAACTTTAAAAAATTCAGTAGGTTCATGGCATCTTGTTAAGGTGTGATTTAGCAATTTAAAATCCAAAATTTGCAACCGAGATGAAAGCTGTAATTCTGTTATCTGGGGGATTGGACTCTTCCACAATTTTGTACAAAGCTAAGGCTGATGGCTGTGAATGTCATGCTATTTCCTTTGATTACCAGCAGCGACATCGGCGAGAGTTACAGTCAGCCCTTACCATCGCTCAAAAGGCTGCGATCGCAAAACATCAGATAGTTAATTTTGATTTACGGCAATGGGGTGGTTCCGCACTTACCGATGATGCGATTGATTTACCTCAAGAGCGATCGCTTGATGAAATGTCTCAAAATATTCCTGTGACTTATGTTCCGGCTCGTAATACTATATTTTTAAGCTTTGCTCTTGGTTACGCCGAAGCGATCGCGGCTGAACGTGTCTATATCGGTGTCAACGCCTTAGACTACTCAGGATATCCTGATTGTCGCCCCGATTATATTCAGGCAATGCAGGAAGTTTTTCGCCTGGGAACCAAACAAGGGCGGGAGGGACAACCAATTAATATTGTTGCACCCCTAATAAATTTAAAAAAAACCGAAATTATCCAACTGGGGAACCAATTAGGAGTTCCTTGGGAGCTAACTTGGTCTTGCTATTCGGGTGATGATGTTGCTTGCGGTGTATGTGACTCTTGTCGCTTAAGGTTAGCAGCTTTTGCCGAATTAGGACTCGTTGATCCAGTGGCGTATGCAGGGTAGAGGCATTGGGCATTGGAAAGAGAAGGAAAAAACTTATTCAATAATTCCCCCTTGTCTCCCTTATCCCCCCTGCTCCCTGCCCCCTGCCCCCTCATCCACCACCTCTAGGCGTTGCAGTTGAATTTGATGCAAGCGTGGGCCAACAATTGAGACCACAGTGAATTCGAGATTTTCATAACAGAAGGTTTCGCCTTTGACAGGAATTTTCTGTAACTGATACAGCAAAAAGCCGCCTAATGTCTGGTATTCTCTTGTCAGGGGTAAATTGAGATGTAAAACCTCGTTGAGGTCTTCGAGGTTAATCTGTGCCTGTACCAAAAATTTCTGCTCATCTAACATCTGAATCAGTAAGTCGTCATTGCTTTCAGGAACGCTTGCATCGCCGATGATTTCGGCAATAACATCTTTGATTGTCACCAGTCCCACAATAGAGCCAAATTCATTCACTACCATGACCATAGCGGGTTTCTCTTGCTGCATCATGGGCAAAAGTTCACTCAAGGGCGTGTGTTCTGGAACAAATCGGGCGGGACGCATCCAAGATTGGATTTGTGTCTCTAAACTGAGTTTTCCCACAGCTAAAGGTCGTGCCAAATCTTTAAAATAAACAATGCCGCGAACATCGTCTAAAGATTCACCAATTACAGGATAGCGAGAGTAACCAGTAGAAGCCATTTCCTTGAGTAAGGTTTGGAAGGTAGCATCTTTTGGCAGCGTGATAATACTAGTGCGGGGGATCATCACATCTTGGGCCATGACATTCCCGAATTCAAAGACATTATTGAGCAATTCTCGCTCTGCACGCTGTAAACCAGTAGACCCCCATTCTGTAGAGATAATCAGCTGTAATTCTTCAGGAGTCACAGGTGGTCTCCAGCCTTGACCTGTGTATTGGATACCAAAAATCCGCAATAAAAAACGAGTTGATTGGTTGAGAATCCAGATGAAGGGGCCAAAAAAACGTACGATCGCTTTGACCGAAGGCCCCAAAAATCTCGCTAGCTGTTCTGAGTACAGCATGGCTAAGGATTTGGGACATAGTTCTCCGATCACAATTTGCAAATAGGCAATCAAGAAAAAGGCAATAGGAATTGATAGGGAATGGGCGAGGAAGGTGGTTATGTTACTTGGCAAAGGCCAGGATCTCAGCCATGCATTGACTAGCACGACAATTGTACTTTCACCAATCCATCCCAGTGCCAAACTAGAGAGGGTAATGCCTAACTGAGCGGTAGATAGGAGTCGGTCAATACTACGTTGTAGCATTTCCACAGCGATCGCTGGAATATCCCCAGCCTTAACTAGCTGGTGAATACGCGATCTCCGCACGCTGACCATCGAAAATTCCGCCGTCACGAAAAAGGCATTTATGGCAATCAGTAGTAGCACTGACAATAACCGCAGCGCTACATCCGTCCAAACTAAATTAGGAAAACCACTCACTGCCAAAGCTTGTGTAAAACTCACGCCCTCCATTTTTGGATTTTGAATTTTGGATTTCGGATTAAGTTTTAAGTATTAAGAACTCGGTAAATTACTTAGTACCAAGCCCCCAATCTAAAATCTAAAATCTAAAATTGCTCTACCTTCCTACAGGAATATTCGATGCCTCTAGCTTCAATTTCTGAGCAGGATAATCAGTAAGAGCAAGTGATATTTTCTTGACATCATCAAGTAAAGCTGTGGGAATGCTCACTGTACCTGAAAATGCCGGCCCATTTACAGGTAATTCTGTTGGTAAACCTTCTGTACTTGCACTCAGAGTTCTTCCTTTGTCATCGGTAACATCTAAAAAACTATACAGGAAGCGTACAGAATCCTTACCTTTGTTCTGCATTTTCACTTTCAGTAGCAAATCACCACCAGAGTAGCGGGCAGATTGTACAGTCATAGTTACGCCATCACTTTGGGCAGTAACTGGAAAGCCTGGTAAGGGTTTTTCTTCAACCACTTCTGGGGGTTTTTCCTCTGGCTTCTGCTTGCTGCTATTGGTTTCTTCATCATCTTCTTCTAGCTTTTCTGATTTAGCAGCCTTGGTCTTACCGTCAATTCGCGCCTTGACAATTTTCAGAATCTCTTCCTCTTTTAATAGCACTAGCCCTCCCTGTTGGGAGTTATTTGTCTTATTACTGGCAAATTTGGTCGTGGGACGCCCATCAGGTGTGGTAACGCCTTTAAGTGCTGAACTCCCTAGTCCAAAGCCCAAAAACGCGCTCACAGAACCTGCTCCCATCATCAGGATTAACAAAATCAAAGTAAGAAGTACAGTAGAATTTATTTTCATTGCTGACAAGCTATCACACAAGAATGCTGGTCTGTTTAAGAATAGTGAAGCTTTTAACCTCAATCCTTAAAGGAACTTAATCAATATTAGTCTGCACTATTCCATGATTAAATTATGTAGTATAAAAATCTGGTGAACCAGAGTCTAGTATTCCCACGTGGTAAATTTATGTTATAATCATGGAATTGGCTAAACTTAGTGTATAAAATATTTTTCTCACTCTAAGAATTAGTAAATAAGGTTAACTGGAGAGTTTGAGTAATTGACTCTTATGAACCAGAAAGCCAACAAAACAAGCGCCTTTGGCCGATTGGGGAGGCAACGAACTCATAATTCGTCTTCAGGCTGGTTCGATTCCAGCAGGGCGCACTAAATTATTAAAAAGCAGTAATAGACGGAATTAGGTGATAGGTGACAGGTGATTGGGAACAACCTATTCCCTATTCCCTATTCCCTTCTTAATGTTACCGAGGTGGTAAAGTTTCAAACTTGAATTCAGTTCCTAGTTTGAGCTTATTGCTATTCAAACGGGGAGACATCATCAGCGATGTGTCATAAGGATTTGGTAAATCAGGAGTGCGAATATAAGGATCGTTGCTAGCTTGCTGAGTCAGGACATCATGATATAAAGTGTTAACCAACTCAGCATCGTGAGCAATTTCATTTTCTGGGAAGGAACCACCAAAACCGGAACCAGATCCAAAAAATGAGTCTAGCTGACGCTTGAGGCTGCCATTTTCATAGAAATTGCGATCGTGACTAAAATAAGCCCGTTCAAATACATCATTCGTAGTTTCAGTTTTGGGGGTTGCGGTTTGAGCAGATGCAATCGAGGGAAAAGCAATACCAGCAGCAAGCAGCACCAATAAACCACCAAAGGGTTTAAATTTTATACGCACGTTTCTGACTCCTCAATTTTCGTTTTGGGCAATCTTAATTTATGCTTAAGTTCAGAACTCTGATGAGTTCAACCTTTGGTGTAGCACAACTTTTAATGTTTTGTAATGACGTATCCTACTGAAACTCTTACCCACTCAGATATTTGGGCAAGCACTGCTGATTTGACCACCTTGCGCTACAAGTTACTAGATTTATTTTCTCAACTGGCTTATCAAGAGGGAGATTTTATTCTCGCTTCTGGGCTACGTAGTTCTTATTATGTCAATAAGATGCAGGTAACACTGCATCCTCAAGGAGCTTTGGCTGTTGGACGATTGCTATTTCCTTTACTACCTGTAGATACCCAGGCTGTAGCAGGTTTAACAATGGGGGCTGATCCAATGGTGACAGCCGTGAGTATAGTTTCTGTTTATGAAAACCGACCAATACCAGCGCTGATTATTCGCAAGGAAGCCAAGGGTTATGGGACAAGAGCTTATATAGAAGGCCCCAATTTATCAGAGGGTGCAAAAGTAGTAGTTTTGGAAGATGTCGTTACAACTGGGCAATCTGCTTTGAAAGCGGTTGAGCGTCTTAAGGATGCAGGTTATACCGTAAATCAAGTAATTTCACTGGTAGACCGACAGCAAGGGGGAGGTGAGTTGTATGAGTCAGCTGGGTTGAAATTTGAAACTTTGTTTTCGATTCAGGAAGTTCAGGAACGCTACCGACAACTTAGGAATTCATAAGTGTCACCGAAACAGCACTCCTGAATCGCCAAATTACAGATTGAGGAAGTCAGGCTTTATTACTAGATTCTTTTTTTACTTTATACACTGTATAAATGCTAGAATCCTCAAGTAGACAGTTAGGATACTTAGATGCCAGTTGTAGCTAACTCAATCAAGTTTGGTACAGACGGCTGGCGGGGCGTTATTGGTGACGAGTTCACCTTTGAACGCCTAGCCCTGGTCGCACCAGTCGCCGCAGAAGTATTATATAATACATATTTTTCCCAAGTAGGTAGCCGGACAATAATTGTCGGTTACGATCGCAGATTCATGGCCGAAGACTTTGCTCGTGCTGTCGCCGATAGTGTCTCTGCTGTCGGCTTTGATGTCCTAATGAGCGATACCTTTGCCCCAACCCCGGCTTTTAGTTGGGCTGCAAAACAACTCAATGCTTTAGGAGCATTAGTAATTACAGCCAGCCATAATCCGGGCGCATATTTAGGGTTAAAAGTCAAAGGATATTTTGGTGGATCAGTACCGCCAGAAGTCACAAAAGAAATAGAAGAGCAGTTATTGGTGGCAGTACCACTAGCAACTACCCCAGGTAAGCAAGAGAAATTCGATCCCTGGCCCAGTTATACCCAAGCACTAGAAGGTAAAGTTGATATTGCCAAACTTAGAGAAGCGATCGCATCTGGCAAATTGACGTTATTTGCTGATGTCATGCATGGCGCTGCTGCTGGCGGATTGGCAAAATTATTAGGCAATCAGGTAAAAGAAATCAACTCAGAACGCGACCCCCTCTTTGGTGGTGGTGCGCCGGAACCCTTACCTAAATACCTTTCAAAGCTATTTGGAGTCATCAAAGCTCACCGAGAAACCGATAAATCAGGTTTAACGGTGGGGTTGGTATTTGATGGAGACTGCGATCGCATCGCAGCAGTAGATAAAGAAGCTAACTTCCTAAGTTCCCAAGTATTAATCCCGATATTAATCGACCATTTAACCCTGCGGCGCGGCTTTAGTGGCGAAATAGTCAAAACTGTTAGTGGTTCCGACTTAATGCCCCTTGTAGCAGCACTACATAACCTATCAGTGTTTGAGACAGCAGTTGGTTATAAATACATCGCTGACAGAATGTTAGTTGCAAAAGTGTTGCTGGGTGGCGAAGAATCAGGAGGAATTGGCTATGGCAGCCATATTCCCGAACGCGATGCGCTGCTGTCAGCATTGTATGTGCTAGAGGCGATCGTCGAATCTGGTTTGGATTTAGGTGAATATTATCGCCACTTACAGAAACAAACAGGGTTTACCTCAGCTTATGATCGCATCGATTTACCCTTAGCAAGTATGGAAGTGCGATCGCGTCTTTTGCAACAACTGCAAAGCCAACCCTTAACGGAGATTGCCTCTTTAGCAGTGATTGATTGCCAGACAATTGACGGCTACAAATATCGTCTCGCAGATCAAAGCTGGTTAATGATTCGCTTTAGTGGTACTGAGCCAGTTTTACGCCTCTACTGCGAAGCCCCGACAATTGAGCAAGTGCATCAAACTCTTGCTTGGGCGAAACAGTGGGCGGAGTAAAATTAGTGAGGAGTTGAGAGTTAGGAGTTAGAAATTAATAACTCATAACTCATCACTCCTAACTCCTAACTAATAATTTGTAATTCATGACATTACTTGTAGTAGCTACAGGAAATCCAGGTAAGTTGAGGGAAATGCAAGCTTACCTGGATAATTCCGGTTGGGAATTAACCCTTAAACCTGAAGAATTGGAAATTGAAGAGACAGGCGAAACTTTTGCCGCTAACGCTTGTCTGAAAGCCTCACAAATTGCTAAAGCTACAGAAAACTGGGCAATTGCTGATGATTCGGGCTTGCAAGTAGATGCCCTAAATGGCGCACCAGGGGTTTATTCTGCACGTTATGCCAAAACCGACTCAGAACGGATTGCTAGGCTATTGAGGGAATTAGGCAACGAGGTAAATCGACAAGCTCAGTTTGTTTGTGCGGTAGCGATCGCTCGTCCTGATGGTGCGATCGTATTACAATCTGAAGGTATTTGTTATGGCGAAATTCTTCACGCACCTCGTGGTGATAGTGGTTTCGGCTACGACCCAATTTTTTATGTGCAAGAGTTGCAATTGACCTTTGCTGAGATGACACGGGAGTTGAAGGGGTCAATTAGCCATCGAGGAAAGGCTTTTACAGCTTTACTGCCGCAACTGGAAAGAATTAGGAGTTAGGAGTTAGGAGTTTGGAGTTAGGAGTTAGGAGTTTGGAGTTTGGAATTATGCTAAATCTTCATTCATTTAGTCATGGCTCACACCTTATAACTTTTAACTCCAAACTCATAACTACCTAACTCACACCTCATAACTTTTAACTCATAACTCCTAACTTTTTTAAACTGCTTCTGTGTTCTTTTCGCCGGTACGAATCCGAATCACTTGCTCAACAGGCGAGATGAAAATTTTACCATCGCCGATTTCACCAGTGCGGGCAGCAGAAATAATTTTGTCTACTACCATATCAACTTGATTATCGTCAACGACAATTTCCACTTTGAGTTTTTGTAAAAACTCAACGGTGTACTCAGAACCGCGATACCGTTCAGTTTGGCCTTTTTGCCGTCCGAACCCCCGAACTTCAGAAACAGTCATGCCAACAATCCCAGCATTAACCAAGGCAATTTTTACCTCATCTAGCTTAAATGGACGGATAATGGCTTCTACTTTTTTCATCTTCTTGACTCCTGACTTCTACTAGCTTCGTTTATATATCTAACCAGATCCTTTGTCTGAAGCTGTAACTACCAGTGCTTTTCCTAAAACATATGTAATAATTACAACTTTTTTAAAGTGTAGATGCTTTACCTAAGAGCTTTGGACATCAGAAGCCACAAGGTTTGATTAATTGGATGATCTTTGAAGTTTTAACATAAAAAAGTACTGTCAAATTAGCATTTTACGTAGCTTTCATAACCTAAAAATAGATAAATTCCGCTAATTAAGTAGATATGCTTAGATATTTAGAGAGCGATCGCAGAGAAATTGCTGGCTAACCTGCTGCTGAGTGTGGGAATGTCAACTAATGTTTCTGATGTTCAAACAAGGGACGCACAACGAAATATCCAGCACTAAAGGCAGTAAGCATAATTAACAAGATGGTAATAATTAACCACCAGCCATTGAGTCCCTTGACATCTGGATCGGTAGCGGAATAATAACTTACTTGTTGCTCTTCTATAAAAACTGGCTCTTGTATCGGGAAATTAATTTCCATTACAGGTGGAGAAAAGCTTTGGTGGCGGCTTTTTTGCGGTGGGACTTTGGGGACAACAGGTGAACGCGGATGAGATACCTGCTGAGGTGGAGGTACTTGGGTTGCTGGCTGTTTAGCGCCACTTTTCACATACCCAGGATCTTGGGATACTTGGTGATAACTAGGTTGAGCTTGGGAATCCACAAACTTTTGCAAATGAGAAAAAGACTCAACTACTTTGGTAATTTCTTGGCGTAATAGTTGATTTTCTTGTGCTAGTTGCTGATTTTGAGTGGTGAGTGCATTTAGCCTTGCCTGTGCTGCTTGCAACTCTGTTGATAATTCCCTGTATACAGATAATGGTACAGAGGGAGGGTAGGCTTGAGTAGTCGGTGTTGGCGAATTCCTGTGAACAGAACCTATGGTTGTTCGCATCGGGGGCTTGGTATTAAAAATCAAGGTAAGTAGATCGTACAGAGATGCTAACAGAGATAGTCAACCCTGAAACTATGCCCAAGAATAATAGAAAAATTCCGAAAGGGCAAAGATTTGTTATTGGGCATTGGGCATTGGGCATTGGACATTGGTTGCTCCTTGTCCCCCTCATCTCCCTACTCCAAGGTTAATTTCGTAACAATGGGAAGAAGTGTCCCACAGGGCCTTGTCCTTCGCCAATATCTAGGGCGTAAGTGAGTGCAGTCGTTACATACTCCTTTGCCTGTTGCACTGATGACCATAAGTCATTTCCCTTAGCCAGATTAGCAGCGATCGCAGCCGATAGTGTGCAACCAGTACCATGAGTATTTTTTGTCTTTACTTGCTGGCAAGTCAAAATTTCCAACTTGTCCCCATCAAACCAGATATCAACACCACGTAAATCTCCTTGCATACCTCCGCCCTTGACTAAAACAGCCTTTGTCCGTAAAGTCTGGTGAATAATTTCAGCAGCAGCTTGCATATCCTCCAAGGAATTAATTTGTAACCCGCTCAAAATCTGGGCTTCATAGCGATTCGGCGTGATTATAACTGCCTTGGGAATCAGGGTATGGCAAAGAGTCTTCACAGCATCATCATCAATTAATTGTGCCCCCGTACGTGACACCATTACTGGATCAACTACTAGATTCTCTATTTGTAAAGTTTCCACCTGCTGGGCAACAGCAAAGATAATTTCCTGATTGAGCAACATACCCGTTTTGGCAGCTTGTACGCCAATATCTTCAACTACTGCCTGAATTTGCGCCACAACAGCTTCTGTTGACATGGCATCAACTCTCTTTACTCCCAGAGTGTTTTGTGCCGTGACGCATGTTATGGCGCTAGTACCGTGGACACAATGAAAAGCAAAGGTGCGTAAATCAGCTTGAATTCCTGCACCGCCACCGCTATCTGAACCAGCAATGGTTAAAGCAACAGGTATTCTGAAGTTTATTTCAGTATTCATATTATAAAGTTTAGGTAAGTTGGCGCAGTTAAACCAAACTATCTCAAATATTGCTTGCAAAAAATATTTAGAGAAGCTTCATCAAACCCTTATACACAATGCTCTCTATTCCCATATCACTCTAGAAATTAATCGAACTGTGCGACGATACCTCCATAGTTTTTTTGAATTTGTTGTAAAAAAACTTACCACATTCCGAGCATTCACTGATATCAAGTGCTATTTGTAAAGGTTACTTTTAACTAAGTTCACAAAACCCAGTTACACCGCTTACAACAGGTTCAAGTAAGTTGTTACATTAGTTCCCTTAAGTTGAGGGTCAATCTACTAAAGTTTCAACCAATTTAACTGTTACCACTGTAACTTTAAATCCCCAGTTATCAGCCCGGAGGTGCATTTATACCATGCTGATTTGGCAACTTCCTGACTCAATACAACGGATAAAGTTCAGAGGAATTAGTATGTCAATTTACGATCGCTGTATCGAAAATAGCAGATAGTAAAGCTACCTCGCAAAGAACTGCGATGTCTACGATGGGCTATGCCTACGCAGTTGCTACAGATAAAGATACGATTCAATGCGACTCCATCACAGGATGTCAACAATAACCTCAGAGAAGACAATAAATGTCTCCAGCTTTGCATTGTGCGTCCATAAGCTAATCGTCCGATCGCCCTCAATAAAATACTGACGATATCAATATCCTGCTTTAACTATTACACAGTTAACAGGAGAAAAAAATCAATTTTCTAACAGCGTTTCTATCTATAACCGATGCAATTCCAAGTTGCGATCGGACAACTGTGACTGTCTGAAAAATCTAGACAGATATCCCATTCAAATAACTACTTAGCAATTGAGAAAAGTTGCTGACACTGTACTTCCAATTCCCCCTACACACATTCGGAGTAAATCTATGGCTAATACATACTACGTTTCTGGAACAGGCAACGATAAAAATAATGGCTTGAATGAGGGATCTGCATTTCGCAGCTTGGGTAGAGCGGTTTATCAGATGAAAACAGGCGACACCCTCTACGTCATGAATGGGACTTATGACAAAGGGATTACACTTTTTAACTTTAATGGCTCACCAGACAACTGGACAACAATAAAAGCCTATCCAGGAGATAAGCCTATCTTAAAATCACCGGGAGGTGGCATCAATATATTTAGCTCCTCATACGTGAGAGTTGAAGGACTTGATATAGAAGGAGATCGGGAAAATATCACTTTAGACTATGCCCTACAACAAAAGGATAACCTTAACAACATCTTGACCAATGCCAGTGGAATTAGTATAAAACCTTGGAAAAATAGTAATGGTGTTGGTGGTACTAACCCTCATCACATTGTTATCACTGGTAACACAATCAAAAACTTCCCAGGCGGAGGCATCGGGGCTAGTGATTCAGACTACATAACATTTGAAAAAAATATTGTGTCTGGAAACGCTTGGTATTCTCCTTACGGAACTCAAGGAATGGGTTTTCTCCGCAGTTTTAATTTTGATAACAACACTACTGACTACAGAATGATTATTCGAGACAACATTGTCTACGATAATCAAAGTCTAGTTCCTTGGACAGTAGCAGGCAAAATCACTGAAGGTAACGGGATTATGCTTGATACTGTACAGAAGGCTCAAGGTGATGTGCCCTATACTGGTAAGACTTTAATTGCCAATAACATAGTTTACAATAATGGTGCCGCTGGTATTGAAGTTTTCAAAACTACAAACGTAGATGTTGTCAACAACACCCTTTATCAAAATAGTCGTGTTCTCACAAATTCTGGAGAGATTGGTGTTGCTTACTCAACAAATGCGCGTGTCTTTAATAATATCCTGTATGCGCCTGACAATCAAAATTCCAATGTCATCAAATACTCTACAAATGTAAGCTTCGATCGCAACCTTGTTTATAACTCTTCTCAATTTCAAGCTTCAGACGATCTAAAGGCCACAGGATTGCAGAATATTTTGGGTAAAGATCCGCAATTTGTTGATGCGGCCAACAAGAATTTTGCACTTAAATCTGGAAGTGCTGCGATTGATGCTGGTTCTAGTCTTTTCAATGGCATCAGTACGAATACTCCGCAGGATGGTGATGGTAATGGCACTGCATTGATAGACATTGGTGCATACGAAGCTCCCCGCAACACCATTACTACCCCAGAAATTCAAGTTCTCAATGGCACAGTTGATATTGCAGATGGTAATACTACCGCTATTAACTTTGGCGATGTTATTGCTGGTAACATCCTGACCAAAACCTTTACCATCAAGAACACTGGTACAGCTGCACTCAACCTGAGTAATCTTAAACTTCCTGATGGATTTAGCTTGGTTGGTACTCTTCCAACCAGTGTGGCTGCCAATGCTTCCACGACCATATCTGTGGCACTCAATACCACTACACCAGGAACTTATAGTGGCACTCTGATTTTAAGTAACAACGATAGTAATGAAAGCCCCTTTGACTTTGCTATTAGTGGCACTGTTAAACCTGTTCCTACCCCAGAAATTCAAGTTCTCAATGGCACAGTTGACATTGCAGATGGTAATACTACCGCTATTAACTTTGGCGATGTTATTGCTGGTAACACCCTGACCAAAACCTTTACCATCAAGAACACTGGTACAGCTGCACTCAACCTGAGTAATCTTAAACTTCCTGATGGATTTAGTTTGGTTGGTACTCTTCCAACCAGTGTGGCTGCCAATACTTCCACGACCATATCTGTGGCACTCAATACCACTACACCAGGAACTTATAGTGGCACTCTGATTTTAAGTAACAACGATAGTAATGAAAGCCCCTTTGACTTTGCTATTAGTGGCACTGTTAAACCTGTTCCTACCCCAGAAATTCAAGTTCTCAATGGCACAGTTGACATTGCAGATGGTAATACTACCGCTATTAACTTTGGCGATGTTATTGCTGGTAACACCCTGACCAAAACCTTTACCATCAAGAACACTGGTACAGCTGCACTCAACCTGAGTAATCTTAAACTTCCTGATGGATTTAGCTTGGTTGGTACTCTTCCAACCAGTGTGGCTGCCAATACTTCCACGACCATATCTGTGGCACTCAATACCACTACACCAGGAACTTATAGTGGCACTCTGATTTTAAGTAACAACGATAGTAATGAAAGCCCCTTTGACTTTGCTATTAGTGGTACTGTTAAACCCAAAACTCAAGTTCTTAATGGCACAGCCGGCAATGACATCTTTACTACCCGACTAAACAATGGCAATGACATCATCACAGACTTTGGTGGTGTAGGTACTAGCTCAAATATTTCGACTGCGGCGATCGCCACAGTAGATACATTGCAATTTATTGGGACTGGCTTAACTGCGAAAAATCTGCAATTAACTCAAAATGGCAACAATTTAGAAGTCACATTTGAAAATGTGGCTAATACCAAAGTTACTCTGCAAAACTTTCAGTTAGAAAACATCGAGAACTTAGCCCCATCAACAACTAGACCTGTCATCGGTAATATCTTATTTGATGGGCAAGCTAGTCTTACGGATAGCTTTGATGTAATGAATGCTGATTTAACCCCAACTAGCGTTTTCAATAGAAACACTGTCACCTTCCTCAATGACTTGAACAATAACATTGTCGGTTTTGATGATTCTAACGATGTGATTAATGGTCAAGGGGGTAATGACACTATCGACGGTAAAAGTGGTGACGATTTACTGCGGGGTGGTACTGGTAACGATCTTCTCATTGGTGGTAAAGGCAATGATACTCTTGTGGGTGGTATAGGTGCTGATACTTTCCTTTACAAGAGCGATGCGGCTTTTACCAGTGCTGAGATTGGTATTGATACCATAACTGACTTCAATAGCTCTCAAGGCGACAAGATTGCTCTAAGTAAGACCACCTTTAACACCATTACTTCTGTTGTGGGAACTGGTTTTAGTAACAGTAGTGATTTTCAAGTCACCAGTTTAGGAGCAGTTAGCAATGCTGCGATTGTTTATGACCCTGTAACTGGGCAATTACTATACAATCAAAATGGTAGTGCTGCTGGTTTCGGCAGTGGAGGTCAATTTGCACAACTGACTGGTGTGCCTACCCTTACTGCCTCCGACTTCATCATTCAAGCATAGTTGCTTCAGGTCAACTTAAGAAGATAAACCCCAAACTTGCTGGGTGTAAGCGTCAATCTCTCGGTGACGCTTACATCCAACTATCAGTTTATTCCTATTTTCTTCTTTAGCTTTTCTTGACCAATTACTTGAACCAAAGCCAAACTGTGACCATTTAAAAATAAAGAGATGAATGGATATAAGATAAATAACTGATAGAGATATTAAGATATTCCTTTAAGAAGTCGAAGAAAAGCTGCACCGTGCAGAAATTCTAGATCATTAATACTCATATAACTGTTGCCAAAATTATTGATATCTATAATAAATATCATAGGAGCAAGTATAAAAATTTCCCAGTACTCATTCTCGTTGTACTACTAATTAGCGCTCTTCTATTACTCTTGTCAAATAAAAATCAGAATCCTTGATTTCTAAGGCTTTGATAAATTTATGGGTAGGTTGGGTAACACGAATGTTCAACCCAATCTTGTATCTTAGAAAGAGCGTTAGTGTGTCATAAACAAATAGTTTAGTTTTTCATATTAATAAAAGTAAACGCACCTTGCCAATCAAGCTAAGGTGCGATATGTGTTAAGTCCGCTTACGCCAACTTTATTTGTATAGTTCCGCGATTTTTAGTCACCAAAGCTAGATGCTAAATATCTATCTCGCTCAACTCGCGTGTGATGTGATCAAATGGTTCATCTACAAAAGCGGTATTAACCACACCTGCTGCTACTACTTGCTCCTTAATCAGATCCTTGAGAATCTGGATACCGCGAACTGTAGGCCCAATAGGTACACCTAGAGAATTGTAAGTTTCCCGTAGCCCTTGTAGCACTCGTTCATCCAACACATTTGTGTTTCCAGCAACCAGCGCATAGGTGGCGTAGCGTAAATAGTAATCTAGATCGCGCAGACAAGCTGCATAACGACGAGTTGTATAAGAATTTCCACCAGGGCGAATCAATTCTGGCAGTTCTTCATATAACTTTAAACCAGCCTGCTTGACAAGTGCAGCTGCATTAGAATTGATTGCCGCCGCCGCTTGTACTCTTGCTGTACCACTATCAAAGTAAGACTTCAGGCTATCGATCGCATTCCGGTCAAAATACCGACCAGCTAAGTCATAATTCTTAATTAAACTTGTTACCGCATCGCGCATTCTTTTTTCTCCCAATCCTTGCTATTTATGGTTTGATATTTATTTGGCTGCACTTATGCACCAGTAAATTTTTGTGCTATTTAAAATAGATTTGGCACAAAAACAATCTATCCACTATTTAAGGATTCTATGCCAAAGTTGACCCCTATATGATGAACTTTCCAGTTTTGTACAGATGAACGCTGAAAGGTTAATATAACCTGATAATCTAGATATCTGTAACATAAGCTACAAAATCCTCCAATGTCTACTATTTAAGATATTTCTGGTGTGTCACGGTCTGATTGAGATCAGCAGGGTTAGGATGCTTTGGAAGAAAGATTCTGGTTTACTTTAGGAAATTGGTAGAGAAGGAGTAACAATG
The DNA here is from genome assembly GCF_026127265.1 of Nostoc sp. KVJ3. Lineage (GTDB taxonomy): Bacteria > Cyanobacteriota > Cyanobacteriia > Cyanobacteriales > Nostocaceae > Nostoc. Next base: position 3,522,058 of record NZ_WWFG01000001.1, read on the forward strand.
ACTACACCACAAGAACTCTTGAAGAGAATTCAAGATGAAAAAATTCAACTGATTGATCTCAAATTCATCGATACAGTCGGGACTTGGCAGCACCTCACACTGTACCAGAACCAAATCGATGAAACTGCATTTACTGATGGCGTACCGTTTGACGGTTCTAGCATCAGGGGTTGGAAAGCAATCAACGAATCGGACATGACGATGGTACTCGACCCCAACACAGCTTGGATCGACCCATTCATGGAAGTGCCAACGCTAAGTATAATTTGTAGTATTAAGGAACCCCGTACAGGCGAATGGTACAACCGTTGCCCACGCGTTATTGCCCAAAAAGCAGTAGATTACCTGGTTTCCACTGGTATTGGTGATACAGTCTACTTTGGCCCTGAAGCTGAGTTCTTTATCTTTGACAGTGCTAGATTTGCTCAAACCGCTAACGAAGGCTACTACTTCTTAGATTCCGAAGAAGGTGCTTGGAATTCTGGTAAAGCGGGTACAGCTGACAAACCCAACTTAGGTTACAAACCACGCTTCAAAGAAGGTTACTTCCCAGTCGCACCGACGGATTCTTTTCAAGATATCCGTACAGAGATGCTGTTGACGATGGCAGAATTAGGTGTGCCCATTGAAAAGCATCACCACGAAGTTGCGACTGGTGGTCAGTGCGAACTAGGTTTCAAGTTTGGCAAGTTGATCGAAGCGGCTGACTGGTTGATGATTTACAAATATGTCATCAAGAACGTTGCCAAAAAACACGGCAAAACCGTCACCTTCATGCCAAAACCAATTTTTGGCGACAATGGTTCAGGAATGCACTGTCACCAGTCCATCTGGAAAGGCGGACAACCTCTGTTCGCTGGTGATAAGTATGCTGGTTTGAGTGAAACCGCATTGTATTACATTGGCGGTCTGCTCAAACACGCACCAGCCCTGTTGGCCATTACCAACCCCAGCACCAACTCATACAAGCGCCTAGTACCTGGTTATGAAGCACCCGTTAACTTGGCTTACTCCCAAGGAAACCGTTCTGCTTCTATCCGTATTCCTCTATCTGGTACTAACCCCAAAGCCAAACGTTTGGAATTCCGTTGTCCAGATGCTACATCTAACCCCTACTTAGCATTTGCTGCAATGCTTTCTGCTGGTATCGATGGTATCAAAAACAAAATCCATCCTGGCGAACCCTTAGATAAGAATATCTATGAACTCTCTCCAGAAGAATTGGCAAAGGTTCCTTCAACTCCAGGTTCTTTAGAATTGGCGTTGCAAGCACTGGAAAAAGATCACGCCTTCTTGACAGAATCAGGTGTCTTCACAGAAGACTTTATCGGAAATTGGATTGATTACAAGTTAGGTAATGAAGTCAAGCAGTTGCAACTACGTCCTCATCCCTACGAATTTTATCTCTACTACGATGCTTAATTAAGTACCGTATCTAACTAAAAGTAATAAGTTTTGCCACCCTCTACTTTAGGGTGGCTTTTTTTTCCAGAGTTTTCAGTTGAGATATTCACTCAAAAAATCCAGCTTAAAACTCTTGGAACCTAGCTCATGGAAGCATGACTGGGCCCATAAATCATCCGAGTATTAGCATCTACCTTCCCTTGAATCGGGTTCCAGTAGTGGGATGCTTCTTCAGGAAGACCAAGTTCTTGTGCAGCCCTCATCAGTATTGATTGTTGGCGATTCTTGACTTGCTGGTGTTCACGCACCATTAATGCACGAGATTTATCTGCGATAGACATAATCATAGCCCTCTCTATTTGGTGAATATATAATTTTTCTCACAAGACTAATATAGCAAAAATTCTGTAGCATAAGCTACTTTTTACATAAATTTATGTTTGCTTTTGCTGACAATAGTTCAACGAAGAGGCAGGGGAAGGGGGTTCTTCGCTGGGGGAAATGACCCCAACCAAGAGCCGTGGAGCGGAGCGGAATGTGATTTGAACCATATTTTGACCAAACGGACACGATACGCTTCACTCCGCACTAGAACAACATATACTTCAAAGTTATAAATGGAGTCCAAAAACGTCAAAACTTAATTCCAGGGCGCAACGTGGGTTTTATAGTTCATTTGTACGTGTTCTTGAGCGAGAGCTTTTAAAACCAAGTATCGAGCGATCGCTTAATCACTGAATTTTCGACTAAACATATTTTTGAACCATATCGTGGACATTTTGAATCATATTTTGACCGAAAGTTTAAAATTTTCGACTAAATTAGTGTGTCTTGCTCGGCATTTTTTACCAAGTCTGAAAATAAAACTTTTAGTCGTATTATGGTTCACATTTAAAACACGCGGACATAATTTGATTCATAAAGTTAAGTTGTTGATTGGCTCAAAAGCTTGAAATTACGTTAACTTTTGGTCACGTTATGGTTCAAAATTTGGTCATGCAGGGGGTAAAATCACACGGAACATGGGTCTGAGTCCCCCAATAAGAGTTAAGTGGTTCTCGTTCAGGTGGGGTCGAATCCCCCTTTCTGTTCCTTCTCCCTGCTCCCTGCTCCCTTGCCTCTTTTTCAATTCATGGCGCAAATACAGCATTGGGCATTGGGTATTTCTCTCAACTCTCTTGTCTCTATTCCCAATTCCCTTTTCTTTAAGTAAAATTCATCTAAAAAGGGCAGATACAAAATTTTGTATCTGCCCTTGAGTGTAGAATAATTAAGTGGCTAAGATGATCTGTGCAGATCGTTCTTAATAGTTATTTCGTTGGTAGCCATCTGTGGGAAAAAAGAGCCAGGGTGCAAGAGTAGATCGTAAATAGTAATATTTGTTGCCAAGTGCAATAAACCTATACTACTTGTGCGAATCCATGTCCTAGATAAGCTCAGATGAAACAAAAGAAATTTTAGGCTTCGGCAAAGAACGCTAAACAAGTAGGGAAGAGAAGATAAATTAGTTGCCGATGTAGATAACCAGCTACTTAATATATCAGAAAAGCTATTGGGGAATAAAGTGAAGTTGCCTTAAGACTGTTTCTTCAACAAACAAAACGTTTGAATTAGATGTGCTTCAGATTAACTGATAGTCTAAATAACATCTATTTTTACAGCAGTTGAGGATTGAGACGCAAAGCTTCCCAGGAATATGAGCAACAGTAATGTAGCTTTTGATGAGTTGTTAATGCTGTTGATCGAGACACTTAATTTAATTTGCGTTTTGATCGCCAGAATTAAGACCAACTGATGATATACAAAGCTTGCAGTTGAAATACTAAGCGATCGCTGAAGATTTTCGTGTGTCAACTGTATATATCTCTGCCAGAAAAGCTGTGTGAAGAATATTAGCACAACATCGTGTTTTCTGGTATTTTAGTTCCTTTGAAAAAAAAGGCATTACCTACGGTAGTTAAACCACAACATAGGTATTTCCGAATTTTTGCGTTACTTCTCTACGCCCACTACCGCGATGACGTGGCGCATCATCTGGATTTTGTTCAGATGCTGCCGAAAGCCACTGTTCCGAAGTAGGCGTGGAAGGCAGCCCAGTTGATAAGTGATTGACCATTGCTTGGCAGTTAGAAGCTAAGGGGCCGAACACCAGACTCGAGACTAAAAGTGAAATGGCAGCACGCATAGCAGATGTCTATTTTGGAACTCTCCACTTCACTGATACTTAGCTTTTTGATTAATATCCGGATAATTCATCAAAAAGTATTGTGTTTTACTGAAAATAAACTCTTCTTATCCTCCGGTTAAATGTTCGACTAATAACCAATTACCAGAGTGGTTATGACGACCCCACAATGTAACTAATTGTTGGTGAGGACAAGTGCGTAATTGCTTGTCGATATGCGATCGCAAAGTCACAAGCTGCCAATTTTGCCCTTGATATGCGGCTGGTGCTGTGACAGTGAATCTGTATTCCTGCTGTTCCAAGCGAGAGAAAATGCCTTTGAAACAGTTACTTTCCCCAATTAATGCCTTGTCAAAAGTAGAGTCAGGGTACTCATTCTCCGATGGGCAAGGGCAATCGCCACTAACTGGATAGGCTTGTAGGTTATCTAAGTAATACACTTGCCAGTGGAGCCAATCCGAACGATTGGGTGGAAGATTAAATAAAGGAATAATTGCTGTTTTTGAGCGATTATCTGCTAATAAGGCTGTTTGCAGTGCCCTAACAGGTAAGTCCCTTGGCTGGCAATTTAACTCAACACACATCGCCGCCGCCATACCTGCTGCTTGACCAATGCCCATAACCACAGGTTGTAATCTGGTGGCCCCATTGGCAATGTGAGAGACAGAAATGTTCTTTTCACAGACTAAGAAACCATCTGTTGTAGCTGGAATCAGGGAACTGTAGGGAATTGTAAAGGGTGTCCCAGTCCAACGTCCGCCCCAACAGATAGATTTTGGTTGCAGTGGGAATTGAACATCAGGGTAATGATGATCGTTAGTGTAGTTACCAATTGCGATTGCATCACAAAACCTCGCATCATTAAATATAGATGCAACTCTCCCTCCAGCGATCGCCAAAATATCCTGTTCTCGGACAGTAGTTAGTCCCACCAAGCGGCGGCTTTCCCGGTAATAGGGATGCAGTGCAAAAGCTGTAGAGGCGTGAGGAAATACTTTTTCTGCTAAACCATAGCGCCGACCAAGCTGATTTTGAATAAAATGGGCAAAATTTTGGCTATGCCAGCGAGATTCTTGGATGAATTCACCTCTGGACACATCTGACTCTATCAGCCGCTCTAGTCTTTGGCCGTAGTCATTGCCACAGATTGGCCAATTAATCATAAATCGGCCACTAGGCAAACGTCCATAATTCAAAAATGTCTCTGCTCCATAGCCATCCCAAGCGCCTGTAAACTGGGATGGATTATAGTTAGGGGCAGCCAGAATTTCTGGTGCCGCAGCTATGCCCGTCGTAGACATCGCATCACCAAAGTCTTGCATAATCACTACATAAGTGGGTGCTTGCACCGGATATCTTTTGGTTAAAGAGTTAAAATCCACTGGGGCGCTAGGTTCTCCCCATTCAGATTGCAATTCCCAGCCCCAACGGTGAGGTATCTCAGCTAAAGCTAATAAATCACCTAATTCTGTGCCGTCGAGAATAATTTTGGCTGTGACAGCAAAATCAGCAAAGCGCACACCACTAATAGAATCACCTTGGCGATAAACATCTATTGGTACTTGTCCAGAAATCCAGTGCAGATTTGGCAATTCCTGCACCCAATCAGCAAAAATCTCTGCCCCAATTTGAGGATCGTAACTAAAAAAGCTGACCCAGCTATTATCTAATCCTCCGGGTTGTCGTTGCCGCAATTCCTGCAAAAACGCACCCCATAACCCCGTTTGAAAGGCTTCTAACTCGTTACCATCGGGTGCAGATACTCCAGCCGCAGTTAGCATTCCCCCCAACCAAGGAAATTCACTCACAAGAATTGTTTTGGCTCCCCGTCGCGCTGCTTGGATAGCAGCCGTAGTTCCTCCGGTTCCACCACCCACAACTAAGACATCGGATGTGTATGTCTGATGAACCATTTTTTACCTCATTGGAATGTACCCAGTTAGGCTACATCAAACAATGTAGTTTTAATATCCGTTGTCAAAGAAAGGTATAAATAACTGTATTCAAAGTAAAAGTCAAGGCTTAAGTAATTTTTACGAAGACGCAACAGTATTAATTAGTCTACGCTCTGGGTAATAAGGTTACTCTGATAAATTTATGGGACTTTACGAAATCAAGAATGCATTCAAGAGATTTATGAAAAAGCTCAAGAAGAAGCTAAATACTGGAAGGATAAAGCTCATATAGCTCTGAAAAATCATGATGATAATCTAGCCCTTGAAGCCATACTCAGTAAAATAGTTCACAGTAAAATTGTACTTACTCTTCAAACTCAGCTTCAGCAGCACGAAGCAACAGTAATTTTACTTGGAAAAAACCTGATTGCTCTAGAAAATTTCAAGAAAACATTAAGCAGTGACACAAAATTCTAAAACAGGTTCAGCATTTATTGCAGGGGGAACCCTAGCAGGTGCTGGTGTTTCCGCAACTGTAGGCGGGATGGGACTAGCGGGCGGATTTGGTGCTGTTGGAATTGGTGCAACTTCAGTAGTTAGTGCTGGCGCTGTGGCTGGTGCAGCTGCTTATGGCGCTTTGAAAGCGATCGCAGATGCATCTCCCTCTGCGATCGGTGCAATGGGAATTGGTGCAGTCGGCGGTACTGGTATTTATAGCGTTGTCGGTGGTGTGGGTTTGATCGCACCTAAAGTAGGGCTAGCATTTGGGATTGGTGCAGTCCCGATGGCAGGAATTGGTGCAGTGGTGGGACTCGCCGCCTATGGTATTGCCAAACTATTAGACGAATCTGAAATTAGCGAAACTCCAGTACAGCTTTTTGCGCGGATGGAAGAGAAAGTTTTGCAGATGGATGCCTATTCCGAAGCAGTGATGGAATTAAAAGCATTTTTATCTGGTGAGGATCTCAACCAAAAATTTGCTGTTTTGGAAGTAGAAGATGAGTTACAGACACTTAAAGCTGAATTAAAGAAAAAATCAGAATTTGTTACCCCTAAACCTTCTCCTCCAAATATTGAACCAGAAATAATATCTCTGAAAACCCAGCTACCTGAAAGCTGGAGATGTGTACGCACACTCAAGGGACACTTAGCGGCAGTTAATGCGATCGCTATCAGTCCTGATGGTACTACTTTGGTTAGTGGCAGTGATGACAGACAAGTTAATCTGTGGAACTTAAAAACAGGAAAATGGCTTTATACCTTCTCTGGACAAGCCGAGGCAGTTTTATCTGTTGCTATTAGCCCTGATGGACAACAAATTGCAAGTGGTAGTGTCGATCGCAAAATCAGCAGTTGGCAGATGGACACAAGAAAATTTCACCGGACATTCTTTTATTTAAATTCTCCCTACAGTCATAATGGCTTTATTAACTCAGTAGCCTACAGTCATGATGGGGCAATTATTGTTAGCGGTAGTGCTGATAAGACTATTAGAATTTGGGGACGCTACACGGGAAATTTAAAACGCACCTTGAATGGACACTCAGATGCAGTTTTGTCTGTCACCATCAGTCCCAATGGTAAAATCCTTGCAAGTGGTGGCGCTGATCAAACTATTAGGCTTTGGGATTTACAAACTTGGGAACAGCGTTATATTCTCACTGAACATTTGGGAGCAGTGAATACAGTTGTTATTAGTCTTAACAGTCAAACTCTTATTAGTGGTAGCACAGACACCACAATAAAACTGTGGAATCTCCAAACTGGAGAATTACTCAATACTCTGGTTGGACACTCAGCTGCGGTTTTGTCTATTGCCATCAGCCCTGATAGAAAAACCCTCGCCAGTGCCAGCAGAGACGGTATTATAAAACTTTGGAACCTCCACACTAGCGAATTACTACAAAGTCTTTCTGGGTGTCATCCCGTTGCTTTCAGTCCTGATGGTAAAACACTGGTAAGTGGTGGTAATGGCGGAAGCGTCAAGGTTTGGAGTCAAGTGCAAAGCTCTGATAAATCTATATTATGTGGGGAATGGTGGGAAGTCTTGGGTGTAAATCAGAGTAATAATGCCAACGTTGTTAAACTTGCCTACCGCCGATTAGCAAGACAATATCATCCTGATGTTAACAGTTCTGCGATCGCAAAAGCTTCAATGCAAGCAATTAATCAAGCTTATAAAGAATTCCAGCAACAGTTAAACCCTCACAAGTATTCAGCAGAGGAAAATATATAGTTCTTCAGAAGCATTGACATATTTACTTTTTAAAGTATTCATCTTGCATATTCTGAAAAAAAGTTATAAATTATTATAATGTAGGGGAATAATCTGACCTCTTAGTGTCAAAAACTAATCCTGCTCAAGTAAATATACTGCAACCAGTTTTAACTTCACACAACCGCTAAACAGCACTGAAGATATATCTTTGTTTGGTAAAGCAAAGATTCTGGACATGAAACAGAACAATAAATAATCTAAAAATATATCTTGTGTGACTGTTTTAAGAATCAGATTACTACTTTTGGTGAATAACAACAATTATAATTCCCCAAAATAGTAATAGATTATAAGCAAATTAACTAGCAATAAAGCTGCATAAATGTCAGCAGATTGATTCGCTGTTAGTTGATTAATTTTCTCTAAATTATATTTGCTATTCAAAGAATCGTTTTTGTTATGCTGAGAATAGCAAAAGTAATAAATGAAGACGCATCTACCACAAATTCACAATCTGAATGGAGTTATTCTGGCGATGCACCTAAACGAATTGGAAACTACTGAAAATTTAAAAGAAGTGGAAGAAGCATGGCGAATACTAGAAAAGTCAATTCTCTACTATCAAGGCCGCCCCGTTGGGACGTTAGCTGCTTATGATGAATCTGTAGAGGCACTCAATTATGACCAGTGCTTTGTTCGGGATTTTGTTTCTTCGGCTCTAATTTTTCTGATCAAAGGTAGAACAGATATTGTTCGTAATTTCTTAGAAGAAACCTTAAAGTTGCAGCCTAAAGAAAAGGCATTAGATGCCTATAAACCAGGACGAGGATTAATACCAGCTAGCTTCAAAGTTGTATCAGACAATGGGCAAGAATACTTAGAAGCAGACTTTGGGGAACACGCGATCGCTAGAGTTACACCTGTAGATTCTTGCCTATGGTGGATTATTTTATTGCGTGCTTATGTAGTCGCCACAGAAGATTTTTCTTTAGCTTATCAACCTGAATTTCAACATGGAATCAGGTTAATTATGGAAATCTGCTTGGCGAATCGTTTTGATATGTACCCAACCCTGTTGGTTCCAGATGGTGCTTGTATGATTGACCGTCGTATGGGCATTTATGGGCATCCTCTAGAACTGCAAGTTCTCTTTTACACGGCATTGCGTGCATCTCGTGAACTGCTAATTTGTCAAGGTAATTATGATATTGTTTCAGCCATTGATAATCGGCTGCCTCTTTTATGTGCTCATATTCGCCAGCATTATTGGATAGATATTAATCGTCTGAATGAAATTTATCGCTTCAAAAGTGAAGAATATGGCAAGGGTGCTGTTAATCTGTTCAACATATATGTAGATTCTGTTCCCTATTATGAATTAGATAAATGGCTGCCAAAAAAAGGTGGTTATTTAGCGGGTAATGTTGGGCCGTCACAGCTAGATACTCGTTTCTTTTCACTCGGAAATTTAATGGCGATTATTTCCGACTTAGCCACAGAAGAACAGTCACAAGCGATTATGACTCTCATTGAAAAACGATGGGATGATTTGGTGGGAGATATGCCAATGAAAATTTGTTTTCCAGCTTTGGAACATGAAGAATACAGAATTGTAACTGGATGTGACCCCAAAAATATCCCCTGGTCTTATCATAATGCTGGTAGTTGGCCAGTTTTAATGTGGATGTTAGCAGCTGCGGCGGTGAAAACTGACAAAATCAGTCTTGCACAAAAGGCTATTGAAACCGCTCAAGGAAGGCTGAGTACAGATGAATGGCCAGAGTATTATGACGGTAAGAAAGGGCGACTGATTGGGAAACAAGCTAGGAAATATCAAACTTGGACAATTACTGGGTTCTTATTGGCAAAAGAACTGATGGCAAACCCCACATATTTACCATTAATCAGCTTCGGTAAATTACCAGCAGAACAGGTTTCTAGGGCATGTGAGTTTGAAATCGCCAGTTTAGAGGGTTATATACCTAGATAGGGAATTGGGAGTTAGGAGAGGAGTTAGGAGTTAGGAGTTGGGAGTTAGAATACAAAAGCCTCCTGACTCCTGATTGATGTTTCCATGACAAACCCCCGTCAACTAGCTTTTATCGCCCTACGAGATGTTCATAAGGGGGCTTATGCTGATGTTGCCCTAGATAGAGTGCTGCAAAAAGTTAATTTGGCTGATTGCGATCGCCGTTTGGTGACAGAATTAATTTATGGCAGCGTCAGAAGGCAGCGCACTCTTGATACTCTCATCGATCAATTTGCCAAAAAGAAATCTCATCAACAACCACAAGACCTTCGCACCATCTTGCATCTAGGTTTCTACCAGTTGCGCTATCAAGAGCGGATTCCCGCTTCGGCTGCTGTTAATACCACCGTCCAACTCGCTAAAGAAAACGGTTTTTCTGGACTTACTGGTTTTGTTAACGGTCTATTACGCCAGTATCTGAGAAAAGTAGGGGGGGATGAGGGAGCAGGGGGAGCAGGGAAAGAAAACACTCCCTCATCTCTTCATAAAGATCCGTTACAACTTCCAGAAAAACCAGTGGAACGCTTAGGTATTTTACACAGCTTTCCTGACTGGATTATTCAAGTTTGGTTAGAACAACTGGGTTTGTCTGAGACAGAACAACTGTGTGAATGGATGAACCAATCACCAACAATTGACTTGCGTATCAACCCTCTTCGCACTTCCATCGAAGAAGTTGAAGCGGCTTTGCAATCTGTTGGTATCTTGGTGAAACGGATTCCTCATTTACCCCAAGCTTTGCGATTTATTGGTAATACTGGGTCAATTCAAAAACTACCTGGTTTTAAAGAGGGTTGGTGGACTATACAAGATAGTAGCGCTCAATTAGTAAGTCATTTGCTTGACCCCCAACCAGGTGAAGTGGTAATTGATGTCTGTGCTGCACCAGGTGGTAAAACAACCCACATTGCTGAATTAATGGCAGATAAGGGAAAAATTTTAGCTTGCGATCGCACTCCTTCTCGTCTTCGCAAACTCCAAGAAAATTCTCAACGCCTAAGTTTACAATCTATTCAAATTTACACTGGCGACAGCCGCCACTTCAACCAATTTCAAAACACCGCACATCGGGTATTACTTGATGCTCCATGTTCTGGCTTGGGAACTATGCACCGTCATGCTGATGCGCGTTGGCGACAGATACCAGACTCTGTCCGGGAACTTTCGGTACTGCAAAAAGAATTATTAACACATACATCTAATTTTGTCAAGCCTGGTGGTGTATTAGTTTATGCCACCTGTACATTGCACCCAGCAGAAAACGAAGAAGTGATTTCGGCATTTTTAGCTGAGTCACCTCATTGGCAAATTGAGTCTCCGAGCAGCATTGAGTTCCCTGATTCTGCATATAGCACGCCTCAAGGTTGGTTTAAAGTCTGGCCCCATCGAGAGGACATGGATGGCTTTTTTATGGTGCGCTTAAGAAAAACCAATAATTCCGAGTGAATACTGTTTGGGATTGTACTATTTGGTGGAGGTCTTAATCTACCAGAGGAGGCAGCAATGGTTAGCCCTTCCCATGTGAAAAACTTAGTTAAAATCCTAATTGGAGCCGCCTGGATTGATGGCAGAATCCAGCCAGAAGAACGGCAATATCTCCGCGAAATAGCTCAAGCAAAAGGTTTAGCTAACGATCCAGAAATTAAGCCTTGGCTGTACGAATTAGTTCCTGTACAGCCAAAAGAGTGTTATGAATGGGTGCGGGAGTATTTAGGCGATCGCCCCAGCCTTGAAGATTGTGAAAATCTGATTGAAGCCATCAGTGGCTTAATTTATAGCGATGGCGAAGTTGCCGTCGAAGAAGCCAGACTGTTGACGGAATTGCAAGATATAGCAAAGTCGAATGACTCAACTCAACCGGCTCACACTGCACTTCTTAAACAAATCCAAAAGCTTTACCGCCGTTGGGTTGAAGTGCAAAACTAATCATAGTCATTAGTCATTGGTCTAATGACTAATGACTAAATTATGACTTTGGTTTACCCACACCCGGAGTTTCTTCTTTGTCAACTTTAGGCACAAAATCAGGACGCTCTTTGCTTTCCCAACCGGCGGGGCGTTTTGAGTTGTACCAAGCTATTGAACCAATGCTTACAGCAGCAATAAAACCAACGACATAAACCAAGGTAAAAGCTAAGGGGAAATGAGGCGCAGCATCTATGGCTGGTGCTGCTGTTTGCATCAATAAATGCATGAGTATACTCTCCAAGGTTAAGTAACAGTACTTAATACACACTATAGAATGAGCGTATCACCTAACATCCCCCTGGAGTTTAGTTTTGAGCAACTTGGTATTGTATTGCAAAAAGCAGAGGCAGGGGGAGTGGGGGAGATGAGAAGGGAAATACCCCATGCCCCATCCCCCATGCCCATTTTTAATTACTGAGGTGGTCTAAGTCTATCCCGCCAAGATGGTTGTGACGATGAAGAATCTGAAGAACCAGAACTATTTGATGGAGAGGAAGATCGCCGAGTTCTTTCAGGCGGGGGAGATGAAGAATCAGATTCTGCTCTTCTAGACCGCCGCCGGGGAGTGGATGATTCTGAGGAAGAGTTGGAACTTGATGCTTCGGTGCGATCGCGCCTTCTTCTTCTTGGGGTATAGTTGCTTGATTGCTGTTCTTCTTCCGAATAGCTTCTCCTACTCCTCCGTCTTCTGGATGAACTACTATCCTCAGAATTAGAATTTCTAGAATTTTCTCCTTCTGAGTCATCATCATCAGAAATAGAACGATTCAGCACTTGTTTGGGTTTGATTGCCTGGGCTTTAATAGTGCCTTTACGACCTTCTAACTTGGGTCGTTTGGGGAATTTTTCTACTGGCATCCCTTCTACCGCTTTTTCCATAAATTCGTGCCAGGTGTAAGCGGCGCTACTACTGCTACCGTCTGTGGGGCGGTTGTCATCGTTACCTAGCCAAACTCCTGCCACCATTTGGGGAATGTAGCCAATAAACCACAAATCGCGGGCCTCGTCAGAGGTACCAGTTTTGCCGGCAACTGGTCTATTATCTAACTGAGCAGCACCACCTGTTCCTGCTTCCACGACGTTGCGTAACATCCAAGTCATGATAGCAGCACTGTCAGCATCAATTGCCCGTTGAGAGGGGAAATTTGCTGACCAAATCACCTTGCCTTGGCGGTTCAGGATACGAGTAATACCATGAGGCTCTGTGTGTAATCCCTGAGTTGCAAAACTGCCATAGGCGCTAGTCAATTCCAGTAGATTCACTTCGTTGGAGCCAAGAGCTAGGGAATAGGTAGGCTTAAGTTCAGATTTTATCCCCATATCATGGGCAAGTTTAATTGTTGGCGTAAATCCCACATCCATCAACACCTTTACCGCAATAATATTGATAGAGCGGGTGAGGGCATCTCTCATGCTCATTGAGCCGTGGAAGTTTTCACCATAATTTTTTGGTTCATAACCATCTACTACCAGGGGTGCATCCTCATAGGTATCGTAGGGGCTTTTGCCGCTTGCGATCGCAGTGGCGTAGACAAACCCTTTAAATGTCGATCCTGGTTGTCTCTGGGCCTGAGTAACTCGATTAAACTGGTTTTTACCAAAGTCTTTTCCCCCAACCATTGCCTTAATTTCACCGTTCCGGGGGTCAATGGCAACCATTGCTGCTTGCTTAAAGTTTTCCCAGCGTCCTTGATTTCGTAGGGTTTTAGCAACCGCTTCTTCTCCCACCTTCTGCCAAGTTGGATTTAGGGTAGTTTCTACTACTAAACCCCCATTTTTTAGCACATTGCTAGAAACATACTTCGGCAATTCCTTTTGGATGTAGCTGGTAAAGTAGGGTGATTCTACTTCCACTCGTTTGGGTAAACTGGTTTTGAGTGTTAATGGCTCTTGAAGAGCGGCTTGTCTTTGCTCTGGTGTAATAACTTCATCCTCTTGCATCCGTAGCAATACCAAGTCCCGCCGCCGTTTTGCCGCTTCGGGATTCTTGTTCGGGGCATATAAACTAGGAGCAGGTGCTAATCCGGCAATTGTTGCCATTTCTCCTAGCGAAAGTTGGTCTGGTGATTTACTAAAGTATACCCAGGCTGCATCTGCTACCCCATAAGCCCCATTTCCCAAATAAACCAGATTCAAGTAACGCTCTAAAATCTGATCTTTGGTTAATTCTTGCTCCATTTTTTGGGCAAGGCGGACTTCTTTGAGTTTGCGCCAGATTGTCTGTTCTTGTTTTAGAAAGAGAATCCGGGTTAGCTGTTGGGTGATAGTGCTACCACCTTCTACCACACCTTGCGATCGCAAATTATTGAAACCTGCTCTCACAATCCCTTGGGGGTCAAATCCGTTGTGTTGCTTAAATCTTCTATCTTCTGAGGCAATGAAAGCTTTTTTTAAATTATCTGGTATTTGTTCTAGCTTTAGCTGTTCTCTAGTTGCTTCACCTTGTTGTTGTAATACAGTGCCATCGGCGGCTTTAATGGTCAGTGTTTGCTCTCTGAGAACAGCATTCAACTCCGCCTTATCTGGTAAAGTCCGATCTATTAAACTCACCCCGTAGATGAAGGCAACTATCCCACCACCTACACCCAAACCTGCCCAAAACCATAAGCGACGATAAAGTGGTTTCTTGCCAATTGCCTGATTGGTCTTCATCCTAGATGGTAAAATTTTCATTTTGCTCAGTAACTGCCTCGTCTGCGCCAGATGTGCTGGTGGTAAGCTCTCATTCGTTCCTCCTTGTCCAGAGTCACTTAAATTAGTTGGTCTTCGCTTGAACCAGGAGGTAAGCTTCCCCACGTCAGTTCCTCGCTCAAAGTAGTAAATATCTAACCACCATCAATCAGCTTTGGGGTCATGACACCACCTTTGTGTTAGTATATTACCCTATAAATAATTAACTAAATTCACCATAAAATAATGTTTTTTAGATTTAGTTAATTTAAGTTTTGTAAAAATGTTGCAGTTTTGCTAATGATTCAGATATACAGAGCTACTAGCATTTTCTGTAACAGATGCACCAAAGTCTTCACAAATACAGTCCGAAAACAACTTACTTAAGGAGAGTGCGATGCCTGGGTTGGAATATCCCGACACCAAGCCCAGAAGAAGCGCCGTTGCTCTTGGTGGTAATATCGGCGATTCGCAGACAATTTTAGAAACAGCTATCAAAACTTTAGCCCAAACGCCAGGTATTCTATTAGAAGCCAAATCCAGTTGGTATCAAACCAAAGCCGTAGGGCCAGAGCAGCCAGATTACCTAAACGGCTGCGTCACATTGCAGGTAGAAATGCTACCCCAACAGTTATTAGAAATTTTGTTGGGAATTGAACAACAATTTGGGCGTGTGCGTCAGGAACGCTGGGGGCCACGAACTCTGGATTTGGATTTGTTATTATATGATGACTTAATAGTAAATACACCAAATCTCCAGATTCCCCATCCACGAATGCGGGATCGAGCCTTTGTGTTAGTACCACTGGCAGAAATTGCCCCAGATTGGATAGAACCAGTATCGGGTTGTGTTATTAAAGAACTGCTGAAAGAGGTAAACTGCTCTGATGTACGTTTAATTGATGGGCAATTAAAATTACCATCTTTAAATACAGAAGAAGGCTGATATCACCTCTGTCCTTAAACAGATAATCAGATTTTACTATGCCATTAGGTAGAGAATTACCACAACTGCTAAAACAACGCTTGTTTTATAAAGGACGTAAGTTTGATTTTGAAGTCAATCGCTTGCGTTTGCCTAATAAAGCAGAAGGAGAATGGGAATGTATTCGTCACCCTGGTGGTGCGCTAGCTGTACCAGTAACTCCAGAGGGCAAACTTGTACTGGTGCGCCAGTATCGTTTTGCAATTCAGGGACGGATATTAGAGTTTCCAGCAGGAACTGTGGAAGCAAATGAAGAACCTTTAGAGACAATCCAGCGTGAAATCGAAGAAGAAACTGGCTATAGTGCCAAAAAATGGGACAAATTAGGCGAATTTTTCTTAGCACCTGGTTATTCTGATGAAATTATCTATGCTTTTCTGGCGCGAGATTTGGAAAAGCTAGAGACACCACCAGCACAAGATGGAGACGAAGATATCGAAACTGTATTTTTGACTCCCGAAGAATTAGAAAAAGCGATTCTGGAGGGAGAATCGGTAGATGCTAAATCAGTTTCTAGCTTTTTTCTGGCGCGTCCATTTTTAGTTTAATGCCCGCAATCACTGCGGTAATACGAAATGACAGTATGAGCGAACTTTTACAAGATTGTATCGCTTTTACTGGAGATGTGGATACAGTAGCTGCGATGTTTACGACGGGCTACGACTATGCTCTGGCTGCTGGTTCTTGTAGCGAAGAAATTACACAAGACATTCCCAATCATCTTGTTACAGGCTTAGAGAATGGAACTTACGGTAGAGATTATCTCATCGACTTGGATAAGCAGCTGATGAGTTTGGTGGGCAAAAATATCAGCTATTAGAAACTTAGCGCTTCTCCTTTGAATGAGAAGCGCTATTTGTTACCTTGGCTAGAGTGACAGGAAAATTGACTTAGAGCCAAAGTTATAAGAGTATGACGGGAAGAAGCGCACAACTCCTAAATATGTGTCTCCATGCAAGACACATATATGTTTCATAGAGATGAAAAAAAATACAACTTTTAACAGTGCAGGTAAACTGACTGCTTTTTTGTTCCTGATAACCCTCTTGCTTACGCCTTGCGTGATTGTCAATGCGGGCGAGCGGGGTGTATTGATGAAATTTGGCGAAGTACAAAACCAAATATTCGGAGAAGGACTTCACTTAATTATTCCTGTCGTCAATACTGTGAAAAAGTTGAGTATTCGAGTCCAAAAACAGGAAATTTCGGCTGAGGCTTCTTCCAAAGATTTACAAAATGTTTTCGCCGATGTCGCTCTCAATTGGCATATTATTCCCCTGGAAGTAAATGCTATTTTTCAAGAAATTGGAGATGAACAAGCTGTAGTTACGCGGATTATTAACCCAGCAGTTGAAGAAGTCCTAAAAGCAATAATGGCCAAGTATACTGCTGAAGAAATTATTACTAAACGAGGAGAAGTCAAAGGTGGAGTAGATGATGCATTGTCTACACGACTGGGTAGCTATCACGTTGCAGTTGATGATATTTCTCTAGTTCACGTCCATTTTTCCGAGCGATTTGATGAGGCGGTAGAGGCGAAGCAGATTGCTGAACAAGAAGCGAAACGAGCCGAGTTTATCGCACTGAAAGCAACAAGACAGGCTGAAGCAAAAGTTAATTTAGCCAAAGGAGAAGCTGAGGCACATAGATTATTACGTGATGGTTTAACTCCAGAAATACTGCAAAGACAAGCGATAGAAAAATGGAATGGTAAGTTGCCATTAATTGTAAGTAAGGAAGCTCCAAAATTGTTGAATTTAAGTGAATTTTTAAAATTCGATTAATTCAAGATTTGCTCCCACAAAAAATCTCAGATTCCCTACTTATTAAAGAAGTAGGGAATCTGGTTGTTCTGTAAAAATGCGATCGACTAAATTAACCGTTGGCGAATAAAATAGGAGAATCGAGAATCTTCAACTGGATTAAGAGCATAATCAACAAGGTATAAGCTGTTGAAGAAATTAAACCTGTTAATAATTCTTTTTTGAGGTTATGCTCTTGAGGTTCTTTTTGGAAAATATCTTTAGAACCGAATTGCATCAAGAGAATTCCAACAATATTAGAGAGCCAATATCCTATAATTGAACAAGGTAGAAGTAATTTTGGGGAAAGTAAACTACATGCATACCCAAAACCATAAGCTATTGGCAGATTGAATAGTAAGTCATTCCACCAACATAGTGGTGACAATAAATATCCCAGTACCAAAAAAAATCCACCTCTAAGTTTTTTGAAAATGTCTTTTTTGAACTCTTTTGGAGTAGACTGTTGTAAGTCCTCTAGGAGTGTTTCTCCTGTTACATTTAACTCTTGAGTCACGTTTTGGAAGCTTTCCATAAAAACCCACTATATCCTATCGATTTAGTGTATTTTAATATATAAACTAAATTAAAGTCTAGTAAATGAGTAAGAATACTTTAGCTTTTTAATGTTTCAGCAAAATAATAATATATGTCTATAGACTGATGCAAAACTATAGTTTGTAGGATATGCCGATGAATTTATCCTACGTGAATAAAGCGCAAAGCACATACAATTGGTATCAGATCCAACTTATAGCTATTCTCAGGTAAAAAGACTACGCTGTAGGGAATATTGCTGTGCCCTTACGAAAGATGTACTTCAAATAGATGAAAGCTGCTGTAACAACAAATAATTTCTACCCGAAGTGCATCAATAATTTGGCTGCTTGCAGAATCTTAGTTTTTTCTTCAGTCTTTGAGCGAAATAGAACGATTTATATACAGTTGACACAATCAACGCAATTTCTCGCTTACTAGCTTTAAAAATCAGAATATATCTTTTTTAAATTATAGCATAAGATAAGATCCAACATCCAGAGCAGAAATTTAGACTAATAATAGCTACAATAAAAATATTGAGACATCTTAATAGGGAAATGACAGATATAACTTCCAACAACACATTTTTAATTACAGGAATTGTTTTTATAACGATTGCTGTTATTGGGCAATCTAAATTAGCCTTTATTGAAATTAATCCCGGTTGTCTTGGGAGATTATTAGCTCTATTTATTGGTATGTCGAGCCTATTGTATGCTTTAGGATTGCTCAATTTTTCAGTCGAAACCCTTGATTTATTAAAAACTTCTCTGACAGAACCAATAAGACAGCTTATAAGTTCAATTAATGACCTTTTGCAAGGATCGTAATCGGTCTAAAAAACTGATTTTTACATTCATCTCAACACTTTTAAAACAACTTATAAACGGACATAATATTACTCCTCAATCAACTTTCTTTCTTCAGGGAGTAAGCTAGTTTCATCCTTGGGGCGTTCACTATCAACAGATTTAGCTTTGGTTGTATGGGGTTTGATAATTAGACTGACACCAATTGTCCAACCTAATGCAACCATCCAACCCGCGAGGATGTCACTGGGAAAATGTACCCCCAGATAGAGACGACACCAGGCAATAGCTATTATGTATAAGCTACCGAAGGTGAGAACCAACCAGCGCCAGGAATTAGCCCAAGTTAAGAAGAGCAAAATTGCTACCAGAGTTATACTCGTCATGGCATGAGCGCTGGGAAATGCAAAACTTGATTCAGGTGCAATGGACTGCCACAATTGGGGACGGACTCGATGCATTAATTCCTTGGCAATGCGGTTGATGATGATACTTCCCAGTGAGGCGGTGAGTAAATAAGCTAGCGATCGCCAGCGTTTTTGATATAGTAATATGATTGCGATCGCACCTAAAATCGGTATCGCAGTCCAAGGCAACCCAATTTTAGCCAGCGTCACTGCTAAAACATCTAACTGGGGGTTGGCTGTAGAATGAACTGCTAACAGAATCTGTACATCCCACGGGAAGCCAGCTTGATTTTCCCATATGTTCACTGTGAGAATTTCAAAGACCTGCAAAGGTAAGTATACTCCGATTAACAGGAGCAAGAGCGATCGCCAACGAGCAATCAACAGGTTTTTGAGAAAAGCAAGCGGTGACTGACTCTCTTTATTAGCTGTTTCTACTTTTTCCATATCTAAGCTCAAAATACTGATTAACTACTTCACTGATTACAAATTACTGGAATTTTGAGAAGTTCCACAATGTTTACAGTACGATAAATGTTTATAAGTAAGATTATGACAGTTTTGGCATTCAATGTACTGATAATAACCGCAGTGGGGACAGTAAGTATCAAGCTGTCGAATTTTCTTAGCGCAATTTACACAGCGTGATTTTTGAACTCTGCTAGCTGCCTGGACTTTAGCATTAAAGACAAATTTTTGAAAAAACTGGATAATTACAAAACCAATAATTGGAATCAGCAAGATATAAACATAATTTATTAGGAAAAGCAAACCACCCAAAAGGGCGCTAATGATTTCAAAAATAAATTTAAATATTGCACCTATTTGAAGAAACTCAAATATTTTAACAATTAAGGGAATAAAAAAGATAACTAGCAAATGCCAGCTAATTAGCGAGATGAGTCCATATCCTCTTCTTTGAGCAAATTTGTGAACTGATAAAGCAATGAGAATCAAAGGGAGAAGAAAGAGGGACTGAAAAGCAAGCTGGATACTTGGATACCAAAATGATGCCTTCTGATAGCCTTTGTCAAGTTCCTTAAACTGATTTTCATTTTTTAAAAAAGCTATAAAACTAATGCTTTCCGGTTTTGCCAGCAGTTCATTTTTCAGAGTAGAACTTTCTTGCTTCAGGGTAGAAATTTGGCGATTATTTTGTTCTAAGACCTGTTTAGCTTTTTCAGCCCCCACTTGATTAATTGATTGTTCGCGACCCTGACCTGCAATTTTTTCTAATAGTGTTGAATCATATTGAGATTTAATAGTATTATTGGCTTGAACAAGCATGCTGATTTTAGCTTGTTTTTGATCGATAGTTTTAATAATTTGCTGCTTTTCAGGATTGTTAACTTTATCTTTATAGTTGGCATATTGCAAGCAAGTTTTAGAAACCTTACCCAGATGTCCTACTTCGGCTCTTTGATAGTTTTGTTGAAAACTAAGTTGATTGTTTGAGTTATAATATGGCGATGAAAGTCTGACAATTTCATAGTCTTTATCTGGAGCGGTTTTAGTCCGATAATTTTGCCACTCTGAATAACATGGATAAGTTTCAGTCGGACTGATATGCCAGCGACTAATATCATCAAGTCCTGTAAAAACATTAATTAAGATAAAAATATCAATTAAAATAATGACAATCAAACTTACTTTATTTAGTGGTTCGTTATTGATTGTCCTTGATTGATTAAAAAATCGACTCGAAATTCGGCGAATTCCAGCAAACATATTATATTTTGAATAAATGGAAATTCAATCAGAGTTAATTTTATATGATAATTAGTAAGTGACTCCACAAAAATCCATGTATTCATCTAAAGATTTATTAATTGCTGATTTGAAACTTGATATAAGTAAGTAAGTGCAAATCATTAGACATAGGAGTGAAAAAGAATGTAGAGACGCGATATATCGCGTCTCTACAAGGGTTTTGCATAACGCATATTTAATTTCTGGAGATGTCTATTAGAAAGAAAAGATTTAATTCAATTCTGCAATTTAGATATTTTTCAGCTTACAGCAGTTTTCATGTATTTGAACCACATCGGTCGTAGGGGCAATTCATGAATTGTCCCTACAGTATGGTCTATTTACCTGAAAATAGCTGTAATCACAAAAAGATCCAAAAAATCACTGAGGCTACATAAGTAAAGTTTTTACACAATATAAGATGACAACTACTTAATCTCAATAAGTATGGGATTGATTGTGGTGCTTCTGATTGTCGGCTTATCACTTGTCTTTATTAAACTGTGGTCATCTCAACCACGGGGCAAAGTTTCTCAGCCATACTTCAGTGACCCGAAAAATAGAAAATTGCAAAAACGTTTACTGACTTTACTTAACGGTGATGCGACAACAGCCGAACGACTACTCAAACAGCAGCGCCAGAGACACCGGGGTGAATCGGATAAATGGTATTTGGAAAAAGTGATTTATGACTTGGAACGCGATCGCCGTTACTAAGTAAATCAGTACAAATAAACCTAACTATGTAACAGAATATAAAAACTACAAGACCTTTGCAATTGCTTCATTCCACTTCGTTAAATTCGCAATGACATACATTGAAATTTTCACGCCGACTTACTTAAACCTCAGAGAATACGCTGTTGGGACGCACATCTGTGCGCCCCTAGTGAAACCTATTTAGTTGCGAAGTAGGCTTCTAGAGCTTCAGAACCACCAATTAATTTACCATCGATAAATACTTGAGGAACTGTTGTCGCCCCTGTAACTGCTTGTAACGAGCGGGTGGTGACATCCTTGCCCAAGGTAATTTCTTCGTAGTTAATGCCATGTTCCTTGAGCATCGCCTTAGCACGGGCGCAGAAGGGACAACCGACCTTGGCAAACAAAGAAACTAATTCAGGCTTCACGGCTTGGGGGTTGATGTATCTCAGCATTGTCTCAGCATCCGATACTTTAAAAGGATCTCCTGGCTCGTCTGGTTCAATAAACATTTGGTTAATTACACCATCTCTTACCAGCATCGAATAGCGCCACGATCGCTTGCCAAAACCCAAGTCTGATTTATCTACCAGCATACCCATGCCTTCAGTAAATTCACCATTACCATCGGGAATTAGTGTAACATTTTCTGCTTCTTGATCCTTTGCCCATTCGTTCATGACAAAGGCATCATTGACAGAAATACAGATAATCTTATCAACACCATTTTCTTTCAGAACCCCAGCCAACTCGTTATAGCCAGGGAGATGAGTTGATGAACAAGTCGGAGTATAAGCACCTGGTAAGGAGAAGACAACCACTGTTTTATCAGCAAACAATTCATCGGTTGTCACATCTACCCACTGATTATCCTGGCGAGTATGAAAAGTGACATTGGGAACTCTTTGTCCTCGGCGATTGTCGAACATGATTTTCTTCCTGAAGTAATCAATTCCAGTCATAACCTAACATGAGAGGACTGGTACAATGTAACTATCAATCAGCTAAGAAACTTCATTAATGAATGGAGCGATCGCTGCGACAAATTCAGCAGTTGACTCATAAGGTAAAACATTACGTCCATTTATTTTTATACCTCGACTTTGAGGCAAACAGGCGAGGTATTCAGCCAAGCACTTATCTGGCATTTCTTTTTTACTTTTTTGGCTAATACTCGATGCAGTTTCCCCCATAACCGCTAATGTTGGTTGCCCAATAGAGGCAATAGAGCTAGTATAATCTTGCCGCCAAAACCCTGCTAAAAAAGAAAACACTGCATGACGACTAGCGAGATTTTCTGCCCCTGCAACCAATGTATTTAACCACTCTGTATCCACAGCATTCTCAGAAGCAAAGAGTTGGCGAGTCGAGAAAGAACGTAAAAATTTTGGGGTGCGTGCATAGCGATAAAAAGCACTCCCAAAAGGTGAATCTAAGATATTCCAAAGGAATTTTTGCTGCCATTCTGGTGGTTTATTTGTCATTAAAGCCCACGATGGAGGCCCTGAGAGGACAAGTCTGGAGATTAAGCTTGATTCCTTTTGGACTAATGCGATCGCAACTGGTAATAAAGCACCTTGTACTACTACAATGACAGGTTTCTGCACTACTGTTTGTAAAAAGTACTGTAACTGTTCTGCCCAATCACTAGGAGTATAAGCCAGATGGGGCATATCACTCTCGCCACATCCTAGTAAATCAGGGTTGTAAATCAAATTACGCTGACCTAAATTATTCCATTCACGACCAAATCGTTGCCAAAATTGCCGCGACAATCCCACACCAATAGGATGAATTAACAGTAAGGGAATACCCTGAGATGTTGTGTTAGTTGGTTGAAGAACTTCGTAGGCACAACGATAATTCTGCCAAGTGTAAAACTGGCTAGGATTTGCTGTCAAGTTGGTTGTATTAGTTACAGCAGATGGTTGCATAATTCCTAGTTTTAATACTTGCTAAAAAAGCATCTGTGGATGAATTAATTGGTATCCAGCCTCTTTCAGCTTTTCATTCGATACCCAAGCATTATAGGGGCGAGTACTCTTAATAGAAGTATCCCATATAACTTTGGGTAAATTATGTTTTTCAAATAGACTATCTAGCAAGTCTCGGCTGGTGAGATGTGCATCATCTACTAGATTATAAATCCCTTGCAAACGACGGTGACGAGCAAATTCTATCGCACCAACAATATCGTCTAGGTGAATCCAATTGGTGATATCCTCACCACCAGGACGGGTTGTACCAGAATATTTACCAAATATTTTTAATAGTTCCCGATTGGGGCCATAAATTCCTCCTAAACGGAAGATACAAACGCGGAGGTTTTCGCTAGATGCTGATAGCAAAATATCTTCTGTTTTTCGGAGAATCTGAGCATTTAAATTAGCAGGTGCAAGGGGTGTTTCTTCATCTACCCATACACCATTTCTGTCACCATAGACTGCATAACTTCCTGTGTATATTAATTGTTTCACACTCGGAATCTGCTGCAAAGATGAAACTAAATTTTGGGCAGTTTGGAGATAAGTTTCTTCATAAACTTCCGCACTTTTTGCACCAACACTCAAAAGGATAACATCTTGATTGTGCAAAACTGATTTTAGACTATCTAGCTCGTTCCCTCTGGTAACGACAACTCTTTGTGATACTGATTGGAGTGCAGGGACACGCTCAGAGGAAGTTGTGGTTACACTGACAACAAAATTCATTTTTTGCTGCCAATATTGAGCAACTTGATAACCAACATAACCACAACCAATTATTGCAACGTTCATGACAAATTAAATACAAATAAATTAAACTACTAATTGAGATAATATTCTCAATTAAAGGACTGGACGTAAATAAATTTAATAGCCCAGAGCCAAAAATCAATCCTAATAGTACAACCTAATGACTAATGACTAATGACTATTTGGCTAGTTCTTTGTCAATTATGGCAATTATTTCTGGTGAATTTGGCTGGACACTACTATTAAATCTAGCTACTACTTCACCTTGTTTATTAACTAAAAATTTTTCAAAGTTCCAAGCAACCGTTCCTTTTGGCTCAACGGCTTTGGTAAGTCGCTCATAAAGTGGATGCTGCTGCGAGCCTTTGGCATGGACTTTATCGAATAGTTCAAAGGTGACACCATATTTACTCGTGCAGAATTGCACAATTTCTTCATTACTTCCTGGTTCTTGCGCTCCAAAATCGTTACAGGGAAACCCCAAAATACTTAATCCGGCTTCGCCATACTTCTGGTTCAACTTTTCTAGCCCCTCATATTGAGAAGTATAACCGCAGTAGGAAGCAACATTCACAATTAACAGTACCTTCCCGGTGTAGTCGCTTAATTGCTTATCCTCACCGTTGATGGTCTTGACAGCGATATCCGAAATTGTATTACTCATCTTAAATCTGATTTATAGGGAATATTGCCAAGTCTCCCATATTACAGGTACTCTAAACCCGGTTTTTTAAGGAAATTAGTCTTGTCTACCACTACGATTCTGTTTAGCTCACGTGAGACGATAGATGGGGAGTAGTGTAGTTCAATTACTTGAAGAGTGCTGTAAGATAGCGATCGCCTGTGAGTTTACCCTTACAACCAAAAATAACTGCTATCTCAGGATATATTTGGGAAATATGCGTTATTTTTAATACATTCTCTTGTTGCAGAGATAAATGATTAATCATATTGACTCCACTGTTGAGTTTATCTCTATATATCAACAAGGTTAGATAGTGCAGACTAGGAGCAATTTATCAGTTATTTTACCGGATGGTAGTTTTTGGATTACAGCCAGTTATCGGTTTAAAGGATAATTACTGTTCTTCGAGGTAGCTTTTAAAGTAACAAATAATTAAGTTATTGTATAAAAAATTAACATATCTCTTAATTATCCCATTCTGATATCGGAAAATACTTACCTATAAAGGATATAGTTGCTTTATTTATTGTATCGGAATTTATTGCCATCGCAGAAGCAAAAAAATAGTATTAGTTGATACAGTTTTTTGCTTTGAGTAAATAGACAATCAATCAAATTTATCCGTTTAGGCATAAATTTACCAACGGCGAAACAAAAAGTAGTCTGATAATTTCTGTGAAAGAATGTTTTTGTTTTTGTTTTTCTTTAATCAGAGTTTTTGATCTGAGAAAAAGTGTGTTCACAGGAAAATAAATAACTGACCCAGACAATGAGATAATTATTTCCCGAAAGTGTTGACTAAAAACCTTATTTGGTCAGCCTAATTAAATTAATTGATTTTGCGAAATCTGTTACCAACATCAATTACCGCTTTTCCAGCAGGAACAAATAACCAATGAATAAGCATATTCGACCTTGGCATCGCCTACTGGCGCTAGCGATCGCTTCAATGGTGTTTGCAGTTTTTGCCCCGACAATTGTCCAGGCGGCAGATCCTCCTACTGTTCAGTCTTTGTCTGAAACTACAACAAAATTGCAAATTTCCATTGATACTACCTGGGTATTAATCACCGGATTTTTAGTATTCTTCATGCAAACCGGCTTTGCAATGTTAGAAGCAGGTTTGATCCGCCAAAGAGGTGTAGTTAATGCCTTACTAGAAAACTTCATTGACGCTGCTGTAACTATCTTAGTGTGGTGGGGAATCGGCTTTGGGATTGCTTTTGGTACGAGTGCTGGCGGGTTAGTTGGCATAGATACCTTCTTCCTCAGTCAGCTACCTGGGGCTGATGGTAGTTATCCATTAGGTGCGCCAGGTTCTACAGCTGCCATCAATACCTATAGCTTGTTCTTCTTCCAGTTTGCCTTTGCTGCTACCGCCAGCACAATCACTACTGGTTCAATGGCTGGAAGAACCGACTTTATCGGCGACTTAATTTACAGCGCCATTATGGGAGCAATCAGCTACCCAATTATCGTTCACTGGGCTTGGAACTCTGGCGGCTGGTTAGCCAAATTGAGCTATCACGATTTCGCTGGTAGTTCTGTTGTTCACAGCGTTGGTGGCTGGACAGCGCTGGTAGGCGCATATTTACTTGGCCCCCGTCCTGGTCGTCCGGCTTGGGGAACCCTACCACCAGCACATAATTTAGGGCTAGCAACTCTGGGAACAATGATTTTGTGGTTTGGCTGGTACGGTTTCAACCCTGGTTCAACCCTCAGCACCGGGAATACGGGATTGATTGGTTTGGTAACAGTCAACACCACACTAGCAGCAGGAGCCGCTGCACTCTCGGCGATAATTTTCCAATATACCCGTACAGGTAAGTGGGATTTAGTTTATTGTCTGAATGGTTCACTAGCAGGATTAGTAGCAATTACAGCTCCTTGTGCTTATGTTGCACCTTGGGCTGCGGTTTTGATTGGGTTAACAGGTGGTATTTTGGTGACTCTGGGAGTGGATTTGATTGAGTCACTCCATATTGATGATCCGGTAGGAGCATTTGCCGTACATGGGATGAATGGCATGATGGGTACTCTCTCCGTCGGCTTCTTAGGTCAAGCAGAACTCACACTCAACAAAAAGGCAGGGTTGTTTTTAGGTGGTGGCTTCGACTTGCTAGGCGTACAACTTTTGGGTGTTGTGGCGATCGCAGTTTTCACTGTCGCCTTTACCTTTTTGATGTTCAGTGGTCTAAAAGCACTAGGACGCTTACGTGTCGATCACAGAGCCGATCGCATTGGCATCGATGCTTACGAACACGGTGCATCAGTATGGCCTGATGTTTATGCGATCGAAGCAAAAGAAACAAATCATAATCAGAACCCAGAAGTCGGAGCTTTCGATAGCGAATAGAGCCAAGAATTTAGCTCGCTATCTTTATTAGTATTCCTGTAAATGCTGCTTCTTGGATGAATTAATAGACCCAGTTTTATAAGTAGTAATGCAAAATTAAATATACATTTGTCATTGCGAATGGAGCAAAGCGGAATGAAGCATAAGTCCTTCGGACACGCTTCGCGAACGCAAGGTCTTGGGATTGCTTCGCTAGATTTCATTCCGTACCCTACGGGAAGGCTCCGCCTACGCAATGACATAAATATTTTTGCATACGCACTTAACTAATACGCTATGGCGGAAATTTACCTACTTTTAATAAGGGAATTTTATCCCAAGTCTGGTTAATTCAGATGTTAGTTGGATTTTCGCCAAGCTGTACTAGCAGGATAAAATTCGTGTCTCCTGCCTATACAGGTAAATCTAGATACAAAATATGGCGGGATGCTTGCAAGTATTGACTGAATAATGCCACGATAAATTTGCTGGATCTGAGTGAAAACTTAGTTTCAGCAAAATTTATTTTATCCTATAAAAATTTTATGCTTAAAGGATTGAGAGTTAATATACTACTATTGGCAGTTCTGGGAAATCTGGCATGGTCATTTAGTGCCAGGGCAAATTTTAACGGCAAACTCAGCGTCGAAATTGATGGCTTGAAGAATAAAGAAGGACAAGTGTGTGCCAGTGTATTTGCAAGTAGTGAGGGATTTCCTAGCGATCGCGATCGCGTCTTACAAAAGCAGTGTATCAAAATTACTGCCACTCCTTTAACCATTACCTTTGAGAACTTGAAAGCAGGTAGTTACGCCGTTGCTGTCTTCCACGATCAAAATAATGACCGCATTCTCAATAGTAATGCTTTTGGTATACCAAAAGAAGGCTTTGGATTTTCCAGAAATCCAGAAATTCGCACAGGCGCGCCCAAATTTAGCGAAGCAGCATTTTTGGTGGCTGGCCCAAATACTAATATCCAAATCCAGTTGAAATATTTTTAGGCTTATTCTTCTAAATCATCGCTTGAATCTTCCGGTAGACTTTGTTGTTCCGGCAAGCCACGCATTCGATTCATCTGAGTTAAAGCATATCGTGCTGTTGCTTGCACATCGGGATCTGGGTCATCTAACGCATGGCGCAACATCTGACTCATTTGACCCATCATGTCATAAACACGCGTCAAGTCACGAATCGCATTTTGCCGTACTTGTGGACTTTCATTTTGAATCGAAATTGCTAGAGCCCGGTTCATCGGTTTGAGTGTGCGGGTACTAATTTCCGCCAAAGCTGCCAAAATTAAACTGCTTTCTTGAGAGTCAGCACCAACCATTAGGTCAACCAGATGCTGAATTGCCCGCGAATCTCCCTGCTGTCCCAAATTCCAAATAGCTTTGCGTCGCTTCATTGGGTCAGGACTGCGTAAGTCTTGAATCAATTCGTCAACAATATTAAGTTTAGCAAGGCGGGAAGTTTTTTCTGGTAGCAGTAGTTGTGTGGTGAGTGGCGGCGTAGCTGTTTCTGGATTAGTTATAGTCTCTGGTGGAGGTGGTATCGTCGTTTCTTTGTTAGCTTCGCTCAAAATTTTAGTATTTGATATTTTGGAATTTTGCACTTGTTTAACCTGACGAAACCACTTTACCAGGTAAATAAGTGCGCCAACACTCCCAATAACTCCGATGGCAAATATTAACCACCAGACAAAACCTCTCTCAGTTGGCTGGGGTTTTGCAGTTGGCTTGGAAGTTGAAACAGGAGAGGCGACTATTGGATAGCTGGCAATCTGACTTTTGGCAACCAAAGCAGCTTGTAGTCTCGCCCTAGTCACCATACCAACAATGCCATCTACTTTTAAACCCTTTGCTTTCTGGAATTTAGCTACAGCGATTTCTGTACTGGCGTTGTACTGTCCATCGACCACGCCACTGTAGTATCCCAACTGCTTTAATTGTGTTTGTAATCTCTGCACATCCGATTTTCGACTACCATATCTCAAAACAGCCGGACTAGAATTATCTGTCGAACTAGCTTGTGCAAGTTCTAAAATTTTGGGTGCTAGGTTAGGTGTAGCTGCACTTGAGCGATTTGGGTAAAAACCCACACAAGAAAAACAGGTAAATATCAAAATTGCAAGGGCATTGGGCATTGGGAATTGGGAATTAGGAATTGGGAATTGGGAATTGGGCATTGGGCATTGGGCATTGGGCATTTATTATTCCCCTTGTCTCCCTCATCTCCCCCACTCCCATTTAAATATAATTATGGCAAAATTTCTGGCTTAGATTCTCTAACTGCTAGGCTTACAGGGTTCAATTTTTTAGCAGATGTTTCTAAAATTGGTTGCTGTATATTAGCTATTTCGCCAACAGTAATTGTGTCGTTTTTTCCTGCTAAAGTATCACGTTGGTTTATGAGATAGATGCTGATTAAAGTGAGGAAAACACCTACCCACTGCAACGGACTGAGGACTTCTGAAAGAAAGAGATTACCAAATAGTAAGGCAAATATGGGTGTAAGGAAGGTGAGGGAACTAAGACTGGTGAGACTACCACTAGAGGCAAAATAGAAAAATAACCCGTAAGCGATCGCACTGCCAAATACGGTAGCATAACCCAAAGCCACTAAATCAGATGCTCCCAAATTTTCCCACTGCTGGGATTCGACAACTGATGAAACTCCCCATAGTGGCAATCCGCCCAAAATCATGTGCCATCCCGTAGCGCTTACTGGGTCAGCGTGCCGACACACAAACCGAATCAACACTGTTCCCACAGCCATTGATAGCGCTGCTAATAGCATTAACCACTCACCACTAGCAAACAAATCTTGCCAGTTGCCAATTGTTATATTTACGCCTGAGTCGAGAAAATGTAAAATCCACTCATCAGGTAAACCAATTAAACTAATGCCTGTGACACCCAAGGCTAGCCCTAGCCATCCCCAAAAACCAATATGTTCTTGAAATAGCCACAATGACAGTAAGGCAACAGCCAAGGGTTGCGAGTCAATCATCACAGACCCTAATCCCGCACTGGTTCTGACTAATCCCTCTGCTAAAAAGCCTTGAAACAGTGTCCCATCCACTAGAGCAAATAAGGCAATCCACAGCCATGCAGCCCAACCCTTCGGCTGGGGTTTACCCATAAATGCGGCTGCTATCAGAATTAACATCCCTGCTGGTATCAGACGCACTCCCGCCATGAATAGCGGTGTGGTGTGGGGTATTACTCCTTTCATCGCTACCATTGCCGTCCCCCATAGGAAAAAAGGGGCAATTAACAAAAGAGAGGCGAAGGGAAGTCTAGATGCACTGAGTTTCAGTTGCATGGGTTTGCTGATGCCTTTGTTTAACAAGGACAAAAATTGCTTTACCCAATTTTACCTAATTATGTAGTTTTGCGATCGCCTAGTAGTCGGACAAGTTAACAATGCTTAGTTTGTAGTGAGCGCTTCAGCGCTCAAATCAAGGACTAAAGTCCTGACTACGAACTTATAAACAATACTTTCGCCAAACCAAAAAATGACTCGATTCGTAGGTTGGGTTGAGGCACGAAACCCAACAAATACCTTGGGTTTTGCCTTCCTGCGGGACGTTGTTCGCGTTCGCGTTCGCTCAATCTCAATTTTTCCAACGTTTGCTCAATACTGTTTCTTCAGATGTATCATTCATGACACCACTAATGTCATGATTTAGAGCATCGTCATAATAGTGAAATTGTGATGGAGCTTGATAACTGGTGATATTAGAGTTGATAGTTTGGCGATCGCTAAGAGAATTGACACCAAACTGCATCAAATTTGACTGTCCATCATTATTAGACTTTACTTGCAATTCATTTTGAATGATGGAAATGGATGGTGTTGAAGTAGCTGGTTGATGAGTGAATAGGTAACTAGAAGTGAGACTCTGAACTTCACTTGTGTAGCTTGAGGATTGTGTACTATTTCCTGCTGTACTTGTAACGATATCACGTATTTGGCTCTCAGTTAAATTGTGATTAGCACTAAGCATTAGAGCAACTACACCAGCAACGTAAGGGGAAGCCATAGATGTGCCGCTATAAGTAGCATACTGATTATTTGGTATGGAGGAATAGACATCAACGCCAGGAGCAGTAACGTAGCTAATTGGTTGTGTCCCAGATCGATTAGAGAAATCAGCCATCTGATTATTGCGATCGACTGCACCAACAGCAATTCCTGAAGTAGATGCATAGCTAGCGGGATAATCTGGCGATGAGGAACCATCATTACCAGCGGCCATTACAACAGTGACCCCTTTACCGCTAGCGTATTCAATGGCTGACTTGAGAATATCATCAGGAAAAACACTTCCCAGGCTGAGGTTAATTACATTAGCACCATTGTCTACAGCATAATGAATACCTTTAGAAATGGTAGTATCGTCACCTGAACCGGAACTATCGAGAACTTTCACTGGCATGATTTTAGCGTTGTAGGCAATGCCAGTCACACCATAATTATTATTTTCGCCAGCAATGATGCCAGAAACATGAGTACCATGACCATTATCGTCTAGGACGTTATTGTTGTTGTCAACAAAATTCCAGCCGTGGATATCATTAGCGTAGCCATTGCCATCATTATCTATACCGTTGCTGGCTTTTTCTTTGGGATTAGTCCAGATATTATCTTTTAAGTCTTGGTGATTATAGTCAACCCCAGTATCTAAAACAGCAACAACAACGCCTTTACCTGTATATCCATGCGCCCAAACTTCAGGGGCTTTGACGAGATCCGCTCCCCAATCATTTCCACCAAGGTTAGGAACATCTGCATAGGTAGTTTCACCATTTGCATTACTAACAGCTGCGGCGGCATTCACCAAGCCATAGCCGGAGGTTGAGTCATAGTTTCCAGTGCTAGAAGCATTAACAGTGCTACTGCTACCACTTAAACTTAAGTTATTTTGATTTAGACTTGTAAAAGTATTAGATGAAGAAATAGGATTTAAATTAAGTTGTTGATTTGATAGAGAATTATAAGTAAGCCGATCGATAGACATAAGTATTGAACTCCTCAAATAACAATTATTTTGTGACAACCAGAAAATTTAAAACCTTGATTAACAAAATATCTCAAGGTATTAATTATCTTGCTATAAGACTATTATTTGAGTTTTGAAATATCCGTAGCGTAACGCACCATCCCAAACTGAGGGCGTTACGAAGTTCCATCTAACACACCCTAATATTTTTCAAAAATCAAATATGATTCCTATATGTCAATAATTACTATGGAATGCAAGGACAAAATGCTAATTTGATTACAAATAAAGTAACCATTTGTAGGAGTTGTCATGTTAACGTGAAAAATAGGTATATTCCTCTTGAGATTGTTCACCCAGAGGTTGTATAGAAGCAGTTGCTCAAGCTCTCAGTCTTACCAATATTGATTTTGCTTTTCTAATCAAATAATTGGTACAAGATAAGTAAGTAGATGAGAATCAATCAAAGTATATTAACTAATGTAAAAAAAGTAGTCTCCGTGCTAACACAACGCCAGTGACCTTTTTTTTATTAAAAGTTAAAAATTGAGAATAATAATAATTTTTAATTAATTTGAGGTACAAGCCCCCCTGATAGCGCAGCATAAAGCCTACGGCATGGCTTCTCTACACATCTTTTCAGAAATCAAACCAGATTCCAATAATAAAGGACACCTAAGTTTTCCCGGCTTAGATATCCAATAGCAACATAACCTATATTAAATAGATAGTTAACTATATTCTAATTAATAATTTTTCTTTTTAAATGCTTCTTAGGTTAGTTTATAATCTCATCCTTCAGTAGGATGACAAGAATAGATAGTAAAAGTGCGTTAACGTAGTGTAACGCACCATACTTATTAAGATAAATTAGCAATGCTAAACTTTTCTAAATTAGCTACTAATTTTACTCCAAATTCTTCTTCAAACACTCCTTTTTTATAATCTAAACTCCAAAGCTCTAAAGCACATTCGTCATCAGCTTGTGAGGGAAAAATCAGCAAATTTACTTGTCGGAGTTGTTGATAATACTCACATTTAACGTGAGCGATCGCACCAATTTGTCTTCTATCTAATGCTACTGCCAATCTCAGAATTGCACTTAATTGACTGACCATTTGTCGCTGTTCTTTAGTCAGCAAACTCTGATAGATTTCATGTTTTTTCTTAGGCGGTGATTTGCGATGATAACGGGCTAAATTAGCAATGATTTCAATCTCAGTTTCTGTATAACCGAGTAATTCTCCATTGCGAATTAGGTAGTAAGAGTGCTTATGATGAGACGAATGGCTGATATAATGACCGCAATTGTGTAATATTGCAGCTGCCCATAGCAATTGTCGCTCGTCAGATCCCCAGTGGTGTAATGTACCTTGAGTTTGGTCAAATAAACTCTGGGCAAATTTGGCAACGCGATCGCTATATTCTAAGTTGATGTGGTATTTATTAGCAATTTTTAAAACATTCCGTTCCCGAACTGAACTTTGGTAGCGCAGCTTATCTTCAATTAAACCGTGGGACAACATCCAGTCTACGATTACACCTTCTCTCAGAGAACGTTCACAGACTGTAACCGATTCACTGCCCAAAAGGGTCATCGCTTCCTGTAATATCACTGCACCAGCAAGTATAACTTCAGACCGCTTCTCTGGCATCCCCGGAATATCAGCCTTTTCTAAGTTACTCAGTTTCCGCAAGCGATTTACCAACTCTTGCAAGTCTTTAAGACTAAACTGGTAGCCATTGAGAGTAGAAGGGATAACACCCGACTTTTCTCGTGCATGAATCATCGCCAGGGTTTCAATTGTGCCCGCTGTACCCACCAAACGGGGAGATTCCCCAAACTCGAAATTTGCTAGTACCTCATCTACAGAACGTTCTAACATCCCGCGTGCATAAGCTTGTAGATATTGAAACTCAGTGTTACTGATGGGATCGGTGGTAATTAACTCGCTAGTGAGTCGCACTGCACCAACTTTTGTACTGGTGAGAGTGCGCGGTTCGTGACTATCGCCCAAAATTAATTCTGTGGAACCACCGCCAATATCAACAATAATATGGGGTTGGTTGTGAAATTCCATCCCGGACAGCACGCCAAGGTAGATTCGTCGCGCTTCTTCTTGACCAGAAATCAAGTTAACCCTTAAATCCAACTCCTTCTCTACTCTGTGCAAAAAGTCTTGGCCATTGGGGGCTTCGCGCACGGCACTAGTTGCCACAGCAATGATTGTTTCAGCGTTGATAGTTTTGGCAACTTCTTGGAAGCGTCCTAAAGCAGCGATCGCTTTTTCAATGATCTCTGGCTTCAGTTCCCCAGTGGTAAGATTGCGATCGCCAAGTCTCACCGTTTCTTTTTCTCTGGCGATAATGCTAAAGGCTGGTAGCGTTGGGTCAATTTTGACCACTACCATGTGTAGAGAATTTGTTCCCAGATCAATGGCAGCAATAATCCGATGTTGCTTAGGTGGTTGAGTGGGAACACTCTCCCAGCTAGAAACTAAATTCTGCATCTATTTTTCTCTCTTTATAAGAAATGATGGCAATCGGTAGGATGTCGGGGTAGCTGGCACTGATATTTGTTGCAATACACTTACTCAAACTGAGTGCTGTTAGCGGTAGCGGGGCATTTAGCCCGTATTGAGTATATTCAAAAATACCCAACACTCAAGACTCAGTTTTGCCAAAGGCAACTGAGCTAAGTATATTCACCCTAATGCTTCTAACCCTAGTGACTATTTAAAGATATTTAAAGTTGCCATATTGGATGATGTTTTTACAAATAACAAATAACGTTATTGTATAGATGTAAAGATGTATGACTTCATCTATCTAAAGTTATTTGTTGATTTATATGTTAAGGATGCCAGAACGCCCCCAGGAACCAGTTTGGCTTGTAATTATCCGGCTTTTGCGCTGGCATAAACCAGAAGGACGGTTAATTTTAATGATTCCGGCCCTTTGGGCTGTATTTTTGGCAGCTTCTGGGAAACCGCCTTTACCACTGGTTGGTGTAATTATATTGGGTACTCTGGCCACGAGTGCAGCGGGGTGTGTAGTCAATGATTTGTGGGATCGGGATATCGATCCACAAGTAGAAAGAACACGCGATCGCCCCCTCGCTTCTCGCGCTTTGTCTGTGAAAGTTGGGATTGCCGTTGCGATCGTATCATTAATATGTGCAGCTATTCTGGCATTTTACCTTAATCCCCTGAGTTTCTGGTTATGTGTAGCAGCAGTTCCCGTAATTGTCCTTTATCCAGGCGCAAAGCGGGTGTTTGCTGTACCGCAACTCGTACTTTCCATCGCTTGGGGTTTTGGCGTATTGATTAGCTGGAGTGCAGTTACACAAACTATCTCACAACCAACTTGGCTACTTTGGGGCGCAACTGTACTGTGGACACTCGGATTTGATACAGTTTATGCCATGAGTGACAAGGAAGACGATCGCCGCATTGGAATTAACTCTAGCGCCCTATTTTTTGGGAATTATGCCCCTGTAGCTATTGGAATTTTCTTTGCGGGCACAATCTTGTTATTGGCTTGGTTAGGTACACTCATACATCTGCACTTAGCTTTCTGGATTAGTCTTGCAATTGCTACTATTGGATGGGTTTGGCAATCTCTGCGATTAAGACAGCTAGACTTACCTAATTCTGCTTATGGTGAGATGTTCCGGCAAAACGTTTGGATTGGTTTTATTTTACTGGCTGGGATGATTACTGGATCTTTTTAATAAATGAGTTAGACAACAAACATTTATGAGTTTTTGTATGGGTACATTGTTTAATTGGTTTAGTCCATTAATTCGGTATATGCGTACTTGGATAGCCATAAGTCTACTATTTTTAATAGTCACCTGGTCATTTCCTGCCCAAGCTGCTAGTCCCCTCGATCCACAACTAGAACAGCAAGTATTACAAATTATCCGCGAACATCCAGAGGCAATTATTGAATCTGTTCAAGCATATCAGCAGCTACAACAACAGAAAGTCAAACAAGCACAGCAAGCATTTTTGCAGGATTTAAAAACGAATCCTCAAACAGTAATTGGTGAGTCTCCCACCATCGGGTCAACTCAATCAAAAACTGTACTAATAGAATTTTCAGATTTCCAATGTCCCTATTGTGCTGAGGCGCATAAAACATTGAAACAATTGCTAGCAAAGTATCCAAATAAACTAAGATTAGTTTACAAGAATTTCCCGCTAGTTTCAATTCATGCTGAAGCAATGCCAGCAGCAACAGCAGCTTGGGCAGCATATCAACAGGGCAAATTTTGGGAATATCATGATGCGCTATTTACTAATCAAAAGCAACTAGGTCAGACTTTATATTTAGATATTGCTAAAAAATTGAAGCTAGATTTGGGTAAATTTAAACGCGATCTCACTCTTGCTACTCCCGCAATTATAAAAGATATCCAATTGGCAGAAAAATTGGCTGTTTCTGGCACACCCTTCTTTGTAATTAATAGTCCTACTTTTTTAGGAGTTGTACAGCTAGCAGATATCGAAAGCATATTGACTGGTGATAAGTTTTAAAATCCCTGGTAAATAGAAGTCGCGGCTACATAGATAAAACCCTCAGTAGGTTAAAAATATTGATTTTAACCCAAGGAAGCGGACTCCTATGTAGTAGCGAATTAATACTGTTCGGTTAAGGTAGGAGATGCGATAAATCGCCGTCTTTACAATAATCAGTCTTTCGTCTTGACGGCGATTTATCGCGGATTTGAAATCTATATATTTTCATCAAATAACCTTAACCAAAACGTATTGAGTAGCGAATTCTATTCACCCTAATACTTTTTGATTTTCTAAATATTTATTCTTTAATTCCTCTGGAATGGGAATAGGACGACTATTTTGTAAACTGACAAAAGCACCTTTTTGGCTAGCTACTGCTGCCAACTCATTGTTAGATAGAATTTCAGCTTGCACAGTCCACTTCAATCGTCCTAAATTACTCAGCCATAAATGTCCAATGACTCGATCAATAATTTTTATCGGACGTTTATATTCAATTTCAGTTCCAGCTATAACAGGTGCATATCCTTGCTCAATTTGTTGATTTAGGTGCCAATGTTCATCTAAAAACTTTAAGCGTAAATCCTCTAGCCATCTAATATACACAATATTACTCACGATTCCCATAAAATCAATGTCGTATGTTCTTACAGGAATTTCTAATACTACTTCTAATGGTCTATGCAAACTGTTATTTACTAGCATTATTTATCTTGGTTGGTATTTTAAAACCGATCGGTCTGTAAAAATCTAAAAAATTTTAGTCTTTTCAAGCAGGGGTAATTATTAATTGCCTAATAACCCATTACCCACAACAATTTCAAACTTCTAATTTGTAGTTTAAGGTTAACTCGTCGCCAGGTAAACCTCTAATACCCCAGTTAGATTTAGGCGTTTCAAAAATTGTGATTTCAATATCGTACATAGGAATGTTAAATTTTTCATTAATATTCTTAATCAGCAAGCGAAGCAAATCTTTTTTTGTTTCAACCGAACGTCCTTCAAACATACTAATTTCGATAACCAAATAATTGTCTGTTCTATCAGATGGATAGTAAAAATCTGATTTATCTAGTGGAAAAAAACGGTGAAATCTTTTTTCAGGAGTAAGCTGTAAGACATTTGTGAGGGAGGTATGGATAATATTTGATAGCTCCATTTTAATAGGATTTAATTTGTCTGCTAAAGCATATACCTTGATTTGTACCATGAATTTAAAGGTGAGTTTCCAAATATTGATTCAGGTGATTAATTACTCTGTGCATGTGAATTGAATCTCCATAAAGCTTACTCATCATTATGGCTCCTTCCAGCGTTGCAATTATAATACTAGCAATTTCATCAGCACTTACTTCAGGGTGAATTTCACCCTTTGCAATTCCTGTTTCAATAATTCGATGAATTAGATGTAGCCAAGAGTTCATCGCCTGTTGAGCGCGTTCCCGTAACGCCGGATGAGCATCATCACTCTCCACAGCAGTATTTAGCAGTGGACATCCTCCTTTGATAGGTGGATTTTCTGCAAAGCTACTAAATATCCCAATGATTGCTTGTAGGCGTTCTACTGCGTGGCGTTTGCTTCGCAGTGCAAATCTAGTATGCTGTTTGATGTGAGCGATCGCAAAATCAAAAGCTTGTAGTGCGAGATCGTCTTTACTTTGGAAATGATTGTAAATTCCTCCTTTTTGTAATCCAGTCACACGCATAATATCTGACATAGACGCTCCTGCATAACCCTTTTGGTTAAACAGTTCGGCTGCTTGGTGGAGAATTCTGCTTTTTGTTTCTTCGCCTTTGGACATTACAGCGATTTGTTAGAGTAGCGAGTGATGTAGTTTATTGAATTCAAAATTGCTGTAAATTAAATATTACCGACCGAACAGGTTGTTTCTATCATGACAGATGCTTGTGAGTCAAGTATTGTTTAAATGATTTTTCATTGTCCAGACAACGCAGAGTTCACCTGGTCATAAACGCCGTTAGTTTTGATGCTACTCTCTCCGTAGATAAGTAGTAATACAAAATTAAATATACATTTGTCATTGCGAATGGAGCGTACCCCGTAGGAGATCTTGCTACGCGGTAGCGTCTCGTAGAGATAGCGAAATGAAGCATAAGTCTTTCGGCGCTTCGCGAACGCGGGGGCTGGGATTGCAACTCTTGGAGACGCTGTTCGCGTTCGCTTCGCTCGCAATGACTGTAATTAATTCTGCATGGTTACTTAATGAGAATTTTGGTATCAGTAAAAATTTCCGTGGCAATCTTGGCAATTTGACCTTTGGCAACAGGATTTTGACTGGTTTGTAAAAAACAAAATTTTCCATAAGTGATTAGACTTGAGGTGTATCATCCAGAGAATATAGCGATATACAAAACGAATACGCTGGACGTTTGCTCGTGTTTACAAGTAAAATACGGTAAGGCGATGCACTTACCGGCTTTTATATGTAAAAATGCAGAAAAACCAGTTAGAAGTTGAGTTTAGCAAAGCAACTGACCCATAAGCAGTTATCAAAGTCTGTTTCAGCTAAATGCCAGTTGCCATGCTTCCAAAAACTTGCAGACTGGTTTTAAGTTATCCAGGAATCCTCTGCCCTAACTTCTAGCTTGATAATCCTTGTGTCACTCATCTTTTGAGAAACACAACAACTTGCCATGACTAGCTCTGTCTACCACTGGGCTGTAATTCGGCTGAGTTGTTTGTTCTCTACCAGTGAAGCTCTAGCTGACTTTCTGAAACCCCCAAAGAGTATGCACTATTTATTACTACCGTTCTTAAGCTTCTTTGTTGGCATCATAGTTGGTTTGACGGGAATTGGCGGAGCCTCTCTCATTACTCCAATGTTGATTTTTGTTTTTCAGGTTCCGCCTTCCATCGCTGTGAGTTCTGATGTTGTAGCTGCCACATTAATGAAGATTGTTGGTAGCGTCAAGCATTGGGAACAGCAAACCTTGGACACAGAAGTTGTCAAATGGCTAGCATTAGGGAGTGTTCCCGGCTCACTGTTTGGGGTGGGGATTTTGCACTTTCTTAAAAGTACAGGCGAGTATAACCTGGATAACATTTTGCTGCGTCTACTTGGCGTGATGATTTTGTTAGTCACAGTGTTAGCACTAGTACAATTGTTGTTATTGACTTTTTTCCCCACATTTAATTTACCCGAACTGCCAAAATTAGACTTAGAAACTAACTTTGGCCGCTTCCTAACAATCAGTTTAGGAGCAATTTTAGGCTGTTTCGTCGGTCTAACTAGCGTCTCATCAGGTTCAATGTTTGCTCTAGTACTGATTGGGTTTTTTCGCCTTGATGCACGCAAGTTAGTGGGTACTGATATTTCCCACGCAGCAATTTTACTGTTCTTTACAGCCCTTGGTCATCTCAGCCTGGGAACAGTTGATTGGAGTTTGGTAATACCTATCTGGCTAGGTTCTGTGCCGGGAGTTTTGCTAGGGGCTAAAATCTGCCAAGTCGCTCCCCAGAGACCACTACGGTTTATTATTTACGCAATTTTGATGATGGTGAGTTGGAAATTAGTCCATCAGGTTTGACACAAAGTTTTACTTTGTAGTGGAAGCTTTTTGACAGTTTGGTTGTAAAAATTTTTTGCCACTCCCTGCCTCTCCAAAAAGACGATTTCTAGACCAAATTTTAGACTTCAGATTGAGATTTTCTGGTTCAATCCCAAATCTAGTATTAAAAATCCAGCATTGATTAACTTCTCAGCCAAGGTAGTAGAGTGAATGTACCTCGTTCATACATAATCAATATACCTAAGCCAATTAACACAAAAGGTACAGCAGCTTGACCATAGCGACTTAAAATATCAGCAATGGTAGGTTGACGACTGAAAGAATAAGCGATCGCACACCAAACCCCTACCATCACAAAAAATATACCTAAAATTACCCCCAAGCCAGCAAGGTCATGACCAGCAAACAAAGGGATATATATACTAATATTGTCACCACCATTAGCGATCGTTACTGCTGCCACTTTATAGGTTTGGCGGTGCAAAACACTCAAAATAAAAGACAATACCGGGTTAGTAGATGTGGGCTGGTTAAAATCACTGCTGACTGTCTGAACTGTTATGGTATCTTCTTCTCTATATACTAAGTGGTGAATACCAATACCAATTGGTAGTAGTCCTAGCAATCCTATCCATTCTCGCTGTATGACCAATCCACCAAAAAATCCTGGTAAGCTAGCGATGATAATGGCTACAAAACCCAGATATTGACCAAGTATGATATGCCGCCGTCGAAAAGTACCATTTACCTGGGAAAAAAATATTAACAAGATAATGATGTCATCTATGTTAGTGGCTATGAAGGCAATTATCCCTTCACTGAAGACTGTCCCTAACTTACTCATGCTGGATTTTTAGAACCTACGATTTACCACCATACCAAATTAACTAATTCGTAATTCGTAATTATAGGCCAATACACTTGGATTAAGCGTTTTTTTCTTCTCTCTGTGTACTCTGCACGGCAGTTGCTTCAAGTCGGGCAAAGCCGCCCAACGCACTGCCTCGTCTCTGTGGTTCGTTAAAAAAACTGACTTTAATAAAGAGTTTTAGCCTTAACTGAACCGTATTGAATTATAAGCGAAACACTCGTGCATAATTTTCAATTGGGTGGTCTTGAATTAATTCGGTATTTAAATCACAATTATATTAGCGAGTCTTCGTCACTATACTAGACAAAAAGCTCTACACAGCGTCTTGTAAAGTTAATTATTTTAGACTAATAGCACAATTAAATCTTAAAATTGTTTATATTTATCATAAAATATGAACGAGTTAATTACTGCAATTACTACAGGGGCAATTGCATTCATTGCCACTAATATTGATGATATTGTAATTTTATTATTGTTTTTTTCTCAAATAAATGCTAGCCTTCGTACCAGGCATATAGTTATCGGTCAGTTTCTAGGTTTTACGGTTCTATTAATCCTTAGTCTTCCTGGTTTATTTGGTGGGTTAGTTTTATCCAAAAACTGGATTGGATTACTTGGGTTATTACCTATATCTATAGGTATTAGTAGTTTGGTGAATCAGGAAGAAGATTCATCAAAAGAAGTTGTCGCTGAAACAGAAGAAACTGAAGCATCAATAATTACGAGTTTTTTTTCTTCGCAAGTTTATAGCGTGGCAGCCGTTACCATTGCCAATGGTAGCGATAATATTAGTGTTTATGTACCTTTATTTGCTAGCAGCAACTTAGAGAATTTTGTAGTAATTATCGGATTATTTTTTATATTATTAGGAATTTGGTGCTACGCTGCATACAAATTAACTAAGTACAGAGTAATTGCTGATATCTTGACTCGTTATGTTAATAATTTTGTACCTTTTATTCTTATAGGATTAGGCGCTTTCATTATATTAGAAAGTCAAGCTTTGAGCTTAATAAAGCTAGCTGCTAGTTGTTTCTGTTTGATGATTTTGGTGAAAAATCATCAAAGTACTGATGAAATTGGCGAAAATTCTAGTAGACATCTCCGAAAAAGAATGTAGAGACGTTGCATTGCAACGTCTCTACAACGAGATAATTTATTTTTTGTAAGTCCCTAAAATCTGAAATTGGTATGCGGAATCAAACTTTACTCAACCACTCATTCTCTTCTGGATCTTTGAATAGTGAGGTGCTGAGGTAGCGTTCGCCGAAGCTAGGCTGGATCATGACGATTAGCCGTCCGGCATTTTCTGGTCGTTGTGCTACTTGAATAGCTGCATATAAAGCAGCGCCAGTAGAAATCCCCGATAGCAATCCTTCTTCTTTGGCTAGACGACGGCTGTAAGCGATCGCTTGCTCGTCTGCTACCTGAATCACTTCATCCACCAGTTCTGAACGGTAAATCGCTGGGATAAATCCCGCGCCAATACCCTGAATTTTGTGAGGCCCTGATTTACCACCT
The DNA here is from genome assembly GCF_026127265.1 of Nostoc sp. KVJ3. Lineage (GTDB taxonomy): Bacteria > Cyanobacteriota > Cyanobacteriia > Cyanobacteriales > Nostocaceae > Nostoc. The sequence goes on from NZ_WWFG01000001.1 coordinate 3,564,633, forward strand.
GTTAATACTGGGCTGTTGCTGGGTTCAACTGCGATCGCTTGAAAACTTGGCTTCCGTCCTTTAATAACTTCTGCAACTCCCGTAATTGTCCCACCAGTACCCACTCCCGCCACCAGAATATCCACCTCTCCATCGGTATCATTCCAGATTTCTTCTGCGGTGGTTTCGGCGTGAATTTTCGGGTTGGCGGGGTTGCGGAATTGCTGCAACATATAAGCATTGGGCGTTTGAGCTACAATCTGCTCTGCATGAGCGATCGCTCCTCGCATCCCTTCTACCCCTGGCGTTAACTCTAATTGAGCGCCATAAGCTTTGAGCATGGATCGTCTTTCCTGGCTCATTGTGTCAGGCATTGTTAGAATAAGATGGTACCCCTTAGCGGCCGCCACCATCGCTAGGGCAATTCCTGTATTTCCAGAAGTCGGCTCTACTAAAACGGTTTTTCCGGGGTGAATCAAGCCAGCTTCTTCTGCCGCTTCCACCATACTCGCGCCAATCCGGTCTTTCACAGAAGATGCTGGATTCATGCTTTCTAGCTTCACCACAATCCGAGCAACCGCTCCTGAAGCTTGGGGAATTTTGTTTAATTGAACTAAAGGAGTCCGTCCGATTAACTCTGTGATATCTTTCGCTATCCGCATGTTACTACTCCGTCGTGTCTAAATATAATACATCGGACTTTGCTGTGCGCGAGTTTCTCTTTCCTCGCACATGTCTTGGAGTGTATAACGACCCAAAACTTCAATTGAAGCAGCGTTAGCTTGCTCCCAAACCTCATAAACCAGAGTCTTTTCTAGAGTCGGAGAGTCAGAAGTATCTTTCTCTTTCCGCTCACCTTCAACTAAAGTGACAATTTCCAACAGTGTAATCTGCCAAGGTTCACGAGCTAAAACAAAACCTCCCTTAGAGCCGCGTTGACTCTGCACCACACCCGCACGCCGGAGGTTGGTCAAAATTTGTTCCAGATAGCGTTCAGGTATGGGTTGTTTGGTAGTGATCTCGCTCATGGTTAAAGGAAGTTTTTTTCCGTGGTGGCTTGCCAGTTCTAAGAGTGCCAGCAGCGCGTATTCCACTTTGGAAGACAGATCCAAGAGAGCGTAGTTTTGGCTATTCAAGGCTGTACTCAATATACTACGGTGAATTGGGGGACTTATCGCGGTTTATGCGAAATTAATTTTTTCAAAGCGTGGAATGTGATAGCATCCCATTTATTACCCACAAAATCACTATATCCTATCGATTTACCGTAGATTGTTATCTGACAAAATTTCCATAAATAACTCAATCTTTTTGTGGGAATTATCCTGAGTTTCTGTTTTCAGAGCCTCACTTACCAACGAAAATCCCAACAGAGTATGCTACTAACTGATTTGCGAACCATTTTTGAGCGTGACCCAGCAGCCCGTAACTGGCTAGAAGTATTGTTCTGTTATCCTGGACTCCAAGCCTTAGTGTTTCATCGATTGGCGCACTGGCTGTATAAAATTGGAATTCCCTTTATACCTCGATTCATCTCTCATATTAGTAGGTTTTTAACCGGAATTGAAATCCATCCTGGGGCATTAATTGGCCAGGGTGTGTTTATCGATCACGGTATGGGAGTTGTGATTGGTGAAACTGCGATCGTGGGCGATCATGCCCTAATTTATCAAGGTGTTACCCTTGGCGGGACTGGGAAAGAAAGCGGTAAACGTCATCCAACTTTAGGCTCTCATGTAGTTGTGGGAGCGGGTGCAAAGGTATTGGGAAATATTCAAATTGGCGATCGCGTCCGTATTGGAGCCGGTTCTGTGGTGCTGCGGGATGTACCCAGTAATACAACCGTAGTTGGAATTCCAGGGCGTGTGACTCGTCAGAATAACTTGTCTACCAATATTCTGGATCATGATAAAGTCCGCGACGTAGAAGCTGAAGTCATCCGCGCTTTATTTGAACGCGTTAAGGCTCTAGAAAAAGAGTTCGAGCAGTTGCAAGAGAAATCAAGTTTTTCCCCAACTGAGCTTGGTAACGAACAAACTAACAACGCTAAGAACAATAATTCTGATGGGATGATTGAAGATTTTCTTGATGGTGCAGGAATTTAATTTTGGGCATTGGGGATTTATTATTCCCCTTGTCTCCCTTGTCTCCCCCTACTCGCCACTCCCTCTTTAAAATGCTCAGATGCTCTTAGAACCTGATATAAATATAATACTACGGTTAATTTATCGGATAAGAGTTTTATAAGATATGGTAGCTTTATATACTGATATATCAAGCGTAAGCAGTAATAATACTAAAGAAGTTTTTGCTCGTCGGTCATTTTTGCCAGAGCATCAAAATGGTCTCTGGAAGATTGAAACGGGTTTTGTTAGGACTTTTACCTATTTGGAGGATGGTACAACCGTCGCCCTTGGATTGTGGGGCCCTGGAGATATCGTTGGTAAGTATTTGTCAAAATTAGAACCTTATCAGATGGAATGCCTAACTAAAGTGGAGGCGACAATCTTACCTTTAGAGGAATGGACTCAACTAACAGAAACTTTACTTGCCCATATCCAACAGGCTCAAGAATTGATGGTTATTCGTAGCCATAAAAAAGTTGATACCATGCTGATCAAGCTGCTAGCATGGTTATCTAAAAAGTTTGGTTCGGAAGTTGAAAAGGGACGTTTAATAGATATGCGTCTGACTCACGAAGACTTGGCGGAAATGCTCGGTTCAACCCGTGTAACTATCACTCGCGTTCTTGGGCAGTTTGAGCAAGAAGGCTTGATTAATCGTCTCTCTCTACATAGAATTGTGCTGAAGGAAGAAGAAATTTGGTACTACGAAATTTAGATTATTTCAGTAAAAATAGCTATGACTATGGGCATAATTAATAATTACGCCACATATAAATTTGGTAGCTTAAAAAATAATTAATTAAATCATTATTGGCGGACAGAACAACTAAATCCTCGACTTCTTAAAAAAGTCGGGGATATAAGAGGATGTTTGAAAAGTCGTGATGGATATATCAAATATTCTTTTACCCCACCCTAACCCTCCCCGTATGTATTGGGGAGGGGACTTGATTTTCTTGTTTCCCGCCAATATATCCTACGGTGTACACACAAGTCTTTGAGAGTGGCCTCATAGGCTTTTGATCCCCCAACCCCCCGATAAATTGGGGGGCAAAAGTCTCTTAAAGTCCCCCAATTTATCGGGGGATTTAGGGGATCTCCAACGATTTTGGGTTTTTACAGAGATGTGTGTACACCGTAGCCAATACATCGGGGGGATTAAGGGTGGTAAAAATCATACCTAATATCATTTTTCAAACAACCTCTAAGCCTTGGGAATTGGGTTAGCGATCGCCATAAACGCTAGATAAATCTAGCCAAATCGGTAGCCCCAGTTTTTCTAAATAACTTAGGCTAGAGTAAAGTTGCTTGGTTCTCCCCCACAAATCTAAGTCAAACCAGCCGTCATCTTCCGTATCGGGTTTAAGTGTAGCACTGGTAATATTTACTGTGAGTCCATAACGAGAAACTAACTCAGAAATCACTGGCTCTTTGTAATAAGATTTTAAAACGCACACTTGTAGGCGCAATCGATTGGTTTGACCCAAAGAAATCCATTGCTGGAATTGTTCTTGCCATTGATTTGTTAGCCATGCAGAGTCTTTGGGACTCTGTTTGCTAGCTGGATTTGGGAAAGGTAAAGAGTGCTGGTTGGGTTGAATGTGGTTAGCGATCGCTAATTCCAGCAAATTCACTCCCAATCCCTGCAAGTAAGATAGACTATTTGTCAGTTTTTGGGGATTTCCCGAAAGTTCCAAATCAAACCAGCCATCGCTGTCACTATCGGATGTTAGGGATGCTGCTTTGATATTGACCGTTAAACCATAACGAGACACCAGTCGAGAAATTACAGGTTGCCTATGATACCTCTGAGGTACGAGAATGCGGCTGTACACTGAAGCAGGTTCTACAGAATTACTCTGAGACATCAGATTAATTCCCAATAGCGATGCCTACGGGGGTCTGTAACCTTACAATTTAACTGTGCTTGCTTGAATATTAGCCTTATAGACATTTTCATCTTTTTGGCTCTTCTTAAAATACGGTAACTCTATCGATTTAACGAGCTTGTTGTTATGTAAAGGAGAATCCCACAAAGATTGCCAAAAAGCAATAAGTAAAATCACGTAAATTATTGCTCATTTTACGTAGGGTAATTTGAGGTTTAGCCCTTTCAAGGTGACTCATAAAATCTATTGTTTTTTCAGCACTGCGCCAGTTGCTACAACGGGATGCAATACTGTTCGGTTAAGGCAAGAGACGCGATAAATCGCCGTATCTACGAAGGATTGATTATTGTAAAGACGGCGATTTATCGCGTCTTTGGGATCTATATATTCTCATCAAATAACCTTAACCGAACCGTATTGCAACGGGACGAACCCGCCTCCGGCGCTGGACTCACCGCAATGCACTGGCTTCTCTGTGCCTCAGTGCTTCATAAGTCAACTATAACTTGAGGTTAAAGCGGTTGATATTTCCATAAAGTCCATAAAAAATCTAACCCCTATCTGACGCGGGAAGAGAGAAATTCAGACGATTTTAATGGCAATTAGATAGTACATAAATTTGACATATTAATAACACAAAATTGACATCAACTAAATTAAACCTTTTAGAAAAAGTAGCAGTCTAAATTAATAAATCAATCCAGTTAAATTACTTAAAATTGATTCCCAAAGGATTTAACTGACTTAATACCAGATAGTTCAACAAAGGAAACATAGGTATGAAACGAATACTTGCAGGTGTCTTAGTTGCTTTACCACTGTTCATTGCTGCCATACCAAAACAGGCATCAGCATTAGTTATCGATCTTGGTGGGCATCATCATCATCAAAGATGGATTCCTGGGCATTGGGAGAGAATACATCACCATAATGTATGGATTCGCGGTCACTATGAACGTTGGTAATGAATTTAGCTAAGTTCACAATCATCTCTATCCAATAGTTTCTTTTATTAGATAGAGGTGGTAAATTACCATACTTTTAATCACAGCGTTTTTCATCTGTTTAAACCATAATCATCAGCAGGAGCGTACATTTAGCTGTGCGCTCCTACCATAATATAACCCTTACCAATCAGTTGCTTTAGTGTCATCCCACACCTCTAACTCCAAGTTATGGAGATAGGTTAGGGCGCTCTGAATTTGTGCTTCTGTTCCTTGTAATTCCAGGTCAAACCAACCATCGCCAACAGCGTTGGCTCCTAAAATGGCTGCGGTGATATTTACAGTCAGTCCATAATCAGACACCAGGCGAGAAATTACAGGTTCTTGGTGATAGTCCTTGGGAATTCTTAACCGAATCCGTTTATTGGTAAGTGTATTGTCACTAGCCATAATTGTCACCATCAAAGGGATTGGACATTGGAACTGGGCGTAAAAGAGCAGGGTGAAATAACCAATTTCCCATACCCTATATCTAACCTATTCAACATCTTTAATACGGGTTTTGCGTTCTAAAATCTCTTTCAGCACCAAGGTTACTACTGCTAGCAACCCTAATAGTACAGCCGCAGAAAAAGCAGCTTCTGTTTCGTATTGTTTGTAAGCATCTTCTACAAACAGTGGTAGGCTCTGGGTTTGGTCAGCAATGTTGCCAGATACTACCGAAACCGCTCCGAATTCACCCATTGCTCTAGCATTAGTCAAAATCAAACCGTAGAGTAAGCCCCAACGGATGCTAGGCAAGGTGACGCGCCAAAATATCTGCCAATCTTTTGCACCTAGAGTTCTAGCAGCTTCTTCTTGATCCTTACCAAACTCTTCTAAAACAGGAATCACTTCCCGCGCCACAAAGGGCATACTCACAAAGGCTGTAGCTAGTACCATACCGGGGAAGGCAAAGACAATCTTGATATCATGGGCTTGGAGCCAAGGGCCAAACCAGCCATTACGCCCGTAAAGTAGCACAATCATCAATCCTGCGACTACGGGCGAGATAGAAAAGGGAAGATCGATAATACTTAAGACTACCGCACGTCCAGGAAATTTATGACGAGCGATCGCCCAAGCTGCACATAGTCCAAATACTGTATTCAAGGGTAGAGAAATTACCGCTAGCAATAGTGTTAGCCAGGCGGCATGCAGAAAAGCTGGTCGTGTCAGATTGGACAGAAACGGCCCAACTCCCTTGCTGAAGGCTTGGACAAAAACGTTAATTGCCGGGATATATTGAACTAGAGCTAAATAAGCGATCGCTATACCAATTAAAACTATTGGCACCCAACTCTTTTGCTCTTTCGGCTTTGCTGTATCAGATACAGATGCAGATGAATGAAAACTTGGCTTATCTAGTGTCATATCGCCTTGCCCATGCTTGTAAGAAATTAATTGCCAACAGCAATACCAACGAAATTGATAGTAAAACTATGCCAATTACTGTCGCACCAGAATAGTCATACTGCTCTAACCGTTGGAAAATCAGCACAGGTGCGATTAAATCTTGATAGGGTGTATTAGAAGAGATAATTACGGTTGACCCATATTCTCCAACTGCACGGGAGAAACCCAAGGCAACACCAGTCAAAATTGTCGGAAATAAAGGTGGCAAAATCACTTTCCAAAAGGTCTGCCATTGAGAAGCACCCAGACACCAAGAAGCTTCTTCAATTTCATGTTCCATTTCTTGAAGCACGGGTTGCACAGTTCTCACGATAAAAGGTAGTGAGATAAATATCATTGCTACCGCTACTCCAGTGCGGGTAAAGGATACTTTAATTCCCAGTGGTGCTAGTAGCGAACCTATCCAACCTTTATCGCTGTAAACTGTTGCCAGGGTTAGCCCTGCTACTGATGTTGGTAGGGCAAAGGGTAAATCCACTGTGGCATCAATTAAGCGTTTTAACGGAAAGTCGTAACGAACTAGAACCCAAGCAATCAAAGTTCCAAATACGCCATTGAGCAAGGCTGCAAATATTGCTGTAAAAAAAGTTACATTATATGTTGCTAATGCAATATCACTGGTTGCGATCGCCCAAAATCTCGCCGGAGTTTCTGTACTTGCTTTCAGGAACATGGCAGCTATGGGGATAAACAACATCACCGTCAGATATCCAATGGTGATTCGCCAAGTCCAGGGAACCCGCCCCAATTTCTTCCAGAACGGTGTTTTGCGTTCAATTTCCACAGAAGTCCCTACAGTTGTCACGTCGCTTCGCTCCGAATTTAAAATTCAAAAATCAAAAAAAGTTTTTTGTCAGTATTCGTAATTCGTAATTATTACTCCACAACAGTTCGCGGAGTGTGCTGTAAACAAGCAAGTTAGTCTGTCCTTCAATTACGAATTACGAATTATTTTGACTAATTACTTTTTCTTGGCTTGAATTTGGTCAAAAATAGCTCCATCTGCGAAGAACTTCTTATTGATTCCATCCCAACCACCGAAATCTGCAACTGTACCCAGAGTTTTCACTTTGGGAAATTTGTCTGCAACTTCTTTACTGAGGGTCAAAGTATCATCCGCCGGTCGGAATCCAAATTTGGCAAACTCCTGTTGAGCCTCTGGAGTATATAGATATTTGACAAAACCTTCGGCAACTTCACGCGTGCCGTGCTTATCTACATTTTTATCTACCACTGCGATGGGATTATCGATAGATATATTGACATCGGGAATGATTGCAGTCAACTTTTCACCCTTTTGTTCTGCCAAAATAATCTCATTTTCATAGTTAATCAAGGCATCACCTTGACCCTGCTTGAAAAAAGCATCAGTAGCTTCACGTGCATCCTTGGTCAATAAAGGCACGTTTTTATATACTTTGGTAACAAACTCAGTAGCTTTAGCATCATCTCCACCAGTTTTAATCACTGAATTCCAAAGAGCTAAGAAATTCCAGCGAGCAACCCCTGATGTTTTCGGATCGGCGGTAATTAGTTTGATACCGTCTTTAGATAAATCTTGCCAAGTCTTGATGTTTTTTGGATTTCCTGGACGTGTGACTAATGCTGCTACTGATTTGGAGACAATACCATTGTTGGGAACTTCTTTCTCCCATCCTGGTTGAATCAATCCAGCCTTCTCAATTTTTGAGGTATCTCCAGCTAGCGCTAAGTGAACAACATCTGCTTCCAAACCATCGATAACGGCGCGAGTTTGGGAACCAGAACCGCCATAGCTTTGTTTGAAGACGACAGTTTGGTTATGATCTTTCTTCCATTGTTCTACAAACTTAGGAATGATGGCTTCGTGAGCCGCTTTCGTAACTGCAAAAGAAACCAAAGTTAGTTCAATATTATCCTTGCTTGCAGCAACAGGACTAGCAGCAGGGGTTTCCGTGGAAGAATTACCTCCAGTTCCACCGGAGCAAGCGGCTAGCGCCACACTCAATACCATACCTACCAAAAAGAGTGATACAAAGCTTTTAAGCGAATTTAGCCGGAACCGATATGTTCCATGTTCAGACATCGCTTGTAATCTTTTCAGTGGGCGTTGCCACAAACTCATTCCATTTCCTCCGCTAATTCTACAGTTATCTGATGGGAATACAGTTATATACTATAATACAGGATGAGTACAAGTATCTGGTTATAGATGTATTGACACTCTCCTACCTAAAGGCGAGGAGATTCTTAAGACCTCACAATCTTAATATCCTGTTTGCACAGGTTCTCAGACTCAACACGTTTGCACAAAAGTGCGTGCTGATATCTTTTGAGCGTTTAGGTGTTTAACAGCAAGTTCCGGGGAGTCCCCCCGTACTATCTTAAAACCTCTATCTCTAACAGTTTTTGCAGCACCAATATCAGCGTGTTCGTGATATCCGCATTCAGTGCAGATGAATTTTTCACCATCACGGCTAGACTTATCAATATGCCCACAATTTCTGCATTCAAGGCTAGAGTGTTTAGGGTTAATTTTAATCACGACTTTTCCTTGCTTTGCAGCGAGATACTCAATCTTTAAAATTAATTCACCCCACCCTGCATCAGAGATAGCGCGATTTAAACCTTTCTTTCTCGATTGCCCATTTTTCAAAAACCTGCCACTATTCTCATCAACTTTAACTTTGCAACGTCTCAACATACCGGAGATATTTAAATCTTCTAAGGCAATAGCATCAACCTTTCAAGATACTATGAGGTTTGCAACGTCCCACTGGTAAGTGACTCGTTTATCTGTAATCTTTTTGTGAAAACGTCCTAACTTGCTAGCTGCTTTTTTACAATTTTTACTACCCTTAACTTTTCTGCTAACTCGCCTCTGTCTAATTTTCAGAGTACGTTTAGCTTTCTTGTTAGTTGAGAATTTAGGATTATTAATTTGATACCTATCCGACAAGTGAACAAGCTTGGTTATTCCTAAGTCGAAACCAAGGATAGACTTAACTTCATCTATTGGTTTTAATACGTAATCTGGAATACTTTTATCTTCAATCCTAATTGAGACATACCAACCATCTTGACGCTTGCGGATTGTCGCGGACTTGAGAGTAAATCCATCTGGTATTAAGCGAGATTTGAAGAATCGCATCCATCCTAACTTAGGAAGGTAGATTTTACTCCCTTGAACTTTCACGCCCATCTGGTAAGTAAAGGATGTAAAATTGCTCCGGTTTTTAAATTTGGGAAACCCTCTACCATCAAAAAAGTTTTTGTAAGCAGTGTCAAGACGTTTAACGTTTTGTTGTAGCACTGTAGAATCAATTTTACCAAACCACGGTCTAGCTTTCTTTAGCTGAGGTAAAGCCGTTATTTGGATATCTCCAGCACTACGCCGTGGGTTTTTCAGCTTGCCATCTAAATCTTTCTTAGCATCCTTCCAAGGTTCTCCGCTTGCACCATTCTTGCTAACAAAACAAGTCAGTGGACAGGCTTCTGATTTAGTTCTGATATCACAATAGTCTCCCTGAATAAATTGCTGATTATATTGAGCTATTCTGTCAGTCAAACTCCAGTTGTAGGTAGAGCGAAGCATATCTAGCCATCCACCCATTTTGTTTGACTGAGTAACGTTAGGACGCAGCTTGTAGGCGTAATTTGTTAGCAGTTTGTAATCACCTCCTATTGTCGATTGGCTAACTCGATTATACACTACATAATATATACAAAACACAATCAGCAATTACAGAAAGATGGGAATTTTTTCTCCAGATGAATACAGACATGAAGGCAATGCAATATCACTTCTTAACTATCACTTTGTTTTTATACCAAAACGGAGAAAGAAGGTATTGGTAGACGTAATAGCAGAGAGATTGCAGGAAATCATCTGTGAGGTTTGCAATTGAATTTAGATGGAAAATTATTGCAATGGAAATCATGCCTGACCATATTCACTTATTTTTGAATGTGAAACCAACAGACAATCCCTCCCAAATCATGAACAGAATTAAAGGACGGGCTTCTCATCACTTAAGACTCATAGTTTCCAGAATTACTTAAACTTCCAACTCTATGGACACCAAGCTATTTTGTTTCAACTGCTGGTAATATTTCTACAAAAAATGTAATAGATTACATAGCACACCAAAAAGATTAAATCAGAACACCGTAAACGGTGCTATCAGCTTTCATCCCCTTCCTGAAGTACGAAATACGCAACTACGTTGCTGTTTCTCAGGGGTTTTCAGCATTTCCCTTATAAAAACTTCCTATTCTTGATAAAGAATATGGGAATATAACCAGTTATATGAACAATTACAAAGACTCTCATTTTTAATTATCAAGTTGTCATCAAAATCATCTGTTCTATACATCAAGCAACTTGCTAGGGAACAGCTAATTTTTAACTCATTTCCGGCTTTTCATGAAAAGCCGGGGAATTTCTATTCGTTGGTACTAATGACTAAATCGGCTGGCGGCTATCCCGGATACCCCTTGAAGGGATGGGATTCCCGCCGATTTTTTTGAGTAAGTCCTAAAATTAAAACTTTTAGTATAAAAATTTAGTTGAAATTCTAGGGTTCATCTGCTAATCTCTTCCTAAAGATATAGAACGGTAAATTGACCGATTTACCGTTGTTTTACAAGTAACTACATAGCATCCAGCATCCCATGACACATCTGCAATTCCAAAAGTTACAAGTTTTAGGCATGGTGAAACAACTATTTCCCCAGAAAAAACCTGCATCTACTCAAACCTCTGCACTTTTGTTAGCAACTGGCTTGAGCTTAAGTATCCTTATTCCTTCTTATGCTGCGGGCACTGCTAATAAAACTGTTTCTGTTAACCAGAAGCCTCAATTGATGAGTCAAGCCGGTAAGACGGTTGAAATCACTCTCGTTTCCTACGCAGTCACCAAAGCTGCTTACCAGAAAATCATTCCTGAATTTGTAGCGAAATGGAAACGCGAAAAAGGTCAAGATGTAGTAATTCGGGAAAGTTATGGTGGTTCTGGCTCTCAAACCCGTGCAGTAATTGACGGATTAGAAGCAGATGTTGTAGCCTTGGCGCTGGCATTGGATACCAAAAAAATTGAAAAAGCCGGACTTATTCAACCAGGCTGGGAGAACGAAGCACCAAATAACTCAATTGTGACTCACTCAGTAGTTGCCCTAGAAACACGTGAAGGTAATCCGAAAAAAATTCAGGGTTGGAGTGATTTAACCAAATCAGGGGTAAAGGTGATTACAGCCAACCCTAAGACTTCAGGAGGCGCACGGTGGAACTTTCTGGCTTTATGGGGTGCGATTACTAAGAATGGTGGAAGTGAAGCTCAAGCTCTTAACTATGTTACCCAAGTCTTTCGCAATGTCCCTGTGTTACCTAAAGATGCGCGGGAATCGAGCGATGTCTTTTACAAGAAAGGTCAAGGGGATGTTTTGCTTAACTACGAAAACGAGATTATCTTAGCAGCACAACAAGGAAAAACTTCACCATCTTATGTGGTTCCTCAAGTGAACATTTCCATAGATGGGCCAGTAACAGTTGTGGATAAAAATGTTGACAAGCACCGTACCCGCGAGGTTTCCGAAGGTTTCGTTAAGTTTCTTTTTACACCGCAAGCTCAACGTGAGTTTGCCAAAGTTGGTTTTCGACCTGTTAACTCTACTGTCACAAAGGAAGTACAGAATAAATTTCCCAAGATTTCTAAGCTTTATAATGTTCAGAGTTTGGGAGGCTGGGATACTCTTCAGAAGAAGTTTTTCGACGACGGTGCAATCTTCGACAAAATACAAAGTGGCCGACGCTAACATTGGCTTTCTAATCTAGATTTTTATTCAACAGCTGTTCATGACTGCAATTTTTATGAACAGCCTGTTAAGTATTTATATTTAAATTTTTGGTGAATATGCAGCAAAATCAAATAACGTCTTGAGTGCAAGAGCAATTACTGTGCTGAGAAATATACGTCGTAACCAGAGGTTGCTAAGTCTGAGGGCAACCCGCGATCCAACAATTCCACCAATGAACATAGTAATACTCAGAATAATACCTAGTTTGTAATCAACTATTCCCTGTGTAAAGAAAATAATGGTGGCAATCAGCGAAGAAAAAATATTGATAAACTTTGTGTTTGCGATCGCCTGTACAAATGTCATCCGAAATAGGCTGACATAAGCTGCTGTGAGCATAGTGACATAGCCACCACTAAAGAAACCACCATAAACACCAAGCACAAAAGTTGCCACATATCCACCAATTTCTTCTATTGGTGATGGTCTTCCTATTCTTAAAACAATTCCAGCATTCCGATTGGTGATTGAAAATACGGCAACTACAATCATCAAAATCGAGATAATCAGAGGCATAGATTTTGACGGTACAACTAAAACAAGTAATGCACCAATGATTGAGCCTAAAAGCGTTAGGGAAATTATTATTGGTAAGCGATTGCGGTCAATTGTTTTTTTACCAATAAAAGGCAATGTACCACCAACACTCATAAAGGTTAATGCCAGCATATTAGTGGCAAGTGCAATACGCGGTTCAATATTCAATTGCAACATTACAGGGACGGTAATTAAAGAAGTACTTCCTGTAATGACACTTATGACACTTGTGAGAAAGAAAATTGCAATGAGGAGCAGTAATTGGATAGCATTCATCAGAGAATTTTATTTTATGTTGTTAAGAATACATTTTCTGCAATGATGTTTGCAGTAAATAGAAATATCTAAAACTCTTGTTTAACATGAGTTACAGCGTTTTCTTGACTATATTAATATAGATATACTTCAGTGTAAATACATACATTTTATACCAATAAAATCAGTATTTTGTATAAGCTTTTAACAACTAAGTTGGGTAAAAATTATATAAATTGGTAAGTTAAAAAAGTAATATACATCTGTAACAAAAAGATCCCCGACTTCTTGAAGAAGTCGGGGATCTGAGCCTCTCAGTAAAAAACAAATTAAATGGAATTGCTATAATAGGATAGGATTCCTATTTGATTTCTGAACAAAATTAAGTACTGTAGGGTACGTTAGGATGAAATCTGTAAAGCACCAAATCCTTACGAAAGGTGCGTTAAACTGTCGCTAACACACCCTACAAATTACTTAATATGAACACCATCAAAAATAAAACCCATCTAGAAATTATCTAAATGGGATAAATCGACTAACTACTGATTATTAAGTGAATGCATATTTCAGGGGCAAACCATCCTGAAAAATTAGTAATTCTCCGGGTTTGATTTGTGTCCAAACTTCGTTGTCAGTCAAAGGTGTGGTAGCAATGACAGCAACGCGATCGCGTTCGGTAGTCACTTCCCGAAAATCTACAGTCATGTCTTGATCGATTAAATGGGCAGCTGCAAAAGGTGCTTGACGGACAATGTAGCTGAGTTTGGTTGAGCAATGAGCAAAAAAGTGTTCTCCATCAGATAATAAGTAATTAAAGATACCTATTTTTGCAATTGCATCACTAATTTGTTTAAGTACAGGGTACAATTTTTTGATGTCAGGCTTACCATCAGGAAAGCGCGATCGCAATGTTTCTAAGATCGTACAGAATGCTTTTTCACTATCTGTATCACCTACAGCTTGATAAAAGCCTAAATTTTCTGGATCAAAATTTGGCAAATTACCGTTGTGGGCAAACACCCAATACTGACCCCACAATTCTCTACGGAAAGGATGGCAGTTGTGTAGGGCAACTTTACCCTGAGTAGCTTTACGGATATGGGCGATGACATGAGTTGAGTGGATGGGATAACTCCGCACCAACTCGGCTACCGGAGAAGCAACAGAAGGTTGGGCATCTAAAAACATCCGACATCCCTTTCCTTCAAAGAAAGCAATGCCCCAACCATCGCTATGATCGTCCGTTTTTCCTCCCCGTGCAGAAAACCCTTCAAAAGAAAAGCAAATATCTGTTGGAACATTGCAATTCATTCCGAGCAATTGGCACATGAATGTTGCACTCTAAATTTTTGACTAAGGTCTCAAAACCAAGATACTTCAGAATGCTAGATTGATTCTGGAGCGATCGCTTCAATCTTAGAATTTAGGGCTGAGATATTCCAAATTATCCCCAACAATAAAGAGCCTACTTCTAAGGAACATGACACTATGCCAAAAGATGGTAGTAACGGATATCTGGTGCAGCACTCACTAAACCTTCGAGTTTAGCTGCTACCGCTTGGAAGTGGGGTGAATCTAGATGAGTATTCAGGGCTTCATGAGAAGTCCACTCCTCTACAAAAGTAAAGTCTGTTGGTTCGTCTTGGTTTTGCAAAAGTTTATACTCGATCGCACCTGCTTCGTAACGGCTTGGCTCAATGAGTTCCAACAGTACAGCTTTTAGTTCTTCTACTTTGTTAGGCAAAGCAATAATACGGGCAACAATGCGAATAGTTTGGTTAGTCATTTGTCATTTGTCATTGGGAAAGACTTGCTGCTAATCTGCTGTTAAGATTTATTAAAACATCTGCTGTAAATATTGCTCATAGCCTAGTTGTTCTAGTTTTGCTTGCTTGGCAATTACTGATTCACATAGAGTTTGGCGATATAGTTGTACTCTTTTTAACAATTCTGGTTGCTGAGTTGCGAGGATTTGTACTGCTAAAAGTCCGGCATTTTTGGCATTACCGATCGCCACTGTTGCTACAGGAATTCCTGCGGGCATTTGTAAAATAGAATATAAAGAATCCACGCCTTGTAAGTTCCGGGTGGCTATAGGAACACCGATAACAGGAAGTGGTGTTAAAGACGCTACCATTCCCGGCAGATGGGCAGCACCACCGGCACCGGCAATAATTACCTTAATACCACGTTGGTGTGCAAGTTGAGCATATTGCACCATGCGTTCTGGGGTACGGTGAGCAGAAACGATCGCTACTTCATTCTCAACGCCAAATTCCTCACAAACTGCGATCGCGTCCTTCATGGTGGGCAAATCAGAATCGCTGCCCATGATAATACCAACTAGGGGAGTCATAATAATTAAAAATTAAAAATTAAAAATTAAAAATTATTTGAGGTAGGTTATGCCGATAATCATCTCATCTATTGGCGTTGTTTGAATTGATTTATTGATATTGGTTGCATCTAAAATCAGATTTAGCTATCTTCTCGTCAGTGTGATGACCCAAGTAATAGAAAATCCTGTAGATATTATCAATGCTAGAGTGCCTGGTTACAAAGATTTGCAGATGCTCTTGGTTAACCAACAGGGCATAATTGAGCAAATCTTACCAATGGGTACGGTAGAAGCACGCAGCCGTGCATCTATAATAAATGTTGCTGGCGATTGGATTTCATTGGGTGGCGTTGATTTGCAAATTAACGGTGCTTTGGGTTTGGCATTTCCTAATTTAACGGCTGAAAATGCTCATAAGCTCCAAGAAATATCACAATTTTTATGGGATGTTGGAGTAGATGGGTTTTTACCGACACTTGTAACAACTTCAGTAGAAAACATTCAGCGATCGCTTGCGATTATTGCTGAGGTTATCACCAATCAACCAGCAGGGGCGAAGATTTTGGGAGTACATCTAGAAGGGCCATTTTTGAATTTTCAAAAGCGTGGCGCACACCCAGCAGAGTATCTCTTACCCCTGACAATGGATCGGGTAAAGCAGGTTTTGGGTGATTATGCCCATGTTGTGAAAGTCATCACTTTAGCACCGGAGTTAGATTTGACTGGCGAAGTAATTCCATATTTGCGTTCTCTGGGAATCATTGTCAGTTTAGGGCATTCTCAAGCAACAGCGGCCCTTGGGCAACGTGCCTTTAAACAAGGTGCAACGATGGTAACTCATGCTTTCAACGCTATGCCAGCATTACATCACCGCGAACCAGGGTTATTAGGGGCAGCAATTATCAATCCTGATGTAATGTGTGGTTTTATTGCTGATGGTGAACATGTTTCGCCCACAATGCTGCAAATTTTACTTCGCGCTAGCTATCAAGAAAAAGGGCTGTTACTTGTCAGCGATGCCCTTTCTCCTTTGGGGCTACCCGATGGCGTGTATCCTTGGGATAGTCGAGAAATTGAAGTTAAAAACGGTACGGCACGACTAGCCGATGGCACTTTGTCGGGGACGACTTTACCCTTGTTGGTGGGAGTGCAGAATTTGGTGAAGTGGGAAATTTGTGATGTAGAAAGTGCGATCGCTTTAGCTACTAATGCACCTAGAAAAGCGATCGGTTTACCAGGAATTGTTAAGAGTCAATCCGCTAACTTATTACGCTGGCATTGGGATAAGACTACAAAAAAATTAACTTGGCAACGTGCCAGCACCGGAGAAATGTTGAAGAAGCCAGGAGGTTAGAATTTATCTGTTGCTCTCAACCTCATAGATATCTAGTCAAATTAAATATGTTTTATCCAGAACCCTTGTAGAGACGTAGCAATGCTACGTCTCTACAATCATATTGCACTATGCAGGGTTAGGTTGGGTTCGGCTTTGAAGTAGCTGGATAATTGCAGTTTTTTCTAATATTCCAACTAAAACGCCATTCTTACGAATCACAGGAAGCACAGATAGTTTTTGTTCTTCGAGTAACTGCATGACTTCCAGCAGAGGTTGATCTGATTGGACTGTGGTAGATTCGGTAATTGGTCGCATGACTTCTTTAACTTGAGTTTCTGACCACATTGCTGTCGGGATGGTTCGTAAATTATCAACTGCGATCGCACCTACTAATTGTCCATCATTATCAGTCACTAAGAACCGATGCCAGTTTTGCCCACTGATGACTCGCTCATCGGCAAACTCTCTTAGGCTCAGATTAGCAGATACAATCGGGCTGTCAATAGTTACAGCATCCTCGGCTGTCAAACCTGTAAGTTTTTCTTGCACTCTGGCAAATTGAGCCGCATTACCAGCATTTTGTAACAAGAAGAAGCCGATTAACAAATTCCAGAAGTTACCGAAGCTGCCAAAGAATAGTAAGGGAACTATACCGGAAAGAATTGCCACCCAACCAAAGATTTGCCCAACTCGACTGGCAAAGGTTACACCTTTATAAGGATTGCCTGTAATTTTCCAAACAACAGCTTTCAGTATATTTCCGCCATCTAAGGGCAAGCCAGGAATCAGGTTAAATAGGGCTAATGCTAAGTTAACAGAAGCGAGAACACCAAGAATTGCCGCTAACGGGCCTGATGCAGTAGTAGTGATACCAATAGCTGTAAGGATACCAAATAGTAGTAAACTTACCATTGGGCCAGCGATCGCTACCCAGAAAGCTGCACCTGGGGTTTTGGACTCTTTTTCTAAGCTAGCCAAACCGCCAAATATAAATAGCGTGATGGATTTGACATCAATACCCTGACCGATTGCAACGAAACTGTGGCCTAGTTCATGGGCGACGACAGAGGCAAATAACATCAGCGCTGTCATCAGTCCTAGTAGCAAAGCTAATCCCGCAGACAATTGGGGAAATTGCGCCGCTAGTCCACTGCTATAGCTCCAAGTTACTAAACCCAGAACTAAAAACCATGAGGGATGGATATAGAAGGGAATTCCGAAGAGATTGCCAACGCGAATTGTGCCATTCATGTCGTTCACCTTTGATGTCAACTGCGAGAGGTTTGTTTTTTTCCTGCTCGATGTCTTCAGTGTAACGAAAGGTTAAGAGATTTTAATCTTCGTGGCGGTAGTGGTGTCCGTCTGTAAAGGTGCGGTTATCAGAAAAATGGGTTTAAAACCCCGTCCTTAAAGGACGGCTTTATATTAGAGGTATCGTGGTATAGTTAGAAGTGGTCGTTGACCCACCCAGACATCGGAGACAGAAAGCCTAACACCAAAGTTCGATAGAAGACTATCGACGGCGCAGAAAAGACGGCAGACTGGGATAAGAACAAGAGGCAATTGGTTTCATCCTTAAGTTACAAAACACCTGAACATTTTGTTTTCAAGTTGCTGCGGGACACGCAGTCGTAAAGTCTGTGGAGCGAACATAAGACCAAATCCTCTTAGGGGTGGAGGCGGTTGCTATGAAACAGAAACCTAAGTCGTGAGTCTTAGGAATCCCCGACCGTTTACGGCGGGGAGGATGTCAATGGTAATATTTGGGATTGATACTCTCCGGGCTAAAGTCACGGAGGACAGTTTTTTGTGTGGTAGCCTTGCTTCCACACAAAAAGAATCTCAATCTAGGTGCGTAGCGTTATACAAGTATTCGGGTGGCCGCCGAGATAGGTGCAAAATGGAAGACGTTGTAATGGCTTAGGCATCCACCTATACTGTAATTGTCTCTACCTGCTGAGAACTTTTTTGCAACATTGGGGCAATTATATCAGCAGGAACAGGACGACTAAAGTAGTAACCCTGACCTTCATCACATCCACGCTTTTGCAGGTATTCAAGTTGTTCTTGAGTTTCCACACCCTCCGCCGTAATTTTCAACCGGAGGCTCTTTGCGAGAGCAATAATCGCATCGGTAACGGCGGCGCTATCAGGATTAGACATAACATCCTGTACAAATGACTGATCAATTTTGAGCATATTCACAGGAAAGCGCTTCAAGTAATTCAGGGAGGAATAACCAGTACCGAAATCATCCAGAGCCAAGCATATACCCAGTTCTTGTAATTGTTTTAAGGTTTTAACTGAACGCTCAATATCAGCCATCAAAAAACTCTCTGTCACTTCTAGTTCTAAGGAAGATGCCTGGAGTTCAGTTTCCTCAAGAATTTGGTTGACGATCTCAACCAGATATGGTTGTTCAAACTGTCGAGATGACAGATTCACAGATATCCGAATTGGGGGAAATCCAGCAAGCTGCCAAGCACGGGTTTGGGCGCAAGCAGTTCGTAAGACCCATTCACCAATTGGTACGATCGCACCATTAGCTTCGGCAATGGGAATAAACTTGGTTGGGGAAATCATACCGAAAGTAGGATGCTGCCAACGAATCAAAGCTTCCATCGCTGTAATTTCTCCGCTATTTAAATCAATCAGAGGTTGATAATAAACCAGCATTTCGCCACGTTCAAGCGCTCCATGTAATTCATTTTCCAAAGTCAGCCGCTCTTGTAACTGAGCATTAATTTCTGGCGAATAGAATTGGTATTGGCTACGCCCTTGCTGCTTCGCTTGGTATAGGGCTATATGAGCCTGTTGCAAAAGTTGATCTATGCCATTGCGATCGTTTGGCTGATTAATTGTGATCCCAATGCTGACGCTGATATGAACCGAGTTACCCTCTAGAGAAAAGGGTTTATTTAGGGTATTCAGCAGCACCTGAGATAGCTTAATTACATTTTCTAAAGAATGAATGTCAATTCGGGCAAGGGCAAATTCATCTCCATTCAAATGGGCAAGAATATCTGTTTGCACTACGCAAGTTGATAACCTCTGTCCAACTGCTCTTAACAACAAATTTGTTGTCTGACGATCCAACCCATGACTCATACCAGTGAAATCATCAATACTGAGCAAAAAGACAGCTACAAGGCGCTGATTATTTTCAGGTTGGGATAGAATTTGCTGGAGGCGATCGCAGAATAAATCACGATTGGGTAATCCAGTCAGGTTATCATAATTAGTAATATGGTGAATTAACTCATCTAATTTGTGAAGAGTTTGTGAAGTATCCGCCATCAATGTACCCGCTTCATCAGCAAATTCTGTAGGTAATTCCGGTAGTGTTTTGGTGTTCAGATAATTTTGTAATGCAGCAGATGTCAAAATTACTGGTTTAAGGAGATGGTTTAGGGCGTAGAGGGTAGCGGCTGTACCTGCTAATGTTGCCAATAGAGCAATAATCATAACTCGCGCCGCCATCTCTAAGGAATAGGAATTTGAAATGACGAAACTCAAGAGTAAAGTTAGAAGTGGTATATGAGTGCCCAAAAATGCCACAAACATAATTTTAGCAGTGTAACTTTTCTTGAGCCATCTGAAATGAGCTAAAAACGAGTACAAGTAGAGGTTGCGATCGAGCTTCATAAATTCTGTCCAGTAGTTGCTAAACTTAGTTCCGAGCTATTCTGACGAAAAAGTATTTTTGATTCGCAATGTGAAATTAGCTCTCATAGAACTCAACCCTGATTAGGTCATATATTATGCTTCCCAAGATAGGTTCCTAATTAATATCAATAAAGATAAAGTTTGTGTAAAACTTATCCTCAAAACAATAAATACAACCAGTAATAAAGTTGTATTTATTGTTATACTGACAGTAGTTATTAGTTTGTATAAATACAGAAATATAAATTTTCAAAAAACAACCAAATTCTACATTTTTGTTTTTAGATAAAACTAATAAAAATATTTATTTATCAAGAATAAGTTATAAATCAAGAGTCAGATGCGGTTGGGATTGCTTAATTACGCTCGCAATGACTGTAAATATTTTTGTCCAACTACTTATTTGCACTCATTGAGATACTCCCGACTGATTAAAACTCTATTCCTTTATGGGTAGAGTATTCAATTACAAATTATGACTTTTGATTCCTGTGTAATTTTTTTGTAAAATACGACTTTTGACCAACTAACTTATTACCTAAGAAAGTGCTAGCTTACGTCACTGACAACTAAATTGATAAATAAGCCATCTGATAGCGGTTCCCATTCAAATGTGGTGCAACATCATCTCGTAAGGTGTAGAGGCACGTAATGCCGTGCCTCTACGGTTGTACCTAACATAAATGAGAACCGCTATATCAATGGTTATTTAATTTAGTGCAAGTGAGAAAATCCTATGTTTCAAGGTGTTTTAACTATTTGGGCATGGAACTGGCTGCCTTTTGGATTAGCGCCAATTACTTTAGCGCAGCAAGTACTAACTCCAGAACAATCATCAGTTCTTTTTTCTGGCCCGAAATTCTTAGTAGCATTACTAGCCGGGCTGTCTATGGCATTTGCCTTTCAATTATTATTAACAAACTTTTCCGTTGCTGTCGGAATTTCATCTTGGGAAATTGACTCAGATTCTGATGACGAGTCAGAAAGTTTGGGTAAGACAATTCGTAAAGTTCAAGCTAAAGTTGGTTCTTGGGCATTGATAACCGCCAGTATTGCATTATTTATTGCTTGTTTTCTAGCAGTAAAAATTAGCTTAATCGAAAATGCATTCTTAGGAGCAATTATCGGTGTAGTCATTTGGTCTACCTATTTTTCACTCGTAATTTGGTTGGGTTCATCCGCAGTCGGTTCTTTAATTGGTTCGATTGCTAGTACCGTAACTTCTGGTTTTCAAACTTTGATGGGGACTGCAACTGCTGGTATCGGTGCTAATACTGCCAAAAAACAGTTAGTTTCTACTGCTGAAGAGATTACAGCCGCAGTCCGGCGGGAATTAACTTCCGGTTTTGACCCTGAAGGAATTAAAAATACGCTCCAAAGTTCATTAAGTTCTCTACAATTGCCAAAGCTGGATATCAAAGAAGTTCGTAATCAATTTGACCAGCTTCTGAAAGATACAGATTTGCAATCTATCGCTAATAGTGATTTGTTACAAAATATTAATCGCCAAACATTTGTAGATTTAATCAGTAGTCGTGCTGATTTATCTAAAGAAGATATTAATCGTATTGCTGACCAATTTCAAGGTGCTTGGGAACAAGCTTTAAGTCGCAAAAATCCTACAGAGCAAGTAATTAATTTACTCAAGTCTGCTACCCCTGAAGAACTGAATTCAGAGCAATTAGGTGAACGTCTTCAACAATTGGTTACAGTTGGTGGTAATGGCAATGGTGTGATTAAGCAAGCAATTCGATATGGTTTGAGTGCTGCTGCACCAGCAGTTTTGGAGCGGGTTAATCTTTCTAATATCGATGTGAACAAAATTACAACTCAGTTGCAAAAGCTGAAAGAAAAGGTTCAAGATGTCGATGTCGATCAAATCACGGAACAATTTCAAAAATTTAGAGAGCAAGCAACTGAGCAAGTATCGGCAAGATTACCAATATCACTCGAAAATACGATTAAATCAGATGTAGAAGACTACATATTAAATTCGTTTCCTTGGCATTTTAACCGCATTACGTTAGGAGATGAATTCAAGGAAGTCATCTATGACGTAAATGCAGATCCAACAACTGTGAGACGGGAGTTGGAAGAAATTAATCAAGAATATTTCACTAGCTTACTGAAGCAGCGAGATGATATTAGTGAAGCTAGGGTGAAAGAAATTGCCGAACAAATGGAAAGCGATCGCCTGGAAGTTTTAGAAACTGTCAAACAGGCCCAAAAACGAGAAAAAGGGCAAGATTTCCGCACCCGGATTGAAGATTATCTCCGTTCGACGGGGAAAGAAGAACTCAACCCTGAAGGTATTGAACGTGATTTTTCTAAGTTACTAGACGATCCAAAAGCTGGGTTTGAAGATTTAAGCGATCGCTTCGGGCAATTTGACCGCGATACTTTTGTACAATTGCTGCAACAGCGCCAAGATATCAGCGAAGAAGAGGCTAATAATATTGTCGGTCAACTCGAAGGCAACCGCGATCGTCTCTTGAATGGTGCTAGAGAACTGCAAGAACAAGCAAAAGCGAAAGCAGATGAACTGCGCCAAAGAGTTGAAGATTATCTGCGGAATACTAACAAAGATGAACTCAATCCCGATGGCATCAAACGTGAGTTTAAGATTTTACTAGACGATCCGCAAGCCGGAATTAGCTTGTTGCGATCGCGCCTCTCGCAATTCGATCGGGATACACTGGTACAATTGCTGAGTCAGCGTCAAGATTTGAGCGAAGAACAGGTAAATCAAGTTCTCGATCAACTAGAATCAGTCCGAGATAGTATTTTGCAAGTACCGCAACAGGCGAAAGAACAGTACGAAAAAACGACAAAAGCGATCGCTGAATATCTCCGCAATACCAACTTGGAAGAACTCGATCCACAAGGAATCAGAAGCGATTTGGAAAAATTACTCGACGATCCTAAAGCTGGTGCATTAGCACTGCGCAATCGCTTATCTCATGTCGATCGAGAAACTTTGGTTCAACTCGTCAGTCAGCGCGGAGATTTGAGTCAAGAGCAGGTTAATCAGATAATCGATTGGGCGCAAGATGCTATTGGTGATATTCTAAGAGCGCCACGACGTTTAGCAAAACGTACCACTCAAGTAGCTCAAGATTTTGAAGCCAATCTAGAAGAATATCTGCGTAATACCAACAAAGACGAACTAAATCCTGAAGGAATTAAACGAGATTTACAATTGCTGCTGTCTTCTCCCCGCGCTGGAATTGGGAATTTAAGCGATCGCGCCGCAAAATTTGATCGTTCGACAATTGTGGCGTTACTATCCCAACGGGAGGATATCTCAGACGAAGAAGCTAACCGAATTGTGGATCAAATTGAGTCGGTTCGCAGTTCTATTGTCGAACAATTCCAGCAGATTCAGCAAAGGGTGCAATCAGTGCTAGATGGAGTTTTTGCTAAGGTTCGTAACTATCTCAACTCGCTGGATCGTTCTGAACTCAATTATGAAGGGATTAAGCAAGACTTTGCCAAAGTATTCGACGATCCCGAAGCTGGATTTGAAGCCTTGCGCGATCGCCTCGGTCAATTCGATCGTGATACCTTAGTTGCTGTCATCAGTTCTCGTGAAGATATTTCCGAGGCGGATGCTAACCGAATTATTGACCAAATTGAAGCCGCGCGGGATGGCGTATTGCAACGAGCCGAACGCATCCAAAAAGAGACGCAAAAACGCTTGAAAGCGATCCAAGAGCAAACTAAAAAGCAAGCCGAAGAAACCAAAAAAACCGTTGCAAATGCTGCTTGGTGGATATTTGGGACAGCAATCACTTCCCTTGCAGCCAGTGCGATCGCAGGTGCGATCGCTGTGACTGGGTTAACTCTACCTCTGTAGAATTTCGCCATCATCGAGAATTTTTAGCTTAAACAAAATTCATCTCACGTTCTCATTCTAGTGAGGCGTGGGATGAATTTTTCGGCGATAAGGTTTTGGTGCGTTAGTTCTTTACCTGCAATGTTAAATAATTAAACAAAATTAATTACACAATGTCATTGCGAATGGAGCGTAAAGTCTTCGGCATAGCTTCGCTTAACGCGGTAGCGTCTCGTAGAGATAGCAAAATGAAGCATAAGTCCTTCGGACACCCTTCGCGAACGCGGAGGCTAGGATTGCTTCGCTTCGCTCGCAATGACTGTAATTAATTCTACATGGTTACTTAATGCATCGACCTGCAATGTTAATACATCGACTTGCAATGTTAATGCATCAACCTGCAATGTTAATACATCAACCTGCAATGTTAATACATCGAATTGCAATGTTAATGCATCGACCTGCAATGTTAATACATTGACTTGCAATGTTAATGCATCGACCTGCAAAGATTAGCGCACTTTATGTTACGCAGTAAGATCATGTCCGTAATTAGTTATGATTTTCACAGTCATTGCACCCCAACCCTTAATCCCCTCTCCTTACTAAGGGCTAGGGTGTACACACAAGTCTTTTGGAGTTGCCCCACAGCTTTAGATCCCCCCTAACCCCCCTTAAAAAAGGGGGGGACTAGAATCAAAGTCCCCCAATTTATCGGGGGATTTAGGGGGATCTCCAACGATTTTGGGTTTCTACAGACTTGTGTGTACACCGTAGCCTTACTAAGGGGAGGGGAGACAAAGCATAGCTTTGGCGGGGTGGCGTTTTTCGAGTTTAATAAGTAATCAAGCAGACATGATATAACGCTAAAAGACTTATATCTACACGGTAGCCTACAAAGAGAAAGACTTTGAATCTTACTCAAAGAGTTGGGAGTTACGTCTGTAACGCTAAAAATAGCCGATTTGTAACTTGCTCTAACACCTTTAATGCTGTTAACGAACCTCGAATCAGGCGAGTAGCAGCAAGGGGTTGTCGTAGCATTGCCATTGCTAAAGGAAAAGGGTTTAGAGAGCCATCAGAATTAATTGCTGGTGTGAGATCGGGGATATCGTGCTGACAATTATCACTAACTACTCGCAGCATTGCCACAGCCACCTCAACCTCATTGAAAAACTCTAGAGCAGTAAATCCTTCCATATCAACAACATCAGCCGCCAAAGTCTCACCCAAATGGCGTTTTTCGACAGCAGACCAAATAACGCGATCGCTTGTCATTGACTTGACTAAATATGCTTTTTGTGCCAGTAAAGAGTGCAATTGTGTTGTGAAAGTGCGATCGCATTCTTGCCGCTTCCCAGAAAAAAGACAATCTTCATACAGTACAATATCGCCAACTGTGTGGCGATCGCTCAAGCTGCCACATATACCCATAATCAACACTCTAGATTTGGGAGCTAACAATTGTGCATTTCTTGGGGATTGTTGTAGATATTTAAGCAAAGGTTTCATCCCCACAGGTATGGCTACTACCGTTGGCATGGAACCAGTTACGCCGCTTAATCCGCGACACACAGCTTTATATTCTGCTCCTTGGGGTACTAAAATTGTATTGATGGGCAAAAAATTAGGCACTAGCTCTCCCAAAAACTTTGACAGAATAATTGCTTATTAAAACCAAGTTTCATATTTAAAAATTCTGCCACATCTGAGTGACAATAAAGAATGTTGCCCTTTTCTGGTCATAAACCCCAGGTGATTGCTGTAGCATGACTAAATAATTGTGTCACCACACGATAATTTTCCAAGATGGTAAAGCCCGATCGCTCAAAATCCGCACGAGAACTCTTCAATATTTCTAAACTAGCGATTCAATTTTCGTGGCTGACGGTGAGTTTTTGGATTGCCGTAACGGTAGCTGGGATTCTGGCATTCAGTTCTCTGAAATATGCTTTGTTTCCAGATATTACCTTTCCAGTAGTGGTTGTGAATGCTACAGCCCCACTGAAAACTGCCCTGGATACAGAGGCGAAGCTTACCAAACCGTTGGAAGAACGCCTCCGTTCCCTAGAAGGATTGGACAATATTCGCTCATCCACTTATCCTAGTCAAACTGCTGTTAGCCTTTCTTTTGCCGTTGGTACGAATTTAGAAACATCAACTAAAAACGTGGAAACTGCCCTCAAGCAGTTGACTTTGCCTCAAGGAGCAACTTCTAAAATTATTCCCTTGAATCTAAATGAGTCAGCCGCTATTAGCTACGCCATTGAGAGTAAGACGCGGAATTTCACAGATTTGACAAAGTTGGCGAAAAACGAGATTGTAACTGCGATCGCTAAACTACCAGGAGTCTTAAAAGTCTCATTACTTGGCGCTGCTAGTGCAACTCCTTCCATACCTCCAGCCAATGCAAGTTTAACGGCTCTCCCCCAAGCTGGAGCAACATTAGTCCGGTTTAATGGGCAAAATGCCCTAGCGTTTCAGGTAATTAAACGCGGTAACGCTAACACCTTAGAAGTAGTTAGTGGAGTTGAAAAAGAAGTCCAAAGACTACGCTCTACCTTCAAGGATGTCAAACTCACCTTAGCTGCTACCCAAGCAGAATATATCCGCCAAGCCACCCAGTCAACCATCGATGCTTTATTGGAAGCAGTTTTGTTGTCCATTGTGGTGATTTTTCCATTTCTGTGGAACTGGCGAGCCACCCTAATTTCAGCACTGGCGATTCCTACGTCTGTTTTAGCGACGTTTATCGTTATGGCAATTTTTGGTTTCAACTTAGAAACTATTACGCTGTTAGCTTTAGCTTTGGTGATTGGTAGTATCGTTGATGATGCGATCGTGGATGTAGAAAACATTATGCGACACATTGAAGATGGGGAAACTCCTCGCCAAGCGGCACTTCTAGCAACTAATGAAATTGGATTAACAGTAACCGCCGCCACCTTGACAGCAGTAGCAGTTTTTCTGCCTATAGGTTTGATGGGTGGAGTAATCGGTCAATTCTTCAAGCCATTCGGCATAACTGTTTCAGCAGCCATGCTTGCTTCTATGCTAGTTGCTCGGACTTTATCTCCAGTTCTGGCTATCTACTGGTTAAAACCTAAATCTTCACTTTCCCCGCGTCGAGAAGCAAGAAGTTGGGTAGCATTTGCTCAATTTTACAGAAACTTGCTGAGTTGGTCTTTGAATCACCGCAAGATAGTTATCGGATTAGCCGTCCTCAGTTTCATCGCAGGTATAGCACTGATTCCCTTAATTCCTAAAGGGTTTATTCCTAAACTCGATCGCGGCGAATTCAATATTGCTTATACGGCTCCTTTACCGAGTATCCCCGATTTGGGTAGAGGGAGACAAGGGGGACAAGGGAGTAATAATAATATTCCCAATTCCCAATTTCCAATTCCCAACCCATTAAATGATTCTCTTCAAGTTGCGAAAAAACTAGAAGATGTAGTCAGAAAATCACCAGCAGTTGAAACGGTATTTACCACTGTTGGTTCTCGTGAGGGTGAGCCGAACAAAGGCACACTATATATAAAGTTAAAGGAAGACCGCACAATCACAACTGCGGAATTACAAGACCAATTCCGCTCGACTTTACCTGTTCTTGCTGGAGTAACTACCAGTGTCGAAGATATTCAATTTGTTGATTCTGGCGGTCAAAAACCTCTCCAAATAGCTTTAAGTGGTAACGATCTCCAAGCCTTAAGTAAAGCAGTCAAGGCAATTAAAGAGAGAATTCAAAAACTACCGGGATTTGCTGATGTCACGATTACAGGTGAAACCAATCCCCAAGGTAAGGTTTTTCAAATCGAGCGTCTGAATAATCAGCGAGTAGCTTATGTGAGTGCTAATCTTGGCAAGGATCTATCTTTAGGTGATGCTACTGATAAAGTGGTAGCGGAAGCGAAGGCGGTGTTACCCTCAAATGTTTCCTTAGATTTAGGAGGAGATTCCGCTAACCAAGGTGAAGTTTTTAGCAGTTTCGGCAGTACCTTGGCTTTATCTGCCTTGTGTATTGTTGTGGTACTATTTTTACTGTTCAAAAGCTGGGTAGATCCTTTGGTAATTGGTGTCTCTTTGCCTTTAGCACTGGTGGGGGCAATGTTGGCATTACTGATTACCAAAAGCGATTTTGGTATGATCTCATTGATCGGCTTCGTCTTTTTGCTGGGGCTAGCCAATAAAAATGCCATCTTGCTTGTAGATTACATCAACCAATTACGCAACACTGGCTTAGAACGCACCGAGGCAATCCTGAAAACGGGAATAGTGCGCCTCAGACCAATTATGATGACCACTGCTTCCACTATTTTAGGAATGCTACCGATCGCATTAGGTTTAGGTGCTGGTTCCGAATTGCGATCGCCTATGGCTGTAGCGATCGCTGGTGGACTCGTAACTTCAACTATCCTCAGCTTAATTGTTGTGCCAGTAGTCTACACCGTTTTAGATGATTGGTTTCCCCGATTTAAGAAGAGAGGAACAGTTTGATGCAGGTTTTTGTCACCGGGGGTACGGGTTTTATTGGTGCCCACTTAGTACGGTTGCTCCTACAACAGGGATATGCTGTCAAAGCCTTGGTACGCTCAAGCAGCAATTTGGAAAATCTCCGCGGTTTGGATGTGGAAATTGTCAAAGGCGATTTAAACGATCCAAATCTCTGGCAACAAATGGAAGGTTGTCAATACCTATTTCATGTAGCAGCCCATTATTCCTTGTGGCAAACAGACCAAGAGTTACTTCACCATAGCAATGTTTTGGGTACGCGCAATGTATTGGCAGCAGCCCGCAAAGCACGTATTGAGCGTACCGTTTATACTAGTTCAGTAGCAGCAATTGGGGTAGGAGCATCTGGTCAAGTCGTCGATGAAACACATCAGAGTCCCTTAGAAAAGTTAGTGGGTAACTACAAAAAGTCTAAGTTTCTGGCGGAACTTGAAGCCATGCAAGCCTTTGCTACAGGTCAGGAGGTAGTTATAGTCAATCCTAGCAGCCCCATTGGTTCGTTAGATATCAAACCTACCCCAACAGGTGATATAATCTTACGGTTTTTACGACGGCAAATGCCCTTTTATCTAGATACTGGTTTGAATTTTATCGATGTGCAAGATGTGGCATGGGGGCATTTACTGGCTTTGCAACGCGGTAAATCAGGCGATCGCTATATATTAGGTCATCAAAACCTAAGTTTAAAGCAACTACTCGAACAACTCGCCGAAATCACAGGTCTAAACGCACCTCAAAGAACAGTACCCCCTTGGTTGCCCCTTAGTGTTGCCTGGGTTGATGAAAAGATTCTCGCACCCTTGGGGAAATCGCCTTCAGTGCCATTGGATGGCGTTCGGATGGCGAAACAACCTATGTATTATGATCCGACAAAGGCTGTACGAGAGTTGGGTTTACCTCAATCTTCACTGAAGGCAGCACTCAAAGAGGCTGTGGATTGGTTTATTGCTCAAGGGTATGTCAACCCCTCTGGGGAATTCAAAATTCAAAATTCAAAATTCAAAATTAAAGACCCCACAGATAAATCTTGGGGTTGAGAACGTGGTGTTTTTATAAAGAGGAGCGATCGCAACAATGGCAGTTAATCTACAACAAGCTATGGATATCGGGAAGTATCTAGTTACTCAGCGTTTGAAAGGACGTAAACGCTTCCCCTTAGTATTGATGTTAGAACCTCTTTTTCGGTGTAATCTAGCCTGTACTGGTTGTGGTAAAATCCAACATCCAGCGGAGATATTAAAGCAAAATCTCACCCCAGAACAATGCTTCGCCGCAGTGGAAGAGTGTGGCGCACCGGTTGTTTCAATTCCTGGGGGAGAGCCTTTACTACATCCCCAAATCGATCGGATTGTTCAGGGATTAATTGAGCGTAAGAAGTATATTTACTTGTGTACCAATGGTTTGTTATTAGAAAAGAGCCTAGATAAGTTTCAACCTTCCCCTTACCTGACTTTTAGCGTCCATTTAGATGGAATGCGTGAATTGCACGATCAATGTGTCGATCGCAAAGGTGTTTTTGATATTGCTGTCAAAGCCATTCGTGCCGCTAAAGCTAAAGGCTTTCGTGTCACCACTAACACGACTATCTTTGAGGGTACCCAACCCAAAGATATGCAAGAGTTCTTTGACTTTATAGAAACCCTAAATACTGACGGGATGATGATTTCTCCCGGCTACAGCTACGAGTGGGCACCAGATCAAGATCATTTCCTCCACCGAGAACAAACCCGCGCCCTCTTCCGGGAAATTCTGGCTCCACACAAAGCTGGTGAAAAAAACTGGAACTTCAATCACAATCCGCTATTCTTAGATTTTCTCACTGGTGAGAAAGACTACGAATGCACACCTTGGGGTAGCCCTAGTTATAGCGTTCTCGGTTGGCAAAAACCTTGTTATCTGCTGAACGAAGGTTATTATTCTACCTTCAAGGAATTACTAGCACAAACTGACTGGAGTCAATACGGCCAGAAGAGTGGTAATCCCAAGTGTGTCGATTGCATGGTTCACTGCGGTTACGAACCTACCGCCGCAATGGATGCAATGCAACCGCAAAATATGGCGCGCGCCCTTGGTAGTGTGTTCGGTAAGAGTTAGAGATGTTCAAGAAATAAAAAACTCCACCCACAAGGGGAGCAGGGGGAGCAGGGGGAGCAGGGGAGCAGGGGAGCAGGGGGAGTAAAGAGGCATTTTTAGTATTTTTTACTATCGAAACAGACTGCTTCTACACTTATCTTCTTTCTCTTCCCCTGCCTCCCCTGCCTCCCCTGCTTACCCTGCCTCCCCTGCCTCCCCTGCTTACCCATCTCACAAAATCGCATTGCTCCCACGCACCACTACCAGCATGCTACTCCTCCTAAACTAATTTCTAGGAAATTTATCAGGAAAAATACTCATGCCATTTGTATCTGTTCGTGATTTGCAAATGTATTATGAGATTCGCGGCACAGGTCAGCGCCTACTTAGTATTAGTGGTACTGGAGGTGACTTGCGGCGATCGCCTACTATTTTTCAATCACCCCTTGGTCAACACTTTGAAATCCTAGCTTACGATCAACGCGGTCTTGGTCAAACCTCAAAACCCGATATTCCCTACACATTAGCAGATTACGCAGCTGATGCTGACTCTTTGCTCAATGCATTAGGGTGGGAGAACTGCCATGTCATAGGGATTTCCTTTGGAGGGATGGTAGCCCAAGAATTAGCACTGCGCTATCCCCATCGCGTTGAACGTTTGGTTTTAGCATGTAGTAGCAGTGGCGGTGCTGGTGGGTCATCATATCCACTGCATGAACTCGCGAACCTTCCTAATGAAGAACTGGCACATCGGCAAATCACCATTACTGATAGCCGTTGGCAAAATCAGGACTGGCTCTCTGAGAGAACTACACTATTAGAGGAACTAGTAAAACTGATGGTAGCAAGTTTTCAAGAAGATTCAGACGAACCAAGTCGCCAAGTTGGTCGTCGTCGGCAACTTGAGGCTCGTGCTGCTCACGATACCTATAATCGGCTTTCTCAACTGCATATACCTGTTTATATCTGCGGTGGTCGTTATGATGGCATATCTCCTCCTGCTAATCTTGAGGCAATACACAAACAGATACCGGGTTCAGACTTAGAATTCTTTGAGGGTGGTCATAGCTTTCTCTACCAAGATCCACAAGCATTTAAACGGATTATAGAATTTCTACAAATCCAAAATCTAAAATCTAAAATTGTTTAACCCTGAAAGTTACTTTTGGCTAATAGATTCTGGAGTAATTGCCGCATATTGTTCAGGTGTCAGTACAGCTTCCTGAATATTCACATCTTTAGGAATCACACGATATTTATAAAAGTAATCTGCAATTTTCTGTTGTTCCTTAATTAACTCTGGAGAAATGGCTCTCAAGCCATAAGTGCGGCGGCTAACTACCTTTTCTATGATATCAGGAGGTAGTTTTTGGATTGGCCCGATGATTTTTGCTACTTCTTTGGGATTTGCCTCAGCCCAGCGATGGAGTTTATCAATCTCCTCAATCACTATCCGCAGAATTCCAGGATTGTCAACCGCAAACTGCCTTGCACCAATATAATATCCACCAGGTGTATCAAGTCCTTGGGCAGTCTTAATTACTCGGATCTTACCTGCTTTTTCAGCCAAAGCTAAATAAGGATCGCCAGCTACCCAAACCGGAATTTTCCCTTCTAGAAAAGCACTACTAGCTTCCACGGTGGGTATACTCAAAATTTTAATATCACTGGGTTTTAAACCGGCATCTTCTAAAGCCCTAAAGACAAAATAGTGAGATGCAGAAGCTTTTTGAAATACTATTTTTTGTCCTTTGAGATCCTTGACACTCTTAATAGGAGAATTTGGTGGGACAGCAATCACACTTGCTCTTCCTGTGGTTGGAGTGCGTCGAGAACCAACAACATAAACGATTTGAGCGCCAGCAGCTTGGGCGAAAATAGGCGGAGTTTCCCCAACGGAACCCAAATCGATTTTACCGACATTCATCGCTTCCATTAGCTGTGGCCCTTGGACAAATTGTGCCCACTCCACCTTTACTCCTAGAGGTTCTAGACGCTTTTCTAATACTTTTTGCGATCTGACCAAATCACCTGCTGATTGATATCCCATACGGAGTACCTTAGCTTTGATTCCAGATGAATTGGTATCAGATACATTTGTTGCAGCAGAAGGGGTTTGAGCTTTTTGCCCTTCGGCTGTGCAACTAACTAATGTTAATGAAGTTGCTAAGGTTAGCAATCCTGGTGCTAAGAGCCGGCTGACACGGCGAAAGATATTTGTATACTGAGGTTTAACTGTAGCGACCATAATTTTTCTGAAAGAATTGTTTTAAAGGTATTATTTACCTGGCTTTATTTGGAACACCAGTAAAGGCAAAGAACTGTTGTTCTTTGGGTGCAGCTAAACTTTCACCAAGATAACGATGAATACCTACTCCCATGTCTCCTGTTGCGGTGAGTTTGAAGTTGATTTCTTCAAATCCATGTTCGCGGAAAAATTTACGGACAGTCTCAGAATGGGCAATACCCTGAGAATGGCCACGAGTCCAAATCACAAAAGCACCTTGCTTGCTAAGAAAACTCAGATTTGTCAGCAAACGATTCAATTCAGTTTCATCTGCGAGATTGCCGAATACACCACAGACAATCACAATGTCTGCTGGTACTGCTCCTGCATAGTTTGAGGAGATAGTTGCATCACCATTGATAAACTCAATTTGTTTTGTCAAACCCAATGATTCTATTGTTTCTTGTCCACGTTCAACTAGCTGTGGATTTAGCTCTACAAGTCGCGCATGAACATCTTTTGCCCGTGGGTGATTTGATAGGGTTCCTAGCAAATCTCGCCCATCGCCCGCGCAAACGCTAATTACACGGATTAACCCTGGTTGGGACAAATTCAAGCTATGGGCAATGTATTCCTGCACAATTTGCAGGCGTTGTTGAAGTTTCGGTTCGTTCTTGTAGAGGTCGTGCCATTCAAACCAGTCTTTGACCATAAGAGATGATTTCCCTTTCCATTAACTACAAGTCTGCAAAGTGACAAATATGCTGGGTAATTTAAACTACGGTAATTTTATCAAGAAACCGTATTTTATGATTGAACGCAGACTATCATGAAAATTTATCTAAAATCAAGTCTTTTTTCTGGAGTTGCATCTTTACATAGTTTTTCGGAATGAATGCAATCCAGTGACAGGGGCATTAAGTAGCAAATAATACACGAATTAGCGTGCGATGCTTGCAGTGGGCTACACCTAAGTAGTAATGCAAAAATAAATATACATTTGTCATTGCGAATGGAGCAAAGCGGAATGAAGCAATCCCAAGACCTTGGGATTGCTTCGCTACATTTAATTCCGCTCGCAATGACATAAATATTTGTGCATACGCAACCTACGCAAACTTTTAAGGGATTTACTAGGAATATGTCATCGCATATTTTGAGATGGAGAGAAGCCAATAGGTAAATGTAAACTTGTGTAAACTAAATTAACAAACATAACAATAATTTGTAATAAATAATGATACGGCAGCATTGTATAAAGAGAACTTGGAAGTAAAAAACAACATCTTAATCAGGTTTTCCAGTCGTTCACAGAAGTTTGAAGTTTTTTAACAAAAGTTTTAATCTGAAAGCCTGGAGATCGTAAACTTATTTCGTGGATGTCTGTTTTAAACCTTTCGTAACTCGTCAGGCAGTGCTGACATCAAAAAACTGGACTATTTCAGTTTTGAGTCCAATTATTCTTAACCAAGCAAAGTAGGAGATTTAACGCAATGGTTTTAGATGCATTTGCAAAAGTAGTTTCCCAAGCTGATACACGTGGGGAATACCTCTCCGATGCACAATTGGATGCATTGAGCGAACTAGTCAAAGATGGTAACAAGCGTGCAGATGCTGTTAACCGGATTACCAGCAATGCTTCCGCTCTTGTTGCTGCTGCGGCTCGTGATTTGTGGGCAGAACAACCCCAATTGATCACTCCCGGCGGTAATGCTTACACCAGCCGTCGCGCTGCTGCTTGCATCAGAGATTTGGACATCATTCTTCGCTACATCACCTATGCAATCTTTGCTGGCGATTCCAGCGTCCTAGATGATCGTGCCCTCAACGGTTTGCGTGAAACCTACTTGGCATTGGGAACCCCAGGAGCTTCAGTTGCTGTTGGTATTCAAAAGCTAAAACAAGCTTCCCTAGCCATCGTTAACGATACAAACAACATCACCAGAGGCGATTGCAGCGCTTTGGTAGCTGAAATCGCTAGCTATTTTGATCGTGCTGCTTCAGCTGTAGCTTAAGGCAGATACTGCTGCTATTGACTGAGATAATTGTCCATTAGGGCAAAACAAAATTTCAACCAAAAGTTTGTAAAAGGGAAATACCAAAATGACAAAAACACCTCTAACTGAAGCAATTGCATCGGCTGACTCCCAAGGTCGCTACCTCAGCAGCACCGAAATTCAAGTTGCTTTTGGTCGCTTCCGTCAAGCACCAGCTAGCTTACAAGCAGCAAAAGCATTGAGCGCTAATGCTCAACGCTTGACCGAAGGTGCTGCTCAAGCAGTGTATAACAAGTTCCCTTACACCACCCAACAACAAGGCCCTAACTTCGCGTCTGATGCACGCGGTAAAGGCAAGTGTGTTCGTGATGTTGGCTACTACTTGCGGATTATCACATACGCTTTAGTTGTTGGTGGCACAGGCCCCTTGGATGATTTCTTGATTTCTGGCTTGGCTGAAATCAACCGCACTTTTGACCTATCTCCTAGCTGGTACATTGAAGCTCTCAAGTACATCAAAGCTAACCACGGTCTAAGCGGCGACCCAGCTGTTGAAGCAAATTCTTACATCGACTATGTAATCAATACTCTAAGCTAGAGTGTTTCTTTAGCCCGGAGAGGAAATCAGCTCTTATGACAAGTGAGTTCTATGAGTTGCTTACCTCTCCGGGCAGTTTTATTTTCAAAAGACTGTTAAAAGACTAGAAAAAATTTTTCTAAAAAGTTTTCAGTTTTGCAGTTAAAACTGAGGAGGTTTAAATATGGCAGCTTTGGGACAAGCAGCAAGATTAGGGATTGGAGCATTCGAAAACTCAGCACCGGTAGAACTACGTCCCGATAGAACTGAAGCAGATGTAGCAGTGGTTATCAGGGCAGCTTACCGTCAGGTTTTGGGTAATGCATACCTCCTAGAAGGAGAGCGTTTGGAGAGTGCCGAATCACTTTTGCAGCAAGGTGCAATCTCAGTTCGGGGATTTGTGCAAGCCATTGCTCAATCGGAACTCTATCGGGATAAGTACTTCCACTCTAACTCCCAAACTCGGTTTATCGAGTTAAATTATAAGCATTTATTGGGGCGGGCCCCAGAAGATGAGTCAGAGATTTCGTATCATGTTGAGCTTTATAACTCACAAGGTTACGAAGCTGAAATTAACTCCTACATTGACTCATTAGAATATCAAGAGAGTTTTGGCGAAAATATTGTGCCCTACTATCGAGGCTTTAAGAGTCAGGTAGGACAGAAGAACGTTGGATATAGCCGACTGTTCCAACTATATCGGGGTTATGCCAATAGCGATCGCGCCCAAGGACAAAAACAAGGACGGCTAACCTGGGAAGTCGCTAAAAATCTAGCTTCACCCATTTATCCAGTCTCTGCTGGAGCCTTAACCGGTCTTTCTACAGGTGGTCGTGGGGAAACATATCGCATCAGAGTGCTACAAGCAGCTTCTCCAAATTCAACTGTAGTGCGCCGTGGAACTGCGGAATTGATCGTACCCTACGAGCAACTGTCTAGTAAATTGCAGCAGTTGAATCGCAAAGGCAGTAGAGTTATTAGCATTACTGCCGTATAAAAGGGAATCGGGAATTAACTGAGGAGTTAGGAGTAAGGAGTGAGGAGTGAGGAGTGAGGAGTTAGAAGTTATGAGTTTTAAATTCCTAACTATACCCCTACTCTTAACTCCTAACTCTTAACTCCTAACTCCTAATTTTTCCAATTACTAATTACAAAAGGAAAATTCACCAATGGCTATTACAACAGCAGCGTCCCGTCTAGGAACGGAACCTTTTAGCGACCAATCTCCTGTAGAATTGCGTCCCAATGCAAGTAAAGAAGATATAGAGAGAGTAATTGCTGCCGTCTATCGTCAAGTGTTGGGCAACAACTATATATTGGCATCTGACCGCCTCGAAAGTGCTGAATCTATCCTGCGGGATGGAAAAAATACAGTACAAGAATTTGTGCGGCAAGTCGCTAAATCAGAACTGTACAAAACCAAGTTTTTCTACGACAATTTCCAAACTCGCGTTATCGAACTGAACTATAAACATTTGTTGGGTCGTGCCCCTTATGATGAGTCTGAAGTGGTCTATCACTTAGACTTGTACCAAAACAAGGGATATGAAGCCGACATCGATTCTTATATTGATTCGTCAGAGTATCAATCGAGCTTTGGTGAAAATATAGTGCCTTACTATCGCGGCTTTAAAACCCAAACAGGACAGAAAACTGTCGGATTTAGCCGGATATTCCAACTTTATCGCGGCTATGCCAGCAGCGATACCTCCCAACTCAAAGGCAAGTCCTCCCGTCTTGCTGCCGAACTGGGACGCAACAGTGCATCTATCGTTGTTCCTCCATCTGGTGGCCCTTCAGGTTTTTCATACGTTGCTTCCGAAAAAGGTGTTACCCCCAACAGCACTTTTGGTGGTGCGGGAACATTTGGTAAAGAAGGCAGACTCTACCGCATTGAAGTGGCAGGTGTTTTCGGTGCTGGATATCCTAGCACCCGCCGGGTAAATCAAGCGGTGGTAATACCTTATGAAGAACTATCTAGCTACTTCCAAAGAGTAGTAAAACAAGGTGGTAAAATAGCTAGTGTGAAACCACTTTAGTGTCATTTGTCAATAGTCATTAGTTATGAATTAATGACTATTGAAAACTTGAAATTTAAAATTTGGAAGTGATTTATGCTTGGACAAATTAGTAGTAGAACTAGTAGTCGTTACTTTCGGTATGAAGTAGTCGGTTTACGTCAAAGCGAAGAAACCGAAAAAACCAACTATGCCATTCGTTCTAGCGCCACTGTGTTTTTTACAGTGCCTGAGAACAGGATGAATAAAGAAATGCAGAGAATTACTCGCTTAGGTGGCAAAATAGTCAGTATTCAACCATTGAATGCTGAAGCGAAAACAGATAGCGAACAAAGCGCTCCTCCTTCTTCCTAATGAATTCTAGTCCACAGAAATTTGAAGATTTATCACCGACAGATGACAATGGCGACGGTGGATCTTTAACGGTAGAGCAAGCGATCGCTAATCTTGAAAGTGCAGATTTAGGCTTGCGATTTTATGCTGCCTGGTGGTTGGGTAGGTTTCGCATAAGTGAACCAGCTGCGGTTACAGGACTGATCAAAGCTTTAGAGGATGAAGCCGATAGAACACCAGAAGGTGGATATCCTCTGCGACGGAATGCAGCTAGGGCATTAGGGAAACTCAGCGATCGCCAAGCAGTCTCACCTTTAATTGCATGTTTAGACTGCTCAGATTTTTATGTACGGGAAGCAGCAGCACAATCCTTAGAAATGCTAGGCGATCCGGTTTGTATTCCCGCCTTAATCAAGCTATTAGTAGTAGGTTTGCAGGGAGAGCAACTTTGCTCGCAGCAGCCTGATTTATCTCAACCCTACGAAGCCATTTTAGAAGCCTTGGGAACCTTGAGGGCAACTGAAGTTATTCCTTTAGTAAAGCCATTTTTAGAGCATCCAATTGAATTGGTGCAATATGCAGCTGCGCGAGCTATGTATCAATTAACCCAAGAACCAGCTTATGGAGAACGCTTAGTAAAGGCTTTGGCGGGTGAGAGATTGCAATTGCGTCGAGCAGTGTTAGCAGATTTGGGAGCCATTGGATATCTACCCGCAGCAGATGCGATCGCACAGACTCTTGCTGAAAATAGCCTCAAGCTCATTTCTCTCAAAGGATTACTAGAACATCAAGTTAATCACATCACACCAATCACTTTGCCAGAAGGTGCAATTAAAGTCATTAATTTAATGGACTCGCTGCTGTAGTCATAAATTATAGATAATTAAGTTGTCATTAATACGTTATCACCAAATGTTTACCACACATAAACCCCCAGCCCAACTACAAAATTAGGCTTAGGGGATTTATGTATGGTGTCAGCTACGGATAACTTAAGCTACAATTGGCTGACGGCTAATTACTCATGAAAAATTGTTATGAATAACAGCGATCTTGCCCCAGTATTGATCCGTGCTGTACAAGAAGCAGACTCATCAGAGCGTTTAGTAGACGCAGTTCAAGAGTTAGCAGCAGCAGGTATAGAGGAATCCGTTCCGACTCTAATTGCAGCTTTGGGCTACAACAATCCAGGGGCGGCGGTGGCAGCGGTAGATGGACTGATTGCGATCGGGGAACCCGCAGTATCCCCACTGTTGGAACTAATTGATGACTACAACTATGGTGCTAGGGCTTGGGCACTTCGTGCCTTAGCGGGAATTGGCGATGTTCGGGCGCTGAATACCTTGCTAGAGGCAGCAAAAACCGATTTTTCCCTGAGTGTGCGGCGGGCAGCTGCCAGAGGATTAGGTACTTTGCGCTGGCATCAAGTACCACCTGAAAAATTGGAATCAATTCAGACTCAGGTACTAGAGGCGCTATTATTAATTGCTCAAGATCCAGAATGGGTAGTGCGCTATGCAGCAGTGACGAGTTTAGAAACACTAGCCATTGCGATCGCAGTCACTTTACCCGATCAAGCGTCGCGCATAACAAATCAACTTCAGCACATGCTCGATACAGATGTTGATCTCGGAGTTCGTACTCGTGTAAAGTTTGCACAGCAAAAAATTCAGCCGCCACAACATCAAGAAGCATTTGCACCAGGAATACCTGGAATAAAGCTACAAGAAACTGAAGTGGCTCATCGTGGCGATAGCAGACGGTAATTCGTAATTAAGTTTTGTGACGGGGATTTAGACTATTTGACATCTGGTGAAAAAGAATCTAGAGACGCGATATATCGCGTCTCTACAATGGTTTTACATAACGTATGTTTAATTTCTGGAGATGTCTATTTGATTGAGCGCTGACAGCGAAGCCCTGTACAAAACTTGCTGCGACTCGAATGAGCGAAACCCCTAGAATTTGTTAAAGGTAGACAAACTATCTTTGGCATTCCATGCCACATCAAATAGCCTGTCGTAGAAATCACTCAATCACGTTAGGATACTTAATTAGGCGTTCCTAATAAGCGTGGTAATTTATTTATGAGTCAACTTGAAAACATTCAAGCTGAATACGAAAAGTTTCCTGAAGCATTTGAGAGTGTAATTATTAGCACCGTGAGCGCGGAGGCAATACCCAATGCTAGTTATGCTCCCTTTGTAATGGATGATTCTAAGAATATCTACATTTACGTCAGTGGTCTTTCAACTCATACCAAAAATCTCTATGCCAATCCTCATCTTAGTGTCTTGTTTATCGAGGATGAAGCCAAGAGTAATCTAATTTTTGCTCGTCGTCGTTTGAGTTTTGATTGTACAGCAACTTTAGTAGAGCGTGAAACTAACGAGTGGAATCAGATTGTTGAGCAATTTCAAGGGCGGTTTGGTCAAATTATCGAGGTTTTACGCGGCTTGTCTGACTTTCGGATTTTCCAACTAACTCCTAGTGAAGGTCGTTTTGTAGTTGGTTTTGGGGGAGCGTATCATATCAGTGGTGATAACCTTCATCAACTTGTTCAGATCGCAGGAGATGCTGACAAAAAGCAAGAATGAATTATGAGTTATCCTGGTAATTTTGCCTTTGCCTAAAGTGCTATTAAACTAACTCTTTAATTTTATGCTTCAGTTTCAACCTCTTGGTTTTGGACATAAACTTATCCATACATCCTTGGGGGCAATGGTTTACTATACCCAAACGAATGCACCTTGGGCGATCGCCCCTAGCGTTGGCGGAGCGATCGCTGACACTGAATATTTACGCCCACTACTATTTCTGCATAACTTTGGTGGTGGGGCATCTGCATACGAATGGTCTAAAGTTTACCCAGCTTTTGCCTCTAATTACCGCATTTTAGCGCCCGATTTAATCGGCTGGGGAGAATCGGCTCATCCAGTCCGAGATTATAAAATTAGGGATTATCTCAACACGATCGCAGAGTTTATCATCCAAACTTGTCATCAGCCGGTAATAGTAGTAGCCTCATCTCTAACAGCCGCTTTTGCCATCCGCCTAGCCATTCTTCAACCCAATTTATTCAAAGCATTATTTTTGGTGTGTCCCTCTGGATTTGATGATTTTGGGCAAGGTGCTGGACGCAGACTTCCGCTTTCGGCGATCAATACGCCTCTGCTGGACAATTTTATTTATATGCTTGGTGCTGAAAATGAAATTGCAGTTAGAAATTTTTTACAAAGTTTTCTGTTTGCCAAGTCACAACGAGTATCTCAAGAGATGGTGGAGGCTTATTTAACCTCTGCACAACAGTCTAATGCCAAGTTTGCTGCTTTAGCATTTTTGCGTGGCGATCTTTACTTTGATTTGAGTTTATATATTCAACAACTGATAATTCCCACAGTGATGTTTTGGGGAGAAAAGGCACAATTTACCAACATCAAATTAGGACAACGCTTGGCAAATTTAAATCCAGATGCGATTCAAAATTTTTATGCGATCGCAGATGCAGGAATATTACCTCATTTGGAAATCCCAGAAGTTGTAATTGGTCTATTGCAACGATATCTTGCGTAACTGGGGAGTGGGGAGATGAGGGAGATGAGGGAGACAAGGGAGATGAGAAGAATAATCAATGCCCAATGCCCAACTTATAATATCTACTTAGAGAGTAACTGTGCATTTAATGCTTTAGTGATGCGATCGCCAGAAGCTTCTAAATGGGCTAAGGTGTAAATATCAAGGCTTTCAACCTCCGGGTTTGCAGTCGCTTCAAGGGAGGGAACCCCGCCAACACGCTGCTCACCAAGTTGTTTGAGTTTGACATCAATGGCTTCTTGTAATTGGTGTAATTTATACCAAGCTAATGTCCGCCCATCTTCAGGTGTATTAGTAGTACCCAACATCATCTCTAGCAAAATATTCAGATATTCCCGTTGCAATGAACGACGGACGCTAGAAATTGGCTTTGGTTCTCCTGGAGTTAAAACTTCTGTCCAGATGCCTGTTTGCAGAGTGTCAAACAGTTCTGGTATGGAAAGGGCTTGTCCAGGGAGGCTTTTTAATTCTATATCTTGTAAACGATTCAGGCGATCGCTGTGTAATAGCGATCGCAGCACCGCACTTTGAAAATTCAGAATGCGATCGTGAATTGGATAATCAAGGCGGCTATTA
The DNA here is from genome assembly GCF_026127265.1 of Nostoc sp. KVJ3. Classification (GTDB taxonomy): domain Bacteria; phylum Cyanobacteriota; class Cyanobacteriia; order Cyanobacteriales; family Nostocaceae; genus Nostoc. The sequence goes on from NZ_WWFG01000001.1 coordinate 3,606,738, forward strand.
GGTACAGAACTACCCCAGTGTTCCCAGCGCGAGGATGCTAATTGATTAAGCAATTGTGGTGAAAAACTGAAAGCATCCTCAGCAAACACATACTCTTGCAACTTCGTCAATGCCTGACGTTGTTTTAATAGTGAAACTGGTACAAATGCCCAAGAAGCATTATCATTGGCATTGTGGCGTAAAAATGATTGTCCACCAATGTATTTGGAAAGCAAAGTTGCATTCCGAAAATAATATTTAAGTACTATATTGAATCTGAGGCGCAGGTTACTATAGTTTTCTCCCTTCGATAGATAACCCTTGTGAAGGTTTTGCCACATAATGCGAGCATTATCCATTTGCCACTGCGAATAAAGTAGCACATCACTACTCATATCCCAAACATTTGCCAAAGGATTGATGTCCCACACATCTTCATCGGTTGCGTAAGATAATTCTGGTTGAGGTGATGCTAGTACAATCTGTTCTAAAAAACTTTTTTCTGCTTCTGGAATTATCCCCTCAAGCACAACTGATGGGCTTGTTTTATAACCATATTCAATTGCCCATTCATCATAAGGGCCAACAACTCCTGGGAAATAGTCACCTTGCTCTACTCCCTGTGGTGCTATGTTCACAGGTAGATAGTCCATTACTGAACCTACTAAACCTTTAGTGTGAGTGATTTCAGTATTATTTAATTCTTCAGGCGTTAACATAGTGCTGCCTTGAAAGTTGTGGCGCAAACCAAGAGTGTGCCCGACTTCGTGAGCGATGAGAGAACGCAAATATTGATGCACATACTCCTTTATCGTTTCACTGTTAGGTGCAATATTTGGCAAAATTGATAATGCTAACGCTCCCATAGCTGCTTGATTTGAAGATTCCATACTATAGCAGAACTCAGAAGAAGGCAGAAGATAACTATTAGCATCTATCTTCTGACTTCTAGCTTTTAGTTTTTCACTTCCCCGAATAACTTGACATCGATTTTTGCCCACTTGGGAAAATTGTCCATCGGTGAAAAATGAATTAGCTTCCATCAGTGCATGATATTCTTGTTGAATTAATAGCACCATATTGGCATCCACAATAATATCTGCATCTAATATTTCTCCGGTGAATGGGTTGACGCGCATCGGCCCTCTAGCAAAACCTGCATCCAAAGAATTGAACCAGCGAATAGTGTTGTAATGTATATCTGCTGGTTGCCAATTAGCATCATCTGGCATTTGCTGTACTTCAATAGCATTTTTAAATCCGGCTTTTTCAAATGCTTTGTTCCACATCAAAACACCTTCACGAATTGCATCGCGGTACTCTAGTGGCACAGCATTTTCAATCCAATATACAATTGGCTTTTTAGGTGGAGATAAGGGAGCGTTAGGATCGGATGGTTCTAGATGCCAGCGATTGATATAACGTACATAAGATTCGTGAGGATTATTATTAGATAAATTTTGGAAAGCAGTAATAAAATATCCCACTCTATCATCGGCTAGTCTGGGAATGTAACCATTATTTTCTCCAAGTTGAGAAAAACTGTAATGTACCTTCAGAGTAAGTGCCCTACTATCAGGTACTGTAACTAAGTTTGCTCCTTCTTGTGATGAAAAACCGTAAATAGAATCAATCTCTATATTTTCTGGAAAGCTGTTAACATCGCCAAAATATGACTTACGTGTATCCAAGTGATAATCAGCCTGTAAAGAGTATTTCAATAGGGTAGTTAGCCCAGGAAAATCCTGCATTAGCAGTTCATTCAGATCGATCAGGATATTTTTAGTCTGTGGATGAATAGTGACTATTTCGAGTGAATAAAGAACTGAGTCGCTAAATGAACGAGCAAGCGATCGCTGTTCTTGTCTACTTTCTGCACGGAATTTTACATTCCGCACAACAAAGTGCAATCTATTATGTACTAATCGAAAGTAGAAGATAAAATCAGAAAGAGGTAATCCACTATAAATCCCACTTTCCCCAATACCTGATTCTAATGTCACTATGGCTAGATAGTCTTTATTTAGCTGCTCTGGTTTAATTTCTAAGTAAATTTTACCCGAATCGTCAGTGCAATAAAGTGTAAAGAGTCCTTCTAGTTTATCTATCCCTTTGACAATCTCATTCGATCGGCAAAAATCTTCCTTTTTACTCTTAGCAAGATTATTGTCAATACTTGTTACATTTTCAACTGCTGGGAGTGCATTTACTTGCTGCACATCAATGTTTGAAAGTTCGTTTGCTCCTGCGTAACCACTCGATAAGAACAAGTTATACAGTAATACTATACAGATTGCTAATTTCCTTATCCAGTATTTCATCCTTTAGCTTTCCACCTGAAGCAGTTCTTGTGTTTAGGAAAAAATGTGGATTAATTTGCTGTCTGCAAACCCTTCAAATATCTAGGGATTACGCTATAAATCCACTCAATCAGACAAACAATGCCTCTAGCCTAAAAATCGTGTGACTATTCATTATTATTGGTAGCTATTTATAAATTATCCATTAAGTCTTTATGTCTTAAGACAGATAATTTTTATAACCAAAGATATATGTTTTTTACTTCTATTGGTATTAAAAACCAAATGTAGCATTTAAAATGTATTTAGTGCTACATTTGGGGATTGAGCAATCCAAAGTATGATTTATAAACAAAGAGTGAGGCTAATAAGAAAGCTGTTATTAAGCAAATAAATGCTTTTTTCGGCTGACTTGTGGAAATATATGGTAATCCCTTCTCCAAAGCCGTAACTAACGAAAAAGTAGTTTCGTGTAGTAGTAAAAGCAAGTATACCAATTCCCCGCGTCTATGTGATGTTAAAATCAAGCAATATACAGTTAGGTAGATAGGCACAACTAAATGCATCCCGATCTATTTCCTTTTCATAACTGAGATATGCCTTTTGTTAGAAGGATCGTTACCTTTTTATAGTTAATCTTTATTTGTACTCCAAAAAGCAGACTAATTGGCATGACAAATTTGATTTCTAGGACGATTGGTTATATCAGTTCTCTACTTAAAGAACTTCAGTTAAAAAGGTTTTTAACTGTTATCTTAGTTGGTTTTCTAGTGCTGACGACGAATGTTAATTATGGACACAACGAAAAGGCATTAGGTGAGAGAGTTCGTGAACAGGTACAGCAAGATGATTCTCAAAGACCTAAAACAATAGGTGAGTGGAATAAAGAAGCTCGTGAAACAGAAGGTTCTCCTGGTAAACGACTTCAGAAAATTGGAGAAGAGTCAGCAGAAGCCTTTAAACAGTTTGGAGCAGGATACGTAGAGGGTACTCAGAAAACTGCTAGTGATGTAGGCAATAGTGCCGCACAGACAGGCAAAGATATCTCTAACCAAGTTCGGCGCTAAATGCGTTGTAATTTCATACTTAAGGTAATTCATTTATCTGGGCAGTTTCATAAAATATAGGTCATTAGTAGGAGCGTACAGCCAGATGTATGCTCCTACTTCGTGTTGCATCCAAAATCGTATTAGTTTCCCAACCTTGGCTGCTACTTTCACATTTTTCGGTAGGATAGCTCCCATACCCACAAAAACCTTAGCTATGGCAACTTCTCCAATCACTGCTCAAGAATCCTCTGCTACCTGGTATATGCTGCTGCAACAATTAATAGATGGCCAATCCTTATCTCGGACTCAAGCAGCTGAATTAATGCAAGGTTGGCTCAATGAAGCGGTTCCCCCAGAGTTATCAGGGGCTATTTTAACAGCGCTGAACTTTAGAGGTATTTCTGCTGACGAGTTGACTGGTATGGCTGAAGTTTTGCAATCTCAATCTTCCCCACTCAGTACTCAGCATGGGCTAAACGCCCCGCTACCGCTAACATCACTGACTACTGTAATAGATACCTGTGGGACAGGTGGAGATGGTTCATCAACCTTTAATATTTCTACAGCAGTTGCTTTTGTTGCTGCGGCATCTGGCGTACCCGTCGCTAAACATGGCAATCGTTCAGCTTCAAGTCTCACGGGGAGCGCAGATGTATTAGAAGCTTTGGGTGTAAACTTGAATGCCTCTAGTGACAAGGTGCAAGCTGCACTACAAGAGATTGGGATCACTTTTTTGTTTGCACCTGGTTGGCATCCCGCACTCAAGGCGGTTGCCCAATTACGGCGGACTCTCAAGGTGCGAACGGTGTTTAATTTACTGGGGCCCTTAGTAAATCCTTTGCGTCCAACTGGGCAGGTGGTGGGGTTATTTACTCCTAAGCTTTTGGCAACAGTTGCTCAAGCATTAAACAATTTGGGCAAGGAAAAGGCGATTGTTTTACATGGGCGAGAAAAACTTGATGAGGCTGGCTTAGGAGATGAAACTGACTTAGCGGTTTTATCAGCTGGAGAAGTTCAGGTAACTACCATTAACCCCCTAGAGTTGGATCTCACACCTGCTTCCATAGGTATGCTTCGGGGTGGGGATGTCCAAGAAAATGCAGTAATTCTCAAGGCGGTACTGCAAGGTAAGGGAACTCAGGCGCAACAAGATGCGGTTGCCTTAAATGCGTCGTTGGCGCTGCAAGTAGCAGGTACGATCGCACTCCTGGATCACGCCCAAGGCATTAAAATCGCTAAGGATATCCTAGAAAGCGGGGCGGCTTGGACAAAGTTGGAGCAGCTAGTTGAGTTTCTGGGGAATTGATTGGCGATCGCGATTGCGGCCGAAATTCTACTACATTCCGTTTGATGGTGACATCGTAGTTGCCAAAAAAATCATGTCCTAAAAGTCCAGTTTCTAGTTCCGCACCTGCGATCGCTACTGGTATTTTATTCACTATTACCCCACCAATTGCCATCGAATTAACATAGCCCACAGGAAATTCCACAGCCCTAGAACTAGCAGTATTTGCCTTAGCTCTACCCACTGGCACTATTCCCAAGCTATTGGCCATCTCTTGGGTAATCACAGTGCCACTGGCTCCTGTATCTATAATCATCTCAAATTGTCGCTGGCCATTGAAGGTGACTTCCACAATTGGCGTTCCCCCAATTCGCCTTTTAATCGGCGCTGTGAATACTTCCTGATCTGGAATCACTACTGCTGATGAAGGCAAACCTGGCTCTGCGGGTAACGGTTCTGTTTTTTGTGGAGGCGAGATATACTTGGGTGGGATTCTTGTTTGGGGAACCACAACTACTACCCTCTTGGGTTCTACAAGGCTCACAGGGCGAGGAGTAGCTTGTCGTTGAGCATATTTAACTTGGCGGCGATATTCCGTAATTTTGGTTTGAGCGATCGCAAATTCTGGGCTTTGTCGCTGGACTCTTTCCATCAGCGCGATCGCATCCTCATACTGATTCGCCACCAAAATCCAATCACCTGGAGATTGAGCAGATCGGCTGATACTCCAAGCGCCAACCGCTTTGTCTAGCCCCTGTTCAAAAAGGCTTGGTTCAGTTTCAGACGGCTCTTGCGGCTGTGCTTCTGGGGTAACTGTTGGTTTTGGTGGTTCGACGGTAGGCTGTACGGATGCCAGATCCCCAATTGGCACAGGTTGCTTATTGTCACCAGTCGTAGTGTTCTGTTTGTCTTCACTACAGGCAACACACAAAACCGCTAGAGCGCTTGATACAAAAATTAGGGTTGCACGGGATAAAAAAGACTGAAGCATCATAATTAATTTTAACCGCCCAAGCTTTGCCAAATCCACTCCCGCCACTTTAATTTAATTCCCTTTTAATTTTAATTAACTATCTTAAAAACTCGCAATTGCTCAACTCATGGGATAATTAACAATCGCAGTATTGGGGAGTAGGGACGAGGGGGAATTATTGAACAAGTCTTTCTGCCTCCCCCCTCTTCCTTGTCTCTTCTTCATAACCCAATTCCCAATTCCCCAATTTACTATGCCCCTGACTGACGCAATACCGGCTTTACTTGTCCTGGCAGATGGAACCACTTATCGCGGTTGGTCTTTCGGTGCTACGGGAACCGCGATCGGAGAAGTGGTATTTAACACTGGCATGACCGGCTACCAAGAAGTCCTGACTGACCCTAGTTACTGCGGTCAAATTGTCATTTTTACCTATCCTGAATTAGGCAATACTGGTATCAATCCTGAAGACGAGGAATCAGATGGCCCCCAGGTGCGGGGTGCGATCGCTCGAAATATTTGTCAACGACCAAGTAACTGGCGATCGACACAATCCTTACCAGATTACCTGAAACAAAATCAAGTACCAGGGATCTACGGCATCGATACCCGCGCTCTCACCCGCAAAATTCGGATGTTTGGAGCCATGAACGGTGGCATTTCCACAACCATTCTTGATGAGGCGGAATTGCTAGAACAGGTACTAGCGGCTCCCAACATGGCAGGATTAAATCTGGTTCGGGAAGTCACTACCTCAACGGCTTATGAATGGTCAGATCCAACAATTCCAGCTTGGGAATTCAACTCTGAGGCTACGGAAAATATTGGGGAAGCATTTACCGTTGTTGCCCTTGACTTTGGCATAAAACGAAACATTTTGCGTCGCTTAGTAAGTTACGGTTGTCGGGTAATTGTTGTACCTGCTGATACACCACCAGAAGAAATCCTCAATTACAATCCAGATGGTGTGTTTCTTTCTAATGGGCCGGGCGATCCTGCTGCCGTTACTGGAGGGATTACAACTGCCAAAGCGCTTTTGTTAAGTCAAAAACCCATCTTTGGTATTTGTATGGGGCATCAAATTTTAGGTCATGCATTAGGGGCAGAAACCTATAAACTCAAATTTGGTCATCGTGGTTTAAATCAGCCTGCCGGCTTACAACAACGGGTAGAAATTACTAGCCAAAACCATAGTTTTGCGATCGATCCAGATTCCTTACCTACGGCAGTTGTAGAAATCAGCCATCTGAATTTAAACGATCGCACCATTGCCGGGGTACGTCATAAATCTCTACCTGTATTCTCCGTACAATATCACCCAGAAGCCAGTCCTGGCCCCCATGACGCTGATTACTTGTTTGAGCAATTTGTTCAAGCTATGCGAACAGCACGTCAAGCCGCAACAGCCGAGGTGAAGTAAAAATGAGGAATAGGTGGGGAGCAACGGGGAGAATAAAAATAAAAATTATCTCTTTCCCCTCTTCTCCCTGCTCCCCGCCCCTCTGCCTCTTGTGCCCAATGCCCCAAAAGATTGTAGACAACTCGCTCAAAAACCATCTATACTTGAGCGTTCACTTTAACTCATGAGGAGGGAATTATTGCTGAGCCACTGAATCTAACCGTTAGCCTGAGGGGTACTCGTGAAGTCCGGGATAACTGCCAGCTATTCCGCCTCACAGGTTTGTTAGATGCCTTTTCTGAACCAACATTCCGCAAAGTGCTTGGCAGCAAGATTGAAGAGGGCCCTAAGCACATTATTTTGGATCTCTCACAAATCGACTTTATTGATAGCTCTGGCTTGGGCGCTCTGGTGCAGCTAGCCAAGCAAGCTCAAACTGCTGAGGGCACTTTGCAAATTGTCACGAATGCCCGCGTCACTCAAACGGTCAAGCTTGTTCGTCTAGAGAAGTTTCTCTCCCTGCAAAAATCAGTTGAAGAAGCTCTAGAAAACGTCAAGTAGTCTTGATTGCTTGAACAGAGAGATCAATTCAGCTATCCAGATTCAATATCGGGTAGCTTAATTTTTAAAATTTCTGGCAGAAAACCTCTCTCCTTGTGGGAGAGGCAAGAAGCCAGTTGAGCTATTATTATGTTTAAAGTAGAGAAAGCAGAATATAGACATCAAGTGGTTGCTGTGTACTCGTTGCCTTGAATATCGGATAAATAATCAAGTCTGAAAAAGTCGTAAAAAATACAAATTTAGTAGATTTGTCTATAGATAAAGTTGACTTGATACTGTATAGTTAAAAATTGTCACTTACTAAGTAAGTATTTTGTGCGATCGAGTAACAGGATATATTTGATGTCCAGATTCTACTCTATCTTAGACACAGACTACAATAAGTAGACGAAATTTGGTTAATAGGCGTTGACATCAGGGTGATTTTAAATGCCAACTCTCAATCAGAAAGGTGAAATCAGGAAGTAATTTTGATGGTATTGATTATGCTAAGTATACTATAATGGCATACTTCAGAAAAATCAGTCTTTGCGAAGAATGCTTGCCAAATCTAGCCCGTCAAGGAATGATTTATTTGTGAAGTCACAGGAGGAAGAGCTATTAGACGGACAAGATGAAACTTCTAAGCAGAGTTTATCTTGGACTCAAGCACTCTTGACAACCACAGGGCCATTTCAACAGATTTCCCTCTCACAAGTGCAACAAATTTCTCCTACTGCTTTAGCATATTTGGGAGATGCAATTTATGAGTTGTATGTTAGAATGCTCTATCTGCTGCCATTGCAGCGGTCAGGAATTTACCATAGTCTGGTAGTGGAGCAGGTAAGAGCAGAAACACAAGCGCTACATTTGCGATCGCTAACTCCTCATCTGAGGGACACCGAATTAGATATTGTCCGACGGGGTAGAAATGCCGCTACAGGCCGCCCTAAGCGACTTAATCCCGAAATTTATCAACAGGCAACTAGTCTAGAAACCCTAATAGGCTATTTATATCTCACCGATTACCAGCGTCTAATCGAACTGTTGCAAATGCTTCATGTAGAAAAAGAGTGAAAACTCAATTTCACAACAACAGGTACAGCAATAGATTAGGTTTCAGAAATTACGGCAATCGGTATGTTCAACCATAAGCTATATCCATAAATCAAATGCAGAATAAACCGAGAAAAATCATTAACACTTCTACTAGCGAAGCCAATCGTGGGAAACCTGTAAAAATTAAAGGTAAGCGTGTTGTTAGTAATCCCACTCGCAATCCCCGAAAAATAGATAGCAACCCCGTTTCTGCTGCTAATCCCACTCGCAATCCCCGAAAAATAGACAGCAATCCCATTTCTGCTGCTAATCCCACTCGCAATCCCCGAAAAATAGATAGCAACCCCGTTTCTGCTGCTAATCCCACTCGCAATCCCCGAAAAATAGATAGCAACCCCATTTCTGCTGCTAATCCTACTCGCAATCCCCGAAAAATAGATAGCAACTCCAGACAAAGAAATAGCAACTTCTCCCAGTCGCCTGTATCTACACAACCGATAGAAGAAGATAACGATCTCATCTACGGTCGTCACCCAGTATTGAGTGCATTGCAAAAACAGCGCAATCTCAACCGCATCTGGATTACTACCCGTCTGCGCTACGATCCCAGCTTTCACCATTTTCTCCTGCAAGCTAAGGAAAATGGCACAGTTATTGATGAGGTTGAACCCAAACGCTTAGACTATCTCACCAATGGGGCTAATCATCAAGGTGTGGCAGCACAAACTGCTCCCTACGGCTACATTGAATTGTCCGATCTTATTGAACAGTCTAAATCTGTAACCGATCCCGTAATAATAGTAGCTGACGGAATTACAGATCCCCACAACTTGGGAGCAATTATTCGCACCGCCGAAGCAATAGGCGCTCAAGGATTGGTAATTCCCCAAAGAAGGGCATCTGGGATCACTTCCACTGTGATGAAAGTCTCAGCAGGTGCTTTAGAAAATTTTGCTGTAGCTAGAGTTGTCAACCTCAGCCGCGCTTTAGAAGAATTAAAAGAAGCTGGCTTTTGGATTTACGGCACTGCTGCAAGTGGTAGCGAACCCGTGCATACTGTGAATTTCAAAGGGCCAATAGTTTTGGTAATCGGTTCAGAAGGTGAAGGTCTGGGTATGTTGACTCAACGTTCCTGTGATTTTTTGGTATCGATTCCTCTACAAGGTAAGACTCCTAGCCTGAATGCTTCTGTAGCAGCAGGGATGGCGCTTTATGAAATTTATCGCCAGCGATCGCTAAATACGCATTATTTAGATAAGTTACAAAAAATTTCTTTGAAAAAATAACAGTAACAGAGTATAAAGAAATGTAAAAGATAATAAAGCACCATATCGTTTAACACCCTGTAGACGTTTATAAATTGGCTAAAACCATGAAAACCATTTGGCATAACCTCAAGGAAGTGTTGATTAACACGTTCGAGAACCTCGGCTTGGCTTGGTGGGTAGAGATAATAACGCAGAATCCCCGTTGCACATACTACTTCGGGCCATTTCTGAGTTCTTCTGATGCAACATTAGCAAGCAAAGGTTACATCGAAGATTTGGAGCTTGAAGGAGCTACGGGAATCGTTGTGAGTGTCAAGCGTTGCAAACCTAATACCTTAACAATTGCTGACGACTTGGGGGAAAGATTTGACCGCAAAGTACAGCCTGCCTTTGGCGGTCAGATTTAAATTAGGCAAAGTCAACATAATTCGTAATTCGTAATTTCGAGTTCTAATTACGAATTATCTAGTTAAAAGTTAAAAGCCCTTGGACTATTAACAATTAGTAATTACGTTATGGATGGGTATTTAGATTCCAACCATAACGTGTTGACCAATAGATGTTTTCTGATCTAACCCGATTTTTAATTACGAATTACGAATTACCTGCGGATGTTTTTCTAGCCAATGCTCAATATCATTCAGCACTTCCTGGGGGACTTCCCAGGGAAAAAGATGGGCGGTGTTTGAATAGCACTGCCACTGAGAATTTTGGAGGTTTTGAGCAGTTTGTAAGCTGGAATCGGATGTGATGTGGCGGTCTTGCTCACCAGCAAGTACCAAGCTAGGACATTGGATTTGTGGCAGTTCTGGAAGCCGATTGTATCCTGATTGAATTGCACTATAGAGGGCGCGAGTAGCAGCAGGAGAGGTTTGTAGATAAGCTGGTACTGCTTCTTTGGCGATATAGTTATAAGTTGTGGATGTATGTTGTTGAACTAAATAGCGAAAAAGCGATCGCTTGCCAAAAGTTTCAATATTCCATTGCCAACTCGGTTTTATATAATTTAATAGGGCAGCAACGCCAGTATATAAATTATCTTGCCAAGTTATGGTCGGGTGACTACCACGGGGTTTTGCGGCTGTCGCCACCAAAATCAGCCCAGTAATGCGCTCTGGTAAACGCAATGCCAGTTCCATTGCCAGAATACCCCCAAGTGACCATCCCAGTACTAGGCATTTTTCAATATTTAAGCGGTCTAGCAGTGCTTCTAAATCAGTTAAATGGTCATTCATATCAAAATTGCCATTCCACCGACTTTTGCCGTATCCGCGTAAATCGGGGGCAATAGTTTGATAGCGTTTTGATAAATGATTGGTAAAGACAGAAAGACTACGACCAGAACCAGGATGACCATGTAAACCCAGAATGGGGAATCCTTTACCTTGGATGTAAACATTGAGACGTGCAGCAGTGGTAGGATGGCGATCGCTCATGACTTGCCGTTCTCCTGTTTAGTGAAAACAGCGATCGCTTCATTCCTTTGTACTATCCTCTCTAAAATGACCCCAATCTTGTCTAGCCTTGCTTTCATAGTAGTTCGTTATATTATTATTTTAATTGTGTCATAGGCCCTTCTATCGGAAATGCACTGAGGCTAGCGCCTAGCACTTCGCTACAATAAAATTTACAAATCTTAGCGCTTATACTTACGCAATTCCGATTGTGAGTGATAATCTTATCTCTGGGAACTAACAAGTTTTGCAAGGTAAGGAAATAAACAATCATGAAAAATTTCATCTCAATCAAAAAGGTAGTAGCAGTGGTTGCTATTGTTTTAGCCCTAGTGTTTTCATTGACAAGTGTTCCGGCTTATGCTTTTGAACAAGCTGACTTGGACGCACTGATAAAGACCGGAGATGCCCCATACGGTGATTTATCAGGTGCTGACTTATCTCAAAGTGACCTATCAGGAGCTAAATTGTATGGAGCAAACCTCAAGGGAGCCAAGTTATATAGAAGCAACCTCTCAGGAGCTAGCCTATCAGGTGCTGACTTATCAGGAGCTAGTTTATCAGACGCTATTCTATCAGGAGCCTATTTACAGAAAGCTGACTTAACAGGAGCCTACTTACAGAAAGCAAACTTAGAGGGTGCTGTTCTATATGGAGCTAATCTAAAGGATGCTACTTTGTATGGAGCTAACCTCAAAGGGGCTAAACTCAAGGGTTCTAACCTAGAGGGAGCTAAGTTAAAGGGTGCAAATATTGAGGAAGCTATCAAGTAATTACATCTGCAAATCAGCTTAAAAAATAGTATTTGTAGATAGTTTTAGCTAAGTACAGGTTTGCATAAGTTTGTAGATAGTTGACACAAAATACTACTATAAATCAATGCAAAACTGTACTTACTTAAGTTTAGAAACTTTTTTCCATCCAGTCTTAGAATTAAAAATTTAAATTTAACAAGATGTTAAGAAATCGGTTCAAAAACCATTTGGGGGATCAACACTTCGTCTTGTAATTGTCCAATACCTAAAAAGCGAGTTTCCTCATCATAAACTCGCACTATTTCAGGAACATTAAAAGTTAGAGAAATTCGCTGACCTTGACACCACTTTTGGGCAGATATTACTGGTAAAGTAACAGATGAAAAATGTTGTAAAGCTGCATCTGGACAAATGGGTTGAAATGTTGCGGCTTGTAGTTGTGCTTCTAAATCAGTCAATGTCAAACTATCGGTTAAATTGAAACCACTACTTTCGGTACGGATTAAAGCGGCAAGAGTACCACCAGTTTCTAAGATTGCACCTAAGTCACGGGCGATCGCTCTTATATATGTACCAGAACCACAAGCGATCGCCACATCTAATTCAGGAAAATCCCCTTCTCTCCAGTCTAAAATATCTATCCGAAAAACTTCCACTGTTCGCACTGGAACTTCTACCGTTTTCCCTTGGCGTGCTAAATCGTAGAGACGTTTCCCATCTACTTGAATTGCACTGTAAATAGGTGGTATTTGCTCAATTTTGCCTTCAAATTGTGCTAATGCAGTTTTCACCTCTGCCAAACTTAATCCAGCACAAGGTTGAGAAGTGATGATTTCACCTTGCAAATCATCGGTTGTAGTCCGCACACCCAGCCGAATAGTTGCTTTGTAAGCTTTGTTCTCAGGTAGATATTGCAATAATCTTGTGGCTTTACCAAGGGCGATTGGTAAAACCCCTGTAGCAGCTGGATCTAAGGTTCCCGCATGTCCGACACGTTTGAGGCGCAACAATTTTCGCACCCGCGCTACGCAGTCGTGGGAAGTCCAGTCAAATGGTTTGTTTAAGTTGAGAAAACCTTGAAATAACACAAAATCAATACTTACAGCTTCTAAACTCTATTAAATACTCATTTAATGCTCAAAGCATTAATATTTAGCAATCAAGACTTAATTAAATATTAATTTATCCACATTAACTAGGCTAAAGATATTTTTTAAGCACTCTAATGAATAATACACAAAAAATGTAGATCGCGCCGAGCATATTCAGCAAATATCACGATGTCACTTATAAGTGACAAAACATAAGATTGTAATAATAAATAAATTAGAACTTACACAAAATATCTCAAACTCTGATTTCTCTGTGTCCTCCGTGCCTCTGCGGTTCGTTATTCCATAACTCTTGCGTAAGTCCTATAAATATTATAAAAAACTTCATAAAAGTTTTTTATATCTTAAGGCTGGGCAATTTTTTGTGTTTCTATGGCCGATTCCAAGAAACGATAATTTTTCCAAAGCTTTGATAAGAGACAATACCTATTTTGCTTTAACTACCAGCATAATTGGTGGATTAACACTTTTCTCAAAAGAACCATCTATAGACTTTAAGGAACATAAATAAAATGAAAAAAACAATCTTCACTACTACATTAATTTTTTGTTCTATATTGATTGTCAGTTCTAGTAAATCTGTCAATAGTGCTTCTCCAAACAATAAGCTGAATCAAGTAAATACTACAACATCTACTCAATTTAATTATAAATATAATCTCTCTACAAAACAGCTAGATAATGCCGAAGATATTAACTCAATATCAAATCAAAATTCATCTATTAAAGAGAATAAGTCTAATGAAATTGATAATAACAACCCAATATTTGGGACGATCAAAGATATGCAAAATGGAGATTTAAAATGTTATGTTACTGTTGTAGATGAGGATGGTAAGTTATATGAAGGTGTCGGGGCAATATTTGATATTTGCGAACCAGATAAATACGTCAATCAAAAAGTAAAGATGTCTTATGAGCTGGAGGATGTTAGTGATTGTCAAAGTTCTGAACCTTGTGGTAAAACAATCAAAGAATGGCTGATTACTAAGATAGAAATTCAAGATTAAGAATCACCTAATAAGGCAAAAGTAAAAAGTTATAAGTGATAAGTATTACATAGCGCTTCTCATTTATGTGAGGTACATCCGTAGGGACAATTCATGAATTGCCCCTACACCTTACGAGATGAAATACCACATTTGAATAGGAACCGCTATATATTGCAACAAATCAAGTTGATGATGGAGAAAGTTGACTCATTGGGAATTCCTTCGGTAAGCTGACTGTAACTTTAGTTCCTTGCCCCACTTCACTGGACAAGGTAATATCGCCACCATGTAACTCTACACAACCTTTAGCGATCGCAAGTCCTAAGCCTGTACCAGGGATTGTATCAACGTTACTTCCACGACTGAACGATTGAAACAAATTTTCTTGATCTACCATTGGGATACCAATTCCCCGATCTTTGATGTAAAAGATTACTTGTGATTCTTTACCAATGAGATGGAATTCTACAGTCCCTCCATCTGGAGAATACTTAATTGCATTGGACATTAGGTTAATAAAAATTTGCTGCAACAGTCCGCGATCGCCCCAAAAGCCTTGGATATGCCCAGTAATGTTAAAAATCAATTCGTGGCGATCGCCTGTTGTTTCTCGCTCTTGTTCGATCAGATCGGCAAAAAATTGCAGTAAATCGAGTAAAATTGGTTTAAATTTGGGTTTTTCGAGTTCAAATTGGTTAACAAGAAGCATATTATCCACCAGTTTGGACATATACCTTGCTTTCTGTTCAATAATTCCCAAAAATCTTTGTTGTTTGGACTCATCCAGTTGCTGACTATGTTTTCCCAAAGTTGATGCAGCCGCCAGAATTGAAGTTAGCGGGGTTCGATATTCATGGGAAACCGTTGCAATGATTTGAGATTTAAATGCATTGAGTTGCTTTTCTTTGGTAAGGGCTGCTTGAGTTTGGGCTAGCAATTCAGCTTGTTGGATAGCGATCGCTAATTGTACCGAAACTTCATTGAGCATTTCTGCATCATCAGTTTGCCACAGTCGCTCCCCGGAATTATGGTGAGCAATCAACAAACCCCAAAGCTTGGGAGTTGGGTTGCCATTGTTGCTCAAATTAATGGGAACTACTAGATTTACCTTGGTATTAAATTGCTCTTTCAAGCTGACACAATTACACAATCCAAGCTCATAAATATAAGGGACTGGGGATTGGAAATTGTGCAGATGAGCAGGAGGAATGGGGCAGAGGAGAGGAATTTTCCCCCTGCTCCCCGCCCCCTGCTCCCCTGCTTCTTCTCCAGCCGCAATACGATCGCACAATGCGACAGTGGGGAATGACTCAACTGATGAGGCAACTATTTTACCGTCACTATCTGGGGCGAATTGATATACCATCACGCGATCGCACTTCAGAAGTTGCTGTACTTCTGCTACAGCCGTATTCAAAATTTGTTCTAGGTTAAGAGACTGGCGAATTCGTAAAGCAGTCGTAGCAATTAAGCGCTGTCGTTCCTGAGTTTTGTGGAGTTGGGCTTGCAAGCACGATTGCTTGATGGCATTGCGGACTGCTAATTGCAGTACATCCTGTGTCACATTGTGCTTAACCAAATAATCCAGCGCACCCCGTTTCATTACTTGCACAGCGATTTCTTCATCACCCCGCCCTGTCAACATAATTACAGGGACAGAAGTCTTAAATATCTCCTGCTGCATCCGATCGAAGAGTTCTAACCCACTCATATCAGGTAGGCAAAAATCCAGCAGAATGGCATCGCAGCGAATTTTTTTGCACAAAGCAAGTCCTTCTTCAGCACAGTCTGCCTCAAAAATCTGGTAGGACTGGTGCGGATCTTTCAACAGATATCGGCGATAGATTTTCCGATCTGCTGCACAATCATCAATGATGAGTAGCGTCCTTGTGTCCAACATATACAAGTATGAGGATCGGGAATGTAGATCCCTTTTATCCAGATTGTGTTTTTATTGCATAATTCTAAAAATAATATAAAATAAGTGTAAATAAAATCTAAATTCTTTAGTAATCCTAAAGAAATGCCAGAATCATCAGAAAATGGAGAAAAGGAATCTAGCACAGACAAGCAGACACAGTAAATCAAAGAGGAAAATGCCTCTGTGTCCTCTGAGCCGCCTCTTTTATTATCCTTTTTTCCCTACCGCCTCACCAACAGACAATAAACAAATTAATCCAACACTGGCGGCATATTGGCTTCAAGCCAGTAGTCCACAAATGCCTGGATCGTCTTTTTGAGTTCCTGAGCATCCATCGGCTTTACCAGATATCCATTTGCGCCCTTTTGGTAGCACAATTCAATATCCTTGGGGTTAGATGATGTGGTAAAAACAACGATGGGGATTTCCTTGAAACTCTTGTCTTGCTTGAGCCGATCTAAAATGTCACGGCCATCAATACCTGGCAAATTCAGATCGAGCAAGATCACAGAGGGTCGTAATGCTACTTTAGAGTTGGGTAAATCTTCGCCTTTGCTATAGGCATTGCTCCCCAGTTGATAGAGAAACTCTAAAACCTCATCCCCATTCGTACAACGATGTATGGGGTTCTGGACGGACATGCGCCGCATCAGACGTTGTAGCATCCGAAAATCTTCATTGCTGTCCTCAACAACTAGCAGAGGTTCATGAAGTTTTTTTATCATTCGTGGTCTTAAAAGAGCTTAACAAAAATACATATTTGGTTATTATATTAAACTATTCCAGCGTGAAATAGAAAGTAGAGCCAACACCTACAGTAGATTCAACCCAAATTTTACCGTTATGAAGCTCAACAATCTTTTTAACAATAGCTAATCCTGCACCTGCTCCTCCACCGTATTTTTCCTGGGAATGCAGCCGCTTGAATAATCTAAAGATAGTTTCTAGGTGATGTTGTGGGATGCCAATACCGTTATCTCGGATATAAAAAATGGGGTATGGGGCATTGGGCATTGGGCATGGGGCATGGATCAATAGTTCTTCTTCCCCTGCTCCCCTTGATGCCTCATCTCTCCCATCTTGCGAAAGGTAGCCAATCTCAACCCATTGCTCTGGCTTATCGTTGTATTTGAACGCATTACCTAAGAGATTACTGAAGACTTCATTGACGAGAACCCGATCGCACTGAATTGTTGGTAAAGGGCGGGGAATGCGAATATCCATAAGCCCGGAGTCTTGACGACTAGCACGAAAGACATCAATTACTTGGTTGAGCAATTCGTTGAGATCGGTTGCTTGCTCTCGGAGATGTGCTTGTCCTAACTGCGAGAGTCGCAGCAAAGCATTAATCAGAGTTTCCATGCGTACAGATAAGGAGACTACTGTTTGCAAGCACTCAATTCCATCATCATCTAAGACTTGGGCATAGTCTTCTAGTAGCACCGTTGAGAAGTTATAAATGCCCCGCAAAGGTTCCTTAAGATCGTGGGAAGCAGCGTAGGCAAAGGATGCTAGCTCTTGATTGCTGCGTTCTAACTCCAGGTTGATTTTAGCTAATTCATCCGCCTTCGAGAGGACAATACCAACGATCGCATTTCTCAGAGCGATCGCACTTTCAAGTTCGCAAGCTTTCCAAGGTAAAGAAGTTAATCTAACTGTTTCTTGCCATTGTTCAAAGGATTTTCGGGGAGACATGGTATAACTACCATCTGTCTGGGCTTGAATGGATTCCTGTGGATTTCCTGCCCAGTGTACTGTTTGCAGAACTTCAGGGCGGAACCAAAGAATATAATAACGCCGGACTTTAGAAATTCGCAGCAGCAACAAACCACTGGCAGTATCTTTAAATATGAGTGCTTCTGGATAAAGCTTGGGCAGAGAATCGGTAGAAAAGAGGTTATCACTAACTTGGGTATTCGCCCATTCAATTAACGCTCGTACCTGATCAATATTTGGTGTTACTCCCACAAGGTTAATTTCATTATCCAAACAAACAGCCGCTCCAAAAGCACTAACAACATCGAGCAAGCGGATTTCCGGTTTGATTAAGGCATCGATAAAGTTGTCTGCTTGGGAAATAGACTCTAAAAATTCAGACTGTAGCGATTTGAGCTTTACCTTATAATCCCATTCCGAATAACTAATTTTGTGCGCCAACTCTGAAGACACAATTTGTCCCAAAAATTCGCACATCTTACGTATTTCATAAGAAATATACTTTGTCGTTTGATGATGACAGGATATCAATCCCCAAAGCTTCTGCTCTCGAATAAGCGAAATTACTAAAAGAGCTTGTACTCCCATATTTTGATGATATTCAGCACAACACCAATCAAAACTCCGTAGCACAGAGTAACTTAAGTCAAGATGCTGATGTGTTGTTGGATTTTCCGATGAAACTAGGTTGACAGGTTCGGTTGTCAAATCGGGAAGAAATCGGAGAAAGCAACGCATATATAATTCCCTAGCCTGGGCTGGAATATCGGTAGCGGGATAATGGAGTCCTAAATAAGGTGATAAATCTTCCCGTTTAACTTCTGCGACAACAGAACCCGCTCCCGACTGGTCAAATTGATAGACCATTACCCGATCAAAACCGATGATTTTTTGGACTTCTTCAGCTACTAAATGCAAAAATTCTACCAGGTTTGATGTGCTTTGCATTTTTGCGATCGCAACACCTGCCAAAGCATGAAAGCCTAAAAAACTCACCTCAGATTTTGAGTCTGTCGGTTCTAACTCCAGAATCACAGCCTCTTCTGTCCGATGAGCGATCGCGTCAAAGTCTCTATCTCCATACAAAGTATTTATTGATACTTTAAAATTAATAGCACTGCCAATTTTTTTTACCAAACACTGCTTCACAACTTCTACTCGTTGAGCGTCTAATAAATAGCTCAATGGTTGACCAAGCAAATCTTCTGGCTTTTTACCTAAGTATACTTGAGTGTTGTTGCTAACTTGCACTATCTCTACCTGAGTATTGAGTGCTAGTAGTACACCATGAGGTTGAATAGAGCCAGGTATATGAATAGGTTTGCGATCGTGGTTAGTGAAAGCAGTCGCTTGGGTAGTAGTATCTTCAGGCTGGCTCATAAATCAACTTATGTAAAGCTGAGTTTTACAATAACGCAATTAAATGTGACATTTCTTTAAAGTATATGCCGATAAGTCAGGAATGCGATCGCATAAGTAGTAATGCAAAAATAAATATACATTTGTCATTGCGAATGGAGCAAAGCGGAATGAAGCAATCCCAAGACCTTGCGTTCGCGAAGCGTGTTCGAAGGACTTATGGTTCGCTACATTTCATTCCGTACCCTACGGGAAGGCTCCGCCTACGCAATGACATAAATATTTTTGCATACGCACCTATCATCGTATCTGCTGTTAAATCAAAATCAGGAGCGGTGGTAATTAATGGTGCAGAGATAGAACCTTTTGGTAGCTGAACTTTGCTATGGAGAATTTATCGCCCGACACTGAGATAAGTATAGGACTTACGCAAAATATCTCTCAAACTCTCATTTCTCCGTGTCCTCTGTGCCTCTGCGGTTTGTTATTCCGTGACTCTTGCGTAAGTCCTAAAGTATTTTTGCGTAAGTCCTACAATTAAATGATTTGTTTTATTTATTATATGAAATTTTATAATTATCTATATCATTTTAAAATCTTCTTTAGTTTTTATTAGTAAATAAGATGCGTCTGCCCTGCTTACCTAGCCTAATCAATTTATTTTTAGTCCTAATTATGACGTTTTTTGTTCATAAAGAATTTGTAAATTGCGTGTAATTACTTTACATGAATATTAAATTTCAAACTTCGCTATAAATGTATAATTTGCACCAGTGTTATCTTCTTACAAAATATTATGGGTATAATCCCCATGTTAAGCTTAGTAGTCTTTACTATAGGCTTGTCAATTTACTTGCTACTTACTCCAAAAGGTAGATTTTTGCTCAAATATGTGGTGACAAATATCAAGCGCCAAGAGTGGAGATTTAAATACGGTAAGCTTAACTACCTGAGATCGAGATTTTCAAAGATGATAACAATTGCTGCCATCATAATGGTAGCAGTCATAGCTGGAAATACTGTATCAGCCCAGGTTACGCCGCCGCCTCTAGCCTCGCTCAAAAGCGTATCGGTTCCACAGCCTGACAATCTTGGAGACTTCGTAAAAGATAAACCAGCTGCCATCAAGTTAGGAAAGGCTCTTTTCTGGGATATGCAAGTAGGTAGCGATGGAATGACCTCTTGTGCTACTTGTCACTTCCATGCTGGAGCCGACAGTAGATCAAAAAATCAGATTAATCCTGGACTTTTGCGGATTAACGCTGATGGTACAGCCAATCCCGACACGATTTTTGATGTCGGCGGTCTACCAAATTACCAGCTTAAACCAGAAGATTTTCCCTTTCACAAACTGTCGAACCCGAATGATCCTACTAGCCTTGTATCTGACCGTAACGATGTCAGTTCTTCTCAGGGGGTCTTCAATAGTAAGTTTGTTGATGTCACGCCTGGTAATGCACAAGACCAAGTAACAAACGAACCAGATCCAGTTTTTAACGTGGGAGGTATCAATGTGCGCCGCGTTGAGCCGCGTAACACAGCAACCGTGATTAATGCAGCATTCAACTTCCGCAACTTCTGGGACGGAAGGGCACAAAATATCTTTAATGGGGTGAATCCCTTTGGTTTAAGAGATCCTAACGCTGCGATCGTCAAAGCATCTACCCCAAATCAACTAGAATTTGTCAAAGTCAGCCTGAATAATTCGTCTTTGGCATCCCAAGCGGTCGGTCCGCCACTCAGTTCCTTTGAGTTGTCCAGTAATGGTCGGACTTTTCAAGAAATTGGTGATAAGTTCGGGCGAACATCTCTCAGCCTTGCTAAGGGTAAAAAGTTGCCCCGAAAACTTGCGAAAAAGTTATTTCCCCTCAGACCGCTAGGTAAGCAGATAGTGCATCCGCAAGACAGCGTTTTAGGTCAAGATAGTAGATATCCCAGACCCGGACTCAGAGATAGAACCTATGACCAGATGATTAAAGATGCCTTCAGGTCAGAGTGGTGGAAGTCTAATCGACTCATCCAAGTTGATGCTCAAGGGCAAAGGACTTTTATCAAAAATCCCGATCGCTCCTTGGAGACTGATGAGTATACATTAATCGAGTACAACTTCTCACTATTCTTTGGGCTGGCAATTCAGTTGTACGAGTCTACACTTATTGCTAATGATACGCCCTTCGATCGCTTTTTAGAAGGAAACACTACTGCCCTTACTCCTCAGCAGCAACTAGGTAAACAACTGTTTGAGGGTAAAGGTTGCATTGGTTGTCACATTGGATCGGAATTAACAGCTGCTTCAGTGAGTAGTGTGAATAAAGACGGACGAATCAAACGTGCGCCCTTCCCTCCAAACAGCCCTGAAGACAATGGTTTCTTCAACATCGGTGTCAGACCGGTTACAGACGACCCCGGCTTGGGTGGTAATGACGGTTTGTTTGGTAACGGCCAAGGTAATCCTCTGTCAGAGGCACGATTGGCTCAGTTGGGCAACTTTCAGGCTCTCCTCGGCGAAAATCCTCCCATCCTCAATCCACCGTTGAGTCCGACTGAAACTGTCTTTGCAAAAGGAGCTTTCAAAGCACCAGGACTTCGCAATGTGGAACTTACTGCTCCCTACTTCCACAATGGAGGTCAGGCGACGTTAGAGCAAGTGGTTGATTTTTACAATCGCGGTGGTGACTTTGGAGTTCTCCCACCCCTGAATCTCTCAGCAGATGAAAAGCAGCAATTGGTCGCCTTTTTAAAGGGATTGACTGATGACCGAGTTCGGTATGAGAAAGCACCTTTTGACCATCCGCAACTATTCGTCCCCAATGGACATCCAGGTGGCTCTACATCTGTTATCAACGACGGTACTGGCCAAGCCACAGATAGTCTACTAGAAATTCCTGCTGTTGGTAGGAATGGTGGTGGTGGTACTCCAAATTTCTTGAATTAACTGGTAGTTTGTTTCCTGAAATTTGATTAGTACACCTGTAAGGGCACAGCTAGTTGTGCCCTTACAGGTGTATCTCACTAAGTCAGGAAACGCTATATTCAATTCAAACATCCTACTCAAAGTAGGGCTGATAAAAAGTTAAAAAATATCTCAATTTTCTCAAGCTTTTGTTAAGAAATAATCCTAATAGCAAATACCAAAGTTACGGGATTTGAGGCAGGATGATAGAAACTCTTTATATCTAATTTTGAGTCCTATCATTTTGTACCTCACTTCAAAAGCAAACTGCTGGAATTTGCTCTGTTTAGCTATTAACGTACAATAAACCCATATTTTTTGAGTACAGTCTTGGCTTGACTATCAGATAAAAACTGGATAAAGTCTTTGGCTGCGGGAATATTTTTACTGGCTTTAATTACTGCCATCGGATAGACAATTGGTGAGTGAAACTTATCGTCAGCAGCGACTACGACTTTTACCTTATTGGAAATTTTGGCATCAGTGGCATAAACTAAACCCGCTTCAGCATTACCACTTTCTACTGCTGCTAATACTTGACGCACATTGTTAGCAAAGACCAATTTGGACTTGACGCGATCGTAAATTTTCAATTTCCTTAAGACTTGTTCCCCATATTGACCGGCGGGTACACTTCTGGGTTCACCGATCGCAATTTTCTTAATCTTGCTATCTGTTAAATTGTAGAAGCTACTAATGCCAACAACATCTTGAGCCACAATCAATACTAGACGGTTATTTGCCAGGTTAATTCGGCTACCTGGTAGCAACAGTCCTTTTTGTTCTAAGGCATCTACTTGCTTTTTGCCAGCAGAAATAAAGATATCAGCTGGCGCACCTTGTTCAATCTGTTGCTGCAAAGCCCCAGAAGCCCCAAAATTATAATTAATGTTGACATCTGATTTACTTTGTTGGTATATGGGCTTAATTTCTTCTAGTGCCTCTTTTAAGCTGGCAGCTGCGGACACAAGTATAGTGTTATTTGACTGTGCTATTACAGGAGAAGGAGTAACAAGGGGTAAACCGATTGCCAGCAATATGCCTGCAACTGCGATACCTAGAAAGCCTAGAATTTGTCTTCTTTTCATAGAATAAGGTACTTGAGAGGTTTTTTTTAAAATTGATGCTAGGTAGAATCCTAGCAATAATACCAAGATTTTTCCAACTATATCGGTAAAGTTATGCCTAAAAAAGAACAAGGGTGGGTCACATTCCAAACCTCAGAAGAGGAGCGAAAGATTTTAGAAGAGTTTTGTGGCCAGTCTCAGCGAACCAAGACCGAAATTCTCCGAGAATTGGTACGTGGTCTTAATCAACACTCTTCATCATCTAACTCGCTACCAACTATAAATACAGAAGAGGAAGATATCTATACTCAAAAGCCTGAGATAGAAATTAGTATTCAAAAGAAACCACTTAAAGTTAGCTCCCGCAATATTCTGAAGGGTGTTGTTAAGCGAGTTGTCACAGGAGCAGTTAATAGTGAAGTGACGCTGGAGATTGTTCACAAAGTTGAGTTAATTTCGATTATCACTAGAGTATCGGTAGAAGAGTTGGATTTGTCTGAGGGGAAGGAAGCTTATGCCGTAATTAAGTCCAACGATATAGTTATTGCCAGAGAATAAGCTGTGGAATTATTTTAGCGATCGCCTATTCCCGACTTCCTAAAAGTTGTCGGGTATCTTATTTTTCACCAATGATTTAGGACTGCTATATTATTCTGACATAAAATCGACATAGGATTGACATAGGATTGACATATAAATAAAGTAATAGGTTAAATTCTCAGCAGTAATTGACATTATCAATATCTCTGTTAAGAATGCTCGTGTTGTTGAACAAATCAATCATTT
The DNA here is from genome assembly GCF_026127265.1 of Nostoc sp. KVJ3. Taxonomy (GTDB): domain Bacteria; phylum Cyanobacteriota; class Cyanobacteriia; order Cyanobacteriales; family Nostocaceae; genus Nostoc. The sequence goes on from NZ_WWFG01000001.1 coordinate 3,630,705, forward strand.
TGCAGGTTGCAGCTACTAGTATTATTTCCCCAAACCGTTGAGGCACAAGTCAATCAGGTTAGTCTTGTTCGCTGCAACGATGACTGGAAAATAGCTCTATTTGAATTAGGCAAGGCATCTTTTTAGAAGTGCGATGCTGGCAATTTTGGCATGGCAAATCTGGAATTAAAATTTAACCTTATAGAGTAACGATACTTGCATTTTCCAAGTCTCTATGCAAAAATGGTTTGTCAAAATACAGTAAGTCGATAGATTTGCAGTATTTAATGAAAAATAATTAAGATTCGACTTTCTTTAGTTTCAGATTCAATCACTGTATTGCTGGTTTGACATCTGAGATATATAGCCAGCTAAATCATTGCTAGTAAATAATCTGGCATTTAAACAGAAGTATTGTAATAAATATTTCTGCGGCTTTTCCTGTTCAATTTTTAGTCAGTTCTTTCGCTTTTAAGGTTGAGGAGTCATGTCGATTGTTCGCTGGAATTATAGATTTAAATTGTGCTTACTTTTTTTGCTAGATATTTCAATTATCCTAGTTCTTCATCCTGCAAAAGGTCAGGCTAATACACCTCAATCTACTGTATTTCCTGTGAGTGACACCACCATTGTTGCTGATTCTGAACAGTTGCCTAGATTTTTTCGTAATAGCAACAATTCTGTGATGGAGCAAGTTACGCCTATTTCACAACTACTCTCACCTATACCTCAACAATTACCTACTCTTAAGACTAGCGATCGCCCACTAAGTCATCAAATGCGATCGCCAGATGATAATGCAGCAATGGGGCAAGTAACTTCTGTTTCGCAGTTATCAGATATCAAACCTACCGATTGGGCATTTCAAGCTTTGCAATCTTTGGTGGAACGGTATGGTGTGATTACAGGCTACCCCAACCAAACCTTTAAAGGAAATCGGGCAATGACTCGTTATGAGTTTGCAGCGGGACTAAATGCAGCTTTGACTAGGATCAATGAGTTGGTGAGTGCGGGAACTAGCGATTTGCTGAAAAAAGAAGATTTAGAAACATTGCAAAAACTCCAAAATCAATTTGCGCCAGAACTAGCCCAACTACGGGGAAGGGTGGATTCGTTGGAAACAAGAACAGCGACTCTTCAAGCACAGCAGTTTTCTACCACAACCAAACTTGTTGGTGAAGTTGAGACTGTGATTGGAGGAGTCGTCACAGGCAACAACGTTGTCACTAAACAACCCGCACCTCACAACTTTACATTTCAAGACCGGGTTACTTTAAAGTTAAACACCAGTTTCAACGGTACAGATCAACTGCGGATAGCACTATCGGGCGGAAATATTACCTCTTTAGGAGGAACAAGAAGTGGATTACTTGGAACCAGTGATGGCAAAACTTCTGATAACGCCAGTCCACTATTCCCCAACAATGAACTTACAGTCTCTGGTCTTCGCTATCGTTATTTACTTGGTAATAATACTGCAATTAACGTTTTTGCTCAGTCTGATGGAGCCTTTGAGCTAGGTTTGAGTGGAACTATCAACCCGTATTTTGAAGGGTCAGCAGCGAATGGAATCTCACGATATTCGCGGCGAAATATGGTCTATGACTATGGGGATACTGGAGCCGGAATTGCCATCCTCCATAACTTTAGTAAACAACTTCAATTAGGGTTAGAGTACACCGCAATTAACCCTAATAGTCCTACAGATAATAATGGCTTATTTGAGGGTAGATATGTAACTCTCGGACAATTACTATACAGCAGCCCCAAGAATAATTTCCGACTGGCTTTGACTTACGCCAATACTTATAGTCCACCAAACACTACAGGTCTTAGTGGCACAAACTTCGGCCCAGTCATCGGTAGTAACTTAGCAAACAGCACCGTGGCTGGAGCCGGAACTTTAGCGAATACTTATGGTGCAGAAGCATTTTATCGGGTTACTCCATCCATAGCATTAAATGGATGGGTAGGTTATTCCGCACACCGTTACTTAGGGCAGGGAGATGCAGAAGTCTGGGACTGGGGTGCAGGATTAGCATTCCCCGATTTATTTAAAAAAGGTAATTTGGGAGGTATTTTTGTAGGCATGGAGCCAAAGTTGACTAGTCTGAGTCGGAATGTGAATTTAGGAGCAGGTAATGGTGTTGCAGACAAAGATACCTCCTTACATATTGAAGGCTTTTATCAGTATCAAATCAATGACAATATTGCAATCACGCCTGGGGTAATATGGATTACTGCACCTGATTTTAATGCTGAGAATCCTGATAGTTTAGTTGCTTGGCTCCGTACTACCTTCAGGTTTTAACGAGTCATTCATTGATGGTAAATAGATCCGCGTCGTAGGGGCAATTCATGAATTGCCCCTACGATGGATCTGGTTTTTCCAATTATCTATACTTAAATACGGTTCAGTTAAGGACTACTGGTAAAAATGTTGGGTTTTCGAGACGCGATAAATCGTCGTCTCTACAAGTGTTTTGGTCTGATATGAACTGTATTGTTCTATACTTGGTCTTTCCTGTCAATGCATAAGTCCTATAAACTTTAAGAGCCTTGACTTTTTTTAATTAAAAATTAAAAGTTAAAAGTTAAAAATTAAGAATAATAATAATTTTTAATTAATTTTGGGTACAAGCCCCCACTGAATCTTTGATTCAGTGGTCTACAATCAGTGTTGGTTCAAGCCCCCACTGATTGCAATTTTTAATTAATAATTTTTAATTTTTAATTGGAGCGAAGCGACTTGACCCAATATCCTTGGATTAAGTTTTGTCGTACTCTATTTTTCCATAGTCAAGTTTGATAATTCGGTTGGCTAAATGAAAATAATGATCGTCATGGCTAATCACCAGAACTGTTTTGCCCCGCGATCGCAATTCTGGTAGTAGCTGAGTGTAAAATATTTCTTTGAATACTGGATCTTGATCGGCTGCCCACTCATCAAATAGATAAATTGGTCGATCTTCCAAGTAGGCTGTGAGTAAAGCCAGCCGTTTTCGTTGTCCTTGAGAAAGTGCTGTGGTGGAAAGTTGACCATTTTCAACTTTTACTTTATGGTCTAGTTGTAGTTGTTTTAAATATTTTGTCGCTTGAGCATCTAAGTTAGAGTTTTTTATACCTAAAAGTTCTTCAAATAAATAAAAGTCAGAAAATACTACAGAAAAATGCTGGCGATACCATTCTCGGTTCTCTTCGCTAATTAACTCATTATCAAACCAAATTTCACCCTTTTCAGGAATGTAAAGTCCACTAATTAGTTTAGCCAATGTAGATTTACCGCTACCATTACCGCCGACAATAAAGACTAATTCTTCAGGATGAAGTGTCAGATTGATCGGGCCAAAGATAAAACTATTGTCTTCTTGAACTCTCTGATAAGTGTGGGTAACACTTTGAAATTTTAAGCTGTGCCAGTCAGATTTAAGGGCAGGTGGAACAGTTAATATTTCAGTTCGGCTACCTAGAGATAAACCTAGTGACTCGATTTTTTGTAAACCAATACTGGCTTTACTTAATAAGGGAAGTTTACTGATGATGTTATCCATTGGTAACACCAAATAAGTGAAGGTTAAAATATAACCAGAGAGAGTTTCAGGATTGATGGTTAGCAGATTCGGCAGTACGAACAAGACAAAACCAAGGGCAAAAAAGAATACGAGTTGACCCCAACTGGTAGTTATGGCAAAAAGGGTTAGACCGCCAACGTTATGATTAAGGAATTCGTTAGCAGTTGATTGCAGTTTTTTTTCTAAAAAATCTTGGCGACGGCTATAGTTTAGCTTGAGTTCCTTGACTCCTTCGGTAATGGTGCGAAAATGTTTAAACAAATGATCTTCATCATCACGAGCTAGGGCTAGTAATTTGCCTCCTTTGTCGAGTAGCCACTGACAACTAGCGATCGCAACTACTGAAATTCCACAAACCATTAGTAGTACTAACCAAGAAAGCCAAGTTATGTACGCTATACAACCCACGACGATCGCTAAATTAATAAAAATGAAAGGCATCTGATAAACAGCATTGGCAACCGCCTGAATATCTTCTGTGAGAGTTGCCAATAATCGAGGATTCCCTAAGCTTTCTAGATGACTCAACTCAGAAGCCAGAATCTGGCGACTCAAACGCATTCGTAATTGCAAAATAGCTTTCTGAGAAAGGCGAATCAGCATGACTTGAGAAATGATACTGGTAATTAAGGCAACAATTGCCAGCCCCACAAAACCCAGAATTATAGATGTGAGCCGAGAAGCAGAACCGCTACTTGCAGTATGGCTAATTAAGGCAATCAAGCCAGCACTACTACCACCACTCAAAAAACCGGTAGCGATCGCGATCGCTACCATTCCCCACGAAGAACGCAAAATAAAATAAATCAAATTCATAATAAACGCCTATGCCAATGCCCAATGCCCAATTTTTAAGAGAGTCATTTGCAAACCAATATTCGGTTGCGCTTTGAGGGTAAGTTTTCTATCTTACAGTTAAAAACTTCTGAAATATCACGGTAAGCTAGTTGGAATTACAACTGATTGTGCCAATCAATTCTCAAAAATCAAGCAATTTAGCGGCACTGTATTTTGGCTACGATCGCCTTGTTAGCGATCGCTGCACCGCCTTAAACAATTCGTACTTCGCAAGAGGGGAATCTGGACACCGCGAATTTTTTACCAAGATACAGAGAAATAGAAAATTTGATGAATGATTTACGACTGAGATCAGCTATGCTGCTTTTTAGGTTTTATTCTAAAAAAGTATGAAAAAAACTTTGTTTCTCAGTCCTCCTTCCTTCGATGGCTTTGATGGGGGAGCAGGTTCTCGATACCAAGCCAAGCGGGAAATTACTTCCTTCTGGTATCCTACATGGCTGGCGCAACCCGCCGCCCTTGTTCCTGGTAGCAAGCTGATAGATGCACCTCCACACGGTCAAACAGTAGAAGATGTCATTGAAATTGCTCAAAATTACGAGCTAATTATCATGCACACCAGCACGCCTTCACTACCTAATGATGTAAAATGTGCCGAGACAATCAAAGCTCAAAACCCCAATATTAAGATTGGCTTGATTGGAGCGCACGTAGCAGTATTACCAGAGCAAACGCTGGCTGAAAACCCAATTATTGACTTTGTGTGTCGCCACGAATTTGACTATACGTGTAAAGAAATAGCCGAAGGGAAAGCTTGGGAAGAAATCACAGGTCTAAGCTACCGCGATCGCCAGGGTAATATCCATCATAATGAAGACCGTCCCTTGATTCACGATTGGGATGTGATGCCCAGTGTATTGCCAATTTATCACCGCGATTTGGATATTACAAAATACTTTATTGGCTACTTGCTGCATCCATATATATCCTTTTACACTGGGCGGGGCTGTCCGGCAAAATGTACTTTCTGTCTTTGGCCGCAAACAATTGGCGGACACTTGTATCGCACTAAAAGCCCAGCAGCCGTTGGGCGCGAGATGGAAGAAGCTAAAGGAATCTTTGGCGACAAGGTGCGAGAATATATGTTTGATGACGATACCTTTACCATTGACAAACAGCGAGCGATCGCAATTAGCGAACACATGCACCGACTCAAACTAACTTGGAGTTGCAACGCCCGCGCCAATCTCGACTACGACACTCTCAAACAACTACGCGATAATGGCTTACGTCTACTCTTAGTAGGATTTGAATCAGGCAATCAGCAAATTCTAGATGGGATTAAGAAAGGAATCAAGCTAGAAGTAGCGCGGAAGTTTATGGAAAATTGTCATAAACTTGGCATTACCGTACACGGCACATTTATCATCGGTTTACCCGACGAAACCCCACAAACAATAGAAGAAACAGTCCGCTTTGCTTGCGAGATTAGTCCTCATACAATTCAGGTTTCCATCGCCGCCCCCTATCCCGGAACAGAACTTTATCGTCAAGCACAAGAAAATAATTGGTTTAGCAACAATTCCTTAGTTGCTAGTTCAGGAATTCAAATGTCTACACTGCAATATCCAAATCTCTCTAGTACTGAAATTGAGGATGCAGTTGAGAAAATGTATCGGAAGTTTTACTTCCGTCCCAGAGCAATCATCCCAATTGTCGGGGAAATGCTCACCGATCCCCAAATGTTAGTGCGCCGCTTGCGTGAAGGACGGGAATTTTTCTCCTATTTGAAAGATCGTCGTACCCAAGCAACTGCGAAAGCATAATCAGTCGTTGTTGGTATTGACATAACTCGGCCAAATATAAAATAGTCAAAAAATTCGTTCTCCAATTAGTGGTGGGTCTAATACTGCGTAGGTTTTGGAATTTCTTGGTTGAGGCAAGCTGTTCTTGAGCAGGGGGAGAAATGGAGGCTGGCGTTGAGTTTTTGCTTCCCCTGCTTCCCCTGCTTCCCCTGCTTATCCGAGCAGTATTGGTGGTGGGTCTAATCCTCCACTAATTGATTATGAATTATGATATCAATTCAATTAATGATTGCAACATATCCTTGGGTGAAGACGCGATGAATCGTGTCTCTACAAATGGTCTATTTGTCGCATTGTTTTTTCAAATTGGTATGACTTCTGAATTCTTCTTCAACAGAACCTTAAAAATACACAACTAACTAAATATGCAAGCAAAACGATTCGCTATTATCAATGGCGATGATTTTGGTTTCTCTGAAGGAGTTAATCAAGCGATTATCAAAGCACACAAACAAGGAGTACTAACCAGTACTAGTCTAATGGTAAGCGCTGATGAGGCAAATGAGGCTGTCACCTTGGCAAGTGTCAACCCCAACCTGGCTGTTGGTTTACATCTTGTGTTGGTATGTGGACGTTCTGTGCTACCACCAGAGCAAATTCCCCATTTAGTTGATAAAGAAGGTAACTTTTCTAATAGTCCATTGAATGCCGGGTTGCGCTATCAATTTGTCAAGGAAACCCGTGAGGAACTGCGGCAAGAAATTCGCGCCCAGCTAGAAAAATACCGTTCTACTGGCTTGCCTCTTTCTCATGTGGATGGACATTTGCATCTCCATACGCATCCAGTAGTCTTACGTATTTTAGTTGAGTTGGCAGCAGAATTTGATATTAAAGTAATTCGTCTACCAAGTGAGGAATTGGGGTTGAATCTCAGACTTAATCGCAGTCATCTGTTGACAAAGCTAGTTTGGTCAGCAGTATTTGGCAGACTACGCCGCTATGGTGAGAGAATGCTAGAGTCCCAAGGCATTAGCTTTACCCAAAGAGTTTACGGTTTATTACAAACTGGTAGTATGACGGAGGAATATTTGCTTGAATTGATCCCCCAAATTCAGGCAAACTTAGTTGAGATTTACTCTCATCCAGCGATGCCTACGGTGGGCTTCTCTACGAGACGCGGCACGAACGCCAACGCTATTGATAACGATGCTTTAAATGGAGAAGGTGAGGCAGAACTTGCTGCTTTGTTAAGTAATCAAGTCCGCGAAGTGCTGATTAGTAACGGCTTTGAAATTACTAACCACCATTTCCTATCCCAACTTACGACGTTAAAGTAATAACTTTGTCATCCCAATTTCATCTAACGGACATAAGTAGTAATGCAAAATAAAATATACATTTGTCATTGCGAATGGAGCAAAGCGGAATGAAGCAATTGCAAGGTCTTGGGATTGCAACTCTTAGAGGATGTTTTAAAAGTGGTTGGCTGTAATTTTAGGCACTTGTTGATCCCCCCTAACCCCCTTAAAAAGGGGGGAACCGGAATCAAAGTCCCCCTTAAAAAGGGGGATTTAGGGGGATCTAAAACTTTTTGCTACCGACCAGAGGACTTTTAAAACATCCTCTTAGAGACGCTGTTCGCGTTCGCTACATTTCATTCCGTACCCTACGGGAAGGCTCCGCCTACGCAATGACATAAACATTTTTGCATACGCACTTAAAAAAAGCCTAAACTTCTCAGCAGCTAAATTAATGGCCATGTTTGTATCTACCATCTTAACAAATATTCACATAATTATCATTGATTTTCTAATAATTTTGTGCATCTCATCCGTGTGGTTTTATTGCTATGCAATGTATGCAGCAATAACTTTTTTTGCCGATCCCAGTCCAATCGATTTAGAGTTTCATCCACCTGTTAGTATTCTCAAACCCATTTGTGGGCTTGATAGTAATGCTTATGAAAATCTAGCCTCATTTTGTCAGCAGGACTATCCAGAATATCAAATCATTTTTGCTGTGCGAAACCCTCAAGACCCTTGCATAGAGGTTGTAGAGAAAATCATCTATAATTTTCCAGATTTAGATATTCTGTTGGTAGTGAGCGATCGCATTATCGGTACAAACCTGAAAGTTAGCAACTTGGCCAATGCCGCAGCCAAAGCTAAGTACGAAATTCTCTTCCTTGCGGATAGTGACATCCGAGTTGGAAGAGATTATTTGCAAACAGTTGTCCAGCCGTTGCAAGACAAAAGCGTGGGTGTCGTTACCTGTATGTATCGATCCTTAACTAAGGGATGGGTATCGACATTAGAGGCTATTGGGACGACTACAGAGTTTCATGCTGGGGTTTTAGTCAGCAACATCCAGGAAAATGGTATAGAATATGCCTTTGGTTCCACCATTGCTATCCCGAAAAAAGTCCTAGAAGCGATCGGTGGATTTGAAGCAATTGCTGATTATTTAGCAGATGATTTTCAACTTGGATATTTACCTGTCCAAATAGGTTACAAGGCTATGCTTTCCGACTATGTGGTTGAACATGTCCAGACAAACAACAACTTAGTTAATGCCATCAAGCGCCAGATTCGTTGGGCGCGTGGTAAACGAGTTTGTCGTCCTTGGGGTTATCTAGGACTAATTTTTACCTATGGTATTGTCAGCAGCATGCTGCTGCTAATTGTCACAGATGGTTCAATACTAGGATGGCTAGGAATATCTATCTGTTGGATAACAAGATTGGTAATGGCTTGGATTGTTGGTACTATCAGCCTGAAAGATCCAATTGTCATCAAGTTTTTATGGCTGGTTCCTTTGTGTGACTTGTTAAGCTTTGCTTTTTGGTGTTTTGGCTTTATTGGTAACACTATAGAGTGGCGAGGGCAGCAAATGAAGCTAACTAAAGATGGAAAGTTACTAATGCAAGAACATCCAAGTTATCAATTATCCAATTAAGGTTTTTACTATAGCGGTTCTCATTTATGTGAGGTATACCTGTAGGGGCAATTAATGAATTGCCCCTACAGCTTACGAGATCATAAAGCATTCACTCTCCCCAATACTGCCATATCTTCGGCATCTAACTCTGATGGAATCCCACTGCGAATCAATTCTGAAAAGTCTTCATTGGGAACCATAACAGTCAATGTGTACAAGCGAGTAGAACCAGTGTTTTTAATCAAATGAGTACCAGTAGGAGGCACTAATAAACTATCCCCAGCTTTGATATTGGCACTCTTACCGTCACACATCGCGATCGCTTCCCCTTTGAGGATGAAAAACATTTCCACCGCCCCCTGATGGCGATGTGGCAGTGTTTGTCCACCAACATCAAAAATTTCTATGCAGCAAGTCAATGAAGTATTAGCATTTGTCGAATCGAAGATAATTGCTAATCGATTAGAGTCGTTGGGACTGATGCGATATACTTGGTAATCTTTGAGAGATTTGATAACCGGAATTACACAACGAGTAACGTACATTTATTTATCCCCTCTGAAGTTATCGATGGGTATGAAAATTTCTAAAATCCAAGTTCTGAATATTGATTAGTTGTATCTCTAAATCAGAGAATAACTAATTACTAAATATTTCTAACTCCTCATTCCTAACTCCTAACTCCTCACTCCTCACTCTTTTGCAGCGCTGTTAAAATCTCTTGGGAGTCAGTGACAAAACCAAAGCACTGTTTGACGTTGTACAATGTTGCCAGCCAACAATATTCAGGCGAAGTAGTGGCGCTACAGTCTTTAATTAACACGCAGTCATATCCTAAAAAGTTGGCATCGCACAATGTGGCTAGCACACATTGATCGGCATTCACACCAGCAAAAAATAATGTTGTCTTTCCCAGATTTCGCAAGATGCTATCTAATGGCGTATCCCAAAATCCACTCATCCGATACTTGTCCACACGAATGTCTTCGGGGAGTTGTTCTAGTTCGTCTACGACTGCTGCGGCCCAACTACCTGCCATAAGTACTCTAGCACCATTACTTGGCAGTGGATCGCCTAATCCTACACCTGCCCCTGTGGGGTTATAGACATGACGCGAAGCAGCACTAATATTGAGCAAGTCGGGACGATTCCCCCAATTTACCCAAATAACTGGAACACCCACATCACGGAGTTCGGGAAGTAAGTTGTTTAAAGGTTCAATAGGCTGACGCGCCGGAGTTACGTCTACACCGATATGCGCTAACCAACCATCAGGGTGACAGAAGTCGTTTTGCATATCAACGATAAGGATAGCAGTTTTTGCCAAGTCTAGACGCAGGGTTTTAGTATCTGTTGATAAAATAACGGGTTGTGGGGTCTTTTGAGGACGAGTGATATCTGCGATCGCATCATTCACTGTCCACGCATTTGGTGCAACTCCCAATGTCCGAAAAGGCAAGTTCATAAAATTGCAATATCCAAGACCATTTTCTATTTTGTAACTTGAAATTCAGTTCAAAATACAATTACTTAATCAAGGTTAAATATGGTAAATTTCACTATTGTGAATGTTTTGATTACCGCCAGTGATGATTATGCAACGGTAAATGTACAGGTTGTAGATGGTGCAATCGCAGCCATTGCCCCCAATTTACCAGTAATCGGTACACCTATAGATGGTAAAAACAAGCTTTTACTACCTGGCTTTTTCAACGCTCACACCCATTCATCAGAGATGTGGCAGCGAGGAATCATGTCAATTTTGCCTTTAGAATTATGGTTGGCGGAACTGTATGATTTTGCGCCTCTCTACACTGAACAAGTTTATCTGAGTGCTTTGGGGACTGCGGTGGAAACCTTGCTATCCGGTGGGACGAGTGTAGTAGATCACCTAGTGTTAATTCCTGGACTTGAGTTAGAAACCATCGCTATTGCAACTCGCGCTTACAGAGAAGTTGGGATTCGCGCTTTTATCGCCCCCCTAATTCAAGATGAATCTCTCGCCGCAGGTATCCCATCTGGGAAATCTGCAAAAACTCATGAACCTTATTATCGCTCAACTGCGGCAACATTGGAAATCATCGAAGAGGCGGTGAGACAGTTTCACCGTCCAGATGAGGGTGTGAGTATTTTAGTTGCACCAACAGGGATACAATTATGTACTGATGCATTATTTACAGGATGTATCGAGTTAAGCGATCGCTATAATCTTTGTCGTCACTCCCATCTACTCGAAACTAGGGCACAGCAAAAACTCGCTCAAGAAAAGTACAGTTGTACTGCTGTGGAACATTTGAAAAGAATCGGGTTTTTGAGCAATCGCACAACACTTGCCCATTGCGTCTGGTTAAATGATGATGATATCGCCATCCTCGCTGAAACTCAATCTACAGTTGTTCATAATCCCTTAAGTAATCTGCGTTTAGGCAGTGGCATCGCCCCGATTTTAAAATATCGCCAAGCTGGAGTAAATGTAACTTTTGGTTGTGATGGTGCTTCGAGTAATGACTCTCAAGATTTGTTAGAAGCTATTAAAATTGGTTCTATATTGCACAACGTTACAGACTCAGATTATCAACACTGGATTACACCCCGACAAGCGGTCGAAATGGCATCTTTAGGAGGTGCAAAGGGATTGAATATTGCAGATAAACTTGGTTCTCTGACAGTAGGTAAACAAGCCGATTTGGTACTTTATGACCTTACCAATTTATCATTACTACCTCGTACAGATCCTATCGGTTTATTGGTTTTAGGTCGTCCTAATAATGTTGTAGATAGTGCTTGGGTAAATGGCAAACAAATTGTTGCTGATGGGAAAGTGACAACAATTAACGTTGATGAATTGCGGCAAGAATTATTTAATCGCAGTCAATGGGAGACAAAGCGTAAGTCCGATACTGTAGCACAATTAGAGCTTCATTATCGCACAGTTATGGGGTTGTGAAATGGGAGTATTCCACTTTTTTGCATATCATTACGTAAGTGGAGCCTTCTCGTAGGGTACTGAACCAAAAAACCATAAATTCAATCAAAGTCAATAGCCTAGCGCGAGTCCATGCGGTTGCTTATCTGCGAAACGCTGTTCGCGATCGCAATGACAGTTATTATTTCATTGCAAAATAATAACTGGGATGCACCCTTGTGAAACATTAAGTTATATCATGTCCGCTTGATTACTTATTAAACTCGAAGAACCCTACCCCGCTAGAGCTATGCTTTGTCTCCCTTCCCCTTAGTAAGGGGAGGGGATTAAGAGGTGGAATAACTAATTACCCGGACATGATATTAGAGGTTGTTTGAAAAGTTTTTTTTATACGCCTAACCCTTGGAGATCCCCCTAAATCCCCCTTAAAAAGGGGGACTTTGATTCTTCCCCCTTTTTAAGGGGGGTTAGGGGGGATCAGCTAGTGCCTAAAATCATACTTCACTACTTTTCAAACAACCTCTTAAACGTTATTCAATGTTTCCGAGAACTTTTATATGTCGGCTAAACTGTTCTTCGACAAAATAGCTGCTAGAAAATTCGCTTGCAAAAGAAACCTGATGAAAGTGATAATCTAGATTCAGCAAATTATAGACAAGTCTTAAAAAATAATCATCTATCCAAAAATCTACGTCAAATAGTGAAATACCATATTTTCCTTCCAACCTCCGATTTAAAGTTTTTAGTAACCAAGACCATTGAGGTTTGAGGGTCGGATCTATACGGTTCCCAAATACAGGATTAAAAAACTGATTTACTTGGGTTGTTCTCACATCAATCACTTTAGTAAGTAAATCTGCTGCCTTAATTGGAGATGAATTAAACCAATAGTTAGCAACTACTAAATCGTGTAAATAAGCAACTACAATTTTAGGGTTTTCTTTAATAAATTGCGAACGACAAACAATTCCTCTAATTGATGGAATTCTTAAACTAATTGTTTGAGATAAAGGCAGCTTTCTCGCAAAAGCATAAGCTTCGAGAATTGAAGCAAAAGTGTGACAACACACGTAAGCATCTATAGCTTTATTTGCTAAACTCTTACTTGCTTTCCGAGGATCTTCATTTACTAATTTGCAATCTTTAGTGACATCCATATCATAGAGGTCAAAAAGAGTAATGATGAATCTATGAGCATTGGAACCAAATAAGGTAGAAATTCGTTTACCTTTGAGATCCTGGACAGTGTTTATAGAAGAATCTTTATGCAGAACAATATTTATATCTTGACCTAAAAGATTATACGAAGCAATCCCAATTAATTTAGAACCGAAACTTAAATCATCAAAGAACTGACTACCATTATTTAAAAGAGAAATATCATCTAAAATACAAATATCTAGTTCTCCCCGCTTCATCTGTCGGTTCATTTGTTCACCAGAAGCAAAAGGCAGAATTTGTAACTCGAAATCCCGATTAATTTCAATATTTTTGAAAATAGGTTGTTCAAGTGATGATGCTCTCTGTAAATCAGAAATATATTTAGTTCCATAACCAGCAATAAACTGTCCTATGGAATCTCTCTGAATACCTATTCTCAGAATATTTTGCTCTTTGGGAGAATAGCTACCTAAAATTAGGTTTATATTAGGCAAGCTTTCTAAGTTGTCTTGATCGAGCCTAAAACTTCTCACTAAACTCTCTGCGGATATTAACAACTCACTAAAGCGAGGAACATGCAGATAAATACCATATTCATTAACATCTTGGATCGGAAGAGTTAAAACTTGATATTGAGATATAATGTCACCTTGACAAAAGTCAGGTAAAATCGTTAGCTTTTGGTTTTTTGAAGCATAGTTGAGTACATCTTGATAACTATGCAATACCTGTACGCCACTTAATTTATTCATCAAAAATCCATTTTTAGATAGTTCTTGATGAACTTCATCTAAAAGCACAACATCAGTCAGATCAATATCATTTATTTGAACTAAGCTATGCTCATTGAGATATTTACTTCCACCAAAGGATACCAACATCATTTTATGAGTTTTTAATCTAGTACAGTGGTGTTCTTCCTTATATCCAGCGCAACTATTGAGCAAAAGATCCATTTCTAGGAGTTGAGAATTTGAAAAAAATCTGCTATCTTTAACCGCAATCTCTTTAATATTTCTACCGGGAAAACAAAGCTGAAATCGCTGCAAATATTGTTTTATCCAGACTTCTAAAATTAAACTAGTAGCCCCCAATATCAAATCTTCACCCTCAGCACTAAATGTTGCCTGAAACTCTTCTTGCAGATTTTCTACAGTTTCTACAACATTAAGTGTCTGGGAAATCAATTTTTTGCCTTTGTTAGTCAAGCATATAGAGCCAGGAGAGCGATTTAGCAGAATTACTCCGAAATAATCCTCTATTTGTTTGACTTTTTTACTAATCAATGCTTGACTATAACCTAATTTTTGTGCTGCTTTTGAGAAGCTACCAGAGTCATTTACTGCTTTTAAAATTTTGAGGTGATTTAGGGTAATATCTTCAAGTTTAATCTTATTCATACTAAGTAAGGTAAGATTTTTAATTACAACGGAATTAACTTATTCTGCTGCGTATATTCGGAGATGACTCAATACTGTTTGGTTAAGGCAAGAGACGGGATAAAAGAGACGCGATAAATCGCCGTCTTTACAAGAATCAGTCCTTCGTCCTGACGGCGATTTATCGCGGATTTGGGATCTATATATTTTCATCAAAGAACCTTAACCAAACCGTATTGGGAGATGACTAGCTTATGGAAGCGAATAGTGTCTTCCAACATAGATTCAAATTTGAGTACTATTAAGTCAACGCCAACAGCTTCGTATTCTTTCAGGCGGTTAATAATAGTATAGCGATCGCCAACGAGTTGAGCAGATAAACCGAGGTTGGCTTCGATGGTTTGACTAATATCTAGTTTGTTGTGGGCAACGACGTTAGGATCGATTTGCTCTTGAAAATACTTAATTTGCTGCTCATCGGCAGAACGATAGATTGCTTCTAGTCTGGCTTCGGCTTGGGCGGTATGTTCGCCAACGATCGCAAATGCACTCATTGCTACTTTAATCTGGCGCTGGTAGCGATCGCTAGCCAATCTTTTCACCTTCTGCACCAATGCTGCCGTTTTTTCAGGTTCATCAGCATTGATAAATAGATAATCTCCCTGACGAGCCGCTAAGTCAATCGCCCGATCTGATTCCCCAGCAATGAAAATCGGTGGTGTTGGTGTAGGCTTATCTGGGAGAATACCACCCGTAATATTGTAATATTTGCCTACATAATTAAAGTCTTCAACCGTCCACAGCCCCTTTATTACATCAATGTACTCTTCTAATCGCGCATAGCGATCGCTGTGGGGTAGCCAGATATCTCCATAGCTTTCTACTTCTAATTTCCACCAACCTGCAATACCACTCAGAGCAAATCTGCCGTTACTAAGTTGATTTTGAATGTTTGCACTCAGTTTGGCAATGACTGCTGGCAATTTAAAACCAGGTTGTACGGCTGCAACAATCTTGATATTTTTGGTGTTCAAACTTGCTAAAGCGGCTGTAATCCAAGCATCAGAAACATTATAGTTAGGCCCATGAACTGCATTCAAGTAATGTTCAGGAATGTAATAAAAGTCATAACCTAACTCGTCTGCCTGAACTGCCAGTTTTACCAAATCTTGGGTAGATAAATTAGCCTCATGGTTGACAACCCGCAACCATCCACCACAGACCGGCGACCAAATTCCAAACTGAAGCGGCATAAATGTTTTTCCTGTGCTTTTTTTTACGAGACATTAACTAAACTACGATATATCTATCTTATTTACGTAGTTTAGTAGTTCACACTACCATATTTATTTCTGCTGTGTATAGTTGCAGATTACATCCCAAAAGCAGCCGATTATCACGTTATGGAATAGTGTCAAAACTTTGCTGAGTCCTGCATTTATCGTTGCGATCGCGGAATCAGGATGATAGCCGCCAAATCTAAAATGATCGTTAAATATCAAGCAAATTTGGGCTGTATTCCATTTTGGAATACAGAAATAGAATTTAAGTATATTGAATCACTACATTAGAAAAATTGTCATGATAAAGTCTGATTCATTAAAAATACGGTAGCGCTATCGAGCTATAGTATATTGCGACCATCGGAACTTGAAATTGTCTACTCATAAACTCAGAGTAGTCTCTAGCCGCCTTCAAGCTTTCGATTTTGACTAAGATTTTACCGGATCAAGTTTTAGCTGATTTGTTAGTGATGACAAATTAGGCATATTTCCTCCTTGCTTCTTTTATAACCAAGCAGTTTCAATTACAAGCGCACAATTATGGTAGATATTAAGTTCGCATACTGGATTCCCAACGTTAGCGGCGGGTTAGTTGTTAGTAAAATTCCCCAACGCACAGATTGGACTTACGAATATAATGCTCAACTAGCTCAGACAGCTGAAGAAGTTGGCTTTGAATATGCACTAGCACAAGCCAGATTTATCGCCAGCTATGGCGCTGAGTACCAGTTAGAGGCATTAACAACCGTATCCGCCTTGGCTCCTGTCACCAAGAAATTGAAGCTAATTGCAGCAGTTCACCCTGGATTGTGGCATCCGGGAGTAGTTGCCAAAATCGGTGCCAGCATTGATTTTCTCTCTAACGGTCGCTTTGCTCTGAATGTAGTTAGCGGCTGGTTCAAAGATGAATTCACTATATATGGTGAACATTGGTTAGACCATGACGAACGCTATCGTCGTTCAGAAGAATTTATCCGCGTTCTCAAGGGTTTGTGGACTGAGGATGAGTTTCACTTTAAAGGCGACTTTTACCGCATTAACGGCGGTTGGGTGAAGCCTAGACCAATTAATCAGAATCCACACCCAGAGATATTTCAAGGTGGTAACTCTAAAGCAGCGCGGCGCATGGCTGGCCGCGTTTCTGATTGGTATTTCATGAATGGTAACACCATAGAAGGTGTGCAAGAACAGATTGCAGAAGTGTCTGCATTAGCTCGTGATGAAGGACGCACAATTAAGTTTGGTTTGAATTCCTTTATCATCGTGCGAGATACGGAAGCAGAAGCCCATGAAGTATTGCGCGATATTATTGCCCAAGCCGATGTAGAGGCCGTGAAAGGATTTGGTGAAGCAGTGAAACAAGCGGGATCTTCTACTCGCGAACGTCAGGGAATGTGGGCAAATTCCAACTTTGAAGACTTAGTGCAGTATAACGATGGCTTCCGTTCTGGCTTGATTGGTACGGCTGAACAAGTCGCTGAAAAGATTCGCCAGTTCCATGAAGTCGGAGTTGATTTAATTCTCGGTGGCTTCTTGCACTACTCGGATGATTTACCTGCATTTGGTAAGACAGTAATTCCGATTGTGCGCGAACTTAAAGCTAATCGTCGGCCAGCTGATGAGTTGGTTGGGGTGTAGATTAAGGGCATTGGGCATTGGAGTTGTGGTGTAGATTAACGTGAGTTCCACAATTCATATCGAGTTCGCCTAATTAGTCTAATCAAAAGACCACTAAGAGGTTTTACTACGCAAAACCGTCCCTCTCCGAGTCGGCTCCGGTGTATACACAAGTCTGAAATGGCTTACTAACCTGGGTTTTACCCCACCCTAACCCTCCCCGTATGTATTGGGGAGGGAACTGGATTTAATGTTTCCCCCCTTTATAAGCTACGGTGTACACACAAGTCTGATCATCTTATCCACATCGTTTTGATCCCCCCTAACCCCCCTTAAAAAGGGGGGAACTAGAGTCAAAGTCCCCCAATTTATCGGGGGATTTAGGGGGATCAAGCCACATTTTGCACTCAGCACAGAGATGTGTGTACACCGTAGCCTTTATAAGGGGGGATTAAGGGGGGTAATCCGACTTATGTGTACACGTAGCTCCGAGTCGGAGAGGGACAAACTTGAGCTTTAGTTCAAGGCAGGGAGAGGTCTCAAACGCGAATACTAGCGGTTAGTACACATCTCAAAATCTCTGATATGAATCGGTTTTTACGTCACAAAAATCGATTGCTCAACTCAAATCATTATTCATATAAAAGGCTAGAGTTCAGTTCATTTGTTGTCGTTGATAGTGTTCGACAACAGTAAAATTCTCAACTGCTAGGTGTGCAATTTTGCTGTTCCACATTTTTTGAAGGCATGCATATATTAAGGCTTTTCAAGTAATTTAACTACACTACTCGGTTTGCATATATGTTTAGAAATACCATACAGATATCGCAAGCATTGTATCAGACCTCAATTTGAAGGATGGCCATCTTGTCCATCACAAAATATTAGATGGGCAAGATGTCCATCCCTCAAAATGGGATGTGCCGATCAAAATACAAATATTTTGCGTTGTCTCATAGTAGTGGCGATTATGAGTCACTCAATCACAATCAAGGAGTTTTACCATGACATCAGTAATTAATACTGAACAGAAGGCGCATATTATTCGGGATGACAAAGAAGCGATCGCGATCGCTCACGAATTAGCAGCTGAGTTTGCCAAGGGAGACTCAGAACGCGATCAAACTCGGCGTTTACCTGCTGAAGAGGTAGAAAAGTTCTCCCAAAGCGGATTGTGGGGGATTACAGTCCCTAAAGAGTATGGTGGGGCTTTTGTATCAAGTGCAACCCTTGCAGAAGTAATTAAAATTATCTCCGAAGCCGATTCCAGCCTCGGTCAAATTCCCCAAAACCACCTCTATATGGTGGAAGCAGTTCGCTTGGATGGCACCGAACAGCAGAAAAAGTTCTTCTTTGATTTGGTTTTACAAGGTAAACGCTTTGGTAACGCCTTCTCGGAAGTTGGTACTAAGTCTGTCACTGATGTCCAGACAAAGTTACAACCAGATGGTTCTGACTTCGTACTTAATGGACGCAAATACTACTCTGCTGGGGCACTCTTGGCACATTGGGTTCCCGTCATTGCTAGCAATCCAGATGGTAAAACAGTGGTGGCATTTGTCGAAAGAGATGCCCCAGGATTAACCCTACTTGATGACTGGACAAGCTTCGGACAGCGTACCACTGCTAGCGGCACTACCATTATTGAAAATGTGAAAGTTAAGGCAGAACACGTCATACCGCACTACTTAGCCTTTGAAAGGGCTACACCAATGGGTGCGATCGCGCAAATCATCCAAGCCGCCGTAGATGTGGGGATTGCCAAAGCCGCAGTCCGTGACACCATCCACTTTGTCCGCAAATATACTCGCCCTTGGGTTGACAGCAATTTAGAAAAAGGCTACGAAGACCCCCTGACACTATACAACTTAGGCAACGTGCAAATCCAAGTTCACGCTTCTGAAGCATTGCTACGTCGTGCAGGTGAATTTCTCGACATCGCCAACGAGTCAGGTTTAGAAGAACCCAAGGTAGTTGAAGCATCGATCGCAGTTGCTGAAGCCAAAGCATTAGCCACCGAAGCAGCAATTCTAGCTACCAACAAGTTGTTTGAACTAGCAGGTACTAAGTCCACATTGGAGGAATTCAACTACAATCGCCACTGGCGAAATGCCCGCGCCCACACACTCCACGATCCCGTGCGTTGGAAATATTACGCTGTTGGCAACTACTTCCTCAATGGCGTTTACCCCCCGCGCCATCCTTGGCTGTAATTGCCGAATTCTCTACTGGGGTGAAGCTGCACCAAATTTCCTTTACTTCTTATTTCTTTCTTTGTGCCCTTTGCGTCCTTTGCGGTTCGTTCCTCATATAGTTCGGCGCACCCTCATGCAGAACTGGTATAACATTTACCAGAATGCTCCCAATACGCTTGCGTTAAGGTTAGCAGTCTTTCTAAAAGTCATTTTTTTTTAACGAACCACAGAGGCAAGGCAGCGCGGTCTTGGGGAGCCAGTGCGGTCTTGGGGTCTCCCCAAGTGGAGCATCTGGCGTGGTTTCCCCCATGAGCGACTGCCGCGCAGAGAACGCAGAGAGAAGAAAGAGAAGGAAAATTTTTTTAAACAAGCGTATTGTGCTTTACCCCTAATAAATCCAACATTATTTAAGTTGATACTATGAGCGTTGCAAACCCAACCCAGAGGCGGAGTCTTTGGAAAAACCAGCCATTTAAGGGACTGCTTTTTATTGCTGTAATTGCTGTTATTAGCTATATTTTTGAACTCATCTTTGGTCAAATTATTCAGCTAAATGTGGGAACAAAATTGACCTATATCACAATATGCTTTGTCTGGTGGTGGCATCTAGGTTTTTCCCTTAACGGCTATCCAGGTTCCCGCTTTTCCTCTACCCGATTTGGACGAGGAACAGTGAATTTAGCAATCCTGTTGGCGCTAGTTTACATAACTGGAGAAGCCTGGAAATTTATCTTTGCAAAAGCAACTTTTGTTGATACACCTATTGGCTTATGGGGACAAACAGCAATCATCACAGCTGCTGCCAGTTTGTTCTTCTTTGACAACACAATTGTCACCACCGAGGAAGTACGTAACTGGCATCCAGTGAGCGGTTTTCTCAATATATTTTTTGCCATCTTCTTTATTGCTCCTGCACTTACCTTTTTGCCAGCAATGTGGGGACTGCAACCTTTTTATATCCCTTGGTACTGGTATCCTTGTTCTACAGTGTTTGGTAGTTTTTTTGAACGTTGGCCTTTAAACAAATTGGAACTACCGCAGCCACGTTTAGGGTTACTCCATGCAGGTGTTGTTTTATTACTGACTCTGATTACAGAATTATTCCTCAAACAGCTAGGAATGGATTTGTTTAAAACAACAACAGGCCCAACCTTTGCAGCAATTTGGACAACAGTTGGTTTAGGCTTTGTTTGGCAATTCAATATGTGGCCTTTTACAGATTTACCACAGCCGACAAAAGGTATAGTTGCATCTGTTGCTAGTTTAATAATTTCGGTCTTATTGTATCTGGTAACAGTATCTCTGGTAGGTCAAGAAAATATTATCCAAGGACTTTATTGGTGGTTTAATATCCTTTGGGTTCAAGTATTCTTAATGGCTCCTGGATTATACGATGGAATTAGCCTTTGGCAAGATGTACCGCCAATAGTTGAAGAGCAGCAACCCCTCAGCTTGAATCGTGAAGGACGCTAAAATAATTAGTAATTAGTAATTAGTTTACGACTTACGCAAAAACCCTCTGAAACTCTCATTTCTCCGTGAACTCTGCGCGGTAGTCGCTCATGGGGGAAACCACGCCAGATGCTCCACTTGGGGAGACCCCAAGACCGCACTGGCTCCCCAAGACTGCGCTGCCTTGTCTCTGTGGTTCGTTTTCTCTTATTCGTACGAAGCAAGTGGCGTTTGAAGAACGAAACCCAACATTTTCATTGATTTGTTGGGTTTCACTTCGTTCTTCCTGAGATTATCTAAAAGGTGAAGGTTGTTCTTACAGTGCCAATTACCGCATCTTGATTGTCATTATTTTGACCAGGAGCCGTTATCCAAATAACGCCGGGGGTGATGGCAATATTATCTGTAAGTTGATACTTGTAAAAGCCTTCAATATGTAAGGATAAATCGTTTGCAGGTGCTGGATTTCCACCCCGATATGGTTCTGCACCTACAAGAACGCCACCAAGGTTGCCTTGTTTACCTAAATCTGGGAATGCCAATCCCAAAGCATAGTACCAAATCTCTGCACTACCACTACCAGCCAAATTTTTGGCGTTAGTGTAGCCAAAGAAGCCATTGACTGCAACTTTAGAACTGAATTTGTAAAAAGCTTCTGCTCCATAAGAGTTTGTAATTACTTCATCAAAAGGAGTGTTGGCTTGTGCAGTTCCGACGATCGCTCCACCACTACCAATATCAAATATCGCTCCCCGATTTTGATAGGCATTTACATAAGTCAAACCAATGCCAGAGTTTTTGTTAGGGTTCCATGCTATTTGTGCGATCGCGCCATATTGACCATTAAATAGGCCGCTCCCTACTTGAGGACTGGCATGATCTCCTGCTAAATAACCCAAGCTCAATACTACTTTCTCACTGAGTTTGTAATTGATTCCAGCACCAGCACCACCACCAATTCTATAGATAGGGCTAGACGAAGCAAATTCTGTCAGAGCGCGACCGCCTCCCGTGGCACTATCTAAATAGGGACTGAGAGTAGGAATAAAATCAAAAAATACTCCGTTTACTGCTCCTACATAAGCTTCTATTTTGTCTCCAATCGGGAAGTAATAGGCGAGCCAATCGAGAAAATCACTGTTGTTGGCTGGAGAAAGATTAAAGGTTTGAAGTCCTTCGGCTGTACCATTTGGCAATCTCAAAGTAGTGGCATTTCCACCAGTTAAACGGACGTTCAGAGTGTCTCTACCTGTAAAACTACTTTTGAAAACGAGGCGGACTCTATCTTGAAAAACTGTGTTGCTATTATTAACAGAGCCACTGAAGGCATTTGTGATGGCGAAAATTGCTTCCGCAGACAGTTTTGTAGTTGTTGAAAACTGATGTGCTTCGAGTTCAGCAGTGCGAGATTCTAAACTATCAACGCGACCCCGTAGAGTTGATAGTTCAGCAGTAAATTCTTCTTGCAGCCTTTTTACAGTAGTTAAATCTTCTTTGCTAACTAAGTCAGATGTAGCTGTTGCAATTAGCTCGTTAATCCGAGATAAACAAGCATTTAAACCTGCTGCAAATTCATAGCGAGTTATGGCGCGGTTTCCCCGATAAGTACTATTTGGATACCCCGCAATACATCCATAACGCTCAACTAAAGACTGGAGCGCTTGAAAAGCCCAATCAGTTGGCTGCACATCTGAAAACTGTGATACAGATGTTACCTGAGACATACTGTTTGTCTGTGGAACGCTTGCATCACTATTGATTGCGGGAATTTTAGGCGTTTGTGCGATCGCAGTTGGTATATTTGTTTGAGTCCCAGCCACTAAATTACTGTCTTCAGCATAAGCTGATGTGCTGCCTAGCAAAGTAGCTCCCACAATCATCGATTCCATGAATAAATTATGAAATGAACGATTGAACATTTCTATCACTCCTCACATTTTTGGTTTGAAAGATTTAGTACAAGTCATCAGACATTTCAGTGGCTTGCCAAGCTAAAAGATTATGGCTAGCTCTGAAAAAGTTGAATTGTTCTGATACTCGAAAATTTTCACTAATATCGTTAAACTTCCAGATATATCAGTGAATATCTGGCATTCTAATCCGCATATTTCAGTGGAGAAAAGACTTTTTTTCACAGATATCTAATCCCTATATAAGCTGGTCTATTTGCTAAGGGAATATTTATCTGTAAAAATATTTAAATTTAGACAAAAATCAGATTTTTTGTTGCCATTAGTAACTATCTACTGTTTACTTATCTAGTTAAAGTAGATTAGCAGATTCAACTTATTAATATTGCATATATACTCTGGGAAAACAAGTACATTAGAATAATTTTTTTAATTTACTTGCTTTCTATTTGACTCGGAAGCAAGTATTTTTTATCCTGTACTCAAAACCTATAAAATTAGCAAAATTAGTTTAATTTGGACTTGCTTTCTTAGTTATAGTATGCAATTATATCTATATAGTACGGTAGTTTTATCAAAACGCTGTAGATTAAAAATTTTCCAGCCAAATTTATAGTTGCTCCTCACAGAGGGTTAGCAGGAGAAGTTGCAAGATATGCAATTAATAGAAACGAAAGAATCTCAAAATTATTTGGATATAGCTAAGTCTTTAGCAGAGGAATTTGCCCAGACTGCTGTAGAGCGAGATGCCCAAGGGGGAACACCAAAACATGAACGCGATCGCTTGCGCCAAAGCAACTTATTAGAACTTATTATACCTACAGAGTACGGAGGGTTAGGGCAAAACTGGATTACTGTTCTGCAAATTACCCGCGAGTTTGCCAAAGTTGATAGTTCCATTGCTCACGTCTTTTCTTATCATCATTTAGGTGTAGTTATTCCTCATATCTTTGGTTCGGCAGAACAAAAACAGCGATATTATTCAGAAACTATTGACAACAATTGGTTCTGGTGCAATGCCCTCAATCCATTAGATAAAAGAACTACTCTCATACCCGAAAATGATTATTTCCGTCTCAACGGGATTAAAAGCTTTTGCTCTGGCTCTCAAGACTCGGATATATTGCCGATTTCTGCCACTAATCAAGAAACTGGGGAATTGAGTATTTTGGCAATTCCCACCCAACGGCAAGGCGTTACAGTACATCATGATTGGAATAATATCGGGCAACGCCAAACAGATAGCGGTAGTGTTACATTTGAAAATGTATTGGTATATCCTGAAGAAATTCTTGGTAGTAGAGACAAAGCAAGTCAACCCTTCAGCACTATTCGCGCCTGTTTAACTCAATTGAATCTTGCTAATATCTACCTGGGAATTGCACAGGGAGCATTTGAAGCTGCTAAAACATATACTTCCACTAATACCAAACCTTGGTTGACATCTGGTGTCGAGAGTGCAACCCAAGATCCTTACATCCTTCAGCACTATGGCAAAATCTGGGTTGATCTCCAAGCAGCCGTGTATCTAACTGAACAGGCGGGAGTATTACTACAAGCAGCTTGGGAGCAAGAATGGTCACTTACCGCCGAACAACGGGGAGAATGTGCGCTTTTGGTTGCTAGTGCCAAAGTTTTCGCCACTAGAGTCGGTTTAGACATTACCAACCGCATCTTTGAAGTTATGGGCGCACGCGCTACTAGTGCCAAATATGGCTTTGATCGTTATTGGCGTAATCTCCGCACGTTCACTCTGCACGATCCAGTAGATTACAAAATCCAAGATATAGGAAAGTGGGCGTTAAATAATGAACTGCCAAAACCCAACTTTTATTCATAGTAATTCTTTCATCTAAAGACCTATTACATAAATCAAAAATACAGAAATTATTTGTTAAGCGTAGGTAGGGAGTAGGGAAGAAGCCTTTTTAAGTTGCACTGAGTTTTTTCAGGAAGGCATACCCGCAGAACCTTTAGAAGCGATCGCCCCCAGTGATTCGCCCAGGTGGAAGCAATTTTATCAGTGCGTAGACGCTTCGTCTTGTCGCAGACATCGCTTGCCCTAACCCAGAACCACCAGTGCTAAGAGAGCGATCGCTATTCACTCAATAAAAACCTTTTTCCAAGTTACAGCAGGTTAATTAGCAGTTTTCATCCTCACAAGGGGAAGTAGATTGAAAACAAACCAAAGCCTTTCATTATATTTTCCTGAGCATTTGTTTTAATCCCCTTAAAGGGATTAAAAAGTATAACAAGGCGATTAGCTAACAAGATTAGTAAATGAACTACTAATCTCTATGATGATAATCCTTAATCCCCTTGCGGGGAAGTATTGAAACTAATAATTTAAATGCTCACAATACACGAGAGCGTGAGTTTCAATTCCCTTGCGAGAAAGTATTTTTATTAGTTTTCCCTACTATGATATCATAATATCTCTAATTTTTGTTTTTCCGTAGTATTCAACGAAATATTTCATTTAGAACAACACAAAAAAAGTCTTGTCGCCTATAATTTATCAATACTGATAACTTCAGTAATCTAAATTGCTTCCTAATCCGCCTTGTGCTTTAGTTATACAGCTCAGAGCTTTTAGTTCTCCAAGAAGGACTTTGGCTATCAGCCAGGGATTTGATTTTATGGCAGTTATTGGATCTAGTGTAAGTTTTCAGTAAGTAACTCTTTTGTTTGGAGAATACTATGATTCGTTAAAATGTATTATTGACGACAAATAAAGGCATAGATCCCCTAGGTTCTATCCTAACTAAAATTTAACTGCTCAGAGATACGCGAGATTTGTGAAGTTTAATTAAGGAATAAAGTCATGAAATTCGATCAAAACAGTCCCCACAGCTATAGAACGATACCATCTTCGGACGTAGCTCCGCAGATTCATATTACCACCAATAATCATTACCACAATTATTACCCTTTTCCTTTTCTCCCCAATCCGCCACATCAGAGCCAGAGGAGTTTAGAAGAGACAGCTAGCACTGTCAAGATAATAAAGTCAGCAGTGTCAGCATTGTCAGCATTGTCAGCAGTACGAACAGCATTATTTGTTTGGCAATTATTGGTATACCTATTTCATTCGTTAATGAAATAATACTCTGTTGAGCAAACTGGAAGTACATCTAAACTGAGCTTTAATTTGCACTAAAGTTAGGTGTGAGTAAATCTTCCAAAGATCACTAGTCGTCAAAAAGGACACCTTTCAAGGGTGTCCTTAATTTTCAAAGGTCATCATGAACGATTCTCGTACACGCACAATTACTGCACTAGCCTGGTGTCTTGCTTGGAGCAAAAATAACGATCGCATTCAAGATAAACTCAGTACTTTGCATCAAATACGACAGACACTTAAAGATGATCAGGATGTGCCGGAAAGTATAAAATCTGTTGTTACACAAGCACAACAACTTTATGATATTCCAGAGAAGTATTTCCCCAACACACTCAAAGACTTAGAGAAAGATTATCAAGACCTTTGGAACGATAAAACGCCCATTGGCTTAGTTTATGGTGGTGCGACAAAGATTAAACAATACGTTTTTGAAGCTGCTAAACTCAACGATATTCGAGGCGCTTCGGCACTTCTCGATCGGATCAATCTTGACGATCTTCCTGGATTTTTCGGTGATGGTAGCCATGTAAGGCGTATACATAAATGGCTTATTAATAATGAATTTGCGGATTTAACCAAAGCACTCATCCCAGAACTGATTATCTACTCTACAGGTGGAAGTATTCTTGCTTTTTGCCCTGCCGCATTTACTGACAAACTCGCCAATGCAATTGAAAAACGCTACACTCACGAAACTCTGACTGCCAACTCCTGTGCTGTTGGTGACACTTTCCGCCTTTTAGAATTCCGGTTCGGGTTGCTGCAAAACCCAATTGAAAATACGCTATGGCTTGAAGAATACAGGAAAAAACCAAATAATCCCATTATTAAAGCTTATTTTGACCAATCAAGTGAATCTGACCCAGAAAAGAAATTTTGGCAACGCAAGAATTTTAACGAACTTGTGGGAAAACTTGCCAACCAATTTACCCACCGCCGCAACGGAAATGCATCACCAAAGACAGAACGTCCGAGTCGTTCCTACCCGCCGATGTTTGAAACTCATCCCTACTTGCAACGGGATGAAACTGATAATCGATCTGCTGTGGCAGAAACGAATTTACCGGGAACGCCTAGTTTTTCTGATGCCCTAGCACGAAAAGTCATCGTCGGACAGCACAGCAAACGCGATGGACTGCGACAAGGATGGTATGATGAAAAATTTGGATTTTGCCGAAAGTCAGGGAAAAAGGAGTTATGGAAACCTGGCTATTTCCCCAGTTGGGTGACAAGGTTTCGACAATTCCTAGAAGGTGAAAATCACGAAGGTTCAGGATGCTTAGAGGAATATTATCGAGTAACAGAAGGCTCTCCAGTCACACAAGCTCTTTCTTTACGAGAAATTGGTAACGTTAGCACACCTCGCGGCTTTGTGGGTTATATTTACGCCGATGGCAACAATATGGGTGGCTACCTCCGCCAGCACATCCGCACACCAGAAAAATACCGCGAGTTTAGTGAACAAGTTTTGAAGGCAACGCAGAATTCTGTTTACATTGCCCTAAAAAAACATCTTAAACCCCGCCAACTCAATCATCTCACTGATCCAGATAACGCTTATCGTAATGGACAGTGGATTTATCCTTTTGAAATTATTACCATTGGTGGCGATGATGTGTTGTTAATCGTACCTGCGGATAAAGCCTTAGATATTGCCAAAAGCATAGGTGAAGAATTTGAACGAGAAATATTAAAATCACCAGGATTTAGGCTCAACACACCCTACGACCCTGAAAAAGTCCACCGCTACCAAGGGGAAAAACCATCTGAGTATACATACCAGTGTGAATTAAGTATGTCCGCAGGTGTGCTGATAACTGCCGAAAATACACCCATTTACTACGCAGAAGAACTTACCAATCAACTGCTGAAATCATCGAAGAAACTCGCTAAAGACCTAAAACGTGACTATCAGTACTACGGTGGAACGGTTGATTTTTTAGCATTAAAAGCCGTAACAATGATTGCGTCAAATATTAAAGATTTCCGCGAAGAAGGATTAACAAAAGATAATCTCAAGTTCTACGCTTCACCTTATACCCTTCATGAACTAGGAGGGTTATTGCAGACTGTGGAAGTACTCAAAAAAGCTAATTTTCCGAAATCGCAACTATATCAAATTCGTAGTTTGTTAGAAAGAGGTAAACATACTGCTATCTTAAATTATCGCTATTTCCGAGTACGACTGCAACAAGGACAAAACGAACTAGAAACTGACTTTGAGAAGGCATGGTGTAAACCAAAAGATGAAACTAATCACGGTAATCTTGCTCCGTGGATGTCCAGAAAATCAAAAGAATCTGATGCAGATGCAGAAAAAACTATCTATGAAACTATTTGGCGTGACTTGGTAGATTTATACCCGTTTCTAATAGAAAAGGAGCAAACACCAGCTAATCAAGGGGAACAGCAAGAACAAGGAGTAAACCAATGATTTATCTGAATGCACTTCCTCAAAGAGTATCTGAACATTGGTCAGTGAGTGCAATTATTGATACCGCTTTGTGTGTTGGTGCAGGTGGCTCATCTGGCTCACTTGCAGATAAACCCATTGTCCGCAATGCCCAAGGACAACTGCTGATTCCTGGTTCTCAAATTAAAGGTAGGCTACGCCACGAATGTGAAAAACTCGCACGGGCGTTAGGCTGGCAAATTTTTTATGCACCAATAGCAACAGAACTTTGTCCAAATGAAGGTCAAGTTTGTAGCGAATTTAGAGAAATATATCAAGTTAGTGGCTACAAAGGCTACCACTGTGTTGTCTCACAAATCTTTGGCGATCCAATCTTACCATCCCGCATAATTGTGGATGATTTTACCTGTGTAACACCAAAAGACGAACTACTAGAAGTTTTGCGCCCTGGTGTCACCATCAACCGCCGTCGCCGCACTGCTGAAGAAAATAAACTCTATCTGCTAGAAACATCTCCTGCGAATGCCCAGTTGGAATTTAAGGGTGATATTTACTTACAGTCCCCCTTTCAATCTCACAGTCCTGACTTAGCAAAGCCCTTAATTTTTGCCGCCTTACGTCGCATCTATGCTTTGGGAGGCAGTAAATCAACAGGTTTGGGATGGTTGCATTGGGAGAATTTACCGACGTTATCTTCTGATGACGCAATATGGTCTAGCTTGGATGCCAAGCAGTATCTAGCAAATCATCAAGTTTCAGTCGGTGGTGCAGCATGAAGCGAATTGAACTGACCATCACAGCATTATCACCCTTGGCAATTGGTCGGCAAAAACCAGGTGGTTCTATCAACGAGGTCGAACAATACATTCCAGGTTCGGTGTTGCGTGGTGCGATCGCTAAATATATCCTACACCGTGCTGGAATGGAACTCGAAAATCTAGCAGCGAATGGCGGTGACTTTGCAGAGTTATTTTTGGAAGAAAACCCAGCCATCTTTCAAAATGCTTACCCCGCAGTTGCTAAAGTAGGCAGTAAGTATCAAATACTAAATAATACTATCAAAGTTTTACCCGCAACTGCTGTTAGTTCTAAAGCAAATCCAGGCTTTTTACATAAAGGGCATGGTGTATTTGATACATTAATTGATTCGTTTTGCGCTGAACAATTTAACCATCCCTATGACCCCAGTAGTTTGAAAGCATTAGAAGACGGGGTAGACCCGCGAGTTGAAGCCTACAATTCCTTGTATAGCAAACATGACCAGCATTACTGCACCCATACTGCTACAAGTCGTCTGTTAACGCGGGTTGGCATCAATCGTTATCGTGCTACATCTAGTGATGATATTTTATACAGTATTGAGGTTCTGAATGAAGCGTTTTCCACTTTAAATAAGGGCAAAAATAAAGAATGGAGTAACTACGTCTATCGTGGTTATGTTAACGTTCCTGATAACTCGTTAGGCAAAAAACTCACTAATTTTATCAACGATAATTCTGAAGTTTTTCGGCTCGGTGGTTCAGTATCGCGAGGGTTGGGTAAAGTCAAAATTACTGCCAAAGAAATTCCACTTCCTGATGATATTCCTAGTCGCATTGATGCATTTAATCAAGCGTTGCAGATACGCTGGCAACATTGGTCTGATGCATTTGGCGAACCTAACCCAATGAGCAATACTCTTACAGAGTCACTTCGCGATCGCACTTTTTTTACACTCAACTTGCACTCAGATGCAATTTTGACTGAAGATTGGCAGCGTACCACAGTAATTTCACGAGAAATGTTCAAGGAGTTTGCGGTTGTAGAAGACCCTAGCTTACAACTCCACACTGCTTATAGTAGTTACAGTTACAGTTCGGGTTGGAATAGCGCTTGGGGTTTGATGAAAGATGTTGAACTTGTAACTAATAAAGGGTCAGTTTATTTATTTAGTACTCAAAATCGGCAGATGTGGGAGGATGCACTCTCTAACTTAGAGTGGCGGGGTGTAGGCGATCGCACCAGCGAAGGGTTTGGACAGGTGGAAATTTGCAACGAGTTTCATCAAATATTTCGGGAGTGTGCAGTATGACAAATTTGACTGAACAGCAACAAAAACTTCAGAAGCAAAGAGAAATACAACATAAAGAACTCAAAATTCAAAAAGAAATTCGCCAAATTGAAGATGATTTAGTCATAGCTATTGAGAAAATTCTAGATCGTCAAGACTCATGTAAGAATTTAGAAGAAGCACAATATCGTAATTTAATGCATGTTGCTGATACGACTGAGAGTACCGAAGTCATTAAAAACTTTTTACGTTACCAGTTAGGCAGAGATAATAAGTGGGGAGAAGGAGAAAATTCACTAGCGGAAAAAATTATTCGTGATATTGATAATTCACTTTATACCAAAGCTAAAGAAATAGTTAATAAGGTGAAATATACCGAAAAACTTAAATTTGTTTGGCTGGAATTAACTCGCCGTTATCTTGGTTACGGGTCACGCCGTCTCAAATATTTGAAAGCTGCCAAAAAATCAAAATCTAATAATAATCAAGATAAATAATATTTTTTTAGTATTTAGCAGGTAAACACTATGTTTGAAATCTTTAAGAATCGTCTACAAATTATCGGTATTCTCGAAACTGTTACAGCTTTAAGAATCAGTGCTGGACGTTCCACAGAACCAATAGGCTCGGATTTACCAGTTATCAAAGATGCTTTAGGTAGACCTCTAATACCAGGTTCGAGTTTCAAAGGTGCATTACGTTCACGACTGGAAAGTTTTTTGCGCGGAATTCATCTTGATTTTGCTGCCAACCCAGCCCAAGAAACAGATTGGTCAATTCCTCCAGATATGATGTCTGAATTTAAAGAGCAAATCAAAAATTTAAAGCCACAAGAGAAAGAGGAAGAATTACATAATTTTATTATCAATAAAACTGATTTAGTTTCTTCGCTATTTGGTTCACCTTGGCTAGCAAGCAAATTCCAAATTCGTGATTTAACAGTAAGTGACCCTGAAGAAAATTGGTTTGGGCAGTATCAAGAACGCGATGGCGTTGCCATTGATAGAGATACTGAAACTGCTGGTGATGGTAAACTTTATGACTTTCAAGTTGTACCTGCGGGGACTCCATTTATATTTCGCTCAGTTATTGAAAATGCTGAAGAATGGGAATTAGGGATGTTGATGATTGGCTTGCACCAGTTTCAAACTGAACAAGTTCCCCTTGGTGGTGGACGTTCTCGTGGATTGGGAGTTGTCAAGCTCATAATTAATGATATGAACTGGGTTGATGTCCGAAATGAAAATTATAAACGAGATAAAAATTACAAACCGCAAACAGACCCACAGAAAGTAAAAAATTATCTCAAAGCTTTGATTGATAGCAACCCTAACCCAACTTCTCCCTATATTGATGCCCAACCTTTAAAAAAAGCTTGGGCGGACACTTTTATTAATCACCTTTCTAGCGAACTGCATAAGCGCACCAATACCACAGCAACTTCTTCCAATCAAAATCATGCATAAGCGATTTGTTAACCACTGCACACTTGACCTGACAATTATTCCAGATGGCCCTATTTTGATTAAATCTGGTCGAGAAGGTGCAGACCCCACTAAACCCCAGATGGAATTTGTCGAAACTTTCCATGCTGGCGGACGCACAATTTATCTTCCTGGCAGTTCCCTCAAAGGTGCAATTCGCGCCCACGCAGAACGTATTGTGAGAACGGTAGGTCATCCTGAATATGAAAAACCATCTGACTCGAAACTTATTTGGGCGAACAATCCGTTGGATACTGATAAATACGATTATTTATATGAAAATCCTCAAGCTGAACAAGGAGTAAAAAAGAAATTATCCGCACCAAGAATATACAAAGAATCATCCTTCACCGATCAGATATTTGGCAATATTGCGATCGCCAGCCGTTTCCGTATTCAAGATGCTTATCCTGATACCTCAGTACCAGTAAAAATCGAAGAACGTAATGGTGTCGCCATTGATAGAGTATTTGGTTCGGTAGCACACGGGCCTTTTGATTATCAAGTTTGCACCAGTGGCGCGTTTAAAACCAAAATCCACCTAAAAAACTTTTCGCTGGCACAGTTAGGATTAATTGCACTTGTGTTACGTGACTTAGATGCAGGCTGGTTTGGCATTGGGTTTGCGAAATCACGGGGGTTGGGTATAGTTCGCCTAGAGTACAACAGCGCTATTGTGCAGTACCCAGGTTGCATATTGCGCGACAAGCAAATTTACTCATTTGGCAGTTCAACGCCGTGGGATAAGGTTTATCTTTTAGGGGCTGGAGAATTTTTACGAGGTGATAACGGCAATCCTTATAATTTCCCAATTAACGACCAAGAAAAACAAGAAGTAAAAGATATTTCACCAACAGCAATGGATTTTAACTTTGGCGTACAACTGCGTTGGGAAGGTGATGGTAAAAATGGTGTCCCAGATTTATTTACCAAAGCTGTTGCTGCTTGGAGTAAGTTGCTGCAAACTGGAGGTGCGGTATGTGCTTCGTAGGGGTAAATCAGCAACCGCTATCTGCGGAAGAATTAATTAAATTACTTCAAACACTCTCAACTCCACCCAGTTATTACTTTTTACGCTGGGCGCATCGGGTGGGAGGGTTTTGGCGACTAGGTTCGGAAGATTCTGAATATTCTAGTTTGGAAGATGATATACGCGATCGCCTACAACAAAATCCCATCAATCTGCAACCAAATCCTGTCAAAAATTCTACCCCCAAACAACCTGATGAAACTTTCCCCAGCCCACAAGGACAGTTATTTAATTCAATATTAGAAGTACGTTGGCAGCAAAAGCAAGGAAAATATCAAGTGTTACTTCTCAGTTCCCAAGATGAAGCAGCCATTTTTAAGCCTCAAGATGAGCAATATAATTTTCATGCCATTAAAGGTAATTGGGAAATTTTAGAGCAAAATGCCTTATTGCATTCAGCCACAGAAACTCGCTTTCCTAAAGGTTTAAATTCTGAAGATATAAAAAATATTGCTCAAAGATATTTTCGGAATAAAGACACTGCTACGGTTCACTTTGTTGCACTAACGATTAAAAATTAGCATGGCTAACAATTCCTCCCGTTCTCAAAATTTTGGTGGCTCAAATCAAGAACGCGGCCCCAGACCATACGATTTTGTTTATTTTCTTAACAAACCAGCAACTTCAAATAGTCCTCCCGGACACCATAAATATTTACCTAACCATTTACATGGCACTTTATTTCTTACCCTAAAAGTTCAGACATCACTGCACATTTCAACTGGTGTAGTGCTGATGGGAAGTGATATTAATCGAGAAAACATTCCTTTAATCAAAACAATGGTTCAAGGGAATGACAACGAACTATTAATTCAAGGTAGTTCTTTAAAAGGTTGTATCCGTTCAGTTTATGAAGCAATTACTAATAGTCGTGTGGGAGTCAAGCCCAAAAACCCTAATGAATACCCCAAAGAACGTCTACCAGCCACTGATAAAAACCAACTTTGTCCTACTAGTATAGTTTTTGGTGCATCTGGGGAAAAATGGGGATGGCAAGGGCTGATAACAATTCAGGATGCTCATTGTGAAGTGAGAGGTTTTGAAGTTGGTTTTATGCCTAATCTTTGGAGACCAAGACCGGATGAAAATCAGGCATATTATGACGAGAGGAAAACCGTAGGTTGGAAGTTTTATTACAATATGAAAAATTCTATTGACAAAGGTTTAGATAATGGTATTCCTGTCCAAGTAGCATTTAGAAATGACGAATTTAGCACTCAAGTAAATTTTAGAAATCTCAAGCCAGAAGAATTAGGAACTTTATTGATTGCTTTGGGACAAGATAAAAACTATCCTCTAGTCTTAAAAGTTGGTGCCGGTAAGCCGATTGGGATGGGGAGTATGAGCGTAGACATCACTGAAGCTGAAATCCTTCAAAATCAAGCTGATTTACATAATCGCTATACGTCTTTGGCTCTACCAGAGAATCAAGTTTTAACTGATGAATCGCTCAATGTTTTCATTCAAAATAAAATTCAACAAGCACATGAAGTATTAATTGAACAAACTCAATTAAAAAAACTATCAGAAATTCTCAGTCCTTCTACTAATCGTATCCCTCACGAAAGTTATTAATTAAATAACATGAGCAATCATATTATCTATCACATAGCTGATGAACATCTGGAAATAGCTCATAAAATTGCTAAGTTTTTAGTCAAAGAACAACAGCGTATTGAACCAGGTAAAGAAGGTATTATCACTGAATTAAGTAAATTGATTACCTATCTTGACTCCAAAATAAAACAAAATATCAATGTTGATAAAAAGGAAAGAAAACCCTCAAGATTTTTTCAATATATTGAACAATTAGTCGAGCATGGAAAAATAATTGGGCATAGTAACAAAACTACTAGTTACTATGAAAGTATTAATGAAATTTGTAATCAACATCTCAGATTGTATGAGAAAAAACCCTTACTAATTATACAAATATTGGGCTGGTCACAACGTTTAATGCGTTATTATAAAACAGTAGATATTAATGATGTGCCTGATATTTCACCAATCGTATCAACAGAATCAGTAGTGAGAAAAACTCCTAAAGTAGCAGAGACTCCCAATGTGGTAAAACCTCTCAAAACAGAAGACATAAAAACATTAGAATCTCCTCCATTATCAAAGCCTTCTAAACCTGTACCTCCCAAATTGATAGAACCGAAGAAAGCAGAAGATTCGCAAGCTTTAAAACCTCCTAAAATATCAGATTCTCCCCAGCCTATAAAACATCCTAAAACAGAAAGCTCAAAAGCTGTAGAGCCTCCAAAACCTTGGGAACGCTATCCTAAAAAACCATCTAAATAAGTTTCTGTGTTGATTGTTCAATAAGTCATATTTACCCCTAATTATTTTGTCCATGTGCTACATAAGCAGCATCAGCCACCATCCCCACTAAAGTAATTGCTGTATTCGCGGGTGCATAGTATCTACCTTTAATTGTTGTATTATTAATCGCTCTGAGTGCTGGTGGAGCAACGTAGATTACTAAAGTAGCTGTTTGTGGCAAAATCTGGAGGAATTCATCAATAATTCGCTTGGCGGTTTCTTCTCGTTTATCTGGTGGCAATTCAGAAAACTTTTTACCCGCAGCATCGATAGAGTTCTCTAAATCTAAAACACATACATCAGCTAAAAACTTCTGTGGAATCGTTGTTTTATTCCAAAACTTTACATTTTTAAATTCCCTAGCTACCAGCAATTTATACTCATTTGTTTCTCCATCTGACGATGGTAAATAATAATCTACAGTAGTTGAACTAATAACCCGTTCGCGCTGTAAAGTCCGTTTAACGTTCCTAACTTCCTTTTTTACTAACCCAGCAATATGATTATCAATTTCCTGCTGAATCGTCTGACTGGCTACTTTTTTAGCATCATCTAAGTTTTTGCCAATCAAGTAGACCAAAAATCCGCCGAAAATAGTACTAAAAAAGGTAAATATCACTAAGGTAAATTGCATCGCTGCAACAAATCTGTTAAAGCTTTCACCTAGTTGACCATTTGTCGCTTTGAGAAATTCTAACTGGCTTTTGAGTAGTTCAATATCATTGAGATTTTTTGCAGGGGTTAATACTGGTGAAGGTGTGGGTGTAGGAGTTGGAGTTTGGGCAATCACCAAATTCCACAGGTAAGGTAAATCAATTGAGGGTAGCCAATCCATAGATATTTTGTTTACAGCGATTATCTATTTATTTAATCATGCGCGATCGCATCACTCTACAAATCCAACTTTAACTAAAAGCGATCGCACAATCCACTCCAACTTTAACTAAATCTCGAATGTATTTCCATCCCCGTGAGGGGTAATGATTTGAAAACAATATCCAGTGCCCATCAGGTTAGCAGTCGTGATCAATGTTTCCATCCCCGTGAGGGGTAATGATTTGAAAACTTTGGATGCTCCAGAATTCATCGTCGCCGATACCTATTGGGCGTTTCCATCCCCGTGAGGGGTAATGATTTGAAAACTACATTGCTTGGTTTGGGAATTTCAGGAATTATTGCCTTCGGTTTAATGGGTAGGGCAGGGATATTGCTACCCCTTTCCCCCCGACAAACCGGACAAGCAAGTTAACCAAGCATCCGGCTTTAGCAAATCCTAGAGCTACCAAAGACTCAGTTCATCGTCGAGTTCAGAATTGGATTTCTGTACTAGAGAATGTATTTGTTGATGACAGTAATAATGCACTAATTCTAAATTAGCGTAACTATCGTTCCCACCTTGATGACAAGGGATTTTATGGTGCTTTTGTATGGGTTCATCTTTTAGTAATGATTCTCCACAGACAGTACACTTAAAATCTTGTTTTTGGGCAAGCTGATGGTAACTAGGAATTAAACTTTTAGATTTAATATTCTGCC
The DNA here is from genome assembly GCF_026127265.1 of Nostoc sp. KVJ3. GTDB lineage: Bacteria > Cyanobacteriota > Cyanobacteriia > Cyanobacteriales > Nostocaceae > Nostoc. Next base: position 3,667,681 of record NZ_WWFG01000001.1, read on the forward strand.
GATTTTCCCAATAAGATTTTAGCTCTGGGTCATCGGTAGAATAAGCACCTTTAACCATTGGATGCCTCCTAATATTGAACCAGCTAAACTTAAGTAAATGTTTTCCCGTGCGCTTGTTACCAAATACCCAGTAATCGCTTCTATCAAGGTTTAGCCTTCCCCAATAACGACGGTTATACCAAGATTGATTTTTCTTGGTGTGCATTCTTTTGGCGTACCTTCTTTCCCTGACAAACATCCATCTATCTAGAGAACTGAATATTTGCGAGGAAACTACAGTCCGGTAATAGTTGGCTATGCCCCGAATAATTGGGTTTAGCTTGTCTATGACAAAATCAACACTACAACTTTTGTTATCAAGCCATACTTGTTTGATTTTATCCCGGATATTTTGCAAAGATTCAATGCTAGGTTTGATTAATACTTTCCTACCTGTTTTGGTAGTGGAATCAGGGTATTGTCTGATATGAAAGCCTAAAAAGTTGAATCCATCCAATAGCCGTACTATGTGGGTTTTTGACTCTGATAGAGTTAGACCTCTAGCAAACAGAAACTCTTGGAGGATATCATGGGCTTTTACAGCATCTTCCCGACTTTTGCAGAACACCACCAAATCATCGGCGTAGCGTACAATACCTCGGTCGCCAATTGTATGACCGTTTTTATCGTAGCGAATGCCGAGAGCAGATTCCATACCATGCAAAGCTATATTCGCAAGTAGCGGTGAAATAATTCCACCTTGAGGTACTCCAGCATTGGTATCATAGAAAACACTTTTATCCACATATCCCGCATTCAACCATTGTTGAATTAATTTTCTGGCTGGAAAATTACCAATGGCATTAATTAGCGGCACATGAGAGATGTTATCAAAGCAACCTTTGATGTCCGCATCTACCACCCACTTTTTAGTGGAATTGGCTTTTGACATTGAATGTATCCTTTCAATCGCATCATGGCATGACCTTCCCGGTCTAAAGCCGTAGGAAGTGCGCTCAAAGTGCGCTTCCCAATAGGGTTCCAAGGCATTTTTGACGATGGCTTGGAGACATCTATCGACAATACAAGGTATTCCGAGTGGTCTTTGTTTTCCATTGGATTTACGGATATACACCCGCTTGACTGGTAACGGCTTCCAAGGAATAAATTTGGTGAGGATATCCACCAACAACCCTCTAGCTGCCGGGGTTTTTACCAGTAATCTATCTACCCCTGCTGTTTTACTGCCTTGGTTTAGTTGCGTAACTCTTCTAACGGAAAGTAGTATATTAGAGTAGCTACGCATAAGTAGCTTTTGAAGGCTGCCAACCTTTTTCAAGTTACCGCCAATGGTTGCCTTGAAAATTCTCTGTCTTAGTCGCCTAACTACTCGGAACGCGTTTCTCCAGTTGACGCTATTCCAGTCAGTAGTTCTTCCGGTTACGTTCACAATTTTTAATTGCACCTAACTTTTCCCGAAGAAGTTCGGTTTCCTTTGCATTAGACTTCAAGGGATTCACTCGCCACACGTCAGCACTCTTTCAAGTTGGTCATTTGACCTATCTGCCCAGTTATGTGTTCCTGTTACCTTTCGGTGTAGCAGCATTCGCTTTTTGCAGCATCTTACACCCACTGGGGAATTAAAGCGAGATTACTCCCATCTCTACTCGTAACGTCTATCTAGCTACAAGACCCCATTGGGGTTACTTCGTATCACACGTGAGAGATACAGCTAGCTTGGGTTCCCTCTATACACCGGGGGTTTTTGGTGTCTACTGATTCTGAGGATTGGGCAGAATCACTTTACCCCTTTTACCGTCTCAGCCGTTTTCGGTAATTCCTCTTCACGATGCCTCAACGAGGATTCACATCTGTTAACCCTGTCTAGTTTTACCCTAGCGCTTCACCTAACTCTGCGGCTTGCTGATGTCGCGCATTTTACCCTCTAGCTTTGAAACATCGCAGTTACCCGCAATGCCCCTTCGGGCGAGTACTGGCTTTTGACACTTGCCACGAGTTTTTCTGAGGAACTCACTCTCTACGTGCAACCGATAGTCGCACCCATCCCCGTGAGGGGTAATGATTTGAAAACACAAGTACAATTTCTTCTCTCCAAACTAATAAGAAAGTTTCCATCCCCGTGAGGGGTAATGATTTGAAAACTGTGACTCAAAGAGAAGTTTCTCAATACAAGAATAGTTTCCATCCCCGTGAGGGGTAATGATTTGAAAACCTATAAAAAAGCTAGTGCAACCAATGTAACTAATCAACAAAGTTTCCATCCCCGTGAGGGGTAATGATTTGAAAACTTTAATGGCTTTCGTTGGAGTTTGTATTACGACTTATGATGTTTCCATCCCCGTGAGGGGTAATGATTTGAAAACCTAGGGAAAGTGAATTAGTTAGTAGCTTTATAGAACGGTTTCCATCCCCGTGAGGGGTAATGATTTGAAAACTAATGCTCGTGGGAAGTTTTCCCCATGAGGATAAGTTGAAGGTTTCCATCCCCGTGAGGGGTAATGATTTGAAAACCGCTCATGACACGCACAGCGACCTCGCTGCACAATGGTTTCCATCCCCGTGAGGGGTAATGATTTGAAAACCGCTCATGACACGCACAGCGACCTCGCTGCACAATGGTTTCCATCCCCGTGAGGGGTAATGATTTGAAAACTTTGATGATGTTATCAAACAGCAGATTAACAATGGTTTCCATCCCCGTGAGGGGTAATGATTTGAAAACACCTAAACAACTTGTTTGGAAATGACTATCAGAAATTAGTTGGTTTCCATCCCCGTGAGGGGTAATGATTTGAAAACTAAATAGGATCTTGGATAAAAGATTGGACGAAGCAATACAGCCGTTTCCATCCCCGTGAGGGGTAATGATTTGAAAACCCTACCCTTCTATAACACTTGCTACGACTGGGTTTGAAAGTGCCATTTTCGCGGGGGGTCTGATTTTACTGTCAATAAGCATACTTTACTGACACTAGCCCCCCACTACGGATATCTCAAAGTCTTACTCAGTAAGCGATTCGCGGGGGTGAACGAAAGAATCAGGGTTTCAAGCATTGGCATACCCCCGCGAAAAATTTGCGTGTGTAGGGTAAAAACTAACACTTTAACTTTCACCAAGAAACGCAATATTAATTTTTCAAGGTTCCGCTTGATTGAACAAGAGTATACCAAACTACTCCTCACTCTTCAAAGCGCGTCGTGCCAACTTGACATAAGTCTTCACCGTTTCATAAGGCATCTCTAAATCTTCTGCCACTACCTGCAATGACTCGCCCATTTCCCGCCGTGCTAATATTGTCGCCCATTTTGAGGCTATTTCATCCGCCCGATCGCCACCCGTCCGCTTGCGTCGTGCTTTAAAAATCTGTGTTAAATCTTCAATGCGTTTCGCCAAGACAGTTTGCACATCAGGTATGTCTTGGATAACTTGAGATGACCAACCCAAACGTGTTTGTCCCAAGCCAAAAGTAGTTTTGTGACCAGTACCGCAGTAAGGTGCAAGTTTCCCTAAAGCAGAAAATAACTGCCCAAATTCTGGCTGTTTGGCTGCGTCCCTAGTCAAACTCAACTCAATCGCCCCAGTGAATCCTGTGACTGCGCCTTTTTTCCCCGCCAAAACCTTCGCGGTTGTTAGTTGGCAACGAGTAATCAATATATAATCATCTACCCAAGCCAAAAAAGCATCCTGGTCAACAGACATCCCTGAAAAGTCATTCCAGCGCCGCAGGTAGCTATGAAATAGATTCACTGGTACTGGTAAGGGAAAGTGATGACCTTTGCGGCGAAAACTTGTAGGACTGAGAAATTTCAAAGCTAAAGTCTCATTAAGCTCAGATTCTAGCAGTTGCTTATAAGTTGTGGTCGGATGGGCAATTTTGACAGAACGAATCTGCAAAGGTGCATTTTTTAATTCCAGCACCTCTGGCAAATTTTCTACCCATTGCGCCATCCACTGTTGCACTCGATTAGATAAAGCTGTGACATACCAACGATAGGAGGTGTTTGCAGATAGTTGTATTTGTCTACCGCTACTGATAATCTCTCCATTTAAAGCTGAGATAGTAAAAGGTTTCTCTGACTCTCCATCATGGAGGTAAGCAGAAAGTTCTGAGTCTGTGGAACCCACTTGTTGGAGAAACCAGGCATGTAGTCCAATAGTGTACTGAGGGAAGAGGTAACAATCTTTTATGGGGACTAACTCAAATTCTAAGCCGATTAACTCTGTGTCCGGCGGCCATGTAAGCGGAGATGGAGGGATATTTGGCTTTTCTTGAGAGCGTCGAGGCATAGTATCATTTGAGCCACAGTTTCTATATTTTATCTTGTTTTCATCCCCATGAGGGGATAAAGCTGTGAGTCTTTGCTACTGCAAGATGGGGTCAAATCAGAGACAAAATAAAAATCCCCAGCAAACTGTTTGAGCGATCGCAGGGGATGAATAATGTTATCGTAATACCACTTAATCTCTCACGGATGCACCTCAGTAGACCGGGAAACGCTATAAGTCAATATAAAATTAGGAAACTATGAGGTGAGACTTATGCAACTGCTATCTTTGAGGAATGGATTTTTGGCGTTAATCTTTAGTGCGATCGCCTCAGCTGGTGGGTTAATGACAGGCTGTACTAGTACTGCTTCCCAGAACCAAAGCCAAGCGCCAAAGACAACCACCACCAATGCTAACGATGAGCAAATGATGAACCACGGTGGTGGCATGATGAATCACAGTATGGGAATGGATTTAGGCCCAGCCGATGCTAATTTTGATTTACGATTTATCGACGCTATGATACCGCACCATCAAGGGGCTGTGGAAATGGCTAAAGAAGCGCAGCAGAAATCAAAACGTCCTGAAATCAAAAAATTAGCAGACAACATCATCAAATCGCAAAACCAAGAAATCACTCAGATGAAGCAGTGGCGACAAGCTTGGTATCCCAAGGCGGGAGATAAACCAATGGCTTACAACAGCCAAATGGGTCACATGATGGAGATGTCATCCGATCAAATGAAAGGCATGATGATGAGTCAAGATTTAAGTGCAGGTGATGCTGAGTTTGATTTGCGCTTTATCAATGCTATGATTCCTCACCATGAAGGGGCTGTAAAAATGGGGCAAGATGCCTTAAGTAAGTCTAAGCGTCCTGAAATCAATAAATTGGCTCAAGGAATTGTTAAAGCTCAAGAGATAGAAATTAAACAAATGCAACAGTGGCGAAAAGCCTGGTACAACAAGTAATTCGTAATTTTGTGACCAACCCATTTGAGGTATCAAATTCTAGCAACAAAATCGTTTTTTATCGAAGTATGAAAGTTTTAAGGATTCCTCTAGAGTCCTACTTTCTGAAACTGTAATTTGTCCTTGCGTCAACCCAATATTTTTCATAATTCGGTTACAAGCGTAAGTGGGTCAGCTATTGGAACAAGTAGCATTTTGAGATCAAGTAGGAATTGTATACACAACTTAACAATTTATCTGGATTTTGGTGGTTTGCATCTATAAATTTATAATTGTATATGATTAGATTATGGAATGTAGGTAGAAGGTAAAAATATGACAATTACTACCAACTTAAAACAACTTTATGAAACCGATGAAGATTTATGGTTAGAAGAAACTATTAAATTATTAAAGCAAAAACAGTTTAACCAACTTGATTTAGAAAATTTAATTGAGGAATTAATCAGTTTGGGAAAAAGAGATTTAGCTAAAGCCAAAAGTCTTTTAAGGCAAATTATTATTCATATATTATTACTCCAATATTGGCAGGTGGAATATGAAATAAACTATCGTCATTGGATTGGAGAAATTAAAACTTTTAGATATGACTTAAATAATCATTTAACGACGAATTTAATAAACAAGTTACAGGATGATTTAGAGAATATTTATCAAACTGCGGTTGATTTTATGAAAGTTAAAACCGATTTAACTATTTTTCTAGAAAAGTGTCCTTACACTCTTGTACAATTATTAGATGACAATTATTTACCTTAAATATGATGGAATTAATGAGCGATGTCTACGACGGGCTATTCGGCGTCGCACTATAAATCTATGCTTTGCTTTAGCGATCGCTTTCTACAATAATCCCTGCTGGATAGCTACTTGAGGATTTAACGTTACGCGGCGTTGATTATACTGATTCTAGATGAGTGACCGGAATTTGTTCAGTTCTTTCAGGGGGTTTGGCTCCAGTTGCAACAGCATGAACCGCATGAAAAATATCAGATGAGTAGTATCGATTGCCACAAGTATCACAAACACCAATCGTCACATCTTCGAGGATGACAAATCCATCTCTATATTTAAATACCTCGCGCTTGACAATTCGAGGTTGAACAGTTCCTTGGCAATACTCGCATCTATATCCATACATACGGCTAGCCTTAAGCTTCAGTGACTTCACAAACAGTCACAATTAGATAAATTTTTATATTAATTTCTGCAATAGATTATAAATATCCCCTTCATCACTTTCTTTTCGTAAGCCTACACCAACAACCAATACTACCACTTTATCAATTTCTACTTTGTAAAGTATACGATAGCGCTGACCAACAGCCCTAACACTACGATAATTGATAAGCTTTCCAGTTAAAGGTTTTCCCTGTTTTTCTGGATCTGTTTTTAACTTATCAATACGTGAACTTAAAACTTTCTGGTGACGTTTATCTTTAATATTTTCTAACATCTCTAATGCTAGAGGTGTTAACTGAATTTCAAATTCAATATTCTCAGACTGTGGTATATCAGAGTCCGAGTTTGAGTTTAGCATCATTCCAACTAATAGTTTCTCCTCTCTCCCCTTGAGCTATACTTTCTTGTAATTCTTGGGTAAATTCTTTATCAGATAAAATTTCCAGAGTTTCTAGTAAAGATTCATATTTCTCAAAACTAATTGCAGCTATTACTGGTTTACCATATTTGGTAATAATTATTGGATCTTCTTTTAAATCGTCTGGTAAATCTAGAAGTTGCTCTTGTGCTTCTGTAATTGTTAGGTATTTTAGCATATTCTAGTTGATAAATAATAATTAACTATCATTATATCACTTGCTTGAAAAACCAACCTAAACCTAGTCCGATTTTCTATAAAAATGTTCTTACACTCTTTCAAAATTACTTAGATGATAATTATTTACCTTAAATATATCAGTCTTCTCTGAGTTTTTATGAAATGAAAGAAGTAGCAAAACAGATGATGTGTACGATGATGCTCCCCCTACGCACCGTAAATTTTTGCTATGGTTTGGCGATCGCTTTCTGTAATAATCCCTGCTGGATAGCGACTTGAGGATTTAACGTTACGCGGCGTTGATTATGCTGATTCTAGATGAGTGACCGAAATTTGTTCAGTTCTTTCAGGGGGTTTCGCTCCAGTTGCAACAGCATGAACCGCATGAATAATATCGGCAGAATAGTACCGATGAGGAATTGTTCATAGCATTGTGTTGGGCTGCTGGCGCTGGGCGACTTTGATTAACAACCTTAATGCCTCATTCACTGCTTCATCGTTGGGAAAAGCTTGGGCAACATGGGGAGCTAAAAGTACTAGGTTCGTTTTTGTATCGTTCAACATATTTACCTCTAACCCCGCTTGCCATTTGAGCGAAGTCGTACTCATGACGTAATTCATCTTCCATGCTCTAGCCCTTGTTGCCGATACTTGTTGAGTAGGAGTTGCTGATAGTTGTTGACTGCTTCAGGTGGAGATACGTCTAGGGAATCCACAGTTTCAAACCATTGTGACCATTTTCCCACAAGCGTTTCATTAGCCTGACTGTCAGTAATTTTAATTTGATGTTTGTGGATAACAAAGTCAATGAAATCGGTCACTTCTTGCAGGAGTGGTTCGGAAAGTTGCTGCAATTTTGCAATGGTAGTTTCACAAATAGTCATGAGAATAATCCTTTTTTAGTCCTCTTCATTGTTACTCAAGAATTTGACTAAATTTACAGCAAGGGCGATCGCAATTGCACTATTTTTGAGTAACTTCAGTGAGGGCTTCATGGATAACCTCATCGCTAACACCGTGACGCTTCAAGCTAGCAATCAGTGCTGATACAGTATCACCCTCTAGTCGTTGTTCCAGATCAACTCTTAGCCCTTGCCCAATATAGGCACGAACTAACGGCTGATAGCCAGAAAATCCTAGTAATGGTGCTATTCTTTTTAAATCTTCAATGACATCTTCGGGAATGCGAATTGTGATTGTAGTCATTGGACGATTTTTATCGAGTCGCTTTTTCAGTGCTTCAGCTTTCATAATATTCTCGCTCCTTGCGTGTTGCTTTACGAGCTAAAATGAGCCGAATTATGTCGTTTTCACGTTCAATTTATACGACATACAGAAGATTCCATCGTCTGTCTAAGCCAATAACAGCATCTCTTTCTTCATCATTGCGACTTGCATCAACAACTACTAAAAACGGATCGAAAAATGCTTCTGTGGCTTGCTGAAATGTCACGCCATCATGATTGCTGGGATTTATCCAAGCTTTTTCTTCGTTCCAAACGAAAGTGACACCATTAAGCACGAAATACACATCCATACCTTACATAGTAGACATTGTGTATTTACGTTGTCAATACGTTTTATGAAATAGAGATATTTCCGTAAGGGCGATGTCTACGACGGGCTACGCCTACGCACTGTAAATCTATGCTAGGGTTTGGCGTTAGCGAAGCTCGTCGGCGGATCTTCACTAATCACGTCTTGAATGAGTTTCTCTGATATTTTAGAGCATTCGTCAAATAGATCCTCCTCTACCTGAATTATCTGTGTACTACTGATCAACTTCTGCGCTTTCCAATATTCGAGTAAATTCACAATTAGTTTTCCGACGATATTGTTAGGCTCTTGATCCAAAAATGCTCTCAGACGGTTAGCTTTAGAACCGCTTGCATAAGCATATTTAATATCGTATATATCTATACCTGTACTTTCTAGAATAAATTCTTGAAATGTTCTGTTTGAAAAATCAAGTACATACCCATCACTCATTTTTAGGAGTTTTTCTATTTTTTTCTTTTCGATACTGGATAAATTAGACATTCTCAATAAGGACAAGCAATTTATACGGAACAGCTAGAACCAAGAGAATAAACAGTATAACTGGTCGGGACAGGAAACAGATAGCGCAGCGTTAGCGAGTCCGCATTCGCTTTTAGCGTCTCGTATTTCCTCTCTCTTGAACTGCCCTCTGCCTCCTGCCTTCATCGATAATGCAACAGTCGTTATATGTGTAGCAATCATTTCTAAAATTGGTATAACTAACAAAATAAAAAGCCCACTGATGTGGGCTTTTTAAATCGATTAAGTTATTGTTTTACTTAGCGTTTTGCTAACTTCTTCGACATCTTCCGCAGACGAATTGATTGGGGTGTAACTTCCACCAATTCATCGGCGGCGATGTATTCCAAAGCACGCTCTAGGCTCATGTCTATCGGTGCTTGCAGTTGCACCAATTCATCGCCACCAGCCGCCCGGTGATTGGTTAATTGCTTGGTCTTACAGATATTTAGTTCCAAATCTTGGGAACGAGTGTGTTCTCCCACAATCATACCTCTGTAAACCTTTGTGCCGGGAGTGATAAAGAATGCTCCTCTATCTTCGGCATTTCTCATGGCGTAGAAGGTAGAAACGCCTTCTTCAAAGGAGATTAAAACGCCTTTGTTACGGGCTTCAATGTCCCCACTTAGTTGACGGTAATCTAAGAAGCTGTGGTTCATGATGCCTTCACCACGAGTCATCCGCATGAATTCACCCCGGAAACCAATCAAACCACGGGCGGGAATGACAAACTCTAACTGGGTGCGATCGCCACTACCAGGTTGCATATCTTGCATTTCGCCTTTCCGTTGTCCCAGGCGTTCGATACAGCTACCCACAGCATCAGCAGGAATATCTAACACCAAAAGTTCGTAAGGTTCGCAAGGTTGACCATTGACTTCGCGGTAAATTACCTGTGGCTGAGATACCTGAAACTCGAAGCCTTCCCGACGCATGGTTTCAATTAAGATACCGAGGTGGAGTTCCCCACGACCGGAAACGAGGAATTTATCGGGAGAATCGGTTTCTTCGACCCGTAAAGCGACGTTGGTTTCAAGTTCGCGGAATAGGCGATCGCGTATTTGACGGGAAGTCACCAACTTACCTTCTTGACCAGCAAAGGGCGAATCGTTCACCCAGAAGGCCATTTGCAAGGTTGGTTCATCCACTTTAATTAGTGGTAAAGCTTGCGGTTCGTTGGGATCAGTAATGGTTTCCCCAATATAAGCATCAGCGAAACCAGCCACCGCCACAATATAACCTGCGGTTGCTTCTTCCATATCTATGCGCTTTAGTCCTTCAAAGCCCATCAACTTGGTAATTTTACCCTTGACAATGGTGCCATCTTCTGTTATTAAAGCTGCTTGTTGTCCTGCTCGGATTGTACCGTTGTGAATTCTGCCAATCACAATCCGTCCCAGATATTCAGAATAATCTAGGGTTGTGACTTGCAATTGCAGAGGCTTATTGCTGTCGCCTACTGGTGGTGGAACGTGTTGCAGAATCGCGTTAAACAGGGGTTGCATATCTACCGATTCTGCTTCCAAGCTTTCTTTAGCGAAACCTGCCATACCGGAGGCAAACAGATAGGTAAAATCACACTGGTCTTCATCTGCCCCTAATTCCAAGAACAGATCCAAAACTTTATCAACAGCAACGTGGGGGTCAGTTTGTCCACGATCGATTTTGTTGATGATAACGATGGGGCGCAGCCCTTTTTCCAAAGCTTTTTTCAGGACAAAGCGCGTTTGGGGCATGGGGCCTTCATTGGCATCGACAATTAGAAGACATCCGTCAACCATGCCGAGTACGCGTTCCACTTCGCCGCCAAAGTCAGCGTGTCCAGGAGTATCAACAATATTAATTAGCGTATCTTTGTAGCGAACGGCTGTATTTTTAGACAGGATAGTAATACCCCGTTCCCGTTCTAGGGCGTTGGAGTCCATAACGCAATCCGGAACGTCTTCGCCTTCGCGGAAAATGCCGGATTGTTTGAGGAGTGCGTCAACCAGCGTGGTTTTGCCGTGGTCAACGTGGGCGATAATTGCGACGTTGCGAATTGGGAGCGTCATAGAAGCTTTTGGTGAACTCTAGAGGGGGTTTTAAGATTTACATTTGAATACTAGGCTTTTTTAACAGAATTGGGTATGATTAGCAGAACTCTGTAAAGAACCTTTAATAATTCTAGCGTAATCGTCACAATTGCGGTGAGGTTTGTCAAGGCTGCGTTGCGATCGCCTGAGTACACTTCACCGTAAAAGAAGTTTGGAATATTGAGACTTGATGGGGAAGTTTGCCTACCTTTAACCAGTTGACATGAGGAACTTATGTAGTTAATTGAGATGGTAGCTGGATTTACGCCGTGCTATATTAGTAGATTTTTAATAGTAAAGGTGTACTAATTTAATAGATTTCAACTAAAATAGTAATTGTAAGTGACCATTAAAAATAGCTAGAATAGCTAACCAGTCTTAATTTGCGAGTCTGATTATGATTGATTGTCTAAATGTGGCTCGCTACTTCATCATCAGAGCTTACGAAGACAGTATAGAAGCAGAAATGACCAACATGAAGGTTCAAAAGCTTCTGTATTACTCGCAAAGCTTACATTTGGCGATGTATGATGAGCCATTGTTTGAAGAAGAAATACAAGCATGGCGCTATGGCCCTGTTTGTCCTCCGGCTTACAGATTTTACAGTGAATTTGAAGCTAAACAATTACCTATTCCTAGTCAAGAATTCCTGTTAGAGATCCCTGAGGATAAGATACAACTTCTAGAAGAAGTATGGGAATATTTTGGTGGCTACCATGCTTATCAACTTAGTGGTATGACACACTTGGAGTTTCCTTGGAAAAAGGCGCGTAAAGGTTTGCTACCTGAAGCTAGCTCAACTAAGCAAATTCTTCTTGAAGATTTGAAAGCATTGGGATATCTGAAACTAGACCAAATAGAGCGCGATCATCCGGCCTATCAATTTGTAATGCAGGAAATTTTAAAGGACGCTTGTACTTCGGAATCATCAACTCGTATTCGTAAAGGAGAAGTGCGTGACTGGCTCAACTCCCTTCTCGATTGAAAAATCTGATAATTTCAACCGTTCTTTCAAAAAACTCGCAAAAGTTTACAGATCAGATTTTGTTGAGTGTATCGCAGAAGTTTTGGAAGATTTAATTGAAGATCAATATCCTCTCAATTCTCGTAATGAGCCTTTACCTAGAAAGATTGAATTACCTCAAGGATGGTCATTTCACAAACTAGAGTTGAAGGTATCCAAAGGCGCTTCGGGACAAATTAGATTAATGTATTTAGTCAATACAACTGATTGTGTAATCAAGCTTGTGTGGATTTATAGCCACGAGCAATTTGAAAAACGCCCGACTGAGGTGGATTTAAAGAGCGTTCTTAAGGAGATATTAGATTATTGATATTTTAGTTTTTAGATTTAAGTAGCCAGGCGTAAATAAATTAAAGTTTCTAGTAAGGACTAAAGTCCTGATAATTGTTGTTTTGAGCGATGAATCGCTCACTACGAACTAGGATTTTATAAGAAGAATTCAGAAGTCAGGAGTCAGAATTCAGCATGAATTCTGTACGAGGGTTAATGAATATTGGTTAAAACCGGACTTCGTCCCGCTGCGCTAACGCCCGAAGTCAAGCGAAAAAATTAAAATATTCTTCCTGAATTAAAACTCCATCCCTTTATGGGTGGAGTATTCTGACTCCTGACTCCTTTTTATTTTATGTTTAATGATGCTTACCTACTTATCTAAATTAGGACTTACGCAAAATATCTCTTAAACTCTCATTTCTCCGTGTCCTCTGTGCCTCTGCGGTTCCTTATTCCGTGACTCTTGCGTAAGTCCTATAAATGTATGACTCTATAAAGCTAACATTAAAATTTTATCCGTCTGTGGATAGAATGTATATTTAAGTTTTATAAAAATCTAATCACAAAAATTGTCATAAAAAGTTTTGTTTTTCTACCCAGAGTTGTGAGAGCGATCGCTCAAAAGAAAGATGGAATCTCTCTAACCCCTGTGTCAAGGTTGTATCAAGTAAGAATTACGAACACTTTGCCGAGGAGAACACGGATGGTAGCTACTTTAGATGATACGAAACGCAATGCTATTGCTGTAAAGTTGGCAAGTCTGAAAGCACTCCAACATTTGGTAATCGAAAATGAGCAATTGCTTTTGCTTCAAGGACTCGATACCGAAATTGCCGATCGCATCCGAAATTTTCTCAATGATGACGAAAAAAATCTTGGCATTCTAGAAACTGTAATTGGTCAGTATGGTATTCAGGCTGAACCGAAAAAAACTGTTACACAATTCATTGAAAAAGCTCGCGAGTTGTTCAAAGGTTCGGAGTTGAGTCTGTATGAAAAAGTATCTCAACATGAATTGCTAAAACATCAATTAGTAATGAGTGGCTTGATAGTGCATAAGGCTGCTCAAAAAGTTGGTGCTGACGTGTTGCTAGCGATCGCACCTTTGAATACCATTAACTTTGAAAACCGCGCTCACCAAGAGCAACTCAAAGGTATTTTAGAAATTATCGGTGTCCGCGAACTCACTGGACAAGATGCAGATCAAGGAATTTGGGCCCGTGTTCAAGACGCTATGGCTGCGGTAAGTGGCGTAGTAGGTAGTGCTGTTACCCAAAATAGTGACAAAAAGGATCTGAATATCCAAGATGCCATTCGCCTGGATCACAGCAAGGTAAATACCCTGTTCACCGAACTGCTCAAAAGCAACGATCCACAAAAGATCCAAGAATACTTCGGTCAAATTTATAAGGATCTAACTGCTCACGCCGAAGCTGAAGAGGAAGTTGTATACCCAAGAGTCCGTGCTTTCTACGGTCAAGACAACACCCAAGAGCTTTATAACGAACAAGCCCATGCAAAGCAAGCATTAGAGGAAATTAAGGCCATTAGCCCCTCTTCACCCCAATTCAAAGAGAAAGCAAAACAGCTGTTTGATGAACTTGGCGATCATATTCGTCAAGAAGAAACCACTTTGTTTGCTGCAATTCGTAACAACTTGAGTACTGAGCAAAGTGAGCAAATTGCTACAGAATTCAAAGCTGCTAAGACCCGCATTCAACAAAAGCTAGGTGTTGTTAAAGAAGCGAATGTGTAGGATGCTTTTGAGCTTCCTAATATTTTCTCAAAAAGGTTAGTTAAAAGACATCTGGTGAAAAAAATGTAGAGACGTAGCACTGCTACGTCTCTATAAGGGTTTCAGATAATGCATATTTAATTTCTGAAGATGTCAAAACAAAAACTCCCGGCGCTTATCTGCCGGGAGTTTCTGTTTAAAAATTTTGCTGACAGTATTTGTAAGCCGCATAAGCCATAGTTACAACCCCAGTAATAATGGCAGATTCATCAACTTCAAATTGGGGATGGTGTAATGGGTGGTTAATGATTCTTTCTTGGTAGCCTACACCCAAGCGAAACATCGAACCGGGGGCGTGTTCCAAATACATAGAAAAATCTTCAGCACCAAGAGAGGGTTCGGGTAAAACTTGAACGCGATCGCTACTCCAGGCTTCTTCTGCGGCTGATTGTAACAATTGCGTCAAGGCGTAATCATTTTGAACACTGGGTACGCCCTGGCGATAATTGACTTGATAGTTTGCTCCGTAAGTATGGCAAACATTAGATACAATATTTTCAATCCAATTAGGGAGATGAGCGCGAGTTTCGGGATGTAGCGATCGCACGGTTCCCAATAACTGCACTTTATCAGCAATTATATTGGGCGCTCTCCCACCATTAATCTTCCCTATACTCAATACTACAGGGCGCAAAGGATTCTGCGTCCGGCTGATAGCTTGTTGCAGTGCAGTAATAACTTGGCAAGCAATCCAAATCGCATCAATAGCCTCATGAGGACGCGCCCCATGCCCAGATTCTCCCATAATCAAAATCTCTAAATCATCGGCGGCGGCTGTCAATGCCCCATAACGCACACCAATAGATCCTGCGGGTATAGAAGGAAAAACATGAACCCCTAATACAGCTGAGACGTTTTCCATCGCCCCATCTTTCACCATCCAGTTTGCCCCTTGAGCAATTTCTTCAGCTGGCTGAAATAAAAACCGCACTTTTCCACCCAACTCTTCTGCTATTTGGGACAGCACCATTGCCGTTCCTAATCCCACTGTGGTGTGGACATCATGACCACAAGCATGCATAACACCATCTGCGCGAGAGGAATATTCTAAATTGGTGCTTTCTTGAATTGGCAAAGCATCCATATCAGTGCGAATTGCCAATAAACGGTCATTTGGGCTAGTGCCTTGAAGTTCTCCTACTACGCCCGTTTTGCCAACTCCCTCTTGTACGTGCAAACCGCTGGAAGACAAAACACCAGCTACGAAAGCTGCTGTTTGGTACTCCTGACCACTGAGTTCTGGGTGAGAGTGAATGTGGCGGCGAATTTCAATTAAGCGAGGCGCTAATTTGGCTGCTGAGTCTTTAATATGAGTAAGCATCGATTGAATTAATCTACAAGCTTTTTTCCCATGATAAAGAACTGTTAACAAACAAAATGCTTTTGCTATACAAGGAGGGAGGAGGTAGGGGGATGAGGGAGATGAGGGGGACAAGGGGGATTAATGCCCAATGCCCAATTTATTTTGAATAACAGGTTGTGCCTGGAGTATTTTCGGGTTTGAAATGGTTACATTCTCTGCTTTTTTGACGCTCTAACGACCAGTTATAAGGCATATCGGAGGTGACGACACCATTAGCCAGAGTTGTTAGTCGGAAGTTAGCCCCCCGAAAATTAGTAAATTCTAATTTGGCACCTTTTAAGTTTGCTGCTTCCAAATTCGCACTGATGAAACCGGCATAAGATAAATCGGCATTTTCTAGAGATGCTGCTTTCAAATTTGCACCTGTTAAGGAAGCACCATTGAGATTTGCTGAATTCAGAATCGCATTTTCTAAATTTGCACCTGTGAGATCGGCATTGGTAAGATTAGCTTTAGATAATGCTGCACTACTCAAGTCAGCACCTCGCAAATTGGCTCCAGTTAGATTCAGTTGAGTTAGATCGGCACCACTCAAATTACACCGAGGACAGGCACTTGTTGCTTTTAACTGATCCAAATCTAGCTGGTTTAAGGCAAGGCTCTGCTCTGCAAACCCGAAACAAGCTAACAGGACGACGGTAGCAACAATCTTAAGTTTCATATTTTTTACAGATATTTACAAAAATGACAAGTTACGCACATTGCCTACTGTCATACTTACATATACTGCTTCTCTAAAGAACAACAGGGATGAAGCATTCATCAAGAAGCTGTAAAAATAGTATAAATTCTAATGGTAAGACTACTCAAACTGAAATATAGGCTATAGAATCGATTCGTAAGCAACTATACCGAACCTTTTATAGACTACCATATATGTGATCCCCTAGCTCGATGAAAAATACGACTAGGGGGATCTTGTTTTTGGGCATTGGGCATTGAAAAGAGGCAGAGGGGCAGGGTGCGGGGGGCGGAGGGGAAAATTCTTCTCCCTGCTCCCTGCTCCCTGCTCCCTGCTCCCTGCTCCCTGCTCCCTGCTCCCTGCTCCCTGCTCCCTGCTCCCTACCTCCTTCATCGCCACCCTAAAAAGCGCAATCCAGGGACAATTAGGTAGTAACTTACTGCTAACCAGAAGCTGATAAAGAAGCCTACAGAGCCAAAAAAAATCAGAGGTAACTGTAACTCTGACCAGGCTGGGTGATTAGAAAATTGGAAGATCGGAGGTGCTAACCTCAAAATAATCAAAAATGCGTAGGCGATCGCACTACCAAAGGCAGCGAACACGGCGTAAACTATATGATGGCTACGAAGTCCTAAGCTCAAGGTGAGTAGGGAAACTCCTACTAAAATCACTGCCACTAAGCCCTCGCCGCTATCTTTTGGTGTGATTAATTGTAAAATCAACCAGCCGAAGCCATAGCTAATCATCCCCATCAGCGACGCAACTAAAAACCGCCGCCGTTGACCAAAACACCCAGATACTGTCAGTCCCCAAGCGGTTCCCCAACCGGCGGCGATGAATACCAAAATATCTGCCCCGAAGACGGGTTGAGTATTTGGCACTAATTGGTTTAGCTGACTCGAAATAAATTCGACAACTTGATGCCCCAAGCTGGTGTGATAGGCCAAAATAAAACCAGCGATCGCACCAAAACAAGCGCCAACATAAGCCAAGATCATCGCCCAAATTGTCGCTAAACAAGCTTGCAAAATTTTGATGATTGTCTGACCGATAAAAATAACGGTTTTAGTTACAGCTTGGCTAAAGTTAGCTAAAACTTGTTCAATAGCTTGTGTTAGCAGTGTAAATTTCTGGGAAACTTGTGTTGAGGCAAGCTTTATCTTGTCTCGCAGTTGGGCAAATAATCCTGGCGGCGGTAATGGTTGAGCAATCTTTGCCAAGCGTTTTTGAATCATAACTGCATTTGCTGGACGCGATCGCACATCTTCCTGCACCATCTCATCCAGCAAATCTGCTAGTTCCGGGTTGACATTTACCGCCGTTCGCCATCGCAATTTCCCCGTTTGCTGGTCTTCTAACTCTAGCGGATATTTGCCTGTTAGTAGTTCAATCACGGTTCGACCAAGGGCATAAAAATCGGCACTGGGCCCGACAATACTTCCACTCACTTGTTCTGGTGGACTGTAGCCAGAAGAAAATAATCGGGTGGAACTAGACTGAGAACGAAGTTTAGAGGCGCTAAATTGTTTTGCTCCGCCAAAATCAATTAGTACCAAGCGATCGCCCTCTGTTTGCCCTTGAGGTAGGCTTACAGTGGGCGAAGACGTGCCCAGCATTAAATTAGAAGGTTTAATATCCCGGTGAATAATCTGACGTTTGTGTAATTCTTGTAAAATCTGTACAGCTTGAGCAAACCAGTTTACAACCAAACTCTCTGGACAGCCTTGGGGAAACTTTTTTAATATCTCCTCTAAAGTCCGCCCATTGATTTTTTCCATTACTAGACAAGGCAGTTGATGCGTTTTGGGGTTAAAGAGTTGTACCTGAAAATATCCTTCGGCATCGACTGCGGGGACACCTGGATGCTGCAAACTCGATAAAACCGCCGCTTCTTGGGTAAATAACTCTAGTGCCTTTGGTGAATCTTCTACCAATACTTTCAGTACTTTCTCGGTTTGAGTTTTTTCATCCCAAACCGTGTAAATTTGAGCAAATCCTCCCGAACCTAATGGCTGAAGTGGAACATAGCGGTCTAACAACTCTAGCGGTGCGCCACAGCTGTTGCAAAATTTGTTTCCCCAAGGCTGAGGATAAGGACGTTGACAATCAGGATTTATGCAGTGAACCGCACTCTGAGTGATGTGGGACACAACCGCTACAATACAAAGGCTGACTTGATTTTAGCGTTTCTTGAGGTTTGCTGATTTTAAAATCAGCAAAAGAAAAACCCTCATACAATTTATGAGGGCATTCTGTTGATATATATCAACCCTTAATTACGAAAACTTCTCTTACTCTGTCTGTGCTTGGCAACTTCTTTGCGCTTGCGTTTTTCTAGGGGTGTTTCAAAATGACGATGTTTTCTCATGTCTGGAAAAATTCCAGCCTTGGAAACTTCTCGCTTAAATCTTCGTAAGGCTGACTCAATGTGTTCATTGTCACCTACAATTACTTGGGTCATTATTTCTCCTGCTAAGTTGACTTCATCAATGGCTATGCAGACGGTACATTACAAAAAAAGACAGACTCATTGTCTGACCTTAAGACTCTTGGTAATTTTTTGTTTCCAAGGTTTAGTAGCGTCCGCCGCGCCCGCCACCGCCGCCGCCGTAGCCTCCTCCTCGGTTCCCACCAAAGGAACCTCGATCGCCTCTATCTTCTTTTGGTTTAGCCTTATTCACTTTCAGATCGCGACCCATCCACTCAGCACCGTCGAGAGCTTCAATGGCAGCTGATTCTTCCGCTTCACTTCCCATTTCTACAAAAGCAAAGCCTCGCGGACGACCTGTTTCACGGTCAGTAGGTACTTGAACGCGCTTTACAGTACCATATTCTGCAAAAATACCACTTAAATCTTCTTGTGTAACTTCATAAGAGAGGTTACCTACATAAATTGACATCGATTCGCTCCAAAATCATCACTGTGTAGAGATTTTAATTTCTCTGAGAAGTCTGTAAATACTAAAAGGAAAAAGCCTTTCAATACTAAAATCAAAGACGTCACTGAATTAACTCTCCTAAATCTAGGATGACATAGGAGCTAACTCTCTGCATCAAGTAGATAGTTAACCAGTGATGCGATCGCGCAAGTGCGACGATCGCCTACCCCCAACTACCCTAAATACAGCCCAACACAAAAAAGGGGCTGGAAATGGAAGAAGATAAATTCTGTAGGGTGATAAAAGAAATCAGACATACAGGGGCGCATCTTTGAATATCCGAATTGAACGTTTGATTGCATTAACCATAAAGCATTACTCCAAAATTTTAATATGAAAGGCAAAGTCAGGCAACAAATACAAAAGTATGTCGGCTCATACTCCCTTGGAGACAGCGTTATTGAGGAAATGGGCCAAATCTTTACCGCGATCGCACCCATGAAGAGTGCTGAGTTAAAAGACCACGCCACTTGCGGGTGGGGTATCAACCAACTCAAGAGTTAAGAAGATTCCGCCCACAAAGGGCGGGGCTTGTACTAAGTAAGCAAGCACTAAGTAGTTTTTGCTACTCAATATTCAGTACTGAGTGTTGTCAATCCAAATGGAGGCAGGGGAAAAATGTCCTCAGCAATAACTGCCTTCATCGATCTACTACGCGATCGCATACATATTGTCAATAAGTATAAATTATTGAGATTAGTTTAGGTTTATTGAGAATATGATAATCTTCTTGACATGATGTGACCAACCCTCTCTACAGTGACGATGGCGTTGTTTGACAAGTTGGTGAAGTTACATCGTAACCAAGAAACGAGAATTTTAAATACTTAGAGAGTAACGTATGACTGAAAAAACAGTAAAACTGATTGAAGGAAACTTATTGCCAAAAGGAGATTATGTTTCGTCAGGATTTTCCACTATCCAGCCAGATTCATGCTTTCCCTATATAACTTTAGGAAATAAATATGATTCTTTTTGGCTTTACTTGCGGCGGGATATTAATCATAACTGGTATGTGGATAAACGACAAAAAGGTGTAGGATTTGTCAGCAGAGATGAAGCTCATATTCTATATAATACGGCCTTAAAATTTCAAGGGAAAAAAGCTTTAGAAATAGGTTGTTGGATGGGTTGGTCAGCTTGTCATTTGGCTTTAGGAGGAGTAGAGCTAGATGTAATCGATCCGATGCTATCCGAACAATTATTTAATGAAAGCGTCACGGAGTCGCTAAAGTTGGCAGGTGTTAAGGAATCTGTGAATCTAATCCCAGGATATAGCCCTCAAAAAGTAGCAGAAATAGCAAATAAATTTCAACGTAAATGGTCATTGATATTTATAGACGGTAATCACGAAGCACCAGCCCCTCTTAATGATGCAATTATTTGCGAACAAATTGCAGAAGCCGATGCTTTAATTTTGTTTCATGACTTGGCTTCTCCCGACGTAGCTCAAGGCTTAGACTACTTAAAAGAGAAAGGATGGAACACAATGGTGTATCAGACTATGCAAATCATGGGAGTTGCATGGCGAGGAAATGTTGAACCTGTAATACATCAGCCAGATGCTCAAATTGATTGGCATTTACCTCCACATTTAAAAGATTATTTTGTTAGCGGTTCCATTCCAAGTGTGACCAAAGATAAATTTGGAGCAATTCTCAGAGTCCTTCGACCATATACTTTATTAAGTGAAGCAAAGTTATTCTCACTTTATAGCCAGGCACAACAAGTATATTGTTATCTTTTTTGGCTGCCAAAAATGTTACGACAAGCGATCGCTAGAATCAAACCTATCAAAGGCAACTAACTTTCACGATCGTAACGATTCGTCTAAGTAGAGCAGCGTAAATAATTAAAGGTTTGTAGTGAATGCGAATAGCGTCTCTTAGAGAGGACTTTAGCCCTCACTACAAAACATCTCAAGGGCTTAAGTTGATACCCCTGAGCATTGCTGCACCCCTAACAACTCAAAATTTTTATCCTACATTTAATTACGTCATTATTTTCTAGCGCGAGCCTGATTTTTTCATTCCAGGTTGATTTGGCGGAGTTGGGGAATTTGGTTGGCGACTAGTGCGAAAAGTCACATTTACGCCTTCATTCGATTGCTCTAGCACCAGTAGAGGCGTAGGTTTAGCCTTTTGATCCCAATGCATAGTAGCAATCCGACCTTGAAGTGTTGGTTGCCAACTATCTTCATCTTCTATGGGGCTTAGGTAAGTTTCTATACAGTCAATAATTTGACTAATAGTTGCAGATGTTGCTTGCGTTGGTAACTTCATTAACCGGACTTGAATGCGAAACAGCACTCTTTTTGCAGAGTTTCCTGGACTGCCAGTCTCATACTCTACATCAAAAGTTTCATCTACTTGCCGTCCAGTGCTATTAGCAATTCCAACCGATCCAAGTTGTGCTTGATTTGGACGCAGGGCTTGAGTAACTTTATCTTTAATCTGAATCTTCACTTGATTAAGGATTGCAAAATGAAATACCTCCTCTGACATCCGCATTCGCAGATAGTCTAGGTTAAAGTCCCGCGAGTTAACCAAATCGGGATTAGTTTCCATTTTGCGAATCGTTTCCAGCGCCAGCTTAAATTTTTTCTCTAATTCTCGCGCCCGGAATTGTTCAAACTTAAGTTTTTTCTCCAGCTTATCCTTCTGGAGCTTACTATAGACAATTAAAGCAATCACCGCTAAAGCCAGTCCTCCAGAAGTTACCAACAATAATGGTGGTATTTGAGGATTACTTGCTGGCACTTCCTGGGATGCTTTTTTAGGCTTTGACCCTAATTGGGCAATAAATATCGAAGTGGGCATGGTTGGAAACTGAAAAACTTGACTCCTGATGTTTAGGATGCCCAAATATTCCATGCCATCTTGCTGTATGATTATTATTTTTAACAGCTTTTTACAAACTACGTATGTTCAGACACCAGAACATCCCTGCCCTGTCTGAGGTTTCATCTACAAGCTTGAGCAATATTCGTCTGATAGCCACAGATATGGATGGCACATTAACCAGACGAGGAAAATTTACTCCTGCACTACTGCAAGCCTTAGAGGATCTAGCTGCATCTGACATTAAGGTGCTGATTGTTACAGGACGTTCTGCTGGGTGGGTGAGTGGATTGAGTGCGATTATGCCAGTAGCAGGTGCGATCGCAGAAAATGGCGGTTTGTACTTTCCACCTGAAAACCTGGAACCAGTAGTCTTAACAGCCATTTCTGATTTAGCTCAACATCGTCAGCGCTTGGCTATGACTTTTGAGAGATTACAAACTAAATTTCCTCGAATCCAAGAATCTGCTGATAATCGCTTTCGTCTCACCGACTGGACTTTTGATGTAGCTGGTTTGAGTCAAGACGAATTACAAACCCTAGATAGTCTTTGTCAACAAATGGATTGGGGATTTACCTATAGCAACGTGCAGTGTCACATTAAACCCCAAGGGCAAGATAAAGCTGTAGGATTATTGCAGGTGTTGCGCGAATATTTACCTCACTACTCACCAGAACAAATTGTCACCGTTGGCGATAGCCCCAATGATGAAAGTTTATTCGATCGGCGTTATTTTCCTCTTTCTGTAGGCGTGGCAAACGTGCTGGAATATGTGAATCAGTTGAAATATCAACCTGCTTATATTACCAGTGCTGCCGAAGGAGAAGGATTTTGTGAGTTATCTAGTTATATTTTGAAAAGCTTGAACATTCCAAGTTAGGAAAAGCCAAACTTGCTCTACAATAATCTCGTAGCGCTGATTTTACAACCATGACAGCTACTTTACCTGTTGGTATCGAATCAGAAATTTTCTACCCCAGCGCTGATGGTCAACCAGTGGCAGAAACCTACGACCACCTTTATGCCTTGCTCACTACTTTGGAAGTCCTAAAACAGTATCTGGCAGATCGTCAGGCAACAGTATTAGGAAATCAATTTCTTTATTATGCACAAGGCTTTCCCAGGTTGCGGGTAGCCCCAGATGTGATGGTGATTTTTGATGTTGCAGCCGGCGGTCGAGACAACTATAAAATCTGGGAAGAGGGTCAAGTACCCACGGTTATTTTTGAAATGACATCCTTTGGTACTAAGGGACAAGATGAAATTTTCAAAAAGACTCTCTATGAGCAGCTAGGTGTCAAAGAATACTGGCTGTTTGACCCTAAAGGTGAGTGGGTGAAACAACAGCTACGTGGCTATCGCCTACGGGGAGAAGTCTACGAACCCATACAGGATGGACGCAGTGAACCGCTACAACTGCGCTTGGTGATTGAAGGAAGGTTAATTGGGTTTTATCGAGAGGATACAGGAGAAAAATTACTCATCCCTGATGAACTTGTACAGGTTTTACGGCAAGAAGTATTAGCAAGGCAGCAAGCAGAAGCATTGGCAGAACAGGAACGCCAACGGGCAGAACAAGAACGCCAAAGAGCAGAACAGGCCGAATTGCAGATAGAACAATTAAAGGCAAGGTTGCGATCGCTCAATGTAGACCCTGATAAGTAGTCAGACAGAATTAATTACACAATGTCATTGCGAATGGAGGGAAGCGGAATATGCTCCTTCGGAGAACCCGCAGGGTAGCAATTCGCTTACGGCTGGGATTGCAACCCTACAAGACGCTGTTCGCGTTCGCTCGCAATGACTGTAAATATTTTTGTCCGACTACTTACTATTCAGTAATATGCAAATTTTTTTTTGGACAGCTACGTTTTTTCTTTGACATTTAAATTGGCGACGATTTATCAAAACAGAATAGCTAAATTCTTCTTCAAGGTTATAAATTGTTACTAATGTCAAAAGACAGGTTGTAATTCTTTGCTCTGACATTTCGTCAAACTAAAAAATCTATAAAAAATTTAAATAATATCCACATAAATCATTGATGTGGTAGGTTATTTGAGCCATAACTTCCGCCTTTTTGTATTACAACGAATAAGGGATTACGAGATTTTAATTTAAGCAACCTACGCGCAGCTGCGACATCAGGAGAAGGGTAGAAATGTTCCGTTGCCATTTGGCTATGACCGAAGAGGCGGAGGGGCAGGGGTCTCTTACTGGAGCGGAGTACACTCCGTCTCAGTTTTCCCCCTTGCTCCCAGCAAGAACTGCTCCCCTGCTTCTTTTGACCCAAAGATGCTGTGCAAGTCAAGATTTAAAAGAATTCAGAGGTTAGTTCATGGATTTTCTATCGGACACCGTTGCCCTATCGCGGATGCAGTTTGCACTGACGGCGATATTTCACATGCTATGGCCCGTTCTCACCACTGGGATGGGCATTTATCTGGTCATCGTTGAAGGAATGTGGCTAAAAACACGCAATCCCGATTACTACCATCATGCTCGTTTCTGGGCAAAGCTGTATGTCTTGAACTTCGGCATTGGTGTAGCATCCGGTTTGCCAATGGAGTTTCAATTTGGTACGAACTGGGCACCATTTTCTGAAGCGGTAGGCGACTTTTTTGGCAGTATTTTAGGCTTTGAGGCTTCAATGGCATTTATGCTAGAAGCCGGATTTCTGGGTATTATGCTGTTTGGCTGGGAGCGAGTCAACCCAGTGATTCACTATTTCGCCACAATTATGGTTGCCTTTGGCGCAAACCTATCTACCTTCTGGATTTTGGCGGCAAATTCCTGGCTGCAAACACCAGCCGGTGGAGAAATGGTGAACGGGAAGTTTGTTGTCGATGATTACTTTCAGGCAATCTTAAATCCCTTCATGCTTAACAGCGTCTCTCACATGTTTTTAGCGACGCTGGAAACTTCTCTGTTTGTGATTGGGGGAATTAGCGCCTGGTATATTCTCAACAACCGTCATGAGGCTTTCTTTGCGCGATCGCTCAAAATTGTCTTGGCAACTGCGATCGCTGTAACCCCATTACAAATCTATATCGGACACCTCAGCGCCGAGCAGGTAGCCGATTATCAGCCTACCAAACTCGCGGCAATGGAAGCCAAGTGGGAAACGAGTCCAGCCGGACAGCCCGCGCCCTGGAGTGTGGTGGCATTGCCCAATAACCAGACCGAGCAAAACGACTGGGAAATCTCAATTCCCAACGGCTTAGGCTACATTTTAGAATTCAAAAAGAACCTGTCTAAACCCGTTCTCGGACTGAAGCATTGGAAGCCTGAAGATCGCCCCCGGATGGTGGGTTTGATTTATTACGCCTTCCGCCTCATGAGTGGTATTGGCTTCTTTTTAGCTGGATTGATGGGCATTAGTGTGATTCAGTGGTTACGGGGTAAACTCTCATCAGAGGCGATCGCCCAACAGAGATGGCTACTGCGAATCTGGATTTTAGCGGCTCCACTGGGCTATATTGCCGTGGAATCGGGCTGGATTGTACGTTGCGTTGGGCGGCAACCTTGGGTGCTTTACGGGCAAATTCGCACCGCAGATGGAGTTTCTCACCTACCTGCTAGTGAGGTCTTAACATCTCTGGTGATTTTTGCTGGAATTTATACAGCCCTGTTTATTTGTGCCTTATTCTTTGGTAGTCGAATCATTCGTCAAGGCCCCAATCTGGAGCTTCCAGTTCCAGGTATTGATACTCAACCTGCGGTAGAAACTACTCCGGCTAAGTTTGTTCCAGATCAACGTCCTGTTGAAGCACAGCAATGAGAAGTGCTGAGTTCCGTTAGCAGTAGCGGGGCTTTAGCCAGTACTTTTTCTTCCCTACGGGACGCTACGCGAACACGCAGAACTCAATACTCAACACTCAGCACTCAGTAAGGTAACTGTATGGAGAATCTAGAACACTTTTTAGCGCAGGTTTGGTTTGTCATCTTGGCTCTGTTTTTATTTCTCTACGTCATGTTAGACGGGTTTGATCTAGGCGTAGGCATCCTGTCCCTAACCAGTTCCAATGAGGAGCGACGCGACATCTTAATGACGAGTTTGGGTAATATTTGGGATGCGAATGAAACTTGGTTGGTGTTGATGGGAGGTGCTTTGTTTGGGGCATTTCCTCTTGCTTATGGCACCATTTTGAATGCGCTCTACATTCCCATTTTTGGGATGATATTTGGGTTAATTTTTCGGGCTGTGGCCTTTGAGTTTCGAGAGCATTCGACGAATAAAGTGTTTTGGAATGTGGCCTTTGGAGTTGGTAGCTTTATGGCGGCGCTGTTTCAAGGATTTGCTCTGGGCAGCATTTTGGAAGGCATTACGGTAGATGAATCAGGTCATTTCATCGGCACTATGTGGGATTGGCTGGATTGGCGATCGCTCTTAGTTTCCTTGACATTAATCCAGGGTTATGTATTGATTGGCTCCACCTATCTCATTTTAAAAACCGAAGGAGAACTTCAAACCTCCCATTACCGCACAGCAAAACTTGCTGCATGGACAACGCTTTTAGGTGCAATCTTAATCACCATCGCTACCCCTGTTGTGTATGAAAATGCCAGGGCAAAGTTATTTCACCAGCCAGAAGTGTATCTATTTTCAGTCATTCCAGTGCTAGGTGTGCTGCTGATTGGGCTATTGATTAAAAGCCTGAACCGTAAAGAAGAAACTACTCCCCTCGTTTGGACAGTGCTGCTTTTCCTACTTACCTTTGTGGGGTTAGGATTAGTTGTTTTTCCCTATATTATCCCCCCAGGCATCACCATTTATCAGGCAGCAGCAGCACCTAGTGCATTAGTCTTCATGATTATCTTCATTGGATTTCTGATTCCAATTATGTTGTTCTACAACATCTACAATTACATTGTGTTTCGAGGGAAAGTAGCAGACACACATTATGGAGGATAGTTCAGGAGTGCCTCGGCTTATAGTACTGAGTGCTGAGTAACCAAGAGAGATAAATCTAGGGGATTGATCTTGGACGTATTAAATATACGCTACACATCTCGAACTAAATATTTATTTCTTTTTCCATGACTTTTAAGCAGTTGCTCTCAGACCTTCTGAAATGAATAGGACTTACGCAAAAAATAGCCAAAACCCTTATTCTCCGGTAGGGGCAATTCATGAATTGCCCCTACGCCGTATAGTTTTGCGTAAGTCCTAATGAAGTGCAATTATTACTTTTTTTTACTTAGAGTGTTCCAAAAAATAAATGATCCAAAGCCCGTCATTGCGAGCGAAGCGAAGCAATCACAGCACAGCCCTTGAGATTGCTTCGCTTCGCTC
The DNA here is from genome assembly GCF_026127265.1 of Nostoc sp. KVJ3. Classification (GTDB taxonomy): domain Bacteria; phylum Cyanobacteriota; class Cyanobacteriia; order Cyanobacteriales; family Nostocaceae; genus Nostoc. The sequence goes on from NZ_WWFG01000001.1 coordinate 3,695,043, forward strand.
GCAATGACAATTGGGCATTTTTTTACTTGGAGTACTCTTAGCACTCGTTACGAGCTAAACGCCCCGCTATTCGCGTACAGCACTCAGCACTGTTTTGGTGATACCAATTTGAGAAATGATTGTTGATTTTTGTCCAAAGTCCAATTTGCCACATTTATTACCTCGGACAGAATACAATGGATGGGTGTCTACCGCGTTTCAATCTCGGAAATCTCAACAGTACTGATTTGATTAATGAGACTGTTTTATACAGTCATTGGTCAAAGGTTAGAATTTTATTTCCAACTTCCACTAGAAAGTCCAAGACCAATGTAGAGTCAAGAATTTACCTTTAAATACTGAGGTATGAAATTATGCAAGAAATTGAAAGATTCTTTGGCAACTTGTTCAGTGGCATACTCAACCGTTTTAAGTATTCTGCGATGGACGCTGCCGATCGCAAAATGAGAGAAACTATTGACGAGCAGGTAGAACAACGGCGGCAAAAACCCAAGCCGAAGGATCAAGAAGACCGCGATTTGTAATGATGCTCTCTACGAGATGCTAAAAGCGAAAGAAGACTCGCTAACCTAATTCGTCATTTTTGAGTTAAATCAAGCATAGCGCTTCCTAATTGTTGAGTGGGCAGCGCTATTTTATCCGCCCACCAAACTCTTGCGAATGTGCTAACCTAGTATGGTTAACTAATCTCGCACATCTGAGAATTCGGGTGTTTCCCAGTTGGGAAATGCACTTGGATGGAGGTTTAACCCGAATCGGAGTAAGAAAATATATGCCAGTAGTTTCATTGGCTCAAATGATGGAGTCAGGGGTTCACTTTGGGCATCAGACCCGGCGTTGGAACCCAAAAATGTCTCCTTACATTTATACTTCCCGGAATGGTGTGCATATTATCGACTTGGTGCAAACTGCCCAGTTGATGGATAATGCTTACAACTACATGCGATCGCACGCAGAACAAGGGAAGAAATTTCTTTTTGTCGGCACCAAGCGCCAAGCAGCTGGAATTATTGCTCAAGAAGCTAGTCGTTGTGGTTCCCACTACATTAACCAACGCTGGTTGGGCGGAATGTTGACCAACTGGGCAACTATCAAAACACGAGTTGACCGTCTGAAAGATTTAGAACGCCGTGAAGAAACTGGCGCACTAGATTTATTACCGAAAAAAGAAGCCTCTATGCTCCGTCGAGAAATGACGAAGCTTCAGAAATACTTGGGCGGCATTAAAACAATGCGGAAAGTACCTGATATCGTGGTCATTGTAGACCAACGGCGGGAATATAACGCAGTTCAAGAATGCCAAAAGCTGAATATTCCCATTGTATCCATGCTGGATACAAACTGTGACCCAGATGTAGTAGATATCCCCATCCCAGCAAACGACGATGCTATCAGATCGATTAAGCTGATAGTCGGAAAATTGGCGGATGCCATCTATGAAGGTCGTCACGGTCAGCTAGATACTGAAGATGATTACGAAGATTACGACGGTAGTGAGTATGACGAAGACTATGAAGAAACCGAATATACTGATGCCGTAATTCCCGACGAGGAAACAGAAGAATAGTGAAGAGTTCTGAGTGCTGAGTCCTGAGTAAGATAGAAAGACTCAGCAAATTAGATAGTGCTGAGTCTTGATTTTTGAAGTTGTAAGTTGTGATTTGTCAATGAAGAATAAAATTGATAACTGAACACTCAAAACTCAGCACGGGCTAAACGCCCCGCTTACGCTAACAAAATTCAGCACTCAACACTAAATTAGGTGAGTGATTACAACTCGAGGTCAAGTTAGGAATTGAGGCAACATGGCGGAAATATCTGCAAAACTCGTCCAAGAGCTACGCCAAAAAACCGGCGCCGGCATGATGGACTGCAAAAAGGCGCTGATAGAGACTGAAGGCAACATAGAAGAAGCCGCAGACTGGCTACGGAAAAAGGGCATCTCTAAAGCAGGGGCAAAAAGCGATCGCATTGCGGCAGAAGGTCTAGTAGACACTTATATTCAGCCCGGTGGTCGAGTAGGTGTACTTATAGAAGTAAACTGCCAAACCGACTTTGTGGCTCGTAACGAGGCTTTTAAAGCTTTAGTTAAGAACCTGGCAAAGCAAGCAGCGACTGCTGATAGTGTTGAGTCTTTGTTGGCTCAAGACTATGCTGAGAGTTCAAGCGGGACTGTAGAAGAATTCATCAAGCAAACTATTGCTACCCTCGGTGAAAATATCCAAGTACGTCGCTTTATCAATTTTGCATTAGCAGAAGGCACGCAAGGAGTAGTAGACAGCTACATTCACACTGGCGGTCGAGTTGGTGTATTAGTAGAACTGGGTTCTGAAAGTGAATCAGTAGCTGCTAATTCAGAGTTCCAAACCTTGGCACGGAATACTGCAATGCAAGTTGCAGCTTGTCCAAATGTCGAGTATGTGAGCGTAGACCAAATCCCTGCCGAAATTGCCCAAAAAGAAAAAGACATTGAAATGGGTAAGGATGATTTGGCAAATAAGCCAGATAACATCAAAGAAAAAATTGTTCAGGGACGGATTGAAAAACGCCTGAAAGAATTGACTTTGCTCGATCAGCCTTACATCCGCGATCAGAGTATCTCTGTAGAAGACCTCTTAAAGCAAGCGAAGACGCAATTAGGCACAGAGATTCAAGTGACTCGCTTTGTCCGCTATATATTGGGCGAAGGCATTGATAAGCAAGAAATTAGCTTTGCTGATGAAGTCGCTGCACAAATTGGCAGCAAGTAGTATTTAGAGACGTGATGAATCGCGTCTCTAAATATTAAGACGCGATTCATCGCGTCTGTACAAGAATTAGTTTCATAATTCTTAACTCCTAAGTGGTTAAACGACAGGTCAAGCAAATAGCCTGACCTGTATTTTTTTTAGTAGAGACGCGAAATATAGTATTTAATTTAAAATCTAAAAACCTTTGGGAAGTTATTATAAAATAAATTCGTACATTTGTACTATGTAATAGTTCACATGGACAAGAACGAAAAGATATGGCAAGAGCAATCGAGCGAATTGAACGGGATATTGCAGCACTAAAAGAAGCGATTCGGGCGATCGCACTAGAACTACAAAACGCTTATGCTAGTTATCTAAACACCTTGGGGCTAGCTGTACGAAAACAGTTGATTTTGGCGAGTTACCATCTTTGTACCCAAGGGTATCCCGAAAACTTTCTGCATCTGTCATTGAATCAGCGCCAGCAACTGCAACAAGCTATCCGCAAGTTGGGTCAGGTGGCAGCAGAGCAGTTGCTCGCTTTGATAAAAAGTGAGGAAGCTGGGGGAGATGAGGGAGTAACATCTTCTGGACTTCCAGATGCCTCTAATCCTCAGCTTCTCACCCTGGATACCTCTAATCCTATAGAACTGGCAAAATGGCAACAGAACTTAGAAGAGGTCACGCAAGAGATACTGAAAAAACTTTCCCATGATGCTAATCTTTTATTACAAAAATCTGGGGTATTACCCAAAAAATTACCAGAACCGATTTTAGCGGCTGCGGCTGCTGCTGCGGCTGCATCAGAAGCATCTGCTGAGGTCATGCCAGGGCCGCCCAACTTATTAAACTTAGTAATTGAAATTGAAAATGAGCAGCAGTCAGAAGATTCTGGACTGACGCAAATCATGGCTATTAACCTGCGGCTAGGAGAAATTGAATTTGCTGATGTGACACTCTCCTCTGAGCGTAGGCAAATTCGTAGTATTTTAGTTCAGCTAAACAAGCTAGGACGAGAGTATCAAAAGAAACATCGGGAAAGAGCGATCGCAGAAGCTGAAGCTGCATGGCGTGCTAGTTGGTTTGAATAAAGTTATGAGTTATGAATTATGAGTTAGGAGTTATTTATTCCTAACTCCTGTACAGACGCGATTAATCACATTTGCCCTGTACAGACGCGATTAATCGCGTCTCCTTACTCCTCACTCTACTGACCGATGATTAATGAAAAACCAGATTGGATACGATTGCACAAAGCCTTGGCAATAGAAGCCGAACGGGGCTTTACAGACTTGATGGGCAGAGAATACCGTTTTAGTGAATTTCTCAGCCTAACTTTGGGCAAATTTCCAACAGGCTTACCCCAAACTGAACGCCGCCGTTGGCAAGGACTAGCGGTACAATTTGCTAGTTATCCACATCTGGCACTGGAAGAAAGACAACATTTAGTAGCAGAAACTCGTAGGTATCTCTCCCAACTACAGCAACAGGAGGAGGGGGAGGAAGGAACGCAGGGGAGCAGAGGAGCAGGGGAGCAGAGGAGAACTTATCAATCCCAAATCCCGAATCCCAAATCTCCAATTGTTACTGAAGTTAGTCGGCGGCTTGCACCAAACATTGACCAAAAACTCAGTGATTTACCAGAAATAGGCTTCAAAAAAGCTGATAATTTGGCCAGGCTTGGTTTACACACCGTCCGCGATTTGCTTTTTTACTATCCTCGTGACCATATTGATTATGCGCGTCAGGTGAATATCCGCGAGTTACAGGCGGGTGAGACAGTGACAATAGTCGCTACAGTGAAGCGTTGCAACTGCTTTACTAGCCCTAAAAATCAGAAATTATCAATTTTAGAACTGGTTGTAAAAGATAATAGCGGTCAACTCAAAATTGGTCGTTTTTACGCAGGTACGCGCTTTAGCAGTCGCGCTTGGCAAGAAAGTTTAAAACGCCGTTATGCAGTAGGTAGTATTTTAGCGGCGTGCGGGTTGGTGAAAGAAAGTAAATACGGCTTGACATTGGATAATCCCGAACTAGAGGTTTTGGCAAATCCAGGAGATTCTATTGAGTCGCTGAATATTGGGCGGGTAGTGCCAATTTATGGATTGACTGAAGGCGTGGTAGCGAATACAGTCCGACAAGCGGTAATTGCTGCTTTGCCGGCTGCGGCTAACCTGAAAGATCCTTTGCCAAGTGGTTTGCGACAGAAATATGGTTTGATGGAATTGAAAGATGCGATCGCTAACATCCACTTTCCAGATGATAGCGCTGCTCTGCAAGTTGCCCGTCGTCGCCTAGTTTTTGATGAATTTTTCTACCTCCAACTTGGGTTACTGCAACGTCAGCAGCAAGCAAGGGCAATTCAAACTAGCGCCATCCTCGTCCCACGAGGTCAACTTGTAGAGAAATTCCACGAAATACTACCTTTTAAACTCACTAACGCCCAGCAACGAGTTCTCAACGACATTCTCAACGATTTACAAAAACCCGTACCAATGAATCGTTTGGTGCAAGGTGATGTCGGTTCTGGTAAAACAGTCGTTGCCGTGCTAGCTATCCTTGCAGCAATTCAATCTGGCTACCAAGCGGCGCTGATGGCTCCCACAGAAGTTTTAGCAGAACAACATTATCGCAAGTTAGTTAGTTGGTTTAACCTGCTGCATTTACCAGTGGAATTACTGACAGGTTCCACTAAAACAGCGAAACGAAGACAAATCCATTCTCAGTTAGGAACTGGTGAATTACCTCTGTTAGTGGGAACTCATGCTTTGATTCAAGATTCTGTGAGCTTCCAGCGACTAGGGTTAGTGGTAATAGATGAACAGCATCGTTTTGGTGTAGAACAACGGGCCCGTTTGCAGCAAAAAGGCGAACAACCTCATGTGTTAACTATGACAGCTACTCCAATTCCCCGAACTTTGGCACTGACGATCCACGGGGATTTAGATGTCAGCCAGATTGATGAACTACCACCAGGACGACAAAAGATTCAGACAACAGTATTATCCGGTCAGCAACGCAACCATGCTTACGACCTAATCCGCCGAGAAGTTGCCCAAGGTAGACAAGTTTACGTGGTTTTGCCCTTGGTAGAGGAATCAGAAAAACTGGATTTGCGATCGGCTGTTGAGGAGCATCAAAAGCTACAAGAAAGTATTTTTCCTGAGTTTCAAGTGGGGCTGCTACACGGTCGGATGAGTTCAGCCGAAAAGGATGAATCAATTACCAAATTTCGCGATAACCAAACGCAAATTTTGGTTTCTACTACCGTTGTTGAAGTTGGTGTAGACGTACCGAATGCAACAGTGATGCTCATTGAAAATGCGGAGCGATTTGGACTGTCACAATTGCACCAACTACGGGGGCGTGTCGGTCGTGGTGCGGCTCAGTCCTATTGTCTGTTGATGAGCAGTTCTAGAAGTCCTGATGCTCAACAACGGCTAAAGGTGTTGGAACAGTCTCAGGATGGCTTTTTCATCTCTGAAATGGATATGCGTTTTCGCGGCCCAGGACAAGTACTGGGAACTCGTCAATCAGGAGTGCCAGATTTTACCTTAGCGAGTTTAGTTGAAGATGAAGAAGTTTTACTTTTAGCACGGCAAGCAGCAGAGAAAATTATAGAGATGGATGTGACTTTAGAGCGCTGGTATTTGATGAAAGAAGAGTTGAAATATCGGTATGAGCGGTTGATGGGTGGGGCGATTTTGACATAATAATTTTAGAGCAACTTTCTATTTTCAAATGTCGAACATTTCCAATTGGTATAAAATCTGTCTTTAAATATATTCCTATACCATTCTTGATAATTTTGTGTAAGTCCTGTCATAGAGTCACGTAGAAGATGAACGGCGACTAGCTTACAACATAGTCAGAGTGCAAGCATTTATGAAAAATATTTTCGTAATATGCTTGATTATTCTGGCTGTCTGTGATATTTTTCTCCTTATGTCCTAAAAATACGGTAAATCGATAGATTTGCAGTATTAAGCTAAATATAATTAACGTAGTCGGTCTAAAATGGCTTTTAAGTCTAATAGAAGCAGGTCAGTTGCGTCTTTCCATTGATTTAGAAGCTTCTTGGACACAAATAGCTGACGTAGCCCAACAACTACTCGACAGAATAATTCGTAGTTCGTAATTAATTCTCTTTTCATGCACTCGTTTATAGAGAAAGAATAATTTTCCTCTTGTTGCAATTAAGCAGATTTATCAGTGGGATGATAATTACGAATTATGCTGACTTCTGGTTGAAACTAGATCAGCTTGTAGCGGTTACTAAGCTCAAGATAGATCGTCCAAAGGGGACATTACATCCACGTTATCCATCTTTCATTTATCCGTTAGATTATGGATATTTACAAGGTACTCGCTCTGGAGATGGGAATGATATTGATGTCTGGATAGGTAGCTTGTCTAGTCAAACAGTAACTGCGGTTATTTGTAGTATTGATTTAGAAAAGCGAGATACAGAAATCAAGATACTTCTGGGTTGTACATCCGAGGAAAATTCATTGATTTTGGATATCCATAATACAGGTTCTCAATCGGCAATATTATTGGTTCGCAAGTAAATTACATTTTTGAGTGTAAGTTTGTATGAGCTTAGAACTAAAACTATCAGGTAAAACAGCGATCGTTACAGGAGGAAGTGCGGGAATTGGTTTAGCAACCGCTAAGGCACTCTATAGTGAGGGTGTGAATGTTGCGATCGCAGCCCGCAATCAAGAAAGACTAGAAAATGCCGTAGCTGCCATCCAATCCCTACCCACGTCAGGGGCAAAAGTGATTGCTATCAGCGCTGATTTAACAAAAGCAGAGGATGTTGAAAAAGTTGTTTCAACCACCTTAGCCCAGTTTAATCAGATTGATATCTTGATTAATAACGCTGGTTCAGCCCGTGCTGGGTCTTTCCTGGAATCCACTGATGATTTATTTTTGGATGCTTGGAACTTAAAATTATTGGGCTACATCCGCTTAGTTAGAGCCGTTGTCCCCCATCAAAAAAGTCGCGGTGATGGCCGGATTGTCAATATAGTCGGCGGTGCAGGACGTACACCCCGCCCTAACTTCCTAGCTGGTGGTACAAGCAATGCTGCTTTGCTGAACTTCACAAAGGGCATTTCTAAAGAGTTAGCCGAGTACAATATTCGCATTAATGCGATCTCACCTGGTGCTACAGCTACTGAGCGTGCCGAAACTTTAGCTCGGCAAAACGCCCAAGCGCAAGGGATCACTGTTGAGCAAGTAAAGGCACAAAATATCCAAAATATTCCTTTAAAAAGAATCGCCCAGCCAGAAGAAATTGCTGCACTGGCGCTATTTTTGGTGTCTGATTTAGCTGCATCGATTACAGGGACAGAGATTATCGTTGATGGCGGCTCTACTCCTGGTGTTTAGCAGACGCGATGAATCGCGTCTCTACATTGTAAAAACATAAATTTCTTGGAGATAAAAACATGGGTTCTCAATACTTTGATATCAAACCAGTTGCAGGACGTATCGGTGCTGAAATCATCGGTGTTAATCTGAGTTCTAACCTCAGCGATGACATCATCAGTGATATTCGCAAGACTCTAGTCAAATACAAAGTGATCTTTTTCCGTGGTCAGCAACAGCTTGATGCTGATGGACAAGTCGCCTTCGCTCGTCGTTTTGGTGAAGTCACTACAGCCCATCCCACAGTACCATCGCTTCCAGAAAACCCAGAAGTTTTAGACCTGAATTATGGGCGCACCACTTCCCGCGCTAATAACTGGCATACCGATGTGACATTTGTAGACCGTCCTCCCCTCGGTTCTATCTTACGAGCGCTTGATATTCCCCCAACCGGTGGCGATACAGTCTGGGCAAACTCTGTGACTGCATACGAAGATTTACCTACTCATCTACGTAATCTTGCAGATCAACTTTGGGCAGTACATAGCAACGCCTACGACTATGCAACTGGATTTGACCTACCTGAAGATGTCAAAGCTCATCGGGCTGTCTTCACCTCGACTGTATACGAGACTCTGCACCCAGTTGTACGCATACATCCCGAATCTGGGGAGCGCGGGCTATTCATCGGCGGATTTGTACGCCAGTTCCGTGGCTTATCAACAACTGAATCAGATGATATTCTCCGACTGTTGCAAGCATATATTACACGTCCTGAGAACACAGTCCGTTGGCGTTGGCAGGTTGGTGACGTAGCCTTTTGGGACAACCGGGCGACTCAACATTATGCGATCGCAGATTACGGCGATCAGCCCCGCCACGTTCAACGAGTCACAATTGTCGGCGATCTGCCAGTTGGCATTGATGGTAAACAAAGTGAGGTCATCAAGGGAGATGCTTCTCAGTACAACCGACGTGAGGCGGTGACTGCGTAATAGGGACTCGCGTAAAAAGTAGTAGTCTGTCCCAAAAGTTTTGAGAGGTTAGTAGTGTTCAGATCCCCGACTTCTTGAAGAAGTCGGGGATCTGAATACCACAAAATTAATGCAATAGACCAGTAGTACTTTGTCAAGCTAGTTTTGAGGATTTGTAGTAAGGACTTTAGTGCTTAGAAAATAAGGGCTAAAGTCCTTACTATGAACTTGCTTACCCATCAATTTAAGCTTGACAGACTAATAAATATCACTGAAAGATATTTTAGGTATTTCCTAATTTATTTACCAGATTTTTTCAAATGTTAAAACGATAGACATTTGAATCCAGTACCTAATGACGATCGCGCTTTTTTATGAAACTTTTCTATACACCTAACTCACCCTATGCACGCATTGCACGGGTAGCAATAATAGAACTGAATCTGTACAATCGCATCGAAATACAAAAAGTCATTGCACGAGATCCCAACAGCGAGCTACTTAATTACAACCCTACAGGTAAAGTTCCAACTCTAACGACTGACGACGGATTTATTTTGAGTGAAACACGTATAATTTGCGTCTATTTGAATCACTTCAATCCTGAGATCAAACTAGTTTCTGACATTTCTAATGGCTTTTTACAGCAACTTGAAGGTATGAGTGGTGGGTTCATAGATGGTATTGCTGTGTGGGTACGGGAGTTAAGGCGTTCCCACAATGAGCAATCACCTGGGGTAATCGAGTTTGAGCGTGAGCGGGCATTGAGAATTTTGGACTACTTCGAGAAGATATCAGATAAACTCGACCAAACTCCTAAACTTGCTCATATAACCCTCGCCTCTGCACTTGGATTAGAAATCCGTCTTCCTGATTTGCAATGGCGGCAGAAATATCCAAAACTTGCTAATTGGTACGATGAATTCTCTAAACTACCCTCCATCCAAGCAACAAGACCAGAGTCTTAATAACTAACATTTTCTTGTTCCAAACAAGAGAACGAAAAAATCATAAGTACGCCCTCACAAATACAAACATGAGTACAAAAAAACAACTTAAACTCGGAGCATTTTTACCCGGTAGTGGTCATCACGTTGCAGCATGGCGACATCCCAACACCCCGGCTGATGGAGGTCTAAACTTCCAACATTACAAGCAGCTGGCACAAACAGCTGAACGAGGTAAATTTGATATGCTTTTCCTCGCAGATGGTTTAGCCGTCTGGGATCGAGGGCAAGGGACTGAGGCTTTTAGCCGTTCGGGACAATTCAGTGTCCACTTTGAACCTTTAACTTTATTGTCGGCTCTGTCTGCGGTTACAGAAAATATCGGATTGGTGGCGACATCATCAACGACTTATGATGAACCTTTTCATCTCGCCCGCAAGTTTGCATCACTAGATTATCTCAGCGGTGGTCGTGCTGGATGGAATCTTGTCACCTCTGCTGCTGAAGCCGCAGCGCAGAATTTCAGCCAAGAAAACCACCTAGAACACTCGCTACGCTATGAACGGGCGAGGGAATTTGTGGATGTTGTTACCAAACTTTGGGACAGTTGGGAGGACGATGCTTTCCTCCACAATAAGGAGTCAGGTATTTACTTCGATGCAGAAAAGCTGCATATTCCCCATCACAAGGGTAAATATTTCTCGGTACGCGGCCCGCTGAATGTGGCGCGTCCACCACAGGGGTATCCAGTAATCGTACAAGCTGGATCTTCCGAGGCTGGACAGGATTTAGCTGCCCAAACAGCAGAGGCGATTTTCACTGCACAACAGACATTGGCAGAAGCTCAAGCTTTCTACGCCAGCGTCAAGGGGAGATTGACGAAATACGGACGTTCCCCCGATCATCTCAAAATTATGCCAGGGGTATTCCCGGTAATTGGTAAGACTGAGCAGGAAGCTAAGGATAAATATGAGCAACTTCAGGAGTTGATTCATCCCCTGGTAGGATTAGGGTTGCTATCTGGGCTAGTGGGTGGCCATGATTTATCTCAATATCCCCTAGATGGGCCGCTGCCGGATCTGCCAGATACTAACGGTGGCAAAAGCCGCTTGCAGTTGATTACCGATCTTGCCCGCAGAGAGAATTTAACAATCCGGCAACTGTATTTGTGGATTGCAGGAGCGCGGGGACATCGAACGATTCTCGGAACACCAGAATATATTGCGGATCAGTTAGAAGATTGGTTTGTTAATGGTGGGGCTGATGGATTCAACATCATGCCGCCCTGGTTGCCTGGGGGTTTAGATGAATTCGTAGACTTGGTAATTCCCAAACTGCAACGCCGGGGAATATTTCGTACTGAGTATGAAGGCCCTACCTTGCGCGAAAATCTCGGTTTACCCCGTCCAGTGAACCAGTTCGCCAAAAATACTGCTCCTGAACTTGTGAGCGCTGGTTCCTTTGCATAGTTTTGATTAGACATCTCCGAAAAAGAATGTAGAGACGTAGCAGTGCTACGTCTCTACAAGGATTGTGGATAGCGTATATTTAATTTCTGGAGATGTCTATTGAACAACTGATACAGCACTTCCGGCAGATATGAGGTACATCCTCAAAGCTGAAAGCTATGATAGGAGAGGGGCAAGAGGAAAACTGTATTGCAGAATAGCCGGAAGCACTGTATCATGTCCGCCAAATTACTTACGATATGTCATTGCGATCGCAATGAAGTGGAGTGAAGCATAAGTCCTTCGGACACGCTTCGCGAACGCAGAGTCCTGGTGATTGCTTCACTCCGTACCCTTCTTCTTCGGAGACGCTATTCGCGTTCGGGAAAGCCAAGGGCAACGCAATGACAAGTAGTAGCAATGACGTAACTATTTTGATAAAAAAATCGTCTCTGTGGTTTCACTAATGCCAATATAGCGAATTATCTGCTAGAGATTTGAAAGGTTTACTGTTATAGAATAAATGCTTGCCAGAGTCTGGAGTGCATCAATTGTAGGCATCGATGCCGTCAAAGTAGGCGTAGAAGTCGATGTCTCAGGGGGATTACCGGGAATTGTTGTCTTGGGACTGCCAGATTCAGCGATTCAAGAATCAAGAGAAAGAGTCAAAGCAACTTTGAAAAATGCAGGTTTCGCTTTTCCCATGCGGAAAATTGTAATCAATTTGACTCCGGCAGATTTACGCAAAGAAGGCCCCTGTTTCGATTTGCCTATAAGTGTGGGAATTTTGGCGGCTTCTGAGCAAGTTAGCGCTGATTTGTTAGGGGATTATCTATTCTTAGGTGAAGTGTCTCTAGATGGCAGCTTGCGTCCGGTGGCTGGTGTTTTACCGATCGCAGCCGCAGCCCAAAAAATGGGTATTGCAGGTCTAGTTCTCCCTGCTGATAATGCCCAAGAAGCGGCTGTGGTTAAAGACTTGGCTGTTTACGGCTGCAAACATCTGTCTGATGTAGTGGATCTTTTAAATAATCCAGAGCGTTACAAACCTGTGGAGATGGATACTATAGTAGAGACAGCAACACTGTTTGACTCTAGTGCAGATTTGCATGAGGTGAAAGGACAAAATCATGCGCGTCGGGCTTTAGAAATTGCTGCTGCTGGTGGGCACAATTTAATCTTTGTCGGGCCGCCTGGTAGTGGAAAAACTATGTTAGCACGGCGCTTACCAGGAATTTTACCACCTCTGAGTTTTGCTGAATCTTTAGAAGTGACTCGCATTCATTCAGTAGCTGGTTTATTGAAAAATCGCGGTTCTTTGGTACGCGATCGCCCTTTTCGCAGTCCCCATCACTCGGCATCTGGGCCTTCTCTAGTTGGTGGCGGGAGTTTTCCTCGTCCTGGGGAAATTTCATTATCTCACAGAGGTGTGCTTTTTTTGGATGAACTCACGGAATTTAAGCGTGATGTGCTGGAATTTCTGCGTCAGCCTTTAGAAGATGGCTACGTTACAATTTCCCGTACCAAACTATCAGTAACGTTTCCCGCGCAGTTTACTTTAGTAGCGAGTACTAATCCCTGTCCTTGCGGATACTATGGCGATACCATCCAACAATGTACTTGTTCTCCTCGTCAACGCGATCAATATTGGGCAAAACTTTCTGGCCCGTTGATGGATCGGATTGATTTACAAGTTGCAGTGAATCGCTTGAAACCAGAAGAAATTACCCAACAACCTACCGGAGAAACATCAACATCAGTCCGGGAACGAGTTCAACAAGCAAGCGATCGCGCCATTACCCGCTTCCAGGGAGAAGTAAATCTGCGTTGCAATGCCCACATGCAGAGTCGCCATCTCCAGAAATGGTGCAAGTTAGATGATGCTAGCCGCAATTTATTAGAAGCAGCAATTAGAAAATTAGGCTTATCGGCAAGAGCAAGCGATCGCATTCTCAAAGTAGCACGAACGATTGCAGATTTAGCGGGAGACGAAAAGCTCAAAACCAATCATGTAGCGGAAGCAATTCAGTATCGGACAATTGACAGAATGCAGTAAAACTATTAAATTCCTCCTCAAGGACGCTTTACAAACTCCCTTGGGAGGATGTCGTCACTTATAGAATAAGTATGAAATATAACAGGAAGTAAGCGATATCCTCTTAGAAGGAGACTGGTTGGATGAATTTGCAGGCGATTTGGAAGTTATTCCAAGAGACATTCAAAGAATGGAGTGAGGATAAAGCGTCACGGTTAGCGGCAGCGTTAGCTTATTACACGATTTTTTCGATTGCACCGCTGTTAATTATTGTAATTGCGATCGCCGGGGCAGTATTTGGAGAAGAGGCGGCAAGGGGTCAAATAGTCGGACAAATTCAAGGTTTAGTCGGGCCAGATGGGGCAGAATTTATCCAAACAGCTATTCAGAATGCTAACAAACCACACACAGGAGCGATCGCTTCCATTATTAGTGTTGTAGTTTTGCTATTGGGTGCTACTGGTTTATTTACCGAGTTGCAAGATTCCCTGAACACGATTTGGGAAGTCAAACCCAAACCCGGACGTGGTGTAACTAACATCATTCGTCTACGCGTTTTGTCCTTTGCAATGGTCATAGGTATTGGTTTTTTACTGTTAGTTTCTCTGGTAATTAGTACGGCTTTAGCAGCATTAGTAACATTCTTTAGCAACTTGCTACCAGGTGTAGATTACCTCTGGCAGATTGTCAATTTCATCATTTCTTTTGCCATCACTACATTTCTGTTTGGACTCATTTTTAAAGTCCTGCCGGATGTCAAAATTGGTTGGAGTGATGTTTTAATTGGAGCTATGCTCACCTCGTTTTTGTTCTCGATTGGGAGATTTCTATTAGGACAATATTTAGGTAATGGTAGTTTTGGTTCAGCTTATGGTGCTGCTGGTTCACTGGTGGTAATTTTAGCTTGGGTTAACTATGCCGCACAGATTCTTTTTTTCGGTGCAGAATTTACCCAAGTTTATGCGAGAAGGTATGGAAGCGGCATAACCCCAACTAAACACGCCATCCCTTTATCTGATAACACAGAATATAATGATAAGACTCCAACGAGACAATCATCCACTAAGAAAAAGCTATCTTCTAACTTAATTAATCGCTTATTCCACTCTTTCAAAAAGCCCAAACGCTTAAAAAATAGAAGAAGAAATCAGCGATTTTAACTAAATAATTCGGTAGAAATAAACCTAACTATAGCAATCCGATTTGATTTACGAAATTATTTGCGTAGGTAGGGAGTAGGGAGTAGGGAAGAAGCTTTTTTGAGTTGAACTGAGTTTTTTCGCCAAATCAAATATGATTTCTATATATAATTGAAGAAGGAATAAAATCAGTGCTAACGGAAAAATGGTTTTTTATAGATTGGGAGGCAATCTTTGTTCCTAGTATCAGCGTCTTTGAGTTGATTATCCGTGGGTCGCTGGTATATTTAGCACTGTTCTCAGTGTTACGTTTCCTTCCTAGCCGCCAACTAGGAACACTAGGAATTACTGATTTACTCGTAGTTGTGCTATTTGCTGAAGCTGCCCAAAATGCTATGGCAAGTAATTATACCTCGATTACTGAAGGCGGTATCTTAGTAGGAACTGTGATTTTTTGGAGTTATTTGTTGAACTGGTTAGGCTACAAAATACCCCAGTTCCAACGTTTTCTAAATCAGCCACCGCTACTACTGGTAAAAAATGGTCGGATGATTCAGCGTCATTTGCAACGAGAGTTAATTACAGACGATGAGTTGATGAGCAAGTTACGTCAGCAAGGTGTGGAATTTTTAGCCGATGTGAAGTTTGCATATATGGAGGCTGACGGTAGAATTAGCATCATCACCTTTGACTCAAAAATTAATTCCGTCCCTGAGCCAAAAACAGCATTAAAAATTGATCTACATTAATTAGACTGTAAAATATGACGGTTGTATTCTGTGCCGAATTGTGATTGAGCGCTATACTTTGCCCGAAATGGCTAATCTATGGAGTGAAGCCTATAAATTAAAAACTTGGCTGCAAGTCGAAATTGCTGTTTGTGAAGCTCAAGCTGAACTAGGTTACATTCCATCTGAGGCGGTTGAGGAAATTAAGGCTAAGGCAGATTTTGACCCCAAACGGGTGTTAGAAATTGAGGCTGTAGTCCGCCACGATGTCATTGCTTTCTTGACAAATGTTAACGAATATGTTGGTGATGCTGGACGCTACATTCACCTGGGTTTAACCAGTTCGGATGTTTTGGATACAGCTTTAGCACTGCAATTGGTTGCCAGCCTGGATCTATTATTGCAACGTTTGGAAGACTTGATTCAGGTAATTCGCGAAAAAGCACGGGAACATCGTCATACAGTCATGGCTGGCCGATCGCACGGTATTCATGCCGAACCAATTACTTTTGGTTTTAAGCTAGCTGGTTGGTTAGCAGAAGTGTTACGACACCAAGAACGTTTGAGAATACTCCACCAAACCATTGCTGTAGGTAAAATTTCCGGTGCAGTGGGAACTTATGCCAATGTTGAACCCCGTATAGAAGCGATCGCTTGCCAAAAACTCGGACTCCAACCCGATACAGCCTCAACACAGGTTATTTCCCGCGATCGCCACGCCGACTACGTGCAACAATTAGCTTTAGTAGCCGCATCCATCGAACGTTTTGCTGTAGAAATTCGCAATCTGCAAAAAACAGACGTTCTGGAAGTTGAAGAATTTTTCGCCAAAGGTCAGAAAGGCTCTTCAGCCATGCCACACAAGCGCAACCCCATCCGTTCGGAACGCCTAACGGGAATGGCGCGACTGGTCAGAAGTCATGCCGGTGCAGCCTTAGAAAACGTTGCTCTTTGGCATGAGAGGGATATTTCCCACAGTTCTGTAGAACGGGTGATTTTGCCAGACGCTTGTACTTTGACGCATTTTATGCTATCAGAAATAACCGACTTGGTAAAAAACCTGTTGGTCTATCCTGAAAACATGGCACGAAATCTCAACTGTTACGGCGGCGTTGTGTTCAGCCAAAAAGTGCTACTTGCCTTAATAGACAAGGGAAGCAACCGAGAAGAAGCTTATGCGATCGTCCAAGAAAGCGCTCACGTCGCTTGGAACAAACCAGGAGGTAATTTCCAGGACTTAATTAGCAAAGATCCTCGTGTTACCGAAAAGTTGTCCCCAGCAGAACTAGAAGTCTGTTTCGACCCCCAGCAGCATCTCCAGCATTTAGAAGAAGTTTACCAACGACTGGGAATTTAGGATTAATTGGCTTGTGCTGTAGGGGCAATTCATGAATTGCCCCTACGACGGATCTGATCTTTCCTGTCAATGCGTAAGTCCTAGAATAGTAATAAGTAGTAATGCAAAATTAAATATATATTTGTCATTGCGAATGGAGCAAAGCGGAATGAAGCAATCCCAAGGTCTTGGGATTGCTTCTCTACATTTCATTCCGTACCCTACGGGAAGGCTCCGCCTACGGAATGACATAAATATTTTTGCATACGCACTTATTTTTACCCCAATACGGTTCAGTTAAGGCTAAAATCCTTTTTTTAACGAACCGCAAAGGACGCAAAGGAAGAGAAGGAAGAGAAGCTTAACTGAACTGTATTGATTTTTACCCACTGCCTCCTGCTATACTTTGATTTTGACAAGTTGAGCAATAGCCGCAATTAATTCTTCTGGGTTAAGAGGCTTAGGTAAATGCATCTGAAACCCAGCTTTTAGTGCTTTTTGCCGATCTTCATTTCTAGCAAAGGCAGTCAAGGCAATTGCCGGGATTTGTCCACCTTGTTCTGGGATCAAAGTTCTCACTTGATGTATTAACATATAGCCATCCATCTCAGGCATACCAATATCGCTAACCAATACATCTAGCTTTACCTGTGCCAGCCTTTCTAATGCTTCTAATGCGGAAGATACCGCGATGACAAAAGCCCCGTCTTGTTCTAATACAAAAGCAACGAAATCTCGTGAATCAGCATCATCATCCACAACTAAAATCCGAACACCACTAAGGGGTAAGGAATTAGGAGTTAAGAATGTAGAGTCGTTTTTCTCATCAGCTAGGCTTAGGCTTTCATCTGGCAGAAGCGGCAAACTAACAGTAAATATTGCCCCTTTACCCTCACCTTCGCTCTTTGCTTTGACGATGCCGCCATGTATTTCGATGATATTACGCACAATTGCTAACCCCAGTCCTAATCCACCAAAATTTCTTGTAGAGGTGCTATCTGCTTGGCGGAAATAATCAAATACATAAGGTAAAAAATCAGGGCTAATGCCCTTACCTGTATCGCTAACTATGATTTGAGCATAACCATCGGCTTGCTCTAATCGCACTTCTATCTTTCCTCCCTTGGGTGTAAATTTGACGGCGTTAGAAACAAGATTCCAGACAACTTGCTGTAAACGAGTCGAGTCGCCCATCACTTGTCCCACATTCGGTTCAAATACTGTACTCACCTCAATCAACTTTGTTTCTGCCGCTAAACGCATTGTCTCTAGTGCCGACAATATCGTAGATTGTAAGTTAATCTTTGTAATATTTAGTGTCAGCTTGCCCTGTAAAATTCTGGAGATATCTAATAAGTCTTCAATGAGTTGAACTTGTAAAGTGGCATTCCGCTCGATCGTGGCTAGTGCTTCTGATATTTTTACTTGGTCTAATCTGCGAGTTTGCAACAATTTTGACCAGCCTAGAATTGCGTTTAATGGAGTGCGTAATTCGTGAGAGAGGACGGCTAGAAATTCATCTTTAATTCGATTGGCTGTTTCTGCTTTCGCTCGTGCTATTTGTTCTAATTCCAGCAGATGTGCCCGTTCTTCAAGTATTTGTTTTTGTTCGTGAATATCAGTACATGTTCCAAACCACTTGACTACAACACCTTGCTCATCTTTAAGTGGTAAACCTCGCGCTAGCTGCCAACGATAGGAACCATCAGCAGCCCGTTTGAAGCGATATTCATTGTTATATGTAGTGCTATTTTTTACGGCATTAGACCATACTTCATCAGCATTTTGGATATCATCTGGATGCAATGCAGCTAACCAACCAGAACCCAAAGACTGCTCTAATGTTAGCCCAGTATATTCG
Organism: Nostoc sp. KVJ3; assembly: GCF_026127265.1. Classification (GTDB taxonomy): domain Bacteria; phylum Cyanobacteriota; class Cyanobacteriia; order Cyanobacteriales; family Nostocaceae; genus Nostoc. Next base: position 3,713,616 of record NZ_WWFG01000001.1, read on the forward strand.
CACCAATTTTGATTAAAAAAATCACATTCGCCGTTAGCATCAGTTGTCCATACAAGTTGAGGAATTGCCTCAGCTAGATAACGGTAGCGTTCTTCACTTTGTCGGAGAACTTCTAAAATTCGTTGGCGTTCAAGGATTTCTTTTTGTAGTTGTTCGTTGGTTTTAGTAATTTCATTGGTGCGAACGGCAACCATTTCTTCTAGATGATTTTGGTATTTCCGCAGTTCCTTTTCTACCCGTAAGCGTTCGGCTATTTGTGTTTGAAGTTCTTGATTTGCTTGTTCTATTTGAGCCGGACTAGGAAGTGCTAATGCTTGTGGAACTAGAGACACAAGTTGTACTGCTGTAATTACAGATATCATGGCAGTTAATGCTTTGACAAACCCCGATATCCAATAAGTGGGATGCCAAAGTGTCCAAATTTCTATTAGATGAGTGGTGCCACAAGCTACAATAAATGCAATAAACAGCAGAAATATCCAATCAAATGGCAAATCCTGCCGCTTGCGAACAAAGTAAAATAGTGTAGCTGGGATCGAATAATAAGCTAGTGCAATGAACGCATCAGATAATATATGCAACCAAACTAAATTCGTTTGCCATAGGTAGCAGTGCCCATGTGGAATAAATGATCCTGATGTAAAAAAATTAGTCCACAATTCTGATATAATTTCTGACATAAATACTTGATTATTTTGAATCTATAAAATTTACTATTAAGTACCTTTTTTAAATTAGCCTAACTTGTTCGCAGATGGTAAATTTACTATTATCCTATTTGAAGATAGGAATAAGAGAATGAGGTAATGAACCGCTATCGCGCAGCGTCTCGTAAGAGTTGGACGCTAAGGGCACAAAGGTAAGAGAGTTGTAGAGGGTTTTTGCAGCAGTAATATGAATTTTTGGAAAATTGGGATGCTGCCTAGATTTTAGTAGGACTTACGCGAAACTATCGGCTGTAGGGGCAATTCATGAATTGTCCGTACCGAGGAATTGGGTTTAGGCTATTGTTTGCCTACGTCTTGTGTAATTCTAAGGGCTATGAAGGGAGTAGTCAAACTGACGAAAATTGCGGACATAATTACAGCAAACACTGATAATTCCAAAATAAAACCATTCTCACCATAATTAATGATGGGAATGGTAAAAAAATTAGGAGACGCAACAGGAAAATTCAATTTCTGCAATTCTTACTCAACCTAAGATTGACTTGACTTAATACTCATTTTATCTAATAGGTGAGTGATTTTTTTAGCTTTTTCCGGTTGGCGTTGTTTTTGCAATAAATCTTTAGCTTGTAGCAGGTTAGTTTTAGCTTCTTCTTCTCGCTCTTGCTGCATGAGAATATTTGCCAGACGCAAGTAAGCATCGGGATTTTTTGGGCTGCGGCGAATCACTTCTCGGAATAATTCCGTTGCTTGCTCTACTTGCCCTTGCTGGTTTAAAACATCTCCCAAAAACAAGCGTACTACATCATTAGTAGAGTTGAGGGAAATCACTTTGCGAAACGCTGCTTCTGCACCTTGGTAATCTTTGGCTTGAGCAAGATTGATTCCTTTTTGAAACAAGTCTGAGGTAATCAAAGTTTTCCAAGCAAAATAACCCAGGATTGACAAACTCAAAATAACTACAAGAGCAGCGATAATAGAACTGGTAGGAAAGGTTTCTAGCATTGTCTAAGCCAAGAGGCAAGCGATAGGAAAAATCAAATATTCGATAAAAAATAGTTTCCAGATAAATTGGTAGAATTGAGCGATCGCACTTTTATCTTGTAAGTCTACCGTCAAACTCCGCAACCACATCCAAACCAGCAGCGCTAAATGAGCAATTACCAGAAAGATGGGGTTAACTGAGGCGATGTGTAGCACTCCTACCAGAATTATCCCTAAATAACAGACAGTTATCACCCAAAGAGCTAGATTAAACACAGCTTGGGGGCCCAGTTTGATCGTGAAAGTAGTAATATTGTAGAGGCGATCGCCTTCTATATCGGGGATATCTTTAAAAATTGCGATCGCAAAGGTAAACACCAAGATAAATAACGTCAGCACCCACACCACAGGCGGAATTATTTGGCTTTGTTTCAACGCCCAACTGTAATGCAAATATAATCCCAAATTCACAATCGTACCGCGTACCGAAAAAATACACAGCGCCGCCCAAAAGGGAAACTGTTTTAAGCGAATTGGCGGTAAAGAATAAGCAGTACCAATAGCCAAACTAATCGCCACCATGCCAAATAAGAATGGCCCCGTTAGCCACGCCACTACTAGCGCCAAAATCCCTGTAGAAGCGACAATTAATTGCCCCGTCTGTTGAGAAAACTCACCTGATGCTAACGGCAAATGAGGTTTATTAATTTTGTCAATATCAACATCTTCTAATTGATTCAGTCCTACAATGTAAACATTGCCACATAGACAAGCAATCCATGCGCCTAATAAGGGCAGTAGGGAGTGGGGAGTAGGGAAGAAAGAATCAGTAGTATTACTAATGGCAATAGCGATCAAATATAAACTCAACACACTCAGACTTGTGCCAATAATCGTATGAGGGCGAGAGAATTTCCAGAAAGCGTATAACCAATGAAAATATGATTGAACAGGTTTGCGTGGCAAAGGGGTGTTTTGAGAACTCTGGCTCATGAGTACCTTAGATTCAGATTCTGGCTGATTGTTAACCCTGACTTTTCACAAAACTTGGAAAACCTCACTTCTATTCCTCTTTCCTGCTCTTGAGAGGCTTTGAACTTTCCCAAATCTTATCAGGATTGGGAAGTTAGGTTTGGCGTTAACTTTTCCGTATTGCATAAATTGTCAGATTGTTAACCATTGTCACAGAATTTGGTCATTAGCAAGAGCTTTCGTAGGGGAGGTAACAGTGGCGTAGCTCGCCATAACCCTACTCACAAGCTATCTATGGGAGCAAATCTATCTTATGGAAGACTCTCAATCTCAAAAAAATCTGACAAATAACTATGAAAATACCCCTTCTAGACTCTGCACTCTTTACTCTCAATAAGGGTACAATCTATCACAAAAGCAAAGAAATAGTTAAATTATGACAGCTAATTTGACACCCATAGCAACATTTGACTTTCTTCCTGTGCTATCCCAGGCTGCAACTGCATATCGGCGACAAAGAAATACGCGACCTATTGCTGAAATATTAGTTGATGCATTGCTACAAGCAGAAAAATCTGCCAAGCAGCAACACTTAACTTATCCCTTTGAGTCTCTTCTAGGTAAATGGCAACTTTGCTTTGCTACTGGTACTAAGAAAGTTAGAGAACACGGAGGAATTGTTTTAGGCAAGGGTTTATATGTACCCAAATTTATCAGAATCCATGTTTCTTTCAATGCCATCTTAGAAGGGGATTCAGACAAGGGCGAAATTTGTAATCAGGTTGAATTTGGCCCAATGTTGTTGAAGCTAAGGGGGCCAGTGCAATATACAGGGAAGAAAAATTTATTGGCGTTTGACTTTAACCAGATGGTTATCAATCTGTTTGGTCGTGATGTTTACAACAGACCAATCCGTTCTGGTAAAGTTCAAACAGAAGACTTCTACAACCAGTCCATAGCTCAATTACCCTTCTTTTCCTTCTTTTTAGTGACGGAAGATTTCATTGCGGCTCGCGGTCGTGCAGGAGGTTTGGCATTTTGGATTCGAGAAACTTGAAAACACTGAATCTCAGATTTTCGCAAACCATCAAACTGGACGACAAGCAGACAAAATACTGTGCATATTTACCACTTGTCCAATAACTGCGATCGCAGGTGCAGTAAATCCAGTTTGCTCTACCTGCTCTACAATTGTTTCTAAAGTCCCAATCAATTCTTCTTGTTCTGGGCGCGTCCCCCAGCGCACTAAAGCAATAGGGGTTTCTCCATTCAACCCAGCTGTGCTTAACTGTTCCACGATATAAGGCAGGTTGTGAATACCCATATAAATTACAATGGTTTCGGAACCGTGTGCGATCGCATTCCAATTCACTTTCGGTCTATACTTACCTGCTGCCTCGTGACCAGTTACAAATGTCACAGATGAACTATACAGCCGATGAGTCAAAGGAATACCTGCATAAGCCGCAGCCGCAATCCCCGATGTGATACCCGGCACAACTTCCGTTGATATCCCCGCGTTGACTAATTCTTCCATTTCCTCACCGCCGCGACCAAAAATAAATGGATCGCCACCCTTTAACCGCACTACAATTGCACTATCCTGTGCTTTCTCAATCAGCAATTGAGTTGTTTCTGATTGCAACAACGAATGTCTCCCCGCCCGCTTACCAGCGTTAATTTTTTCGGCTTGGGGATTAATCATTGCCAGAATTGCTGGACTTACTAAAGCATCATAGATAACTACATCTGCACATTCCAACAAACCTTTTGCCTTCAGAGTTATAAGCCCTGCATCTCCTGGCCCCGCACCTACTAAATAAACCTTTCCCAAATACTTGTTCTCCTGTTTTGCTGTGCGGTTCATCTATTCTGTTAAATCCCAAATTAGCTGGGCTAATTCTGCACTTGCTCCCAGTGGCTGCGCCAATTGGAAATTTACCGCAGAAAATTGTAATTTTAACTCCTCTATGGAGGCTGCGATCGCATCAGTTATTCCACCAGCAAATAAAAAGTATGGCAAAATTGCAATTTCCCTATAACCAGCAGCTACCAACTCTGTCACCCGTGATTGTAAACTAGGAGGCCCAGCCCAATAAGCAGCCACTGCTGATAAATTCGTTGCCATTGCTTCTACAGTTTCTTGAGAACCTGGGCGACGGCTACCATGAGCTAAGAGAATCCATACTTCTGCTTTTATAGTAGCTATTTGCTTGGCCAGCAATTTCTCTAAATTGGGGTGAGAGCCTAAATGTGGCTGCAACTCAATCATGACATCTTGACCAATAGTCCTTTGTGCTAGCGCTACTTCGGCGGGAATATCTGTCATCACATGCACTCCCGGCAGCAGAAATAGCGGTACAATTTTTAGACAATTGTCCTTTTGAAATAGTTGGCGATTGCCAAAAGCACTCTTGGCAAATTGTTGAATCTGCTCGTGTAAAGGCTGAAGACTCATTTCTAAAGCAGCTATACCAACCAAATGTTCGCTATTTAATGCGTTATGATTCTTTGGCAATTTTTTGCATACTAGCTTTGCTAGTTGCTGCATAGCGACTTCTGGGCGGCGATCGCGGCTTCCGTGGGATACTAGCAGATAGGCAGATGACGTTGGCAAAGCTTGAACTCTCAGTTACTATTTTTATTTTAATAGGACTTACGCAAAAGGACACGCTGTAGGGGCAATTCATGAATTGCCCCTACTACAGAATTATGGTTTTAGATATTGTTTGCGTAAGTCCTATCTAAGATGAAGCCAGTTATAATTAAGTAGTTTGGTAATTATGTAAACAAACTTACTTTCAACTTTTATGCATTATCCATTGTTTCTTCATCAACAGCTTTAACTATTACATTTGCATACCTTTGAAGAATATAAGCAGCTTGGAATACATCTAAAATTGCACCTTGAAGCTGACTTATCTTAATTTGTAAACCTTCTATATTAGAACCTCGGAAATCTGTGTTTTTAAACTTAGCATCAGTAAGAATAACATTATTCATTTGGCAATTTACAAATTTTACATTAATGAGAGAAGATTCTATAAATGTAGAATCTTCAAGGATACAATTGTCAAAAATAGCATTATCAAATTTACTTGCATTAAATTGTGATAATTGTCCTTGACAGCCTTTAAAAATAACATTTTTTAACCTGGACTTTATTGCTTTAAATCCTAGCAACCTACAGTTAATAAATTCAACTCTATTAAGTGAAGCCTCTTCCCATTCAGTATTAGCGAAATCACTTTTAGTAATTCTAACATCTTGGAGAGTCAGCTTTTTAAAGTAAGTATTTATAGCTTTAACATTATCAAAGTATGCATACTGAAAATCTACTCCTTTAGTTCCTTCAATCTGGCAATTTGATAAATATACATTTTTATAACTTTCTAATTCATATAATTGGCTATCTGGTATCCCCTTATCCATTGTTTCATGTGAAGGTAAATTAGGAAGATCAATAGCTTTATGTTTGCTAGACATATTTTCAATTGCAATCATTTAATCTAAAAAATACGTTAGACTGTTGTAATAGTCAAGTAAAAAATACATTTACTTTTTTTATTAAGAACAGTACAAAATGAGGTTTAGTAGAAATACAACCCTCCTCAAGAAGGTAGAAGGCTCAGTTGGCTCTTATGTTGCAATGAGTGTGTAGGCAACTCTTGGGGACACTCCGCGTAACAGACCTATACTGATTGCTCCCAACCTGTGGCAGAGATTTGGAATCTTGCTACCTATTTGGTCGCAGCAGAAGACACTAGAGCAGTATTCCAACTAAGCCTCCTGACTCCCAGCATAGCTGCGCTTTCTTGCTAAAAAGGAGCCTACAACAAAGAATAAAATTAAAAAAAGTTATCAATATATTTATATTATTCTTCTGCTCCTTACCTTATTGTTCTTCGGCAGTGTAAGTATAAAATTGATCAAAAGCTCCCACTGTTTCAAACTTGTAAGAAGGCATCCAAGCATTTATTTTTAAATCTGTACGGTAAATGCTAAAAATCATGTAGTTTTGTCTTTCTGTAGTCCTGGCAATAATTTCTTGCATTTGTGGGTTAGCTGAGTCAACCAACTTCTCACAATTAAAATGGATTAAATTTTCTAGAATATTCGTAGTTTTTTTACATACATCGGTTTTTAAGTATTTCGTTAACCGTTGCACTGCATATTCTTCATATTCCACCTGACTCGGATTAGTCTTCGCCATTGTCACACCCAAGGCGGCTAGTCCTGCTGCTGCTCCAGTATATGCAATGATGGTTAGGGCTTTCATGTTTGCCAACTAAAATTTGTTGTAATTGTTAGATTTCAGAGACTCCAAATCAACTGAGTCCGTTCCTTGAACACAAACTCTTGATCCTTTGCCAAATTATTGCTATAATTCAAATTGTTGAATGGCGAGCGTAGCCAAGTGGTTAAGGCAGTGGTTTGTGGTACCACCATTCGTGGGTTCGAGTCCCATCGTTCGCCCTGAATAATTTCATCATAATCCATATATTTCTATGAAAGATGGGTTGTGGTTCTGGGGGTTTATAACTATTACTTTAGCAAGGATCTACCATATCCAAACTAATGGACTTGGAAGGTTGGCAAACCTGCTATAATTCATCAGATTATCTTATAAAGAGTTTGATGTATATAAGCAAATCTACTTGCTCAAATTTTCCCTAACACACCAATAGTCTGTCAAGCTAGTTTTGAAGGTTTCAGGACTTACGCAAAAAAGTTCTGAAGTAGCGGTAATTCATGAATTACCGCTACGACAAATCAGGTTTTTGAGACAATTTTTCGTAAGTACTAGGTTTGTAGTAAGCACTTTAGTGCTTAGAAAATAAGGACTGAAGTCCTGACCCAACGGGAAAGTTAGTCGGTCTTTGGGGAAACCCCCAAGACTGCGCTAACTCACTACGAACTTTCTTACCCATCAATTTACACTTGACAGACTACTAGTACTTTGTCAAGCTAACTTTGAAGGGTAAAAGAACGAACCGCAGAGGCACAGAGAAGCCAGTGCGTTGAGCGGGTTCCCCGACTTGAAGCAACTGGCGCGACACAGAGAAAAAGAGAGAAAGATTCTAAAACTTTGTTTACTTAAGCATTGTTGACTTGATAAACTACTAGATCGAGGCTTAATTGCGGTAAGCTATGACAGCATAAAATGGATCTCCTCCAGTGGCACCTAACCACTGTAAGAAATTCGGTAATGTTGACTTATGAGCTATAACTTCTGCGGTTGTAAATCCTGGAACTGAGGCGAAGTAGGCTTTGACTAATTCTACTCGTTGTGCTTCTGAAGCCTCCCGCCAAACTTGAATTGCCTTTTCAAAAAACATCCGATTAGAAAAGCTGATAATTGCGACACCACCAGGTTTCAGGATGCGGTAAATTTCCGAAAATACTGCTTCTGGATATTGTATGTACTGCACAGATACGCAATTAAGAACAGCATCAAAATCTTCATTTGGTAAAGGTAGCTGCGGATTCTCATTGAGATTTTGCACAAAGTAATGATTTAAGCGGGGGTTTCGTGCTAATTCCTCACCATTGAGTCCGTGTCCTTCCACATGGGAAAATTGCATCTCTTCTGGCAGATGTGACACCCAGCTGCTCATCATATCAAAAATACGGGTGTTGGGTTTGAGGCGATCGCGATATAAATCTGTTAGCTGTTGAATAAATCCTTCATCGACATGGGTGACGAAGCGGGGATAGGCATAAAACAGCTTATCGTCTTTGTCGTCTAATTTCAGGCGTTGATTTGGTCTTAACTGCATAAATCTATCTTTTGAAGTACTTTTTCTGAAAATAGCGGCAATTTCCAGGATTTTTCAACAAACACACATAACGCGATGTGCAACTTATTCTGGGAACACTTGTGTTCAAGTCTTGGTTACGAGTTTAATACATTCTGTTTTGAGAAGGACTAAATTATCACTCTCAAAAACTTTACAAGAGTTAATTAATGTGGGTAAGATAGGTAGAGTTTTTTCTAATTTTGCCTTCGCTTGTTCTGCTGCTGGCTGATATTGTTGTAGCCAAGTGTTGTTAGTTATATATTCTGGAAGGAATGCAGAACGTTCTAATAACCAAAAATTTACGTGGTATTTTTGGATAAAATCTTTAATCTGGTTAATATCTTCAGTATATTGGGCATTAATCAGGTCAAGCATCCGCTGACGAAATTGCGCGTAATATTTTGTATGGATGGGTAAAGCATATTCTTTACCTACTAAAATTGTTCTTTGAGCAAAGATAGGTATGTTATCGGCTTCTTCGGAAGTAGAAGCTATGACAATATTTTGCGGTTGCTTTTGCAAAAAATTATATAATGCTGGGACTTGACCCTTTATGTAAGGGGTTTTGGGAAAAACTTTTAAGCTACTAGGGTAAAAAATGAGTCCTACACCAAGGATTACAATAGTCCCCAAGATGAAAATTTGCCTCTCATTTTGTCTCGACCATCGAAATATAGCATCTAAAATCAAGGTAATAGAGATTGCTGCGGCAATAGCAAGTACCATCTTAAAAGTATGATGGGTATAACGGCTAGGCCAGTGCAGTTTAAAAGCTAAAGCATGGGCAATAAAAAACATTATTAAACTAGCTATTACTACCTGCATTAATAATTTGACTTCATCCTTGATTTGCTTGGTTAGGAGAAAGTGAGACTGGAATTTTAGGATTATTGGTAATAATAAACCCAATAATAGTTGTAAAGGTGTAATTAACGCAAAAAAACCGCTATCTCTACCATCAAACCAATAACTAATAATATTATGACTAAAATAGCTGACTCTTCCTCCATGCCAGTACTCTGGCATAGTTCTCGCAACGGCAGCAGTAATTGCCGGGCCAAATTGTGATGATTGAATGGCATAAGTTAAAATTATAATACCAGCAACTATAATGCTTGCTGCAAATAAAATAAAATCTTTTCGGCTTTGATAAATAGTTATTTGCCCATTCTGCCAGCGAAATAATCTCATAAATAAAATCAATAAATCGATAAAAGCTATTAATGGATATATTAAAGATTGGAGTGCAATTACAGTTAATATACCCAATTTAGAAGATTTTATTAAATAATATAGGAAAGCTAAGAATAGAGGATAAATAAAATCTCTAGGAGTACCAGAAAATAGATCGTCATGTATGCAAAGGCTTTGATTTAAAAGTAAAGATGCGATAAATCCCACCATTGGCACTGGTAATATCTGCATAGAGACTAGAAAGCAATAGCTAGTTGTAATTAGTCCCAGTACTATGGGAAAAACTTTGCTAAAGAAAATTAGATTGATATCTAAAGCCGCAATTATTTTATAAAGAATACCATAGCCAATTGGTGTCACTGACTGAAAATAATCAGCAATTAAATCCCCAGGAAATAAATCTTGGTTAAAGTAACGATACATCCAAGAAATATATTCCCGTGCATCGTCGCTGACGATATATTCACTGCTGAAAGCTTGTCTCAGACCAGTCAGAATATAAGCAAGAGCAAAAGTTAGACTTAGACCGTACCAAAATATGACAGTCAATCTAGATTTATTTTGTCTGTTTTTTTGAGTAATAGGTGTTGTTAAAAGTTTTTGTAATTGTGGAATTAGCATGGTGCGCGTTCATATCTGAGCCTCGCAGTTTATCATATAAGTAGTAATGCAAAATTAAATATACATCTACCATTGCGAATGGAGCAAAGCGGAATGAAGCAATCCCAAGACCTTGGGATTGCAACTCTTGGAGACGCTGTTCGCGTTCGCTACATTTCATTCCGCTCGCAATGACATAAATCTTTTTGCATACGCACTTACGCAACCATATATAATCCGGTTGCGGGTATTGGGAATTGGGGAAGAAACTTGTTAAATAATTCTCCCTCATCCTCCCCATTCCCCTTGTCAGTGGGATTTTTCATTTAAGTTCTTCCCTAAGATAGATGCAGAAAAATAGTTGCTAAAAAAAAGGAATTTAGTTATGATAATAGTACGTACGCTAAGTATCCTTAAAATGGTTTCTACATCTAATCATTCTCCAGCTTTAGACTCGTGGCAACAAAATCTAGCACCATACAATTTGGGCTATAGAATCAAATTGGTGTCACAATTGCTCAGTCGCAAGTTTACTGAGAGGCTAGAACCCTTTGGACTTACGCCATTTCATTGGTTAGTGTTGTGCTGTTTGTGGCAAGAAGATGGTTTACCGACTTCTAGTATTGGAGACAAACTCAAACAAGTGGGAGGGACTTTAACAGGCGTATTAGATCGGATGGAAGAACGCGGTTTGGTGCGTCGAGAACGTGACACCCACGATCGCCGCATTTGGCGAATCTGGTTAACAGATGCAGGTAAGGAACTAGAAGCTATTTTACCGCCGATCGCGGCCGCTGTGCGCGATGAAGCAATGGAGGGTATTTCCTTTGCCGATCGGGAAGTGTTTTCCCAAATCTTGAATCGGGCGATCGCTAACCTCTCCTAAAGATAGTCCCACAATCACCCGACCGGGGGAAGTGATGTCAAGATTTGTTTTGAGATAATATTACGCATACTAAGGAAATAGGATTTTTTCAAAAAATACTACGCATTCTAAATAAACGATTATCAATCAGATTATTGAACGAGGAAGAGAGGTAACAATCATGGGTGCTAATACTTTTAACGGACGCAACGGCCACAAAACCCCAGTTTTAGAAAAACAAGTGATTCCTGATTCAGAGACTTTAGAAATTGTTACCGCAGAAACATCCGCAACAGCAGAAGCACCGATTGTAACTCCTGAGATCGAGAAAGAAGTTTCACCGAAGCGGAAAAGACCGACTGGTTTAATTTTGGCAGCATTAGGTGTGGGTGCGATCGCCGCAGGTACTTTTGGTTATCACTATTGGCAATACGCCTCCACCCACCAGGAAACAGATAATGCCACAGTTGCGGGAAATATTCACGAAGTTAGTAGCCGCATTCCTGGAACAGTGAGTGAGGTGCTTGTGAATGATAACCAACTGGTGCAACCGGGACAATTGTTAGTCAAGTTAGATCCACGCGACTATGAAAGTAAGGTACAACAAGCAGCAGCAGCCCTAGAAAATGCTCGTGGACAGGCCCAAGCCGCCCAAGCAAATATTGCTTTAACTTCACAAACTACCACTGGGAAGACAACCCAAGCACAGGGGGATGTTAGCGGTGCTGTAGCAGCAATTTCTACAGCCCAAGCAGCAGTACAAGAAGCCCAAGCGGGGATACCAGCAGCCCAAGCTCAAGTTAGACTAGCCCAAGCGGGCATACCAGCAGCCCAAGCGCAGGTAGCCCAAGCAAATGCGAATTTGGAAAAAGCTCGAACAGATTACAATCGCTACAACGAGTTGTATAAAACAGGAGCGATTCCTCGTCAGCAGCTAGACACAGCCAAGGCTACTTATGATGTAGCGACGGCACAAAAAAATGCTGCCATTCAGGGAGTAGAACAAGCCCAAGCCAAGTTAGCCTCCGCCAAAGTTGGTGTCACCCAAGCCCAATCTCAACTAGCACAAGCGCAAGAAAATGTCACCAACGCCCAAGCTAAATTAGCGGCATCTAAGGGAGGATTGCAACAAGCGACTGCTGGCGGACAAGATACAACAGTCAAACGCAGTCAATACGAAGCAGCAAAAGCAGCGATCGCGCAATCTGAAGCATCGCTTAAAGATGCACAATTGCAACTATCCTACGTCAACGTTACCGCTCCCAGTGCTGGACGAGTCGGTAGGAAAAACGTGGAAATTGGCAACAGAGTCCAATCGGGAACACCATTAATGGCGATCGTGGATAACGACTATTGGGTAGTTGCAAACTTTAAAGAAACTCAATTAGAAAAGATGCGCCCAGGAGAGCCGGTAGAAATCAAACTAGATTCTTTCCCTCATCACACCTTTATTGGTCGTGTTGACAGTCTTTCGCCAGCTTCCGGCGCTCAGTTTGCTTTATTGCCACCGGATAACGCCACAGGGAACTTTACCAAAGTTGTCCAACGCATTCCTGTCAAAGTAATTTTTGACCAAAAGAGCATTCAAGGGTATGAATCGCGGATTACTCCGGGGATGTCTGCGGAAGTTGCTGTGGAAGTTAAGTAGTATCATGTTCGGGCAATTAAGGATAATACTCGGAACCTCACCTTGCCACTTGTCGTATTACCCCCCTTATAAAGGCAGGGGAGGCAGGGGAGGCAGGGGAGGCAAGGGGGGCGAAACTCAACGCCAGCCGCCATTTCTCCCCCTGCTCAAGAACAGCTTACCTCAACCAAGAAATTCCAAAACCTACACAGTATTGGGTTAGGGTGGGGTAAAACCTGTGTTCTTCCAGCTATTTTCATACTTGTGTGTACACGGTAGGACTGCGGGGTGGGATTTTTGTAGTTCACTCAAAATAGCCTGTAAACAGGTGAAAAACCTCTTTTTACATCTATAGAGAGGCGTATAGAAATGAGGTGAGATGATATTTATGAGAGCAAATTGGTATAAAACAAACCTGATATGAAAAAAACGTTACTACCTGCCTTGCGGTCAAAAAACTACCGTCTGTTTTTTGCCGGACAAAGTGTTTCCCTAATTGGGACATGGATGACGCAACTGGCGACGATTTGGCTAGTTTATGACTTGACAAATTCCCCATTAATGCTAGGAGTTGTCGGATTTTCGAGTCAAATTCCTAGCTTTTTTCTAGCTCCCTTTGGTGGAGTATTTGTAGACCGATTTTCTCGATATCGTACCTTAATTGGTACACAAGTCTTGGCGATGATTCAATCGTTAACGTTAGCAGTGCTGGCGCTGACTGGTGTAATTGAGGTATGGCACATCATCGCTTTGAGCTTGTGTCAAGGATTTATTAACGCCTTAGATGCGCCAGCCCGCCAAGCATTTGTGCCAGAACTGGTTGAACGCAGAGAAGATTTGGCTAATGCGATCGCTATCAATTCTACCACGATCAACGGTGCGCGGTTAATTGGCCCTGCGATCGGGGGTTTATTAATAGCTAGTGTTGGAACTGGCTATTGTTTTTTAATAGATGGTTTGAGTTATATTGCTGTCATCGCCGCTTTATTGGCAATGAAAGTTAAACCGTGGCAATATTCGGTAACTGACGGTAATCCCTTGCAAAAAGTTAAAGAGGGATTTGTATATGCCTTTAGCTTTCCACCCATTCGCTCGATTTTATTGCTATCAGCTTTAGTCAGCCTGATGGGACTGCAAAATACTATTTTAGTACCAGTTATTGCAGAACAAATTCTCAAAGGTGGTGCAGAAACCTTGGGGTTTTTGATGGCCGCGTCTGGAGTTGGAGCCTTAACTGGTGGTATTTATCTAGCTACACGCCAAACAATCTTAGGAATTGGTAACTTGATAGCCTTAGCTCCAGCAATTTTAGGAACTGGTCTAATTGCCTTTTCTTTGTCTAAATTTTTACCATTTTCCTTATTTACAATGTTATTTGTGGGCTTAGGGACAATTCTTCAAATTGCTGCTAGCAATACATTTTTACAAACAATAGTTGAAGATGACAAACGTGGACGATTAATGAGCTTATACACAATGTCATTTTTGGGGATGATTCCCGTGGGTAATTTATTAGGTGGTGTATTAGCGAGTCATATCGGTGCTACTAACACTTTAATTATTGATGGTATAGCTTGTATTTTAGGCTCTATAGTTTTTAGCAGACAGTTGCCTAATTTAAGGCAAATCATGCGTCCAATTTATGAAAAAAAGGGCATTGTAATAATTAATAAAGATTAGAATAAAAAGCTTAAATAGATGGTATAAAATTTATCTGAGAAAAATTAATAGCCCAAGAATTGGAATCAAGATGCTGTTTCTTATCCTCTAGGCGCACAAAATTCATTCTGAATACTGATTCCCGACTATTGAATTCTATTTGATAATAATTTTGTTACTTAACTTTGAAACAGGTAAAATGCTATGGCTAATACGGGTGTAATTCGTCAGCAAGGGCAAAACTCTGCTGTACCACCAGAACGTGTACCGCTAAGAACCTGGATTGGTGTATTAGCAAGTATGCTTGGTGCATTTATGGCGGTATTAGATATTCAAATAACTAATGCTTCGCTGCAAGATATTCAAGCAAGTTTAGGAGCAACTTTAGAAGAAGGTTCTTGGATTTCTACAGCGTATCTCGTAGCAGAAATTGTGGTAATTCCTCTAACAGGATGGCTATCACGGGTATTTTCTCTACAGCGTTATCTGTTAGTAAATACAGCCCTATTTATTTTCTTTTCGATCTGCTGTGCTTGGTCATGGGATCTCAATTCCATGATTTTATTTCGCGCCTTACAAGGTTTTAGTGGGGGAGTATTAATTCCCACCGCCATGACAGTTGTATTAACGACCTTACCGCAATCTAAGCAATCAGTTGGATTGGCTGCATTTGGCTTTAGTGCAGTTTTTGCCCCTTCAATTGGCCCGACAATAGGAGGTTGGTTAACAGAAAACTTCGGTTGGGAATATAACTTTTATATAAATGTAATTCCAGGGGTATTAATGCTAGCCGGCGTTTGGTATGGAATTAAGCAAGAACTACCCCAAATGAATTTACTGAAAGAAGGCGATTGGTGGGGAATTATGGCGATGGCTATTGGGTTAGGTTCCCTGCAAGTTGTTTTAGAAGAAGGTAGCCGCAAAGATTGGTTTAGTTCAGCTTTGATTGTGCGTTTAAGTATAGTAGCAGCAATTTTTATAGCGCTATTCTTTTTAATAGAATTAACTCGTAAAAAACCATTTATTAATTTGCGACTTTTACTTCGGCGTAACTTCGGTTTAGCCAGTATTGTTAATGTCTCGCTAGGCGTAGGATTGTATGGCTCAATTTATGTTTTACCATTATATCTTGCTCAAATTCAAAAATATAATGCGCTGCAAATTGGTGAAGTGTTGATTTGGGCTGGAATTCCGCAGTTATTTATTATTCCTTTAATACCTAGATTGATGAAACGCATTGATGTGCGTTTAATGGTGGCTATCGGTGTAACTTTGTTTTCCATCAGTGCATTTATGAACTCTGGAATGACTAATGAAACTGGATTAGAACAGCTACGATGGTCGCAATTTGTGCGAGCAATGGGACAACCCCTAATTATGGTACCACTTAGTTCTATTGCCACTGCTGGGTTGAGTCCGAAAGAAGCAGGTTCAGCTAGTGGGTTATTTAATATGATGCGGAATATGGGCGGTTCTATAGGAATTGCATCTTTAGCAACTTTATTAACTAACAGAGAGCAATTTCACTCCAATAGATTAGGTGATGGAATATCTTTATATAATCCAGAAACTCAACAGCGAATTGACCAAATGACACAGTATTTTATTAGCAAAGGAGCAGATTTAAGTACAGCTAAAAATGAAGCGATCGCAGCTATATCTAATATAGTCCGCCGGGAAGCTTATGTAATGGCTTTTAACGATTGTTTCTACTTTATTGGCATTGCTTTGTTACTCAGTGGCATTGCCATTTTATTTTTGAAAAAGGTGAAGCCAAGTGGTGGTGCTGTCGCACATTAAATTAGTTCTATAGGTTAAAATATTTGGTAAAATTACTAAGGTAGTAAAATACCAACAAGGACAGTGGGTACTTTACCCTTATGAAAAAGAGCAAGAAGTGCATTTAGCTAGCGTTGATTTTAGGTGTGCGATGCCTACGACGGGCTACGCCTACGCAGAAGTATATGAAGATGTAGCATTGATAGATGATATTATTTCCTAATCTAACATTTCTGGGTCAATTCCTAAAGCATTGAGTTGTTCAACAGAGAGCAATCGCAATTTCTCTGTAATTAAGAGCCGCTTCCGTCGTTCAGTTTCAGCCCTTTGTCGCTCAACTTGGGCCCGTTCTTCACCAGTTAGCAGTAAATTTCCTTGTGCATCCCACCAGCGTAACCAAGGTAACTCTGCATTCTGATAAAATCCCTGCCAAATTCCCAACTCTACCCCTAAAGGAGCAATTGGGTAATGTCCGCGTTCATTAGGTTTCATCAATTGGTAGGTATTATCGATTAGATGATAAACCTCAATCTGGGCTTTTGCTACTTCATAAATCCCATAATAAGGGACTCGAATCGCTTGCTCATAAACCCAAAATTTACCAACATTTCCACCCTCCCCTTGAGATGGCGGCGTGTTATCTCGTTCTTCAGAACCATCTCCAGAGACGAATTCCAGCGCAATTAACGGCGCGATGTACTCCTTCCACAACACATAAGAACGCCGCATTTTACCATTGAGAGTAGGCGGTACATTTGGTATATAAAACCAATCGGGTGCTTCAGCACCTTTCTCAGGAGGATCTGTTAATCGCCAGTAGATACCGGAATCTTGTCCAATACAATATTGACCGTTAGGATGGTATTGTTCTAGAACTGGTTTAATTGAATCTGTAATTAAAATGCTTTGGGGATGCTCCTGAAGATTTTTCACAAATGTACCATCTGAGTCTGGTAGCTGGGTGTGATCGGGTAAAGTTAATGCCGATAGGAAAGTCACGTCGCTTTGCTCCGAATTCAAAATTATGGGCTTGAATAGCGCTAATATTTGCTACAACTTTGCTTTCGAGATTTTTTCAATTTGTCCATTAAAATATGCTTCTTCATGTTTGAGTTTTTGCGCTAATTCTAACCCTTTTTTAAAAGCTGTTAGTGCTTGAGGAAAATCTTTCCGTTCTAGATATAACTGCCCAATTTGGTCATAAGCTTCCATCATCCCGTAAAAGTTGGCAGACTGCTCCTGTGTCTGCACGAGAATTTGGCTAACCTGCAAAGCCTCATCTATTTGTCCTTGAGAATGGTACAGCGCAATTAACTTCTGTAAAGCGTCACCAGCCCGAACGTATTCGTTTAATTGCCAAGCAGTAGTATAAGCTTCTTGATAATTTTTAAAAGCTTCTAGCAATAAGTTAGGATCTTTCTTGGCTAGAGATTCGTAATTTGCAGCGATCGCTAGCTTTAATTCTGGTATCCCAGTCAGATTATTTTCACTAACGTAAATTTCTACCAGTTTATTAAGTACATTCAATGATTGCTGCGGTTGTTTTGTTTGCTCGTAAATGTAAGCTAGCCGTTGCAGATATGTTACCTCGTTTACAGCGTCACCTTGAGAAGTAGCTAAACCCAACAATTCCTCGTAGACTGGGGCAGCTTTGGGATAATCAAACCAACTCAAATCTAGTTCCCCAATTGTCTTAAGGATTTCTACCAGTGCTACTGTATCCTTCTGCTGTCGTACCACTAACAAAACTTGGTTGTAAGCTTCTAGAGCTTCTTTAGACGATCGCACATTTTGGTAAGCTTGACCTAGCGATCGCCACAATTCTAGATCGACTTGGGCAGTTTTTTTCTGGGATTCTGCTTGCTTTTGAATTGCTTGCAATCGCTGCGTAATATACTTTACTTCATCTCCATTATTTTGGTTCCAGGCGATCGCCCCAACTCGTGATAATGCTTGCACCTCTGCTAATGAACCTAAAAACCGCCGCAAGCGAAGTTCCCGGTTCCAAATTTCAAAGGCTGTCACCTGATCCCCTCCTTGCAATTTCGCCGCTGCTTCTCGATTTAAGGCATCCAGCGCTGGTTCTAAATTTTGCTGTTCTTCGAGAGTTAATGGCTGTTTATCTTTGGGCAAACGTGGTAGCAGTGGATCGGGTGTAGTAATTTCTAGGGGATTAGGAGGAAATTGATCTGGTGGTTTGGGCTTTTGACTATCTGCCGCCAGCGTCAAGGAGTTGCTAGAGAGGATAGCGGCAGTCACAATTACAATTAAGCGCCTGAGCATGGGTACTTTACCTTGCCTTGAGTTAGTTAGATGAGGTAATTATCCTCATGCCCTATTATTTACTTTCTTTTTCTGCTGCGGCTCGTTCCCGTGTCAAACTATCAATAGCGTCACCCAAGGCAGTAGTCAGACTATTGCGGGTTTGGGCGTGGTTGTCTTGCTCAATTTTCAAAGCTTGCAAGAGGCGATCGCGTTCTTTGATGACAGCGATGAGTTTAGCTTGCAAGTCCTCCACAGATTTTAGTTGTTCTATTTCTTCTTTAATCGCTGTTTCTGGTGTCCCAGCAGCCAATGTCTCAACCTCAAAACCTCGGAGTTTATGCAAGTCAGCCTTTAGGGATGCGATCGCCTGTTGGGATAGTTGGGCATCTGTGCGGCGTTGTTCTGCTTCTATGTTGTAAAGCTGTCGCCATTTTTGGGCACTTTCCCAAGCCGTATCGCGATCGCTCTGAAGTCCCGCCATCTGCTCTCTGAGTTCCTGGATTTCTGTCAACCACTGTTGTGTAAAATCTTGATTCATAAATAGTTATGGGAAATGGGGCATTGGGTATTTGATTCCTAACTCCTAAATCAGCACTACTCCCCTACTCGGTATTCTTGCGGGAAAAAGATAAATGCGATCGCTACACAAAATTTGGCACAGTAGTTAAGAAACCTAAACAGTTTTAACTCTAAATCATGCCACAGCCTCGTTTTTTTCGCTTCTTTCGCCACCTTAATTGGCGCACGCTCAAAAAAACTTTTGCGAGGACAATCGAAAGACGACTTTTAGGACTTGCCTCGGAAATCGCTTACAATGCCATGTTATCGCTGTTTCCAGCAATTCTGGCTCTGATTACAGCCATTGGCTTATTAGCAGAATCTTTGCAAGCCACCTTTAAACAATTAGCGCTTCAACTCAGTCAAGTTCTACCTGACGAAGCCTTAATTCTAATTCGTGATTTTGCTACCACAGAGATTACCAACTCCAAAAACAGCGGTTTATTTTCTCTAAGCTTTGTATTAGCAATTTGGACTGCTTCAGGGGCGGTGAGTACCGCAATGACAGCCCTCGATCAAATCCATCAAATTCCTTCCGAAAAGATCCGTCCTTTTTGGAAAGCCAAGATTGTCTCTCTAGGATTAACAGTCGGGACTATGTTGCTTTTAGTGTTGGCTTCTTTTTTGGTGTTTACTAGCGACTGGCTTTTGGCTATGGTAGTGCGCGAAAATGGTTCCCTGATCTTTTTGTTGCATCTTTGGAAGCTGTTACGCTGGCCTTTAGCTTTAAGTATTGTTGCGATCGCCTTTGGCTTTGTCTATCGTTATGGGCCAAGTGCGTGGAATCCAGGCACGCCAATGATGCCTGGAGCAATTTTAGCAGCTGTTTTTTGGGCAATATTGTCTGCCCTATTTCGGCTTTATGTGGCGAATTTTGGCAATTATAATAAAGTATATGGTGCTGTAGGAGCCGTGATAGTTTTAATGCTCTGGCTGTCAATGAGCGCTGCTGTTTTGTTAATCGGCGATCAGTTGAACGTGACAGTCGGTGAAGATATGCGCCCAAAAGCGCAGTTACAACCTAACGAAAATATTCATTTGTAAATCCCTGAGAAAACTTTTGACAAATCTCAGTAGGGGAGTAGAATATCTAACGATTCAATATAATAATTAGCGATCGCCTTCATGCCAGATTCTCCTGCTCGATTTTCAATGATTGAACCTGATGCCAAAGCACCCACCCTGAAGCGCTTGCGTCAGTTAAGTCGGCTGCTAGATAATGCGATTACCATTCCTGGTACAAAAATTGGTTTTGGTCTAGATCCAATTATCGGACTGCTACCTATTGGTGGTGATTTTTTGGGAGTCATGTTTTCTAGCTATATCATCCTAGAAGCAGCGCGCTTGGGTGTATCTAGAGCCACTTTAGGCAAAATGGTTTTTAATGTGATCGTTGATGGCTTGGTAGGTGCTGTCCCCGTTTTAGGAGACCTTTTTGATTTTGCCTGGACAGCTAACAGTTACAATATCAAGCTCTTGGAAGAATATTTAAAGTTTCCTAGCGAGCAAAGGAGTGCAGATAGGTGGTTTATCGTTGCCCTCTTGATTGGATTGTTACTAATTTCCATTATTTTAGTAGCATTACCGGTGATATTAATTAGAATTCTGTGGAATGCTGTAACAGGCGGCTAAAATAATTCGTAATTCGTAATACTGCCTTCGGCGAGAAGCAAGCTACGTAATTCGTAGTTAAGTTTTGCAAATCGGATTTATAGCCCGATACAAAGCTTGCCGCGACTCGACTGAGCGATAGCCGAACGTCTTGTTTGCAGGGGAATCAAATCCCCATAATTGGTTCAATTATTTATTGATAAAGGAATGAAAGATTGGTGGCAAGCCACCTTCCCTAAAGGGCGGCAAAATTTAATTATTACTGATGCTAAAGGGTATCCGGTACAAATTGCTTATGGCGAAAAAGGCAGAGGTAAGCCGCTCATTTTATTACATGGTATGGGTAGTTGGAGCTATAATTGGCGACACAGTATAGCTCCATTGTCTAAACATTTTCGGGTAATTTGTTTTGATGCTAAAGGTTTTGGTTTTTCCGAAAAACCATTTTTTCGTAGAGAACACAACGGTCATCAAGTTATTGAATTTCAAAGAATTATTCAGGCATTATGTGATGAACCACCAGTGATTGTAGCTGAATCTCTGGGGGGATTAGTCGCCCTTGCTCTTGCTCAACAACATCCGCAGTTAATTGGACAGCTTGTAGTCGTAAATGTACCTGTTTTTACCGAAAATCTACCCCATTGGGCTATGTGGTTACTTGCCCAAACACCACTAGAAGTAATACAAACAATTGACTCCTTACGTCTGGCATATTTGTTTGCACCTCTATTGAGAGAAATTATGGCAATAGAAAGACGTGGGGTATTATTTGATCCGTCAATTTTGACACAAGAAGATGTCTATTGGATAACTTACCCGTTTATTGAATTTCCTGGTACGATCGCTAAAGTCGCCGAAGAGTTACAAATAGCAGCGCGAGAAATTGAGAATTGGCAAGAAAATAAGCCAAATATGCTTACCCAAATTCAAAATAATCTAAGTGCAATTAAGTGTCCTACCCTAGTTTTGTGGGGAGATCAAGATAGTTGGTTTCCTGCTAGTCATGGTGAAAAATTACATCAGCATATCCCTAATTCTAAATTCCAAATTTTGTCTAACTGCTATCACGATGCTTCAACTGGTGCTTTTAAGGAATTGAATGCAGCGATTCTTCAGTTTTTACGGGATACTTGAGAGGCTTAGATCCCCGACTTTTTTGAGAAGTCGGGGATCTAGGGATCTAGATAAAAAGAGAGTGGGAGGAAGCATATCAGTCAGCTTTCAAACTCCCACTCTGCATTTGCTACTGAAGTGAACAGGAATGTATACAGACGTTGCCCATTATTTGGGGGCTAATGCGTAGTTCAACAACGCCCATACGCATTTTGATATTCCTGTTGTAGCAAATGCCAAACCTGATTATTAATATTTATCCGCTGAGAAAAATCCTCTGCAAATAATTTATTAGAGATAGTTTTTGTAAATCACTTAATAAATAGTGTTTTACAAAGTTAATTTGCTTGCGTGGTAGACCCTGATCAAGAAACCCTTGAAGTCGTTTATCTTTATACAATTTAGCTTGGTGAATCAGAAGATGGTTGCCATTTTGCCAGGTTTTGAAATTTCCTAATTGGGGTGTTTTTTGTGTTTTAGCAGAAGTAATTAATTGAGGATTGAGGGGTTTTACCCCCTATTCATTCAGCGACAGTTTTATGGGATTTGCTAATACCGCGTAAGTCCTATTAGTTAACGAGTCCTTGAACTCCGTTAATGAAAAATATCTAACCATTCTTGAATTTACAGGGTGAGCGTGTAGTAAAATTTGCTCACCTCCGTAAAGTGGAACATGGCTTTAGACTTCTCCGGTCAAAATCTCCGAGGACGCAACTTCAAAGGTAGACAAGACCTTGCGGGTGCAAACTTTAGCTATGCCGACATCCGAGGGGCAAACTTCACTAACGTTAATTTGACAAGGGCAAACTTCAGCTACGCCAAGGCTGGGCTACAACGCCGTTGGGCAATTGGTGCAGCATTAGTAACAGTCTTATTGGTTTTATCCGCACTATCAAAATCTTTAATTGTGGCTTTACTCATAGCTCCACTGGTAGTTATCAGCGTAGCTATGGTTGCTTCTAGGTATAACTGGGCTGTTGCTCTGACTGCAAATCTGGTTTTAACTATAGCTGGTTCTATAGCTTTGATTTTGGCTTTGATTATCTCAGTAGTTTTAACTGGTAATGTATCTATATTTGATGTTGTTTTAGCTGGTGTTGTGCCACTTGTTTTAGCGTTTTTGGGGTTTATATACTTAGCTATAGTTGGCTCTAGAGGCGCAATTATATCTACAGCTAGAGCTAGGGTTGAAGCTGGTATAGTTTCTTTTTCCATAGCAATAGCTGACGAGTGTTTAAAGACTGCCATTATCAACACGGGTGGTACAAGTTTTCGCATGGCTGATCTAACAGATGCTAATTTTATTGCAGCGACGCTGAAAAATACTAATTTTGGATCTGCTAATGTAACTCATACTTGCTGGTTACAAGCTCAAAAACTTGATTTTGCTCGTGTTGGTTCAACTTATCTTGAAAAACCACAAGTGCGTGAGCTAGTAATTACAGGACAAGGACAAGACAAAAACTTTGAAGGTCTATCACTGCGAGGTGTCAACCTACAAGCAGCTAACCTAGCAGATGCTAGCTTTATCGGTGCTGACCTCAGTGAAGCTAACTTCCAAGATGCCGATTTGTCAAGAGCAAAGCTGAAGCAAACCCAACTAGACGGAACCAATTTAACAGGTGCAACACTCACCGGCGCATTCATTGAAGATTGGGGCATTACAAATACAACTAAATTGCATGGTGTGAGGTGTGAATATGTCTTCATGCGCTTACCCACCAAAGAAGACCCCGATCCTCTCCGCAAACCTGATAATAAACAAGAGGTATTTGCAGACGGCGATTTTGCCGACTTTATCAAACCAATTTTTGACACCCTCGACCTTTATCATAATCAAGGCGTTGACCCCCGCGCCGTTGCGATCGCCTTCAAAAACCTCGCCGAAAACCATCCCGAAGCTGAGTTAGAAATCGTGGCAATGGAGAAACGCGGCGATGATAAAATCTTGCTCAGAGCCAAAACCGCCGCAGGTAGCGATAAATCTCAACTCAGTGCAGAATATTTTGATGATTATAATCAACTCAAAGCTTTATCGCAGAGTCAGCAATTATTGCTGGTAGAAAAAGATAAGCGCATTATTAGTTTAGAAAATATGGTAGATACTGCTCTCAAGCAGCCGAAATTTTATACTCAAGGAGATACAAATATGTCAGATATCAGCGGCATCAATATTCAAGGTAGCAGTAATGTTAGCGGTATCGCTGGCAATAATTCTATTGCTAATCTAGGAACCATTAGCGGTAATGTGAGTATTGCCCTCAATCAGTTACCTGATGCAACCGGTGCCGAGAAACCAGGAATCAAAGAATTATTGTCGCAGTTGCAAGATGCAATCATCCAGTCCACATATTTGTCAGAAGAAGACAAAGCCGAAGCACTAGAACAGGTGAAGACTTTAGCCGAAGCGGGTAAAACTCCTCAAGAATCGACTAATCAGAAAACTGCGAAAACAGCAATCACTATGTTGAAAGGGATATTTACAGGCTTACCTGCGATCGCATCTTTGATTGAATCGACTAATAAATTATTACCTGCGATTTCTAAATTATTCGGTTTGGGATAATTTAACGCGAGTTACACAAACTTCTCCTAGCCTTAAATTAAAGCTCAATTCTCTCTCTCGTGCATACACAAGTCGAATTATCCCCTTAATCCCCCCTTGTAAAGGCTACGGTGTACACACAAGTCTTTGAGAGTGGCCTCATAGGATTTTGATCCCCCCAACCCCCCTTAACAAGGCTATGGTGTACACACAAGTTTGATAACCTAGCCCCACAACGTTTTGATCCCCCCTAACCCCCCTTAAAAAAGGGGGGAAAACTTCTTAAAGTCCCCCTTTTTTAAGGGGGATTTAGGGGGATCAAACCACATTTTGCACCCGCCATAGAGATGTGTGTACACCGTAGCCTTAACAAGGGGGGCAAAAGTCTCTTAAAGTCCCCCAATTTATCGGGGGATTTAGGGGGATCTCCAACGATTTTGGGTTTCTACAGAGATGTGTGTACACCGTAGCCAATACATACGGGGAGGGTTAGGGTGGGGTAAAACGCTGGTTAATCAGCTAATTCAGACTTGTCTGTACACCGTAGCCGACTCAGAGACGGACGTTTTTAGGTAGTAAAACTAGAGAGAGGTTTTTTGATTCAGCTAGTTTCTTCATTCTCAGGTAGTTTTGGAATGTAGAGTTAAATTTTTCTAAAATGTCTTTAACTGAAGAAATTCTTTCCCAATTACCAGGTGATGCTTTAGGAGGGTTGCGTCAAAGCGATCGCATTCTCACATCCCTTAGAGAAAATACCGCACCAACACCACAGTTAGTTAAAGAAAATCAACAGCCTTTAGGTGTTGTAGACTTAGATGTGCTAATCTGCGGTGGCACTTTGGGTATTTTAATCGGTTGCGCCTTGGCGGTGAAGGGACTGCGGGTAGCGTTGATGGAAAGGGGGATTTTGCGGGGGAGGGAACAAGAGTGGAATATCTCTCGCAAAGAATTAGATGTGTTTGTGGAATTAAACTTGCTGACTGAGGAAGAATTAAAGAGTGCGATCGCAACTCAATATAACCCGGCGCGAGTTAGTTTTGCTGGCGGTACAGAAGTTTGGGTAGAGGATGTTTTGAATATCGGCGTAGATCCAGTTTATCTTTTGGCTACATTGAAAACTCGATTTCTCGCCGTTGGTGGAAAGTTGTTAGAAAATACACCCTTTACCGAAGCGGTGATTCATCCAGATGGGGTGATGGTAAATAACCAATTCAAAACTCGCTTATTAATCGACGCGATGGGGCATCTTTCACCCATCAGCCAACAAGCACGCCAAGGCAAAAAACCAGATGCACTGTGCTTAGTTGTGGGAAGTTGCGCCCAAGGTTTTGCGGAAAATAACTCAGGGGACTTGTTGTTATCATTTACGTCTTTGCAAAATCAATGTCAATACTTCTGGGAAGCCTTTCCAGCCAGGGATGGCAGAACCACTTACTTATTTACCTACATGGATGCACATTCCCAACGTTTGAGTTTAGAAGCTCTATTTGAAGAATATCTGCGTCTCTTACCAGAATATCAGGGAGTGGAATTGAGTAAGTTAAAATTTCAGCGATCGCTGTTTGGTTTCTTTCCCACCTATCGCCAAAGTCCGCTAAAAACCCCTTGGAATCGCATTCTACCAGCCGGAGATAGCAGTGGTAGTCAGTCTCCTTTGAGTTTTGGTGGTTTTGGGGCAATGGTGCGTCACCTGAAGCGTTTAACTTCTGGCATTTATGAAGCGCTAGAAACAGAACAATTATCTGCACAAGCTTTAGCACTCCTGCAACCATATCAGCCCAGTTTGACTGTTACCTGGTTGTTTCAAAGGGCGATGAGTGTTGGTATAAATCAGAAAATTGCCCCAGATCAAATTAACCAACTCCTCTCGGCAGTATTTCAAGAAATGCAACAGTTGGGTACACCAGTGTTAAAACCATTTCTACAGGATATAGTGCAGTTTTCAGGACTAACGCAAACCTTGTTAAAAACTGGTTTATTTCATCCGGGAATGGTTGCGAAGATCATTCCCCAAGTAGGTTTGATAAGTTTGTTAGATTGGATGGTGCATTACGGAAACTTAGGTGTATATACTGCCTTATTTTGGTTAAGTCCAATGCTAGAAACATGGATTAAGAATCAACCAAATGAACAACAATATTATTGGCATCGTTTGATTGATGCTTGGAAGTATGGTTCTGGCGGTGATTACTCAGATGAAAGTTGAATAATATCTATGTGAGGATAACAAATGGAACGGAAATCATCAGGAATCAAATACTTTGCAGTGCTGATTGCATTCCTGCGCGATCGCCCCGGTTTTCTAGAGGAAGTTCGCCAAGGTACGAGATTACCAAATAAAATCATTTCTCTGCTGGTTTGCAGTTCGTTATTTCTCGCTGCTTATGGCGGAATAATTGGTGCATATCATAGCTGGATGCAAGCTTTGTCTTCGGCTATTAAACTTCCAGCCCTTTATTTAATCACACTGCTGATTTGTATCCCGACGTTGTTCTTTGCTAATATTATTTTTGGTTCCAAGCGGACTTTTGCACAGCATTTAGCATTAGTATTAACTGCTGTTTCAATTACGAGCGTACTTTTGTTTAGTTTTGCACCAATCACCCTATTTTTCTTGATTACCACCAATAATTACCAATTTTTAATTTTGTTAAATGTATTCATCTTTGCGTTAACAGGATTTATTGGTGTTTCGTCTTTATATCAGGCTACGAGTTTAGTTTTAGAACAAGATGATGAAGGTAGCAATACACGCCAGAAAATTGTCCAATTTTGGCTATTTCTTTATGCTTTTGTAGGCAGTCAGTTAGGATGGACTCTCAGACCGTTTTTTGGTACACCTGATTCTGTATTTCAACTATTCCGCGAAAGAGAAGGCAATTTCTATCTGAGCGTTATTCAAGCTATTGGCTATCTTTTTGGAATCCGTCATTAGTAATTCAATAAAATATAGAAGATATAAATGTATGCTTGATAAGAAGAATCGCGGAATTCAACAATTTGGTGTTTTGGTTAATTTATTGCGCGATCGCCAGTCTTTTTTAGAAGAAATTCGTCAGGGAGTGCGATTACAAAATAAAATCAGTTCTTTGTTCGTATCTAGTTCGATCTTTTTTGCCCTTTATGGTGCAATAATCGGTGCATCCCATAGTTGGGCACAGGCTTTATCTGGTGCTATTAAACTCCCGGCATTTTATTTATTAACATTAATTATTTGTTTCCCGACTTTATTCTTTTTTAATGTCTTGTTTGGTTCCCGAAGTAGTATTCAACAACATTTCGTTGTGTTACTCACATCTGTATCGGTAATTAGCGTACTTTTATTTAGTTTGGCCCCAGTTACGTTATTTTTTCTGATCACTACACCCGATTCTTACCAATTTTTCAAACTGTTGAATGTGTTAATTTTTGGCATTACAGGCATCTTTGGCGTTAAATTTCTTTATGAAGGAATGCAATTACTTTCTCAACAAGATGAAGTTGGCAAAAAAACTCGTACTACTATTTTAAGATCCTGGTTATTGCTTTATGCCTTTGTTGGTATGCAATTAGGATGGTTTCTCAGACCCTTTTTTGGTGCGCCTGACTCTAAATTTGAATTATTTCGCGCAGTGAAAGGCAACTTTTATCTGGATATTGTCGCGGCGATTTCGGAAATTTTGGGTTTGCGTTAATTTTCCATTCTGTCAATATAAACAATAGCCAAAAAGAAAGATTTCCAGTAGGGGCACAGCTTATTTTTCCAAACTCCAGCCCAGTGCTACTGCTACTTCCTTAGCCAATTCTAGAGGATTGAATGGTTTAGCGATCGCACTAATCATAAGACCAAAGATGCTCTAAAATCAACCGCATAGTTTTGGTTGGTCAAAAGGTTGCTGAGTGTGTATGCATTTAAATCGTCTTCTACAACTAAAATAGTCATAAAAATCCCAATCCGCTACAACAGAAAAAACCCTCTGCGAAACCTGTGAAAAAACGAGTAACACTCACCTTCCCAAAACGCGCCGTGCAAGTGCCTGTCACTTATGTACTAGCCAAAGAGTTCAATGTCGCCGCCAATATTATCCGCGCCCAAGTAGCCCCAAATCAAATTGGCAAGCTGGTAGTGGAACTAGCGGGAGATATCGATCAATTAGATGCTGCTATCGAGTGGATGCGATCGCGCCATATTAACGTTTCTTATACTTTAGGCGAAATTGCTATCGATGAGGATGTGTGTGTCCACTGTGGTTTGTGTACTGGGGTTTGTCCTACGGAAGCCTTGACTCTCCACCCAGAGACGTATAAACTCACATTCACGCGATCGCGTTGTATCGTCTGTGAACAGTGTATCCCCAGTTGTCCCGTACAGGCAATATCGACCAATCTTTAACAATCCAAAATCCAAAGGGGTTTGCGTCTCAATTTAATAGCATTTAAAAGATTCATTGCTGAATTCTTACCGGAGGCAAAGCGTCTCCGGCTCCACTCCTGACTCCTGAATTCTGTTTCGATAAAATTTGATTAAGCAAATCTGAGTTTGGCATTTTAAATCATCTTGATAATTACAAATAGATTAATACTTGAACCAATCCTATTGTGTAATTTAATACTATTAAACTAAATATTTTTTAAACTATTGTATATATCATAACCATAGGAGTCAATCTGCTCCTTAGAGGTTGTTTGAAAAGTCGTGATTGATGTATCAAATATTTTTTACCCCTCCCTAACCCTCCCCGATATATTGGGGAGGGAACCGGATTTTTCTTGTTTCCCCCCTTTACAAGAGGGGACTAAGGGGGGTAACAACGCAATTAAAATCACAGTCAAACACTTTTCAAACATTCTCTTAGACCTTTGATAGATGTTGCATACTTCATAAAAGTGTAGAAACTATCAATAGTCATCAAAAAAATTTACAATTTTAATTGAATAAAAAAATATTAGAATTAGATCCAACTTTTTAACTAATGCTATCATTCAATAACCTCATGAGGTATGTCATTAAAGATCAATTATGAAATTAGCCACACAACATACGGTAAAAACTCTAGGGGACTACGCCTACCAAGCGATTCAAAAACACGTTAAAAAAACCTTCAAATGGGAAAAATCAGTAAAGAAAGATGAAGATCCAGAAGCGTTGCACCAAATGCGAGTGGGAATGCGTCGCTTACGCACGGCTGTAACCAGGTTTGGCCTAGCAGTGGATCTACCAAAATCAATAAGCGATAAGAATATTGGTAAAATAGCCCGTCGTCTTGGTAATCTGCGAGATTTAGACGTACTCAAAGAGAGTTTGGAAAACAATTACAAACCAAATTTACCTCGCAAAGAGCAGGAATCTCTACATACAGCTTTCACCGCTTTAGCAAAACAACGTGAAGATGTACTATCGAGTGTGCAGAAAACGTTAAAAGATGAATCTTACAAATCCTTAAAAGAGGCATTGGATAAGTGGTTAGATAAACCCAATTATCAACCTTTTGCATCTGTTATTATTCAGCAAGTGCTACCAGATTTACTTTTGCCAGAAGTGAGTAAATTCTTACTACATCCAGGTTGGCTAATTGGCACTCAACTTGTGGAATCAGATGTAAAAGTCCAGAAAAACTGGAAGCCGGAAGATATAGAAAAACAATTGGCAAAAGAAGGTGAAAATCTTCATAGTTTGCGAAAAGAAGCTAAACGTATCCGCTACCAAATGGAGTTATTTACTGACTTATATGGTGAGTCTTATGCAGCTTATATTACAGAAGTGAAAAATATCCAAGAAATTTTGGGTACGATGCAAGATAGTGCAGTATTAACTGACTGGCTGGCAAATGTATTCAAATCAGAAATTCAGACAGAGTTACCCACCCTTGCTACTTTGTTAACTGAAAATCGTTACCAGTCGTGGCAGCAGTGGCAACTCTTGCAAGAACGGTATCTGAAAGCAGAAACCAGGCATAGCTTTCATTTAACAATACTGCATCCGCTTTCAGGAGTAATAAATTAAAAGTCCTCTTTAAGACAATTGAATAGTAACAAGACTTACGCAAACAAGAGCCAAAAACCTCATTTTTATGTAGAGTCAATTCATGTAGATGCATATTACTAGATCGAAACAAGCTATGCAGAGCATCTCGTAAAGAAGCGGCTACCTAAGAGTTCTCCAATCAAGTATAGCCGCTAGCTATTGCCCCTACAATGTTTAGTTTTGCGTAAGTCCTAAAAAATTTATTTCTTGTTGAGAAATGGAGCTTGATAGTGTAAATTATTTCTCATCTGTATATAATCGGCTATTTTGGCAGTGAGAACCTATATGCATTTACTCAAAGTATCCATTTTGACAGTATTAATAACAACATTTTCATCTGTCCAACAAAGCCGTGCTGACACCATTGCGCCACCAATTAAGACACAGGTTCACGAAGTAGCACAGTGGTTCACTGGTTTGTTTGATAATGCCCAACAGGTTGCTAATAGCCCTGATGTGCCATTAATTACTATGTCGAATTGTAGTGTGCAACTGGATGATATTAATCCTGTAGCTGACACACAGAACGTTTATCTAGAACAAGAAAGTCCAGGTTTTGAACGCCTACGACTTTATTCTTTCAGTGAAGGAAATTCGGCTGTTAATCTAAGTATTAGCAGCTTTTTGAATGAAAATGCTGTACGCGGATTATGTAATCATTCTCAGTCTACGCGAACTGTTAGTATTAACAATGTTGAGAAGAACACCTGTAATCTCCAATTATTTTCGGAGGCGAACAGCTACATAGGGAATAACGCTCCCAATGGCTGTATCACAACTGATGGCTTTAAAGTGGTTTCTGATGTAACTATTGAGCAGAGTAGCATCGACTCGCTAGACAAGATTTTTGATTCTAAAGGTAATTTACTTATAGCCACACCCATCGAATTCCGTCGAGTGGACTCTGTTCCAGAACCATCTTTCACATTAGGGTTGCTAACTTTGGGTATTTGGAGTACAAAAAAGGCAATTTCAGATAATCTGAAACAGAGATCACAAAAGAATAAAACCTCTGTTAAAGGTTAGCGATGTCTGCGACAAATCGCGATCGCATCGACGAGTATTATTGTCTAATATTATCTAAATCATCTAGCTTACCCAAAATTAGTGCTACCACCGACTTGAGTTGCCCCTTCAGATGCAGGTGGGTGATAAGTCATAGATTGTAACCCCAAACGACCAGGGCCAATAAAGCGGTTGAGAGTGAATGAAATGCCCCAAGCATTACCCCAATTGCTCCGAAGATACCGCCACTGGATTGTAGGGCCGTCACTGTTTCCATCTTGACCGATGAATCTTTCCATAACCATGCTCCTGGTTCTACATCTAGCACTTCTCCAGGAGCAAGGTACTTTTCAAAAACATTACCGTAACCGTGGATTAAAAGCAGCCCTCCTTGTTGCTGACCGATAAAGCGGTCAATAAATAAACCACCATTGCGACTAAAAAAGAGGTTTGCCAACCCTCGCTGGAAAAAGAAACTGTACTCAATATTACTGGTAGCTAGTAAGAACTGATGTTCGCGGACATCAACGGTCTGTCCACGCTCCAATCGTAGTACTACAATCTGTCCAGGTGCCTCGCGGGAGAAAGCGATATTTCCTGGGCCATGTGCTTCACTGATAAAAATTTGCAGTCCAGCAAAAAAACGTTTGGCTGCCCCTTTCAAGCCTTTGACACCAAGGCGAACATTAGGGTGCTTCCATAGAAGAATATGATGTTCAAAGTAAATTGATTGCTGTTGCCCTAGATGGACATCTACTACAGGTACTACTTCTCCTTCGACTCTTAAAGTTAAGTCACCTGAATGAAAAGTTTCCTGCGGATTTCTCAATTCAGGGGTCGGTTCGCTACTGAAATCTGACATAGTGTTATGTGTTAGATAGTTTTTGGATAAATCACTTGGCTTGCCTACAGAAATGTCATTAATAGGATTGCTACAGGCACTACTGAACTTGTTACCTAAAGGGTATTGATGGTTACAATAAGGGCAGAGATGTGTCGTTACTGGTATACTAACTTACAATTATCGAATTATTCTTAGGGAAGTATCCCAATTTTGCAAGTTTACCAAAATGACAGCTTATAGCGTTTCCTAATCATACAAGGTACATCATAGTCCCCTCATCGCTTTCGAGGAGGGGTTGGGGGTGGGA
Source organism: Nostoc sp. KVJ3 (assembly GCF_026127265.1). Classification (GTDB taxonomy): domain Bacteria; phylum Cyanobacteriota; class Cyanobacteriia; order Cyanobacteriales; family Nostocaceae; genus Nostoc. The sequence goes on from NZ_WWFG01000001.1 coordinate 3,746,017, forward strand.
TTCTTGTACCTCACAAGGGCTGAGAACCGCTATATATCTTTACACATTTGGGATGCTCCCATTTTTGGAGGTTTAAGTGCGTATGCAAAAATATTTATGTCATTGCGAGCGGAATGAAATGTAGCGTACCCCTTCTCAAAAGCCAGCTACGCTCCATTCGCAATGACAAATGTATATTTAATTTTGCATTACTACTTAAGCATAATTACAGTTGAATATTTGGAGATATCTATCTACAAAATAGTATAGACACTCGCTAAGAAAAATCACTCGACTATTCCGTAAACAAACCTCTTAGACTAGTAGCTATTACAGATACTAAAAATTTTAGCCTTCTTATGAAACATCTCTTAATCGGTAGTTTATCAACTCTAATTTTTGCAGCAGGAGCTTATGTCTTACCAGCCCCTTCAATGGCACAGTTTGCAAATGTCAAACAGCATTTGAATTCTCTAACTACAAGCCGTGTAGTTTTTGCTAGAGGAAAAAGTAGTACTAACATTCAAAATGCCGAAAACACCATCTATATATTAAAAGCTAAAGCTGGACAAACATTAACTTTTAAAGTTAATAGTCTAGGCGCTCGTGCTAGTGTTACTCTTTATGGTGTTAATGGTAAACCTTTAAGTCCAGTTTTCGCAGGTGCTGATGGTGAAGGTAAGAGTTTTCGGCTGCGTCTTCCTAACACAGGTGATTACTATATTGTAGGCGGTTCTGGGCCGACCCATCATTTATACAATTTCACAATTTCTATTAAATAAGACCAACATCAATTCTAATATCAAGCCCTACCTAGAAAGCATCTAAGTAGGGCTTTTATTTTTAGTGTTAGAGTCAATATCCAATCATGTGTTAAGCGCGATCGCAATGGAGAATTTATCCGATTGTTAAAGCTGGTTCTTCACAGAAGTTAAACAGGGCTGACTCAGTTTCTGATTCATCTTCAAATACAGCAGAAATGTACCATTCACAGGGCGAATTATTCGTATATTCAGCCCAAGCAATGGTTGCTGTTTCACCCGATGGAATCCCTGAATCACTCAAGGTAAATGAAGCCCACTCTTCATCATCTACGGATACCCACAACTCTGTAATTGCCAGTTCGCTCTCATTGGTAACGGTAAAAGTAAATTGGTCTGACATAAATACCCTTTTAGTGATAAATACATTGCAGATTGTCAGTCACCAATCGTACAAGCATTTTTCCCACCATGACTACAGTAAAATCACCAAGTCGGAAATTTTTTTTATGAATATTTATAAATACTGGAGTTTAGACTAAGAGGGTGCTTGAAAAGTCTAATTTATTACTAACCCTGGTGACTAGAAGTCGTATGCCAGTTGCTCATGGGGAAACCCCCAAGGCTTGGCTATACAGACAAAACCCAACGATCTGGGTTAAAAACTCTTGATTTTCTCTGAGTCGCAGAGGGAAAGACTTAAAGTTTAGTTAAAGTCAGGTTGGTTAAGGCAAGAGACGCGATAAAGGGTGCATCCCAGTTTTTATTTTACAGCGAGAGAATAACTGTCATTGCGATCGCGTAGCGTCTCGTAGAGAGGAGGAAAGACGAACGCAAACAGCGTGTCGCAGACAAGCAATCGCATAGACTCGCTCTTAGGAATGAAGATTTTGCGGTTGTTTCGCTTCACTTCGTTTCGCTCGCAATGACATGCAAAAAAGTGGGATGCTCCCCGCGATAAATTGCCGTCAGTCCTTCGTCCTGACGGCAATTTATCGCGGATTTGGGATCTATTATTTTCATCAAATAACCTTAACCGAACCGTATTGAGTCAGGGAAAGGTGCATAGAATTCACTTTGAGGTAATTTTACTAATATTTAATTAGAGAAATCGCCATAACTTCAACATATTTTCATTAAAAATATTTTTTAGCGCTCAAAGATTAAAAATTATAAGAAGTACTTACTTACATATTTGACATCAGCGTATATAGCTTCAATAATGTTCTTAAGTAAGAATTAGTACTTGTATAGGACTCTTGTTTGATTTTTGCCAAATATACTGAGAGCTAAACAGGGCTTACGCAAAAAATAGCCCAAACCTTGAGTTTCCGGTAGGGGCAATTCATGAATTGCCCCTACCAGATGTGGTTTTGCGTAAGTCATACTAAAATCTGATCTCAACCAGTTCTCAGTCAGCTTGACTTTTAGCAATCAAATGGGATTGCTATATAAACTGATATTAATAGGGTTGCATTATGCGTTTATCTAATTCAAAAACTAGCAAAAAAAATAATAAAACAGTAACAGTTTTTTGGACTCAGACTAACATTTTATTGATTACTGGATATTTAATCATTCTACCAATTTGTACATTAATAGTTTTATCTTTATTATTGCCTTTATTAACTGCTAGCTTATTAGCTTCCCTTGGAACTTCGTACCACTCTACATCGATTCCTTGGATAGATGATGCATCTGAATGCGAACATACTGGCAGAAGTTGGAGCGATCGCAAGTGTTGGGATAAAGAACACAATCCCATGTTCTGAATAGATTTTGACAGGATATCAAGCAGCTACTTTGTTTTCATACACATCCCTTAGTGCTTAATTTGTAAGATAGACATACATTTACGCTCTCAGAGTGAGATATTGACTGAGTATGTTTTATACCTAGTATTGGCGCTCAAACGCTGAAGTAGGACAATTGAGCATTCGGTGAGTATTTTTAAGGGAGTGAAGGCTGAAAGTATTGGTATTGTTCCTGTGCAACTGATTTTATTTACGGCAGGTTTATTATTTTGGTCGAGCCTATCTTCGCTCTTACCAACTCTACCGCTTTACATCAATGATGTGGGTGCAAGCAAGCAAGAAATTGGGATTGTTATGGGCAGTTTTGCCATTGGCTTATTGCTATCTCGCCCGACACTGGGACGGTTAGCGGATAAACGTGGTCGAAAAATTGTCTTGTTGGTTGGTACGATAGTAGCCGCGATCGCACCCTTTGGTTACTTGGCAACCCAATCAATTGAATTATTAATCATGGTGCGGATTTTTCACGGCATTAGCGTTGCGGCTTTTACCACTGGCTACAGCGCCTTAGTCGCAGATTTAGCTCCCGCAGAAACTCGTGGTGAAATCATCGGTTACATGACTCTAGCAACTCCCCTTGGTTTAGCAATTGGCCCTGCCTTGGGTGGGTATTTGGAAGCTACAAGTGGTTACGGGATATTATTTCTGTTATCCGCCGAATTGGGTTTTGTCGCTCTCTTGGGGATTATCCAAGTCACGAATCCCCCAGTGCAGACACAGGAACAAACTCAGGGAGACGATGTCTACGACGGGCTACGCCTACGCAATTTTTGGCAAATTTTGAGCAGTCCACAGGTGAAAGTTCCAACTATAGTTATGTTGCTAGTTGGGATGTCTATCGGTGCTGTACATACCTTTGTGTCGTTATTCCTCAAATCCAGTCAAGTGGACTTCAATGGCGGACTGTTTTTTACGGCGGCGGCAATTTCTAGTTTTACTATCAGAGTCTTTGCTGGTAAGGCAAGCGATCGCTTTGGTCGTGGTTTGTTTATCACTTTTGGTATTTTTTGCTACGTTTTAGCCTTAATACTGCTGTGGCAAGCTGACAGGGCGATAGTTTTCTTGCTGGCTGCGATCGCTGAAGGTGCTGGTGGTGGTACACTAATCTCGATGATGATTACAATGATGGCAGACCGCTCGCAGCCGCAAGAACGGGGGCAAGTTTTTGCTATATGTGTAGCTGGACTTGACCTGGGAATTGCGATCGCTGCTCCTCTTCTGGGTATCATTGCCGAACAGGTAGGCTACCGCAATATGTTTGGCTACGGTGCTGCAATGACTTCCCTAGCACTTGTCATCTTCCTCACCCAGTCGAGCAAAGACCTGTTCAACTCTCTGCGCTTTGCACTAGGTCTAGCTCCAGATGCTTATGCCTTGAAAAACTTAAAAGTTAGGAGTGAAGAACTTTAACTCATCACTCCTAACTTTCAACTCTCAACTTTAAAATACGGGCGAGGAGGGATTCGAACCCCCGACACCGTGGTCCGTAGCCACGTGCTCTAGTCCACTGAGCTACACGCCCTCACCGATAATCTATATTAACACGTTCTAACTAAATGACGCAAGATAATTTTCCATCTAATTTTGTCAGCTTAACCCATCTAGATCGCCACGGACAGGCACAGATGGTAGATGTGTCTGATAAAGCACCCACTATCCGCCAAGCAGTAGCTGCGGCTAATGTCCGAATGCTGCCAACAACCTTCGCTGCAATTCAAGCCGGCAATGTTCCAAAAGGCGACGTATTAGCGACTGCAAGATTGGCTGGGATTATGGCAGCCAAGCAAACAGCCGCTTTAATTCCTCTGTGTCATACGTTGCCTTTGCAAAAAATCGCGGTCGAAATTATACCCGATCCACAACTACCTGGTTATCAAATTCAAGCCACAGTTAAAACCAAAGCTGAAACTGGTGTAGAGATGGAAGCTTTAACTGCTGTTTCTGTGGCTGCCCTGACTTTATACGATATGGCGAAAGCTTTAGAGAAGTCGATTCAAATTGAATCAATTCGTTTAATCAGCAAGAGTGGCGGGAAATCAGGAGATTATTCTTTGTCAGAGTAGTAAGCTATATTATCTCACCGAACAAGGCATTAGATTCCCCTAGCCCTTTCAAGGTGGATAAGAATTTTGCTTAAAAAATCCCTTTATTCTCTCTTGTCTCTGTGTCGCGCCAGTTGCTACAAGTCTCTTAACCCGTCCAACGCACTGGCAACTCTATTGCCTCTGCGGTTAAATAAGTTACTTTTGAACCGCAGAGGCGCAGAGAACACGGAGAGAAAAAAGAAATTTTTCGAGTCACCTTGAAAGGGCTACTCTAACCCCCTTAAAAAGTGGGGAACCCTGAAAGTCCACTTTTTAAGGGGGTTGGGGGATCTATTGTGCGTAAATCCTAAAGAAATAAGAATGGGATTTTCTGACTGGGCTGACTATTCACACTATTGACATAACTTTGCAATACCTCTGTCATTTATATAGGTTTTACTAAACCTTACATCAATGTCAACATAAGTAATTTTCATGAATGAAACCGAAATAGCTGGCTCAGTTATGTTGGTACAGCTCATACAGACAGAGTCTCATTCATTTTTCATCTTGTCGAAATATGCCTTTATGAGGAGTGATAAATGCTATCCAGATTTTCGCGTGTTTTCAACGATAGTTCCAGAAACGTTAGACGTAAAGTTATCAACATTTATGCGTTCCTGATTAGCGTGAATATTTTGATCTGGGTAGTTGCCCTAATTGCATTCCACAGCTATCCTCTTCTGCTTGGGACTGCCGTATTAGCTTATAGCTTTGGTTTACGTCATGCTGTCGATGCCGATCACATCGCTGCGATCGACAATGTTACCCGTAAATTGATGCAGGAGAACAAACGACCTGTTTCTGTTGGATTCTTCTTCTCTCTAGGTCATTCCACCGTTGTAATTGCTGCCTCTGTTGCGATCGCTTTAACTACTGCAACTATCCATAACAACTTTCCCAATTTAGAAAAGATTGGAGGGCTAATTAGCAGTACCGTTTCTGCACTTTTCCTACTAGCAATTGCAGCAATCAATATGGTGGTGCTGTGGGATGTTTATAAGACCTTCCAAACCGTCAAGCGAGGAGGAATCTACGACGAGCAATCCTTAGATGAATTTCTAAACCAACGTGGGCTACTCGGTCGCATTTTTCGTCCTTTGTTTCGGTTGATAGATAGTAGCTGGCAAATGTTTCCTTTAGGTTTCCTTTTTGGTTTAGGCTTCGACACAGCGACAGAGGTCGCACTGCTGGGGATTTCTGCGAATCAAGCAGCTAAAGGTCTGCCTATCTGGTCGATCCTATTGTTTCCAGCTTTGTTCACCGCAGGGATGTCTCTGATTGACACCACTGACGGTATTTTAATGCTTGGTGCTTATGGCTGGGCTTACGTCAAACCAATCCGCAAGCTTTACTACAACATGACCATCACCCTTGTTTCTGTACTAGTTGCTGTGGTCATTGGTGGAATTGAAGCTCTGAATATTATTGGCGATCAGTTACAACTGAAAAGTCCGTTTTGGGATTTCATTAGTAAACTAGGTGATAATTTTGGCACAATTGGTTACTTAATCATTGCCATTTTTATATTCAGTTGGTTACTTTCGACCATCATCTACAAAGTCAATAAGTATGATGATTTAGAAGTCACTAGTGGTACAACTACTAAACAGGGGAGAAATAGGCATTGAGGCTAGATGCGCGACATCAATGCCCCAAAAACCTTAGAATGAATAGGGTGTCTTTAAATCTGTAACAAATATTTATGCTTCCTCGTTGGTCTCCCTCATCTCCCTGATCTCCACTCACGGGAGATTGTCAGGATCAATGCCGAGATTACGCAAATATGCTGCCAACTGTTCAGCGCGTTGACGTTCCTGTTCGGCGCGTTGACGTTCCTGTTCAGCACGTTGACGTTCTTGTTCTACCAATAACTCAGCCTGTTCTGCCCGTTGATTGAGTTCTAGGGAATTTAAAAATCTTTGTCCATCTGGACGGTAAATTACTAACTCCCCTTGCCCCGTCTGAAATTTAACTCCTAAGCGGGGGCTTGTCCAACCATCCATTTGCCATAGCTTATTCAAATGGTTATTTTGCCGCAACCAGCCATCTAGTTGAAAGCTTTCAGGATCGTATAAATAGTATTCTTCAACCCCGTAAGTATCGTAAAACTCCAGCTTCCGCTCCATTTCCTTGGTATCATTACTATAAGAAAGAATTTCAAAGACTACTTGCGGTGGAATATTATCTTCTTGCCACTGACGATAAGAACGACGTTTTCCCTTTGATCTACCGAAAACAACCATGACATCAGGTGCAGTTGGTGCAATTAGCCGAGAACGGACGGGATACCAAAGTAAATCTCCCGCAATCAAAACATTCTCATTATTAGCAAGCAGAATCTCTAAATTCTCCTTAATCAGGACAATCCAACGATATTGTTCTGTATTGTCTGCCATTGGTTTGCCGTCACTATCTGGATAGAGGAGATCGGGGTCTATTTGCTCAAAGATCGTCATCTGATTTAACCCAGTGGCTCTTGACTTACAATTCAATTATGACTGGCAATTCAATTATGACTGGTTGTAAGGGTCTAATAGCAAGCATTGCCACAAAAACCTTAGAATAAATAGGGTGTATTGAAATCTGTAACAAATATTTATGCCTCCTCGTTGGCCCCGCAAACCCGATCGCAAAGACCCTGATTATCGTAAGATCGATGACCGGATGAATTTTGCCACCCATGTAGCGATCGCTGCTACGATTAATTCTGGCTTGTGGTTTTTCCACATTTTGAAAGACACTACCTGGGAGTGGCTGCCTTTGCTGACTTTAAGTTGGACAGGAATAGTGTTAGCGCATCTGATTTATATTAGTGCGATCGCTAACTACACCGAAACTCCAACCAAATCCACCTGAAGACGGACTGCTGATGCTGGGGCGATTGTAACCTGTGGTAGTGGAATCAGCCTTTTAATTGAGTGATAATGTAAAAAAGCCTGAGATTTCGCGCTCTTTCTTAATTTAGGGTTATTTTTATGGCTAAGACTAACACCACAGAACTACTAGAAGCCCTAGCAGCTGAGATTGGCGAAAGTGTCTATATGGACATTGCCAAATGGCATCTTTATTTATCTAATGCCAAACTGCATACCCTTGTCGCTGAACGACTGTATCCTTTAATTACTTCTAACAGTGTAAATGAAGACCAAGTTTTAAAAGTCTTGCAATCAATTACAGTAAAAATTGGCGGCGGTAGAAGTGAACTTCCTTTAATCGATTTACTGCCACTGCAATGCCAGGTTACTTTAGTTGATATTTTGGAGAAATTTCAACGCGATTCATAATTGCTAAAACAAATATTATCTTAGTTAAGCAATTTTATTAATCAGCACTTCCTGATTCAGTTTTGTCTGCTGAATTAGGTATAACCTCGCTGTGTCAATTTTATAAAAATTAACTCTACAGATACATACAGATGAACCTTGTGTAATTTCTCTGTGGATATCTGATAAAAATTTCCTTTAACAATTAAGGAATCTCCGCGTTCAAAATCAGTTTAGATTTGAGCGAGTTTATGTTGAGACTCGCTTTGAACTTTCATGCAAACTCATTGAGGCAATTTCTATGCTTTTACAACTCAAAGATAGTGAAAAATTGGTGAAAATTCTCGAAATTCAAGAACTGCTCGATCCGAATAGTAATGTTGTTCATGGACGAGAACAAGAAGGTGAAGAAGAACAACCACCTGATAGTTTTAAAAAAGAAAATCTCGTTTTTCCTTCAGGTGAAGTTCTACCACGCTGTTGGTTAGATGCCGACTATAGACACGACAACGCTTAACTAGAAGATACCCGACTTCTTTGAGAAGTCGGGTATCTGGTTTTTTACGCTTTTTCTTCTACCATCACCGTTTCATTGTGCTGAAATTTCGGGAAAAATGTCTTAGTAATCCAGTAAGTCAAGATGTGAGAGAGTAATCCCATAGGGCCAGCAAATAAACACAGTGCAAGGGAATGAATTGTCCAAATACCTGTTTTCTGCCCTTCCCAATAAATCCAGCGACCGACGAATAAATCCATGACTAGAAAATGAATCCAACCCGTTGCAGCAGCCGTTTCATCTGCAAAAAATTTAGCGATATCAGCTAATTGGGGATTTGATAAAGCTTGGGCATTTTCTGGCGTAATACTGCTGATAAACAAATACAAATACGCTCCAGCCAACAGCACAAAGGGCAAATATGATGACATTATCTGCCGTGTAACTTTCCAATTTGGCAATAAAATCATCAGTGCCCAAAAAGGTAACACAAAAAGATTGGCGACGTTAAAAAGTTGAGAGATTGTCATATTTTTGTAAAGGGAAGAATTTTCAGCTATTGTTTTGCATTAACTAATTATTCATAACTCATAACTCTCAGAGGATGTTTGAAAAGTCCTCTTCTCGGTAGCAAAACATTTTAGATCCCCCTAAATCCACGCCACTTGCTTCACTTGAGGAGACCCCAAGACCGCAGTGGCTCCCCTTAAAAAGGGGGACTTTAATTGCGGTTCCCCCCTTTTTTAAGGGGGGCTAGGGGGGATCAATAAGTGCCTAAAATCACAGCAAACTACTTTTCAAACAACCTCTCAGTATATAGATTCCCGACTTCTTTGAGAAGTCGGGAATCTATATATATTTACAAAGCTACAAGTTGCGATTCGATTTCTGAAGACTTTAAATCACGTCCGATAAAAACTAAGCGGGTTTGCCGCGCCTCTTCAGGTTTCCAGGCGCGATCGTAAAATTTATCAAATCGAGTTCCTACGCCTTGCATTACCAAACGCATGGATTTATTTGGCACTGCGACAAACCCTTTAATCCGGTAAATTTCTTGTTCTTGTGCTAATTTCTCTAACTGCTGTTGCAGCTTTTCTGGATCAAAAGTACGATCCAAAACTAGATTAGTTGAAGTAATTTCTTCGTCGTGATTGTGGTCTTCTTCGGTATCGTGATGACTAGGACGAGAATCTAAATTGTCTTCAACTGCGGCTTGGATTCCTAATAATATAGATGCATCTAGTTGAGAATGATCGCTCTCGACAATCTTCACCACTCTGGGTAACTCTTGCTTAATCAATTCCTCAACTCTGGCTTTTGTCTCAGCATCCACCAAGTCAATTTTATTCAACACCACTAAGTCTGCACAAGCAAGTTGGTCTTCAAACAGTTCTTGCAAGGGTGTTTCATGTTCTAGATTATCATCAGCTTGTCGCTGGGCTGCGATCGCATCTGGATCGCTAGCAAATGTCCCTGCTGCAACCGCCGCACAATCTACCACCGTAATTACCGCATCTACAGTGGCGGCGTTGCGAATTTCTTGCCAGCGAAAAGCCTTCACCAATGGTTTTGGTAGGGCTAAACCAGAGGTTTCAATCAAAATGCAGTCGATACTATCTCGCCGCTTGATTAACTCTTGCATCGTTGGGTAAAACTCTTCCTGCACGGTGCAACATAAGCAGCCGTTAGTTAATTCAAAGATATTAGTGTCACCCTCACCATCTTCGGGACAAATTTGACAAGATTTTAACAATTCGCCATCAATACCGAGTTCGCCAAATTCATTGACTAAAACGGCAATGCGGCGGCCTTGGTTGTTTTGTAGCAGGTGGCGAATTAGGCTGGTTTTCCCACTACCTAAGAAGCCTGTAATCACTGTGACAGGAATTTTCGTAGCCATATTTTTGCCTAATTTACTCAGTACAGGAAGTTTTAATAGTTACAAACTTAAATATTGAGATTAAGCTTGGTTTGAAGATTGACTTAGTTATTTTAAGCTGAAAGTCTATGGTTAGCTTGAAAATATTGCCATTTAGGTAATTCTGAGATTTCTGCATCTTTAATTGGAGATCCAAATCCTTTGTCAGGGCGACTCTTTCTATCTAGGTATCAATGTAAAAATATCCTGTTTCCGATTCTGGTTTTCCACAATAGACATCTCCAAAAAAGAATGTAGAGACGTAGCACTGCTACGTCTCTACAAGGGTTGTGGATAACGCATATTTAATTTCACCAGATGTCTAATAGACTGTGAAATTCTAGCGATATTAGCATCATTTATTACTTACAACTTCTAAGCCAGTTCTAGCTATTGATTTAATATCAACATTCTGAGCGTTTAGCAGCACTATTATAGTGGTGTTTTGATTCGGGAGATATGCCAGCAATGTTGTGAAGCCATAAGCTATACCACTATGTCCAATTGCTGTTTCTAAAGGAGATGAGAACCGTTCTACACCTAACCCATAACTATAACTTTCGCCATTATCTTTAAATTTCAGCATTTCTTTCATCATCTTCGATGAAAGTAAGGTTTTTTTGATAAATAACGCTTTGGCGAACTTGGCTAAATCCTCTGCTGTTGAAACTAATCCACCATCTCCCAAACCATTGCCATCGTTGACATCGGCGTAGCTATCTAGCTTACCATCCTTATAGCGATCGCCATAACCTGTAGCTACTTCTCCAATTGTCGGTTCGCGCAATTCTGTGAAGGTATGTTTTAACCCTAATGGTTTTAAAATCTGACTGCGGATAGCTTGTGCGAGGGTTCCCCTAGTTATATTTTCCACAATCAGTTCCAAAAGAATGTAGTTGCAATCAGTATAAATAAATTTTTCTCCAGGATTTGCCTGTGGTTCTTCTTGGTACATATACTTAATAGCTTCTCTGGCTGTCCAAGGCTGTGAGCGACTTCTTTTCGCAGTAGCTTGAAGAAACTCTTTTGTATCTAAGTACTCCGCAACACCACTGGTATGATTGAGCAGTTGACGAACTGTAATTTTATCGCTGTTGACAATATGAGGACTGATGTCTGTTGGTAAGTAGGTTGCGATCGCTCGATCTAAGTTTATCTTCCCTTGCTGCACTAATTTCAGCACAACCACCGCCATAAAAGTCTTACTCATACTGGCAATGGAAAAGCCATCTGTGGTTTTCATCCGGGTTTTAGTTGACAAGTTATTGACACCAGATACTCCCAACCAAGAACCTTTAGGTGTAGAAATATACATGACTCCACCAGGGATTTTTTGTTCTGCAACTATCTCATTTAAAAGTGTCTGTAGTTGAGAACTTTTTCCCACCGTGGAGGTAGACATGACTTGTTTTGCAAGAGATTTTTCAATTACTCTCTGACTAATGTTATTACCCACTAGGTATCCTGCAAAACCAAGGGAAGTCACAAAGACTATTGCCAATAAAATTTTCCTGAAAGTCAAAAATTTTAGGTTCATAAATAGCATTACTCTGTTTCCAGATTAGTATCAAAATTTAAATTCACCAAGGATCGCAAATATGACAATGCCAGCTAAAAGCAAAACCAAAGCCACTGTTTGGGTAATAGAAAAAGGTCAAGTACAGCCTCGCTTAGATCATCTTACTACTGAGGAACCTTTAGAAATTCGTCTTGTTCCTTTCCAGAAGACGGTAGCTGTAACTATGCGAACACCAGGGGCAGATTTTGAACTAGCGGCTGGTTTCCTCTACGGTGAAGGAGTCGTTAGCCGCAGAGAAGATATCCGACGGATCAGCTACTGTGTGGATGAATTGGTAGACGGGGAACAGCGCCATAACATCGTGAATGTAGAACTGCGGGATGGGTTAATTCCAGACTTACAGCCTTTGGAACGTCATTTCTACACTAGTAGCGCCTGTGGAGTGTGTGGTAAAGCTAGCCTTGAGGCTTTGCGTCTGCGGGGATGTTCAGTGATTCCTTCTGGCCCCACAGTCACGCCTGAGATCATCTACAGCCTACCAGATAAGCTCCGGGCCGCTCAAGGTATCTTCACTGCTACAGGAGGTTTGCACGCTGCGGCTACCTTCGATGCTCAAGGACAACTGTTAAACCTGCACGAGGATGTTGGGCGACACAATGCTTTGGATAAATTGATTGGTTCAGCTTTCCTCAGTGACGAGTTGCCTTTAGATAATTGTATTGTCTTAGTGAGCGGACGCTCTAGTTTTGAGATTTTGCAAAAGTCTACAACTGCTGGAGTTCCTATTGTTTGTTCTGTTTCTGCTCCCAGTAGTTTAGCGGTATCTGTCGCCAAAGAATTTGGCATTACCTTAATTGGATTCTTGCGTGGAGAACGGTTCAATATTTACACTGGTTTACAAAGAATAAATGCTGCTTAGAAACAAATATAGCGGTTCCCATTCAAATGTGGTAAGTAGTAATGCAAAAATAAATATACATTTGTCATTGCGAATGGAGCAAAGCGGAATGAAGCAATCCCAAGGTCTTGGGATTGCTTCTCTACATTTCATTCCGTACCCTACGGGAAGGCTCCGCCTACGCAATGACATAAATATTTTTGCATACGCACCTACAACATCATCTCGTCAGGTGTAGGGGCAATTCATGAATTGCCCCTACGACGCGGATCTGGTTTTTCCAATCATCTATACTTGGTCTTTCCTATCAATGCGTAAGTCCTATAATTTAGAAAGGATTTTCCTAAAAGACGACCACAAATATAACTTGTAACCGACGCATGACCAATCGAGAGGAATTAATGAAGAACGAGTCAACGTCAGCAAGCAACGCCGACGTAAATTTCCTTATCGGTGGGGTGAAATGGGTGCTAGGATGCGAGAATACGACTGGTCAAAAACCTCCCTTGGCCCGGCACAGCAGTGGCCACAGAGTTTAAGGACTGCCGTGCGGATTATGCTAACCTGCCGCCAAGCCATGTTTGTCTGGTGGGGCGAAGAACTCATAAATCTTTATAATGATGCTTACAAGGCTATTATTGGCGGCAAACATCCAGAAGCCCTTGGACAGCCAGCTTGTTTGGTGTGGCGGGAAATATGGGATCAGGTTGGGCCTCGCGCCGAATCAGCAATGCTGAAGAACGAAGGCACTTATGACGAAGCGTTACTGCTAATTATGGAGCGCAACGGCTACCCGGAGGAAACCTATTATACTTTTTCATATAGCCCGGTTCCGAATGATCGGGGTGACACAGGTGGAATCATCTGCGCTAACACGGACGACACTCAGAGGATCGTTGGTGAGCGTCAGTTAGCACTTTTGCGCGAACTAGCGGCGAGGACGGCAGATGCGCGGACATTCGATCAAGCTTGTACAGTAAGTGCGAATTGTTTAGAGAGCAACCCTTACGATCTCCCTTTCGCGATGATTTATCTGGTTGATCCAGATCAGCAGCAAGTTTTTCTGGCTGGAACGTGTCGCATCGACAAAAATCATGTAGCAGTTCCTGAAACAGTCGATCTCGATTCTGATTCAGTTTGGCCATTTGCGGAAGTAATTAGAACACATCAGGCAAAACTGATTTCTGATTTGGAAGTGTCTTTTAGTAGGTTACCTTGCGGAGTGTGGGGGCGATCGCCCCATCAAGCGATCGCAGTGCCAATTGCCCCATCCGGTCAGACGGGAAAATCTGGTATATTAATTGTTGGGTTGAATCCCTTCAGGCTATTTGATGATAATTATAGAGGATTCATCGATTTAGTTGCGGCTCAAATTGCTGCCAGCATTGCCAATGCGCAAGCTTACGAGGAAGAACGCAAACGCGCCCAAGCCTTGGCAGAAATCGATCGCGCGAAAACCGTCTTTTTCAGCAATGTCAGCCACGAGTTTCGTACGCCCCTGACGCTGATGCTAGGGCCATTAGAGGAAACCTTAGCCAATTGCGCCACCCTGCTGCCAGCCAACGAACGAGAGCAGTTAAAAATGGTGCAACGCAATGGACTGCGCCTATTAAAACTGGTCAATAGTCTGCTAGACTTCTCACGCATCGAAGCCGGACGAGTTCAAGCCTCTTATGAACCCACCGATCTAGCCACTTTCACCGCAGAACTAGCTAGTGTATTTCGTTCCGCAGTAGAACGCGCAGAGATGCAGTTATCAGTCAACTGTCCTTCCCTACCGACACCAGTGTATGTAGATCGGGAGATGTGGGAAAAGATTGTTCTGAACCTGCTATCGAATGCATTCAAGTTTACGATGGCTGGAAAAATCGTGGTCAGCTTGCAGTGGCTAAACGATTGCATTGAGTTTTCAGTTCAAGATACAGGAATTGGTATCCCAGCAGAAGAAATCCCCCATCTTTTTGAACGATTCCACCGCGTCAAAGGCGCGCAAGGACGAACTTTTGAAGGATCGGGAATTGGATTGTCACTGGTGCAAGAATTGGTGCAAATGCATGGTGGAACAGTCAAGGTGACAAGTGTTCTCGGAGCAGGTAGTTGCTTTACTGTATCAATTCCAACGGGATCCGCTCATTTGCCTCCAGACCGAATTAGCGCCCCTAGAACTTTAGCTTCAACCGCATTAGGTACAACACCCTATTTAGAAGAAGCCGTGCGTTGGCTACCGGAAGAAGAGAGCAGGGGAAGCAGGGGGAGAAGAGAAGCAGGGGGAGAAGAAATAGTTCAAGAAGAGTACACATCATATATAGATTCTTCCCCTGCCTCCCCCGCCTCCCCTACCTCCCCTGCCTCCCCTACCTCCCCTACCTCCCCTGCCCCCCTGCCTCCCCTACCCCCCGAATTCTCCTAGCTGACGATAACGCAGATATGCGCGATTACGTCAAACGGCTATTAAGTCAGCAGTATGAGGTCGAATCAGTGGCAGACGGTTTAGCGGCTTTGGATTCTGCTCGTGGGTGTGTCCCAGACTTGGTACTGACAGACGTAATGATGCCTGGATTAGATGGCTTTGGACTCCTGCAAGAATTGCGAACCGATCCGCAGACGCAAAAAGTTCCGATCATTCTGCTGTCGGCGCGGGCGGGAGAAGAGGCACGGGTGGAAGGGTTAGAAGCGGGAGCCGATGATTACTTAATTAAACCCTTTTCGGCTCGGGAATTGTTAGCGCGGGTAGAGGCAGCCCTCAAAATGGCTCGTCTCCGCGAGGAGGCAATGCAACGAGAACAAGGACTACGGATTGAAGCTGAGGTTGCGAAAGCACACTTAGAAACTGTCCTGGCTGGTATCCAAGACCAGTTTTATGTGTTGGATCGGGAGTGGCGTTATACCTTTGTTAACGATCGCGTAGCAGATGTTGTGGGCATCCCAAAGGAAGATTTACTAGGTAGGATCCTTTGGGAAGTATTTCCTGATATGGTTAAAACCGAATTTTATACCCAAGTTCATCGAGCGATCGCCCAACAGAACGTTGTTCGCTTTGAATACTTTTATACCCCTTGGCAACGCTGGTTTGAGAATCGCATCTACCCTTTTGGTGAAGGAGTAAGCATTTTTGTTACAGAAATTAGCGATCGCAAAACAACAGAAGCCGAACGCGATCGCCTTCTGGAACTTGAGCAAGCTGCGAGAACTGAAGCCGAAACAGCCAACCGGATAAAAGATGAGTTTTTGGCGGTGCTTTCCCATGAATTGCGATCGCCTCTCAATCCTATTCTTGGTTGGGCGAGACTCTTACAAACTCGTAAATTTCAACCAGCAGAGATTAATAAAGCGATTGCAACCATCGAGCGCAATGCTAAATTACAAGCGCAACTAATTGAAGACTTGCTTGATGTCTCTCGGATCTTACAAGGTAAACTCAACCTTAATATGTTTCCCGTCAACCTAGTGTCTGTTATTGAGGCGGGATTGGAGACAGTGCATTTGGCAGCAGAGGCTAAAGAGATTCAAATTCACACAATGCTGGATGCTTCCTTCGGGCAAGTTTTGGGTGATTCTGGTCGTTTACAACAAGTAATCTGGAATCTGTTATCTAATGCCGTTAAATTCACTCCTGAAGGAGGAAAAATTGAGATTCAACTAGAGCGCATTGATACTCAAGCTCAAATTACTGTCAGTGATACAGGTAAGGGAATTAGCCCGGAATTTCTCCCTTATGTATTTGAATATTTTCGTCAGGCTGATGGCACAACAACCCGAAGGTTTGGTGGGTTGGGATTAGGGTTAGCAATTGTCCGTCATCTGATAGAATTACACGGTGGCACGATTTGGGCTGAAAGTTTAGGGGAAGGGCAAGGAGCTATTTTTACAGTTAGGCTACCGCTCATCAAAAAAGAGTTAAGCCCACAACAACAGATAAATGATGCTCTAAATACCTCTTTGACAGATGAAATCCTTACAGGCATTGAAATTTTAGTTGTGGACGATGACGATGATACCCGTGAGTTCCACACATTTGTGCTAGAACAGGCTGGAGCAAGGGTAATTGCTGCGGCATCGGCAAAAGAAGCACTGCAAGTATTGGCAGAGTCACAACCAGATATTATGCTCAGTGATATTGGAATGCCAGAGATCGATGGCTATATGCTGATGCGTCAAATTAAAGTATTGCAAGCAAAGCAAGCTAAACAGATTCCTGCGATCGCCTTAACTGCTTATGCCGGAGAAATCAACCAGCAACAAGCACTCAAATCAGGATTTCACAGGCATCTGTCCAAACCAGTTGAACCAGATGAGTTAGTTAAGGCAATTGCAACTCTGATTGGTAGGAGTGACGACTCTCACCGCTAATTGCAAGCAATGTAGCGGGAGCATCTAACCTCGCAGCTAGAATTTGCTGATTCACGGGTCTGGTATTCCAGTAACCTCCACAGCCAGCAACGATGCGTCCACACCGCTGTTTTGTACAAGAAACCAAAGTTTTGTACAACCAAGGTAACTGATTTTACGCAACCAACCTAACAGATAAAATCTGTATTTCTGGATGCAACCCCATATCAGTTTTCAAGGTTCAGTCCGTTCAATTGGGATGAGAGTTTCCCGGTCTTCGACCTGAACGGTGGACTACTGACTCGATCTCTTTAATTATACCCTAAAATCCTTGCTACACAAAGGTTTTAAACTATGAAGATTACAAAAAGATTGGTAAATATAAGGGTATCGAACCCTTGTATTTACCCCGGAGGCTTTGATGGGAATGATTAATACATTGAATTTTTCTCGCCGACTTACTTAAATTCATGTAAAAAATATGGAAATTAGTTTGTAGCGAATGTAAAAAACGTCTTTAAAAACTTTTAATTAGAGTACTCCAAGTAAAAAAATGCCCAATTTTCATTGCGAGCGTTCGCGAAGCGTCTCGTAGAGAAACGAAGCAATCCCAAGGGCTGTGATTGCTTCGCTTCGCTCGCAATGACGGGCTTTGGATCATTTATTTTTTGAAACACTATTATTTAGATAACTGGCATTAAACCATTATATACAAAAAGACCAGCCTCCCACAGCTGGTCTAGAAAATGTTTTTTGCGTTGTCTTCTCAAGAGAGTTAAAACCCAATTGCGCGTTCCCAAAATGCAACGGGCAACTTTTCTTAACAATATTGTAACAGTGAACACAGATTTTTCCTGAATATTCATCAAAAAAAGATATTAACAAAGCTAAAAAGCCTCTATCTATTAGAATAATTCAGTAGATCCCAGGGTATAGTCTGACAAGGCCATAGGCACTGGAAGCAGAAAAGAAATAAATGACTTATGTCCCAATACGCTTGGGTTATACCATTTCACAAAAACCTTAATCTGCGGAGGTTAGGGAGCCACTGCGCCCTTGCGGTTTCCGGGGAAGCAAGCTACGCGCAGCGTCTCCCCTTGTGAGAAGCAAGTGGCGTTTGAGGAACGAAACCCAACATTAAAGGTTATACCAATTCAATTAATGATTGCAACACATCTTTGGGTTAAGACGCGATGAATCGCATCTCTACAAGTGGTACAAATGGTACAGATGATCTTAAGGGCACAGCATTGATGTTTCCCTATCTGTGTATTTCATTTACCTGAAAAACGCTGTATATCCAATATTTCAGTTCGCGATCGCTCGGTACAAGTGCCCCATCTCCAATACCCATAACTAATTCCCAATGACTATTTGTGGTTTTCCCCAGAGAATACTCTCTTGCTTGTAAATTGCAATTCCCGGTTTTGCTCCTTTAGGTTTGTAGACGTGTTTTAGCTGGGTGTAAACTACTGGTACTTGCTCACTCTGACGGGCACGACTATAGTAAGCGGCAAGATTAGCTACAAATTGCAAATCAGCTTCTTCTGCAACAGCACCGGGTTCTAGACGTAGTAGTAGATGGCTCCCTGGAATTTCTTGAGCGTGGAACCAGATGTCATAATCCCCAGCTACACGAAAAGTTAATTGGTCATTTTGGCGATTGTTACGACCAATTAATACCTCAAAGCCACTAGGAGTAAGATAACGATGAAAGTTGGTACTGGGGGCTTCGTTTGCGCTACGGCTGCGATATTCTGGATCTTCTAGATACTTTTGCCCAATCAACTCTTCACGAATTTCTTCTAAAGCTCGCAAATCTTCTGCTGTTTGGTAGGTGTCTATTTGAGCGATCGCAGCTTCTACTTGTTCTAAATACTCAATTTCTGTCTGCACTTCTAATAGTAGGGGTTCCACAGCAGAACGAGCGCGTTTCAGCTTTTGATGTTGTTTATAAAGACTTTGGGCATTTTGGACAGCATTTTTATCTGGCTGAAGAGCGATCGCTACTGGCAAATTTGTCTCAAAATCAGCCAGGATAATTTCTTTCATCCCTGGTTCCCAATTTTGCAGGTGAGCCATCAATAAATCAGCTTTTTGTCGATACTCATCGGCTCGATCTGATTGCTGTAAGCGTGTTTTAAAAGTTTGAGCTTTATTGCGTAATTTCACCAGGATATTATGCAATTTCTGACTCAACTGATGGCGCAATTGAGAAAATAATTGTTGGTCAATTTGGTTACTATAGTAACGATTGAGCAACTCCTGAACATTTTTAACTTTTTCAACTCCACCCCAACCCATTACGGTGTAGCCATCTTTTGTCCAAGCGGGTTGAAATTTCTTGGAATCTAAGGCTTGTAGCCATTCTTGCCAACGCTCAAACAGCCGTCGCCAATCTTCGGGGTTGAGAGTATCGGTAGATGTTTCTGGTGCGATATTTGCTTCTAACAGCATTAACTCTAGTAATGCTGCACTCAAGCCACTATAACTTTTTAGTAATTGCCGCTTGATTGCTCCTGGTACTAAACTTACCCGTTCTTGCCAACGCTCTTGAGATTCGCTGAAACTGGGGACAGTTCCAGTGAGTTTTGGTGGTGTTTCATAAGGTTGTCCGGTTTGGATGGGACGGACACTAGATTGTTGCTGACTGACTTGATGAGCAGCAGTGATAATTATATTGCTAGCGTCGGTAAGAATGACGTTGCTATATTTGCCCATGATTTCTGCATAGACATGATACAGGGCACTTTCTCCGGGACGACGGGCAAATTGCAAATCAATCACCCGCTCCCAAGGGGCGATCGCTTCAATACCCACCAGCGCCAAACCACCCAGTTGGTGTATCAGTTGTTGGCTAAAGGTAAAAGTATCTGGCGATCGCGGTGGCGGATCGCCAATGCAAATATGTGCCGCTTGGGGATGCCAAGAAACTTGTAGCCAATCACGCTGTTTCAGGGTGCGTAATGCTATGGCAATAGTGTAGCGATCGCGCTGATAAACCTGTTCTGTCCGCGAGGGCAGCCAGTTAGCGCGTATTTCGCTACAAGTAGCTGTAAGGGTGGTGAAGTCAACTGGTTGCATAGCCGTTCGCGTTCAAAGGTCGATGCTCAGTATACTTCCATCATCTCTAATATTGATATTAATGTAGGCATCACATTGATCCCCAAAGAAATGTAGAGACGCAAAATTTTGCATCTCTCTACAAAAATCGGTATTTACGATGATTTTATCCGCAGTGTATTAGGTTGCTGGTTATTTAGCGATCAATGCAGGTTCCTTTGCTGATGGCTCTAATAATTGGGTGTAAAGTTCGCCTAACTGAACTGCTACGCCATGCCAACTAAATTTACTTTCAACGCGCTTTCTGCCAGCTTTACCTAATTCGTCTCGCCACTCTGGATCTAAGAGAATTCGGTCAATGGCAGACGCAAAAGCACTTACATTTTGTGGTGGTGCCAATAAACCAGTTTCTTCATTAACTACAGTAAACTGAAGTCCACCAACATCGCTAGCCACAACTGGAGTACCGCTTGCCATCGCTTCGATCGCTACGAGTCCAAAGGGTTCGTAGTGACTAGGAACAACGCAAACATCGGCAGCCGCGTAATAAGTTGGTAAAATATCTTGACTGAGACGACCAGCAAAGGTAGTCAAGTCAGAGATTCCTAAGTCATTGACGATTTGCTCAATGCGATCGCGCTCAAGGCCGTCGCTGTTACCTGGAGTACTACCACCACCAATAATTAGTTTGAAATTCTTGGAGTCGCGTAACCCAGACTCGTTTACTGCACGCACTAGGGTTTCTATACCTTTGCGTTGGTCAAAACGTCCTACATATAGTACAACTTTAGCCTCTTTCACAATCCCAAATTCAGCCCTAGCTGCTTCTCTGCCAATGGAACCAAAGCGCTGAATATCTGTACCGCAGGGAATGATGTCAATATTGCCTTCAGTGGAAACTAGCGATCGCATGTGTTGCTGTTCTTGTGGACTTGTGGCTACAATTCGCTCTGCTGTTTCCAACACCTGTTTTTCTACAGCTAATCGCTGATTGGCAATCAGAGGAATATTTTCTATAGTGTTATACTTCACTGCTCCTAATGAGTGGTACGTATGAACTTGCTTACTCTCTTGGATTTTCTTTAACTGCATCCCCACCCAACTAGAGAGCCAATAGTTAGTGTGAACTAACTGGTATGTAATGTCATTTTTTACTTGAAATTTCAGGAAATTATCAACAAATTCTGGCAGATATTCAAAAATTTCATCTCGCGGTACAAACTCAATCGGCCCAGCTTTTAAACGAATAGTTCGACAATTATCGCTATGTTCAATAATCAAGTCTTGCTCTAGACTCACTTTGCGGGTAAACATATCAACTTGCCATCCCAGCCGCGCTAGTGCTTCACCCACTTGGCGCACATAAACATTTTGTCCCCCAGCTTCTTCTTTCCCTATTTCAATCGCCGGATCACCGTGGACGGAAATCAAGGCGATACGTTTTTCGGTAGTAGAGTTCATAGTTTGAGTGTTTGCTGATTTTAAAAAAGTTTTAGGCAATTCCAAGTTCGTGTTTAGCACACTTTCCTGAATTGTTGAGGAACTTTGATTAATATTTATTTTAATTTAAGATGTCTAATATTTTTTTACATCTTCTGCCAGAAGTATAGTTGTAAGTTAAGTAATTTATATTTAATTTCTTTAGATATAGAAAAAACTATATTTATATTCCATACCTTAGATAGATGAAAATTATATTTAGTGATAGAATATACGCAAGCTTACCCATAAGAGTAGTCTGTCAATAAATAATTGATGGATAAATTCCCTGTAGAGACGGCGATTTATCGCGTCTCTCTAACCGTCAAAACGAATTTGACAGACTAATAGTAAATGCATTAATGTGACTTCGATGAAGTTAATAGTACAGACGCGATTAATCGAGTCTGTAAAAAATCATAAATCTTAGTATAATTTTGTACCTCATAAGCCCTTACCTCTTACATTGAAGTTCAAGCCAGTTGGCACAGTCAATTCACTCCCTTTGAACTCAAGTTGTATTAAGTAGTAAGAACAACTGTTAAATATTGATGCAAAATTGGGTATTTTATTGAATTTGCTTCGGAAAGTTTCAGATTATATTTTCAATCATTAATAAATTTCAGGAGCAAATCAGGTGTTTACTTCAACCTTACTCGCTGCTGCAACCACACCCTTGCAATGGAGTCCGACAGTTGGACTGATTATCATTATTGCTAATATCATTGCCATTGCTTTTGGTAAATCAACCATCAAATATCCCAACGCTGAACCAGCACTGCCCTCATCTAATCTCTTTGGTGGTTTTGGTTTACCGGCCCTTTTAGCAACCACTGCCTTCGGTCATATCTTAGGAGTGGGCGCTGTTTTGGGGCTGCATAACCTGGGAAGAATTTAGGTTCTTAACCAAGTTAACCTTTATTTGATGATTTTTTTGTCTCCATCTTTGAGCCAGAGAGTTAATTTCCTGGCTCTTTTTTATCGTAAAAAGGCACAGATTCAACAGCCTAGTCTGAAACTCTCTTTATCATTTACTGGAATGCCCCTTTAGATAATAATAGTTTTCTAATACAAAAAAGCCCCTATTCATATAAGGGCTTTAATTATTGACTATTGACTATGGCTGCCACAAACGAATCTGTGTCTTTCTAACTGTCTAATAACGAATTAAGCCTTTGCACGTAGAGGATCCTAAAGAAGCGGTACTATTACTTTGATAAGAGCTTCTTCTAGTACTTAAGTTGGTTCCGTTGGAATTAAGAGTGACTTTCTAACGGATTAGCAATGTATTTAAAGGTTGGTTCAGAATTCCAAGGGCCACGCTCATCTTTACCATTGTCACTTGTAGATAGGTTGTAGTAGAGAGCAACAGTTTCATCTGGCTTAACATTACCAAAAAATGGATCTGTCAACTTACCTAGCGAATCTAGAGCTTTCATAAACATCTGAGTGTGAGAAATTTCTCGTGTCAACAGATGGACTAAAGTCTCTTGGGTTCCTTTGTCAGTTGCCAACTTAATCAATGATTCGTAAGTCTGACGAGCACCAGCTTCTGCTGCAACGTTAGCTCTTAAATCACGCACTACATCTCCACCCTCATTCAAGTAACTTGCAGTCCAAGCAGTACCCTGGCTATCTAGAAAATGAGGCCCAATTCCTCGGACTGCAAAGAGAGTACTCTTATAAGCCTCTGTTTGATCCACATTTTTGGTATGAGCTTCAATGAGTTTACCAACCATTTCTAAATGGCTGAATTCCTCGATTGCAATATCTTGAAGCATGTCTTTAATTCCAGCATTTTCGACATGGAATGATTGAACCCAATATTGCAGGGCTGCACTAAGTTCGCCAGTAGCTCCGCCAAATTGCTCTAGTAGTAACTGAGCAAAACGAGGGTTTGCTTCACTAACATTAACTGCATGAATAGGCTCTTTCTTGTGAAAAAACATGGATTTACACTTCCAAAAATTATGATGGTATGAAACGGATTGATTGGTCTTTTAGAATTTTTCCAAATCGAGCTAATTTATTGTTTTATAGCCGCTCAAAGTGGCTAACTAGAAGACCAACAAAATACAATAGTCATCACAGTATTGATAACTACCAATGAGTGTAGGACTTACGCAAAATTGTCTCAAAAACCTGATTTGTCGTAGCGGTAATTCATGAATTACCGCTACTTCAGAACTTTTTTGCGTAAGTCCTGGAGTGATTAAGCATTGCTGCTTCTTCTGATTAATCCCCATAGATAAATAGCAACAATTGCGCCAAGCACAGCCACTAAAATACCAGGAAGAGTTAAACCAGCGCCAGCCGCAGTAATTTGCAGAGTTCCTGTTCTTAATAGGGTAAACAAACCTCCACCAATGAAAGCACCAATGATACCTAAAATCATTGTGGAGAGAATTCCGCCGCCTTGATAGCCAGGATAAATAGCTTTAGCGATTGCACCTGCCAGAAGTCCTAAAACTATCCAAGCAATAATACTCATAACTGCCTCAACAATCTCACTTGTTGTATCTAAGTTATCAACTCTGATTCAGAATTATTTCTACCAGATGGGATAAATGCTAAATCCAAAAGTTAGACAAAAAATCTTGAATCTCTAATCTATCTATTAGGGGTTATTGATTACATAAATAAATTATTGATATAGAGAGATAAATAATCTTAATCTCGCTCTATCTCTCTGAGGATGTAGTTATACAATCTAACTTTTTGGAGATGTATAAAAATATTTACTAATCAACTTCTATAAAATTTATTAAATAATTTTTTTTTAGAGTAAATATGACAATAAAAAATTATATTCTCGAATTCTTTACAAAGTCGAGAATACAAAGACCGCAAAATTTCACCAATGATTAAAGATGGCTATAACTTTGCTAATTTTTTAAATCGCACGGGAGAATTTTGTATCTCGCATCTTTGTGTGAGTATCAAATATAACGGCAATATTTCTGACAAGTAATCTACCAATGTCTGTAATCTGGATCTGATTTTTTGATAAACTGACCAGACCATCAGCTTCTAGTGGTTTTAATGCCTCTATTTCCTCAGAAAAATATTCATCAAAGCTGATATGATATTTGTTTTCAATATCTTGCTTATGTAACTGAAAGTGAGACATAATACCCATAATCACATCCCGTCTAATGATATCATTCTGAGTAAGCTTGATACCTTTGCTAACAGGTAAAGCCCCCGTAGCAATTGTTTGATAATAATCCTTTAATTCCTTGTGGTTTTGAGCATAGGCATCTTCTAGCATACTAATGGATGTAGAACCAAAGCCAAATAATTCTGTCTCTGCGTGGGTAGTGTAGCCCTGGAAATTGCGCTTGAGAGTGCCATTACGTTGAGCGATCGCTAGTTCGTCATTAGTTTTTGCAAAGTGATCCATCCCAATAAATAGATATTGGTTACTCGTCAATTCCTCAATAGTCATTTTCAGAATATCTAACTTTTCCTCTGCTGGGGGTAGCGCCTCTTGAGGAATATTTTTTTGCGTCGGCTTGAGCCACGGAACGTAAGCAAAGTTAAAGACAACAATTCGGTCAGGGTCTAGCTCAATTGTCTTTTTCACCGTTTCTTGAAATGTCTCACGGGTTTGATAAGGTAAACCATAAATTAGGTCTACATTCACACTTTCAAACTTAGCTTCTTTGACCCAACTCATGACATCAAAGAGCATTTCTTCTGGCTGAACACGATTTACAGCTACTTGAACTTGGCTATTAAAATCCTGAATGCCGAAACTAATGCGATTAAATCCAATCTCTCTCAAAAAGAAAATGTAGTTTTTATCGATATAGCGGGGATTAATCTCTATTGAGATTTCTGCTTGGGGGTCGATGTTGAAATAGCGATTGATATTTTTCCATAAAAATTTTACTTGGTAACGATCCAAGTAATTAGGCGTGCCGCCTCCCCAGTGAATTTGTAATACTTTTCTGTTTGGATCGATTAAAGCTGCGGTGTTTTTGATATCTTGAACCAAAGACTCCACGTAAGGTTTAGCAATATTCTTGTTGTTGGAAATTACCGTATTACAGCCACAGAAATAGCAAGCACTTTGGCAAAAAGGGATGTGGAAATACAAACTCATAGGAGTTTGGCGTTGATTTGATGCTGCGATCGCGGCCTTAAAATCAGTTTCAGTGAATGTTTCGCTTAACTCTGTAGCGGGCGGGTAACTGGTATATCTAGGTGCGCGAGTGTCGTACTTTTGAATCAGATCCAGATCAAACTTGACACCAGGTAATAGAAAAACCATTGAGTTGCTTTCCAGTGAATGAGGGGGATGAGAGAGCAGGGGGAGCAGGGGGAGCAGGGGGAGCAGAGGGAGACAAGGGAGACAAGGGAGACAGGGGAGACAAGGGGAATTATTTAACAAGTTTCTTCCCAATGCCTAATGCCCAATGCCCAATAACAAACTTAGTTAGCCGCAGCTATTTCAGTGCTACCTGAATTTTGGGAACGAGTTAGACTATTAAACAAGACTTGGCCGAGTGCTTTAATTAAACTTCCCTCTAACTCTTGAGCCATCTGCAAATTGAACTCAAAGGCATTATTAGCTTCTGTAACAATCCGTTCTGCTGTTATATCATCAACGGGTAATGCATTTAATGCCTGACGATACTTATCCTTAAATGCCTTTTTGTCAGGAATTTGCTCAAAGTTGTAGAAAGATGTGCCTTCGTAGCCAGAAAGCTTCAGGGCTGACTGAGCAACTTTTTGTAGCATTTGACCCCCAGAAAGATCGCCCATGTAGCGAGTGTAGGCATGACCTAGCAATAAGGCTGGTTCACTAGCAGAAATTTCCCGAATGCGGTCAATGTATTTTTGGGTAGCGGCTGAGGGTGTAATTTCCTCTCGCCAATTATCCCCATAATAGAACACCATGTCTTTTTCGAGCGAGGATTGACGATTAAGTTCAGGAAAGTAAACCGCACTAATTACAGGATGCAATACATGGCTATCTAATGCCGCTTCTAGTTCGCTGTAGACGTAATACAAGTTGCTTAAGAACTTGGCAAAGCAGTTTTTATCCACAACTCCTTGCAAAAAACATTTCATGAATGCCACATTTTCTGCTGAGGTGTGGGCTTGTTGAGTTCCAGAACGCAGTTTGATGGCGAGATTGCTACTCATTGTTGCTTCCTTCATGTTCAAGCGCAAGGTTTCTGGGCAGTCATCGACTCAGGATGCTGCTAGTACCAGCGAAAAGATTGTTATTCTAGGTTTAGAGAGGATCTGCATCAGTCTATCCAGTAAGTACTAATGCCTCTGTAGATCCCAGTTATTTTTATTTCTCCTAAGATTATTTAACTATTAATTTATATATAACTATAAAGATATTAGTATTTATTTATGTTTTTCTGATGCTCATGTTCTGACACATTTCAGTTGAGTAGTAACAAAACTAACTTTGGAATAAGCATTTTAACTCTCTTGAAACAACGGGCGATAAAACTGCGATCGCTCAAATTTTTGTATTGTAATATAGTTGTAATATTTTTTGGGCGTTAGCGATCGCAGTTCAGGAGTTTGGAGTCAGAATAAAAAGAATAAATTAAACTACCTCTTGCTGCTTTTTACTTAGATACATCGCAATTCCTTTCTCGTAATAAGCCGCTTCATTAATAAAAATAGGATAAACAGTAGACTCTCCCTCATAGAAAATATCTTTTCCTGCAAAAGTCACAAACATTGGATCGCCTGGATTTAGAGGTTTATAATCTCTAAACTGAAGTTGGGGGTGAATCATGGCTTGAATCTCACCGCGTAGGCGCAGCCCGTCGTCGGCATTGCTTCTAGGATAATCGATCGTCTCAATGTATTGATAGAGTGTAAGCGTGCTTTTTGTCTGTGGAATATTATCTTGGTTGCAGCCTTCAAAATAATCTAAAATTGCATAAATAAGCTGCTCTGTTTGCTGAAACAATTCGGCGTTTAAAATATTCTGAGCCACAGCACCAACTTCTATAACAAAACCCAATTCGCACAAAGAACGCAGAAAACCACCTTCTCTAGATTGTTGATTAACAAAAACCTTTACCATTGGATTGATAGAACTTAAATAAGCACCTAATCGAAGTAAAAAAGGATGCATATCACAAAAAATCAGACTTAACCCCATGTTCGCAGTTGTGCTGTGCAAATCAATAATTACATCAACAAAAGGCTGATTTTGCGGTTGCAGTATCTGTTGGATTGCTTTCGCCCGCGTATCTTCATAACTTGAGAGTTGGAGATTTTGTAAGCCTTGATTGGTAAAGCAACGGTTTAAATCTTTGTCAATGTATCGTTTGCCTTCTTCAATAGCTTTAAGATTACCAAGTAATGCTAAAGTTTCAAAACTAGCTCTATTGATTAAACTTGGATACTGCTGAAACTTTTTGACTAAATGTACTCCTGTTAACTCATTACCGTGGTTTCCTCCAACGATCGCAACTCGTTCAATCTGACTCATAACAACCTCATATCTAAAAAACTTGTAGAATAGACACTATTTTAGGGTGAGTGGTGCTGCGCGCTTATCAAAAACTTTACTTACCATAGAGTGTTCCAAAAAATAAATGATTCAAAACCCGTCATTGCGAGCGAAGCGAAGCAATCACAGCCCTTGGGATTGCTTTGCTTCTCTACGAGACGCTTCGCGAACGCTCGCAATGACAATTGGGCATTTTTTTACTTGGAGTACTCATAAACCCTTTAGCAGCAACGTAGATTATCATATAAAATTCCGATTTGATTTGGAGAAAAGATACGTAGGATGTTTTAGCACGGAGAGTACCGCACCAAACCCTTGATAAGAGGATGTTTGAAAAGTCCTCTTATCGGTATCAAAAGTTTTAGATCCCCCTAAATCCCCCTTGAAAAGGGGGACTTTGACTCCGGTTCCCCCCTTTTTAAGCTACGGTGTATACGCAAGTTAAATTACCCCACCCTAACCCTCCCCTTATAAAGGGGAGGGAACCGGATTTCCGGTCTCCCCCCTTTATAAGGGGGATTAAGGGGGGTAATAGCGAGATTATGAAAAGAAATTCGACTTGTGTGTACACCGTAGCCTTTTTAAGGGGGTTAGGGGGGATCAAAAGTGCCTAAAGTTACAGAGAAATACTTTTCAAACATCCTCTAAGGGTACGTTACAAACTACGTTCTAACACACCCTACAATATCTAATTTTGTTCAAAAATCAAATATGATTCCTATAATTATATTTAAGTAATTTAACCTGTATCCCAGCCTCTAAATGAACAAAGAACAACAGCATCGATTAGAGGAAGAACGAAGGCAAATACAACAACAGTGGGAAAATCAAAGCGAGAAAGTAAAGCTGATACGCAAAGCTTTAGCTATTGAGAACGATCCTACAACAAAGTTTAAATTAGAGCAGCAGCTTTTGGAAGAAGGGCCTCAACTGGCGAGTCTTGGGGATGAACTCGATAAAATTGAAGCTGAATTGCGATTTCCTTTACAAAATAAAACAACAACTGAAAAACGGTTGGTAGGAAATCAAGCAATCCCAGAAGTACCTGTGTGGCAGGGGCGAGATGAACTCCTTAAAGAGTTGCAAACCAAATTACTGCAACCAGAAAATCCCCTGAAGGTATTGGCACTTATTGGACAAGGGGGTATTGGCAAAACCAGTTTAGCCGTAAAACTTTTAGAAGCACTGGGCGTTAATTGTGGAAGATCCGCCCTAACTCCAGTTGAAAAAGGGGCGAATGTAGAAGAGTGTCCTTATGAATGCTTTATGTATTTCAAAGCGCAGCAGGGGACAAGCTTTGATGATGTCGCAGGGTTTTTACTAATTGAAACCTTGGGTATTCAAACAACAGAGACTTTGAAAACTGCTGATGAAAAGATAACCAAAATTATTGAATGGTTGGCACAAACACGCACTCTTTTAGTACTGGATAACCTAGAAAGTATTTTACATCCTGCCAACCATCCGCAAGCAGGACGGGCAATTTCAGCAGATTGGGGTAAATTGCTAAATGCCCTAGTCTATTACCAGCATCAATCTCAAACTTTATTAACCAGTCGGGAAGTGCCAGCAGATTTAGCCGATATTCGCTATGAGGATGCAGAACCAGATTCAGAATTAGTGTATATCGAGAGAATTTCTGGAGTGGCGACAGTCGCGGGAGTTGAGATTTTGCGACAGCGCCAACTGAGAGACAGTGTAACAGATTTGCAGTGGGTATCTGAGCGAGTTGAAGGTCATGTGTTTTTGTTAACCCAATTGGCAGCTATTGGTAAGGGTAAGCCTGGGTATCTGCGGAAGCATTCAGAATTAGTGACGAAAAAAGCTGAACTCATTCTTAGAGAACAACTGGTAAGGCAAAGTGAAGCAGCGCGAGATTTACTCAAACAGATGTGTGTGTTGCGGGTGGGGATAGATATCCAAGGTTTAACTTTCTTGCGATTATATACAGATGAACGAGAGCAAGATGAGCGCTTTGAAATAGCAGCAGATTTAGGAGAACCTGCTGAATTGACAGAAGTGGAAATTAGTGAAACGCAAGCAATTTTAGAGCAATTAGTTGATAGTAGTTTGGTGCAGAGTCGTTATGATGAAAAGCAATGTGAGGAATTTTATGACTTGCATCGAGTGATTGTAGAGTTTATACAAAGAGAATATAAAAACGAACTGCCCAATCTGCTCAAGAGTATCTATAAATTTTACTGCTCTAGTAAAAATGTTAAAAATCCTAAAACTTTAGAAGATTTGCGCCCAGTGTTGGAGGCTCAATATTTTGCTTTTCAGTTGGGTAACTACAGCGAAGCATATTATTTGGTAACGGAAACTCTGAGAGAATATCTAAGATGGTGGGGAAACTGGAATTTATTAAAAGACTTATATGAACAAGTTTTGCCGCACATTGAAGAAGAAGAATGCTGCATCTGTTGGCAATGGATTGGAAGAATTCATCGTGATTTAGGCAATTGGGATGAAGCAGCAAAATGTTTTCATAATGCTTTAGCCATTGCACAAAAGCAAGAAAGTAAAACTAATCTTGCATATTGCAATGCATTATTGGGAAATATTGAGCAATTTCGCGGCAACTGGGATGCAGCTGAAACCCTCTATCGGCAATCCTTGATAGTGAGAACAGAATTAGGCGATCACTCTGGTATGGCGAATAGTTGGGCATTATTGGGAGATATAGAGCGCTATCGCGGCAACTGGGATGCAGCTGAAACCCTCTATCGGCAATCTTTGGAATTGCAGACAGAATTAAGCGATCGCTCTGGTATGGCAAATAGTTGGGCATTGTTGGGAGATATAGAGCGCTATCGCGGCAACTGGGATGCAGCCGAAACCCTCTATCAGCAATCTTTGGAATTGCAGACAGAATTAGGCGATTGCTCTGGTATGGCTACTAATTGGGAATTTTTGGGAAATATTGAGCAACTTCGCGGCAACTGGGATGCAGCCGAAAGCCTCTATCGGCAATCTTTGAAATTGCAGACAGAATTAGGCGATCGCTCTGGTATGGCTACTAGTTGGGCATTATTGGGAAATATTGAGCAACTTCGCGGCAACTGGGATGCAGCCAAAAGCCTCTATCGGCAATCTTTGGAATTGCAGACAGAATTAGGCGATCGCTCTGGTATGGCTACTATTTGGGCAGTGTTGGGAAATATTGAGCAACTTCGCGGCAACTGGGATGCAGCCGAAAGCCTCTATCGGCAATCTTTGACAGTGAAAACAGAATTAGGCGATCGCTCTGGTATGGCGAATAGTTGGGCAGTGTTGGGAAATATTGAGCAATGTCGCGGCAACTGGGATGCAGCCGAAAGCCTCTATCGGCAATCTTTGACAGTGAAAACAGAATTAGGCGATCGCTCTGGTATGGCTACTGTTTGGGCATTCTTGGGAAATATTGAGCAATGTCGCGGCAACTGGGATGCAGCCGAAAGCCTCTATCGGCAATCTTTGACAGTGAAAACAGAATTAGGCGATCGCTCTGGTATGGCGAATAGTTGGGGAGTGTTGGGATATATTGAGCAATGTCGCGGCAACTGGGATGCAGCCGAAACCCTTTATCGACAATCTTTAACAGTGAGAACAGAATTAGGTGATCGCTCTGGTATGGCTTCTATTTGGGGAGTGTTGGGATATATTGAGCAATGTCGCGGCAGGTGGGATGCAGCCGAAACTCTCTATCTGCAATGTTTAGAAGTTGAGACAGAATTAGGCGATCGCTCTGGTATGGCAAATAGTTGGGGAGTGTTGGGAGATATAGAGCGCAATCGCGGCAACTGGGATGCAGCCGAAAGCCTCTATCGGCAATCTTTGAAATTGCAGACAGAATTAGGCAATCGTTCTGGTATGGCGAATAGTTGGGGAGTGTTGGGATATATTGAGCAATGTCGCGGCAGGTGGGATGCAGCCGAAACTCTCTATCGGCAATGTTTAGAAGTTGAGACAGAATTAGGCGATCGTTCTGGTATGGCTTCTAGTTGGCGAGTGTTGGGAGATATAGAGCGCAATCGCGGCAACTGGGATGCAGCCGAAACCCTCTATCGGCAATGTTTAGAAGTTGAGACAGAATTAGGCGATCGTTCTGGTATGGCTTATTCTTATTGTGGTTTAGGAAAAAATGAATGCGATCGGGGTAATCTGGAAGCAGCAGAACAGTTTTCTAAACAAGCTTTAGAATTAGCTGAAGAGTTGGGGATGACTGACCTAGTGGCAGAGGTTAACTACGATTTAGCACGGCTTGAGCAGAAGCGCAGCAATACAGAACTTGCCCAACAGCATTACAACACAGCGCATCAAATCTTTCAGCAATTGGGTGCGGCAAAGGATTTGGAGAAAATCAAGCGAGAGTGGGAGCTAGATTAATCTTGATGATGAGCAAAAACAGATTAATTTCCATACTTGCCAATAATCCCAAAAATGAATATTTGCAATTTTAGAAATGCGTAGGCGTAGCCCGTCGTAAACATCACTACAGACTTGTATTCTGAACAAACGGACTTGTGTTCTGAACCAACGGACTTGTGTTCTGAACCAACGGACTTGTATTCTGAACCAACAGACTTGTGTTCTGAACCAACAGACTTGTGTTCTGAACCAACAGACTTGTGTTCTGAACCAACAGACTTGTATTCTGAACCAACGGACTTGTGTTCTGAACCAACGGACTTGTATTCTGAACCAACAGACTTGTATTCTGAACCAACAGACTTGTATTCTGAACCAACAGACTTGTATTCTGAACTAAAAGGATGTTTTAAAAGTGGTTGGCTATAATTTTAGGCACTTGTTGATCCCCCCTAACCCCCCTTAAAAAAGCAGGGCTGATTCATTCCACAAGACGAAGGAGTTTGTCAAGATGGTTAGCAAGAAAATTGTAAGTGAGGGTGACGAGAAGATGAACTTTTAAGCACTTGAACAACAGTAAAATTGTTCATTTTCTTGGCAAGCTGGTAACAAAATAATCAATTTTAAATCGCTAGAACCCTTGATATTTAGCGCTCTTTAGGGAATGAATCAGCCCTGCCTTAAAAAAGGGGAAGAATCAAAGTCCCCCTTTTTAAGGGGGATTTAGGGGGATCTAAAACTTAAGAACTGTGAACAAGCGGTTGATAATTAGATATGCGATGCTTAACGACAAGCCGCTCTCTATCTACGCACCCTTTAGAGATATACTTTTTCAGTAACTTGCCCACAATCGAAATACCTTGCTCAATCTCTTCTGGCGGGAGACAGAAAGTTAGACGCATCGCGGGATAACCCTGTTTATCGGGGAAAAACGCCGAACCGCACGCCAGGTATACATTTTGTGCAAAAGCTTCCTTACGAATTGTCCCAATGGGAAAATCATCTGGTAACTGTACCCAGAGAAATAATCCACCCGTGGGAACTGTCCACCTTATTTCTTCAGGAAAATAACGCTCCAAAGCTTGCAACATAGTATTACGACTTTGCAGATTATCTGTGCGAAGTCGGCTGAGGTGACGGCGGTAATGTCCTGAAGCGAGATATTCGCTAACTATTGTTTGCGAAATACTGGATGTGTGCAAGTCATGGAGCAACTTCCGCTCAATAATTGCTTGATAATGCTTACCTGTAACTACCATATAGCCCACTCGTAAACTAGGCATTAAAGTTTTAGAAAAGGTACTTAAATAAGTCACCAAATTGTTTTTATCTAAAGCCTTAATTGGTGCTGGCACAGCATCAAAATTTATTCCTTCATAAGCATTATCTTCTAAAATAGGGCACTCATATTTTTCGGCTAATGCTAGTAATTGTTGACGATGATTTTGTGTCGTCGTCAATCCAGTCGGATTATGAAAAGTACTAATCGTATAAATTAATTTCGGGCGGTGGCTGTGGAGATATTGCTCTAATAAATCTAAATTCATTCCCTCCGCAGTCATAGGAATGCCAATAATTTTAGCTCCTAAGTTTTCTAAAATAGAAATTGCACCATAATAGGTAGGAGCTTCCACAATCACCCAATCACCAGGTTGTACATAATAACTCATAGCTAATGACAACCCTTGCTGAGAGCCATTAGTAATAATTAAATCCTCTGGGAAAACCTCTAATCCTTGATGTACTAACATTTGAGCAATTTGTCTACACAGAGTTAGTTGTCCTTGAGGCATTTCATGGGGAAAAAAAATATCAGCATCATCTTGTCTTAGCGCTCGTCTAGCAATGAGATTAATATCTTTTGGTGGGCGAGGATAACCGTAGCCAAAATTAATTATTCCTGGCTGTGTTTGTGCTTGCACCAGTGGAGTGTACATATCATAAAAAGAACACTTTTCTGGTTTTGTAATTATGACATTTTGGGCTGGAGCAAACTTAGATTCTAGGTTGGCACTCTTGAGAGACACGCTGCTGACAAAATATCCTGAACCTTGACGAGCAGAAACAATCCCATCTGCTTCTAAAACGTTATATGCTTCAATAATCGTGAGTTTGTTAACTTGTAAGCTCTCTGCCAGAGAGCGAATTGAAGGGAGGCGATCGCCATTTTTGAGTGCGCCAGATTTAATCAGATGACTGATGCGTTAGCGTAGCTCGCCGTAGGCATCGCGGATCTGTAAATAAATCGGTTTGTGTGACTGCCGTTCTAATAAAATGTTCATTTTGGCGCACTCGTCAATGACTAAATAATCATCAATACTGGCAATATAAACTATTTCTACCAACTTTACCTAGTACAGTTGAGAGTTTTTTGACTATACCAGTTGGAATGCGGCTTAACTGTACTAGATCAAATCTGCCAAAACTGTACCTTCTCAGTTGCCAATTATTACGTGAAAGTAAAAGTAATAGTCCACTATTCATCAGGTGCTTTCACTATGAATAAATTTAATTTTTTGTTAAATTTACAAAAATATTGGCAGAATTTTATCATTTGGATGGCAAGTGGTTCAGACCTTCAAGTGTGGCAGGAATCAGATCGGCGTGGTAAAATTTCTGCTTGGCACGCCTACGATCCAATGACAGGACGTTCTGCCTGTTTTGGTTCTGAAGAAGAAATGCGAATTTGGATTGACAAGTGTTATTACAGATGAAAAAGCCACCTATTTTAAACGTCTCAAACCCTTACGTAATCGTAATTTAGACTTAGGTATGGAATTATAGAATAACGAACCGCAGAGGCGCAGAGGACACGGAGAAATGAGAGTTTGAGAAATATTTTACGTAAGTCCTGTAATTACGAATTACGAATTATGCAAATCCTCCTCCGCCAGGAGTTTCTATCACAAAAACATCCCCAGGTTTCATCTCTACTGTTGCTGTGCTGTCTAAATTCTCTTCAATTCCATTGTGACGTTGTATCCAGTTGCGTCCGACAATTCCCGCTTTCCCACCATTTAATCCAAAGGGAGGGATAACGCGATGTCCAGAGAGAATATTAGCTGTCATCAGTTCTAAAAAACGGATGCGGCGGACAACTCCATTACCACCGGAATATTTTCCTTTACCACCGCTATCGGGACGAAGACTAAAGCTTTCTAAAAGTACAGGATAGCGAGTTTCTAAAACTTCAGGATCGGTCAAACGAGAGTTAGTCATGTGAGAATGAACACCATCAGTTCCATCAAAATCAATTCCGGCTCCAGAACCACCGCAGATAGTTTCATAATATTGATATTGCTCATTCCCAAAAGTGAAATTATTCATCGTTCCTTGAGAAGCAGCCATGACACCTAAAGCACCATATAAAACATCAACAATTGTTTGAGAAGTTTCGACATTACCCGCCACTACTGCTGCTGGATAAATTGGATTCAGCATACAGCCAACTGGGATGATAATTTCTAGTGGGTTAAGACACCCAGCATTCAGAGGAATATTATCATTAACCAAAGTCCGAAAGACATATAATACTGCTGCTTGAGTTACAGCTTTAGGAGCATTAAAATTACTATTGAGTTGCCTAGATGTGCCAGTAAAATCAATGATTGCACTGCGGCTTTCTTGATTAATTGTCACTTTTACTTGAATCACTGCCCCATTATCCATTTCATAACTAAATGAGCCATCTTTGAGAAGGTTTATAGCCTTTCTGACAGACTCCTCAGCATTAGCTTGTACAAAGTTCATGTAAGCTTGAACAGTCTCAATACCATATTGCGAAACCATTTTATAAAGTTCTTGTCCTCCCCGTTCATTTGCAGCAATTTGTGCTTTAAAATCAGCAATATTCTGGTCAGGGTTACGCGCAGGATAAGTATGATTTGAGAGGTGCTGTCTTACTGTAATTTCTCGGAAATCGCCTTCTTCAACCAAGAGAAAATTATCAAAAAGAATTCCTTCTTGTTCTACTGTGGTACTGTGGGGAGGCATTGAACCGGGGGTAATTCCACCGATATCTGCTTGGTGTCCACGAGAAGCGACAAAAAAGAGGGGTATGGGGGATGGATTATTTTCCCTAATTTCCAAAAATACAGGGGTAATTGCAGTGACATCAGGAAGGTGAGTTCCGCCGTTATAGGGGTTATTAGATAGATAGACATTTCCTGGTTTTAGGGTGTCGCCTTTATCGTTAATTAAACTGCGAACACTTTCACTCATTGAGCCTAAATGTACAGGAATGTGGGGAGCATTAGCGACTAATAATCCTGATGAGTCAAAAATAGCACAGGAGAAATCTAGCCTTTCTTTGATATTCACTGATGTGGCTGTATTCTGTAACACAATTCCCATTTGTTCTGCAATAAATTGATAGAGATTTTTAAATATCTCTAAGCGGACGGGATCAGGTTGAGATGTTGTGTACATGTTTGTTTCCTATTTGAGAATATAACCCTTTTCCAGCAAACTCCCGTGTCAAGAGTGATAAATTATTAAAGCATGACCCTGCAAAGGAAACGCTGTGACACCACCTGGATTTTCATTGGATGGAAAAATTGCCCTAGTTACTGGAGGGGGGCGAGGCTTAGGACTAGAAATCACCAAAGCACTTGCGAGTGCTGGTGCTTTTGTTCTTGTCAATGGGCGGAATAATGAAAGCCTAAATCGCGCAGTTGCAGCTGTCACGGCAATTGGCGGATCAGCCTTGCCATTACAATTAGATATTGCGGATGAAGCAGCCGTTAAAAAAGCGTTCAGCGAAATTCGAGAAAAATACGGGCATCTGGATATCCTCATTAATAATGTTGGTATGCGCGATCGTCGCGGTTTTTTTGAATTTGAAATGGATCCGGTGCGTCGGCTCATCGATACGAATTTTATTGCTTCCTTCAATCTGTGTCAGGAAGCAGCACGGCTGATGATTGAGAACGGCGAGGGAAAAATCATCAACATAACGTCAATCGCTGGGCCAATTGCAGGTGCTGGTGATGCTGTGTATACAGCTGCCAAGGGTGGACTCGAAGCACTAACTCGCGCTCTTGCAGCCGAACTGGGAATGTTTGGAATAACTGTCAATGGTGTTGCCCCAGGTTTCTTTGCAACTGAGAGCAATGCAGACGTGGTTGCCGATAAAGAAATCGCTGGTGCTGTAGTTTTCTTTGCTTCTCCAGCCGCATCCTATGTCACTGGTCAGATTTTAGCGGTTGACGGTGGATACCTTGCCCATTTCTGATCTCTTGTCAATTCTGCTTCTTAGCGTTAACACTGTTAGACAGATTATCTCCGTAGCCTATTGATAGACGCTGTAAAATTAAATGATTGTGTGCATTTAATCTGGCATTCCAGTTAGGTTCAACTACGATAGTGCTAATTTTTTCGACAACGATCGCAGGCCCATTAATGCTATCTTCTGGTTGTAAATCTTCTCGTCTGTATACAGGAGTATCGTACCATCTATCAGCAGTAAACATACTTACTGTTTCAACAGATGTAGGAGCTTCATCTAAAGAACGAGTCCGAATAATTAAAGGTTCTTCAGGAGTATCCATTTTCTGAATTACTTCTACTGAGGTTGATTCCACAATTAAAGTTTTCTCTAATTGAATGAAACCATAACGTGATTGATGTTTAACCTCAAATTCTTGTTGCATTAATACCAAATTATCAGCAAAGTTAACGTTTAAAGTAGAGTTAGTTCCTTCATATTTTAAGTTAACTTTTCGGACTATTTCTATTTGACTAGGCAATTCACCTATTTCATTTCTAGCTTGAGTCTCTAAATATTCCATTAGCTGGTGTAAGTTAGCAATTAATGCTTGAGTTAAAGGCTGTTCTACTCCTCCTTCTCTAATCGCTCTGACATCAGCTAATCCCATTCCATAAGCTGAGAGAACGCCAGCATAAGGGTGAAGAAATATCTTTTTCATTCCCAAGGTATCGGCAATTAAACAAGCAACTTGCCCACCTGCACCGCCAAAACTACAAAGTACATATTGGCTGACATCATAACCCCGTTGTAGACTGATTTTTTTAATTGCGTTCGCCATATTTTCCACTGCGATCGCAATAAATCCAGCTGCTACCTGTTCGGGAGTACAATCATTTAATGTCGTGGCTTGAATATCTTGGGCTAATTGGGTAAATTGCTGAATGACAGTATCTTTATCTAAAGGTAAATTCCCATCAATTCCAAAAACTGAGGGAAAATATTGTGGGTGAATTTTGCCTAACATCACGTTGGCATCAGTAACTGTTAATGGCCCACCACGTCGATAACAAGCAGGGCCAGGATTAGAACCAGCAGATTGCGGGCCGACACGATAACTGGAACCATCAAAAAAGAGAATTGAACCGCCTCCAGCAGCAATGGTATTAATTGCTAATACGGGAACTCGCATCCGCGCCCCAGCAATTTCTGAATCTAGTTGTCGTTCATACTCTCCTTGAAAATGGGCGACATCTGTACTTGTTCCTCCCATATCAAAGGTAATAACTGATTCAAAACCTGCTCTTTTGCTAGTTTGAACTGCGCCGACAATACCGCCAGCCGGGCCACTTAAAATACTATCTTTGCCTTGAAATTGTTGGGCTGCAACTAAACCGCCGTCAGATTTCATAAACATTAATTTTACTCCAGGTAACTGACTTGTTATCTGGTTGACATAGCGACGGAGAATCGGAGTTAAATAAGCATCGACTACTGTTGTATCTCCTCGGCTGACTAATTTCATTAATGGACTAACTTGATGAGATACGGATATTTGTGTAAAGCCGATTTCTTGGGCAATTTGGGCTATTTGTTGTTCGTGATTAGGATAGCGATCGCTATGCATAAAAACAATAGCACAACTCCGAATTCCTGTGTTGTAAACTTCTTCTAAGTCATTTATTACTTGTTGAATATTTACACGTATTAATTCATTGCCATGAGCATCATAACGTTCGTCAATCTCAATTACCTGCTCATAAAGCATGGTTGGTAAAATTATCTGACGAGCAAAGATATTAGGACGGTTTTGGTAGCCAATTCGCAGCGCATCTTTAAATCCTTTGGTAATGAGAAGAACAACCCTGTCTCCTTTCCGTTCTAACAGCGCATTGGTTGCTACTGTTGTCCCCATTTTTATCACTTCTATTACTTCAGTGGGAATGGGTTTGTTGCCGTAAATCCCCATAATATCCCGTATACCTTGAATAGCGGCATCTTGATATTGTTCGGGATTTTCTGAAAGCAGTTTATAAACTATAATCCATTGCTGATTAGGCAAAGAAACAATTAAGAAACGTTCAGGATGTCTTGAGAGTCTGTCTATAATTATCTGATTATTAGTAACGACAACAATATCTGTGAATGTACCACCACGGTCAGCAAAAACTTTCAACATTTCTCTATTTCCTTAATGCTGTTAAATATTTTTTAAATCGTTATTTATATCAAACGATTAAAAGTCTTCAACATTAAATATAGACTTTGTTCAGTCACATTTTTACTGGACTTATAAAAATTATTTATTTAGATAGCTTGTTGATTAAGCGGAATTACAACTACAAATTCTGTACCTTTCCCAGGAGTAGAAATACATTGTAATTGTCCCAGATGTTTTTGGGTGATAATCTGGTAACTAATAGATAAACCCAATCCTGTGCCTTTGCCAACTGGTTTAGTGGTAAAGAATGGTTCGAATAATTGCTTTTGGACATTTTCGGGAATGCCTGTACCATTATCAACAATGCGAATAACTACCTGATTTTCATTAGTGAGTTGAGTATAAATACAAATTTTGGGAGGAGAGAGTGCTGCTTTCTCTGCTCGCCATTCACCATTTTCCACTGCCTCTTCTAAAGCATCGATCGCATTTGCTAGAAGGTTCATAAATACCTGATTGAGTTGTCCAGCATAACATTCTACTAATGGCAGATCGCCGTACTCTTTAATCACCTCAATTGTTAAAGAGTTAGATTTTGCCTTGAAGCGATGTTCCAAAATGATCAAAGTATTATCTATACCCTCATGGATATTCACAGCTTTCATCTCTGTTTCATCTAACCGGGAAAAGTTTCGCAGAGATAAAACAATTTCTGTAATTCTTTCGATACCAACGGTCATAGAAGTTAGCAATTTAGGCAAGTCTGCTATCAGGAAATTTAAATCGATAGCTTCTATTTTTTCTTGAATTTCAGTGACTGGATGAGGATAGTTTTGCTGGTATAATTGCAGTAGTTTTAGCAAATCTTCGATATATTGATTGGCATAAGTGATATTGCCATAGATAAAGTTGATTGGGTTGTTGATTTCGTGCGCTACACCTGCTACCAACTGTCCTAAACTGGACATTTTTTCACTATGCACGAGTTGAGATGCTAAATGCTTTGCCTCTTGGCGCAATTGTGCTTCTGAGTATTGCAATATCTGTTCTGCTTGTTTGCGCTGGGTAATGTCGTGGAGAATAACGACATACTCCTGAAAATCCTGATGAGGGCGGTCTGAGATGGAGACTTCCAGGATTTTGTTTTTTCCTTTGTGGAGTAAGGTTTGTTCGCTGCGCTTTGTCCACTGGTCTGGATAGTAGACTAATGCAGTTAGCCATTTGTTGAGGTGATTTCCCCGCAACTCAGATGGGCTAACACCAAAGAAAGATTCGGTAGCTGGATTCGCTTGCTGGATAATGCCTCGATCGTCCACAACTAAAATACCATCCTGGGCAACAGTAAAGAGGTGTTCGGCAGCTTCACGGGCTTCTGCGATCGCAACTACTTGCGGTAAACTTGTCCAACAGGCGATCGCTACTCCCACAAATGCTACCGTCATCAGTAGCACCACAAATAGATTTTCACCCCCCGCAGTTGCCGCTTTATTAAGTTTGCCACCAAATAACCAGCCAACTGCCACTGCGCTGCAAAGTAAAAAAATCAGGATAATTACCTGAAGAACTACTGAGTCCTTGATAATTACCACAGGGCGCGATTTATATCGCTGCATCCACCAACTGGAGTGGAATGGTGGGAAATTCACCCGACGAATCACGGCATCTATTCCCATAACGCCAATCGGAAATAGTAGTCCAATTAGCAAGTTGAGCCAACCCCAAGCAAGTCCACCCACCACTAGCACCACAACTTCTAACAGCAGAATGGCCAGAGATATGCGAGGAAACAAAACTTCCGAGCGATCGCGCCGCAGCCAAAGCCCCAAATGCAATAACATAAAGGAGACAAACCAGCCAACATTGCCAACGGCTACGATTTGCTCAACATCTCCCCAAATCAAATAAATTAGGCACAACACCAGTGTTAAGGTCAACGCTGGTACAAACACGCCTCGACGTGATACAACGGAAAATACTGGTGAAATATGTTTGTCTAAAGCCAACTGATATAAAATTCGAGGACAATTAGAAACAACCGTTGCCGAACCTAAAAGACAAGCAGCTACTAGCAAAAAGGAAACACTTATAGCCGCTGATTTTCCCCAAAAGGGCTGGGAAGCCGCCACAAGATTCAGAAAAGCATTGTCTTTGAGGCTTGAATCTGTTGCTAACCGCATCATTACCCAAGAACCCCCCACAAAGATCGGTGGCATCATCCAAGCCGCAAAATCTAGAAAGCGCAGCGTCTTGGTGGGTTGGCGGCTATCGGCGACAAAGGAAGAAGCCGTTTCACAACTATAGGTGGCATAGGTGACGAAAAAGAACCACTTCGCCCAATCCACAAAACCCAGAGATGACCAATTGCTAGGAAAAAACCCAGGACTATCACCAGAGAATGCCAACCAGCCAAGACCCTGTAAACAAAAGGTCATTAGCAATCCAAAGGCTGGAATTACAAAAAATAAATGTAAAATACTGAGGGCGCGAGTCCCACTAAATGCCACGATAAACGGCAACAGTGTAAAGCCAATATTCAGCAATATTTCTGGACAGGCAATACCCAGCGCCTCCAAATTTACCTTAATTAAATCTT
The DNA here is from genome assembly GCF_026127265.1 of Nostoc sp. KVJ3. Classification (GTDB taxonomy): domain Bacteria; phylum Cyanobacteriota; class Cyanobacteriia; order Cyanobacteriales; family Nostocaceae; genus Nostoc. The sequence continues at coordinate 3,788,429 of NZ_WWFG01000001.1, forward strand.
TGAGGACGATGGTATTAACGGCTAAGTAAGAAACCCAGTTGAGGAGGTATCCAATTGCGGCATAACAAGCTAGTCCTGGGTAATTTTGCAGCAGCTTAGTACCATAGTTAGGCGTTCCTCCAGCCACATTGATAAAATGTATGCCCAAGCGTTTTACCTGGTAGTTGAGCAGCATTCCAAAAATCACCGCAGGTATCCAGACAAAAATCGCTTGGGAACCGAGAGCAGCATGAATTGCTGGAACCAATGCTGTCCAGGAAATATGAGCCGTTAAACCGAAGCCCCAACTTTCAACAGCACTTAAACTTCTATTCAAGCGAGGGTAAGAAGATTGGCCCAAAGTGGGATTAACAGGATGGGACATGATTGGTAGTGCTGGGTGGGATATTGTAATTAAGCTTATTAGCTAGAGTTCCCACGCTATAAATATTCTGAACAAAGAGTTTATATCAAAACCTTCACGCTATTCTTGATCAAATATCAGTGAATAAGTTTCTTGCAGCAAATATAAAATAGCATGGGTGGCAAATTAATTGTATTTGAAGGGGTAGAAGGCTCTGGCAAAACCAGCCAAATGCAGCTTTGTGGTCAATGGTTGGAAAGTTTAGGTGTTTCTGTGGTGGTAACTCGTGAACCGGGGGGAACAGAGTTAGGCTTACATCTTCGCCGCTTGCTACTAGAGAAGGCAGAGGATAAACCAGTTGCTGAAGTGACAGAACTTTTATTGTATGCTGCTGACCGATCGCAACACGTAGAACAAGAACTTAAACCAAATCTGTCCGTAGGGAAATATATTTTATGCGATCGCTATATTGACTCTACCATTGCCTACCAAGGATATGGTCGCGGTATTAACATGAGTTTAATCAATCAGCTAAACTATATTGCTACCGGTGGCTTAGAGAGTGACTTAACTATTTGGCTAGATGTCGATGTTGAAGTCGGACTAGCTCGCAAACGGGGAGATGGAGTAGGATTAGACCGCATTGAACAAGAAACAATCGCTTTTCATCGGCGCGTTCAACAAGGATATGCAGAGTTAGCAGCATCCAATCCTTCACGAATTATGCGGGTAGATGGCAGTTTGAGTAAAGAAGCTGTACAACAGGTAATTCAAGAAATTTTGCGCGTACACCTGAAGGGGTTGCTGTTGTAATCAAAGCAATTTCAAAAATTAACTCACCTTCACTATTAAATTCTCCAAAAATCATATTCTTCCACAAGCTCCCCTTTCATTTTCCGAACTCAAAATGTCAAAAAAAGCGTAGGCACAAGCCTACGCTTTTTTTAATTACCAAATACAGCTTAAGCAGCAACAGGTTCCAACAATTTGATGTCAGAGAAGATAAATTCCTGAATAGATACTTGTCCTGCTATCTCGGTGCTAATCTCCCGACGATTGAGGATAAAATAATCGCCAACTTTTTCATACTCATCGATAAATTCGCTTCTACCGCCCTTTTGTTCCCCAGTTTTGGGGTCATGGTACACAGAGTCATAGCGGTGGGACAGGTAGCCTTCTCCGGTGTCGTGACTGGTAAAGGTGTCAATTGTCACAAAAGTACCGTGAATGAGACGGTGAACATGGCACACTTCATTATTGCGAACTTTATATTTATCGCCCTCAGCCTTACCACCCATTAAAAGCTCAACAGCACCAGTTTCGTCAGTTTTGCCATAGCTAAAGGTGTTGGCGCTGTGGGTGTCTTCAAAGCTGCGGCGGACGCGGTGAATTGCTATTTCCCAGGCTTGACCATGAATTGCTTGCTTGGCTGACTCGTCATCTACACCCAATACTTCGGCTTTGAGATTGGGGTTGATGCGAACTTGACCTGTAAACACTTTATCATCTTGTTTAAAGGTAATATTTGCGGTGTAACCGGGAAAATTCTTATCCCAAGTATAGCGGTTCTCATAAGCAGCCCGGAAAAGTTCCTGAGCAGAGAGTTGTGTAACTGTCATGTGCTTCTCCTAGTCGCTAGTGTAAATTAGCGTTTTAGTTTTATTGGTATTAGCATAGAAGTAATTGTTGAGGCTTGGATAGTCCCCAACTGGGTACACTTATGCTTATGGTTAATTCTCTCCACGCCGTATTTCATGCGATCGCTAGTGTCCGAAATGAGCAAGAATTAAGACTAGCTCTTACGGAAAAAATTAGTGAGCATTTTGGCGTGCAAAATTGGGGTATTTATCTCCTAGATGAGCAGCCAACGGCCCAAATCGATGTTCAGAGTATTCCGGCAGTATGCTTAGAGAGCAATCCAGTCGGGCGCTATGTGGTTGAACGTCACGCCCCCGCCCATGAGCAGTTATTATTATCACCAACAGACTGGAAGCATTTTTGTTCGCGTTCCGACCACGAACATGTAATGACTGGGCCAATTGTTTGCGATGGCCGTCTTGTCGGAACGCTTAACTTGGCTCGTGATAAGGGAAATCCTGCTTTTAATGGCAATGATTTAGCTGATTTGAGTGCCCTATGCATTCATTTGTCAGCAAAAATGGCGACTCTGCGGACAAAACCAAAAATATCCAATTCCCTTTTAGCAAGTCCTCTAACAGCGCGTGAGTTAGAAATTGCTGAGTTAGTGGCGCAGGGATTAACAAACGCGGAAATCGGTGAAAAGCTTTGGATTACGCAGAATTCCGTCAAACAAGCTTTGAAAAGGATGTTTCGCAAGTTGAAGGTTTCGGCGCGTGCAGAAATGGTGGCAAAACTCCAAGATATACAAGTTTCCTAAACTACCCTCACCCCAACGGCTGAGGTAGGCTCTATGCCTTTTCTAAGAGTGAAAAAGTCATGTAAATATGTCATTGCCAAAAGAGCAAAGCCAATAAGTGCGTATGCAAAAATATTTATGTCATTGCGTTGGCGGAGCCTTCCCGTAGGGTACGGAATGAAATGTAGCGAACGCGAACAGCGTCTCTAAGAGGTTGTTTGAAAAGTAGTTAGGTGTGATTTTAGGCACTCATTGATCCCCCCTATCCCCCCTTAAAAAGGGCTACGGTGTACACACAAGTCGAATTACCCCCCTTAATCCCCCCGATGTATTGGGGGGAAACCGGAAAATCTTGTTCCCTCCCCTTTATAAGGGGAGGGTTAGGGTGGGGTAATCCGAGAACTTGTAGTGATTCGATAACTTGTGTGTACACCGTAGCTTAAAAAGGGGGAAGAATCAAAGTCCCCCTTTTTAAGGGGGATTTAGGGGGATCTCCAAGGGTTAGGCGTATAAAAAAACTTTTCAAACAACCTCTAAGAGTTGCAATCCCAAGACCTTGGGATTGCTTCATTCCGCTTTGCTCCATTCGCAATGACAAATGTATATTTAATTTTGCATTACTACTTACTCAAAATCCGATAAGTATTGATGCACATCTGTCTTTGTTTAAGACAGCAATTTTATCTAAATTTGTTGTTGTGGTTGCCCAATCTGTGCCGTCAGCTTCTCTTTATCTTGTCTACGTTTCTTGGCATAAAGTTGAATAGTGACTGCCATGAAAATAATCATGGCAAAAATAGCCCAGGCAGCGATATCTGTAGGTAAATTATTCTTAAATACAGCCAGCAACACGATCGCTACTAACATAACTGTAGGTGCTTCATTTAAAGCACGTAATTGCTGACTATTCCAGCCACACTCATCTACTGCTAGCTTCTTCATCAGCCGAGCGCAGTAATGATGATAGCCAATTAAAATAGCAACAAACAGCAGTTTGATATGCAACCAACCCTCTTTTAGAATATCCGGTTCAGTGCTTAATAAACCGATAGCCATTGCGATCGTCACGTACATTCCTGGGTTAGTAATGATATGGTAGAGACGCTTTTCCATAATTTGATACTGATTTTTCAGGATCGTTCGCGCTGGTTCAGGCTCAAGGTTTGCTTCAACGTGATAGATAAAAAGACGTACTAGGTAGAATAAACCGGCAAACCAAACTACAAATCCGACAATGTGAAATGCTTTAAACCATGAATAAGCCATAAATACTCATCTCCTTTAGTTGTGGTTGTGAGCCATTTTTAGTGATAATAAAAGGTTCACAAATGCAGCCTGGAATAATATTATAAGTCTGGCAAAAATCCAGAATTCCTTTGTTTTCCACAGATAAACACTAATAATTTATCTGGCGTTTCATTTTTATAATATCGATTTTTGCCAAAGCTATATTGTCAATGAGCATCTTTACGACGTACAAAGGGTAAAAGGTCTTCCAAAATCGCCTCGTGGTAGTGTTCTTGAGGATAATGTCCAACGTTATTAAGTTTTATTAATTCTGTATTTGGTGCAGAATCTGTAAAATTTTGGGCAATGTCTACAGATAACCAAGGGTCAATCATCCCCCATTGGATTAGAATTGGCTGTTGCCATTCTTTAAAACCAGATTCGATTTCTGTCATTGCTGAATCAAGCTGTAAATTGCGAATGCTTGATAAAAGGCTCCGCCCAGATGCTGAAGTTTTCAAAAATGGTTTTCGATAAATATCCAAATCCTTATCTTCTATCCGATAACGACTACCACCTTCTAGCGTCCGGTCAACTAATAAGGGGTCTTGGGTCATTACTTCACCTGCCAAAGGTAAACCCATTTGTTTAATTTTCCAGGGTAATTTGGCAGCAGTTGATATTGGTGTATTTAAGATAGCTAAATTGGCAATTTGTTCTGGATGACGCAAAGCATATTGTAGTCCTACAGAACCTAAAAAGCCTTGGACAACTAAAGAAAAATGTTCAAGTTCTAGGGCTTTAACAAATCCTTCTAAAGCTGTGATAAAAGCATCGGGAGTGTAAGCAAAATCTCGTTTTTCTGGTTTTAAAGAATTGCCGTAACCAATCCAATCTGGTGCGATCGCTCTTGTACCTTGATTGGCTAAAGCAGGTATAATATTACGCCAACTATAACTTTGGGAAACCAAGCCGTGGAGCAGTAACACAGGCGCTAAGTCAGTTCTGCCGATCGGTAAAGACTCTCGATAAAACCATTCCAGTGAATCTACATTGATTTTATTTTCTGTTATTGACACGCTATATTCCTATGGAATTGGGCATTGGGCATTGGGAATTGGGAATTGGGAATTGGGCATTTATACTGAGCGAAGTCGAAGTATTGGGCATTGGGTAAGAAACTTGTTAAATAATTCTCCCTTGTCTCCCTTGTCTCCCTCATCCCTCTCATCCCCCTAATTTCCCTACTCCCTACTCCCCACTTCCTGAGAAATAATCATCTCACGAATTGCATAAGCTGTGGCGGGTGCGAGTAAAACACCGTTGCGATAGTGTCCAGTAGCTAGGAGGATGTTACTAAACCCTGGCAACCTACCAATAACTGGGGCAGGTCGTCCTTCAGGGCGGGGACGTAACCCCAACCAAGTGCGGAGAATTTTTGCTGTGGCTAATTCTGGACAAAATGCGATCGCTTGTTCTCTAACAGATTCCAGCAATTCTTGATTTGGCAGTATCTCATCGCCATGACTAGGAAATTCCACGGTTGCACCTACCCAATAATCTCCACCGCCCACAGGAACAATATGGACATCGTTACCCGTTATCGCTGGCTGAAAGTCGGGATTGCCCAATGGATGTCCTAGACGCATTTGCAATGCTTGCCCTAGCACAGGGCGGATATCAATTATTTGATTTAATTTTGCTGTTAGCGGCGTTGAACCTAGCCCTGCTGCAACTACAAACCAATCTGCGGCTATTTTTCCTTCTGTAGTCTCAAGTTGAACACAAAACTGGGGAGAAGTATCAAGTTGTGAGGTTTGGACATCCAAAACAGTCACGCCAAACTTGAAAGTTACACCGTTTTGCTGGGCAGCCTCAACTAAAGCTAATGTGAGAGCAGTTGGATCGAGTTGACGGTCTTGGGGAGAATAGACAGCGCCAGTAATTTTTTCACGATTAACTTGAGGACAAATGTTCTGGAGTTTAGCTGTGTCCCAGATTTCTAAATGCCAGCCTTGAGAGTGGCGAATTTCTACAAGTTTTTCCCATGCTGCTAAATTCTCTTCTTCCAAGCTAAGACTAAGAATTCCTTGGCGATTAAATGGGATTTTGCGACCTGTTAAAGCTTCTAATTCTGGAATCAAAGTTTCATAGCGTTGGATGCTAGTTTGTCGCATCTGCCAAGCTTTGCCCTTTATTTTTTGGCTGATTGCGCCCATCAAAACGCCAAGTGCAGCCCCTGTAGAAGCTTGTGCTGGTGGTTGGCGATCGCAAACCGTAATCTTTAGCCCTTTGACTTGACTAAGTTCATAAGCGATCGCAGCCCCAATTACACCACAACCGATAATAACTACATGACTCATCGCTATTTTAAAGGGAAGCAGGGGAAGCAGGGGAAGATCAGGGAGCAATTTTTACTCTCCCTCATCCCCCTTTGCCTATCTTAACCTTGGGCTTAACTTGCCTCTGGTTCACTGCTAGTCTTGGGAAGCAGATCGAGGAATTTGTCAATGTCTTTGAAAGCAGCTTGGGATGTACTCAAGGCAATTTGAGGATTGCTTGCACTGGTAGCTTTATCGAGTTTAACCAGATTGTTAAACAAATCTCGCGTTATTTGGCGTGCTTTGGGTTGGTCTTTGGTGAGAAGGTTAGGAGTGACATAAGTCAAATTCAGCCTTGCTTCTGTTATGGGGCCATGTATAAAGTTACGCACATTGATCCAATCACCTTTTTGGATCAGGGTTTTCAACTCTTCTGAGCGATCGCGCACAACCTGAATTTCAGGAACGTATTCCTGAATTCTTTCCAGTTGTGTTGCTGTGTAACTTGGAGGTGCTACCGCAACACCAGGGCTGCCACAACTCAGGAGAAATGTGGCCAATAATACTAGAACAAATGAAAAAATCGAGCGTTGACGCGCCATAATAATGAACTCAATTGCTTTGTGTTTGCCGATTAACAGTGTCATTTTAGATCGTCGCTAGCGCAATTTATCGTTTACTCTAGTCGCATAACCGTCACATCAAGTTAAAATCACCTTTTCACCAAATTTTAGTAGTTCAGTAGCACCATGAGCGTCTACCTTTTCTTGACAACCCTTAAATGTTGATTTACCGAAAGCGATCGCAAAAAAAACGGACACAATAACTCGCACTCAGGATTTGCCGTTATACGAAACAGCCGCTTGTAGTGTAATCGCCCAATCTTGTGGAGAGTGTGTTACAAGTCAAGCGATCGCCCATGTATGAAGCTTGATGAACGTGCGATGTTTGTTCTCAAGAGTGCGATCGCGGATCTTAATTACAAATTATTCCTTAAGCATTTCCAATAACTGCGCCTCGCTTAACTGCGTGATTCCCAAAGAGAGCGCTTTTTCTAATTTAGAACCGGCATCTTCTCCTACCACCAAATAATCTGTTTTTTTACTCACTGAATCAGTCACTTTTCCACCAGCTTTTTGAATCAAAGCCTTTGCCTCATCCCGTTTTAAGGTTGGCAATGTCCCTGTAACGACAAAAGTTTTACCTGCAAACTTTTGATTACCATCACCAACTATTTTTGTTTCTTCTGGGGCAGTTAATTGCAATCCTTCTGCTTGCAAGCGTTCTATCAATCTTTGGTTGGCATCAATCCGAAACCACTGGTACACAGATTGAGCAATTTCAGCACCAATACCATAAATTCCTTCAATATCTGATTGTTTTGCTGTCGCTAACTGGTCTACGGTGAAATATTTCTGAGTCAAAAGTTGAGCATTAACACTCCCAACGTGACGGATGCCTAAACCATACAATACCCTTGACCAAGGTTGATTTTTTGATTGAGCGATCGCATCTACTAATTTCTCTGCTGACTTTTCCCCCATCCTTTCTAATTCACATAATTTGCTTTCTGTCAACTCATATAAATCGGCAACAGAATGCACCAAAGCTTTATCAACGAGTTGATGCACGCATTTTTCCCCCAAGCCTTTAATATCCAAGGCATCACGACTTACCCAATGTTCAATGGAACCTTTGAGAATCGCCGCACAAGAAGCATTGACGCACCGAGTCACCGCCTCACCTGATTCTCGCACCACTGCTTGATTGCACACTGGGCAATGGGTGGGCATTACGAAGGGTTCAGTGTCAGTAGGACGGAGTTCTTTGAGTACCCTCACCACTTCTGGAATGATTTCTCCAGCTTTGCGGACAATGACAGTATCACCAATGCGAATATCTAATTGAGCAATGCGATCGCTGTTATGTAAAGTGGCGCGAGAAACTGTTGTCCCCGCCAGTTGCACAGGACGCATTTCTGCTAACGGTGTTAATGCCCCCGTTCGTCCGACATTTACAGCAATATTTTCTACACGGGTAGGTGCTTCTTCGGCGGGATACTTCAAAGCGATCGCCCAGCGAGGAAATTTCTGGGTAAACCCTAGCTGTTCTTGGAGTTTAAAAGAGTTCAGTTTTACTACTACCCCATCAGTCATGTAGGGTAAATTCAGGCGTTCCGTATCCCAATATTCATAATATTTTGCCACTTCTGCGATCGAGGGACAAAGTTTGTGGTTGGGGTTGACTCGAAAACCCATCTTTTCTAACAACTCCAACGCTTCCCATTGGGTATTAGCAATACTGGTGTCATCTCTACCAGGAATGTGCAGGGTATAGCCAAAGAAAGCTAACCGCCGTTTTGCGACAATGCGCGAGTCTAGTTGTCTGAGTGTACCTGCTGCGGCATTCCGGGGATTGGCGAATAATTGCTCGCTCGCTTTTTGCCTTTCCTCATTAATTTGTTTAAATACTTCCAACGGCAAAAACGCCTCGCCGCGTACTTCCACCCTTTCGAGAATTTCTAATCCTTCAAAATTCAAACGCAAGGGAATTGAGCGAATTGTCCGTACATTTTGGGTGATATCTTCACCCATCACCCCATCACCCCTAGTTGTCCCCCTAACTAGAATGCCATCTTGGTAGGTAAGAGCCAAAGCAGAACCATCAATTTTCAGTTCAGTGACATATTCCACTGAATCTATTTTCGGTACTTGTCGCCGCCAACGCTGATCCCACCCTTGCAACTCATCAATATTAAATGCATTTTCCAGACTATACAGGGGGATATTATGCCGCACCGAGGTAAACTGAGTTGCTGGTTTTTCACCCACGCGCTGAGTCGGACTATCGGGTGCTGTCAACTCTGGATATTGAATTTCTAGTTGTTGCAATTCTCGATATAACTGGTCATAGACTGCATCCTCCATCATTGGAGTATCTAGAACGTAATAAGCATAGCTAGCTTGTTGCAATAACTGGCGCAATTCTTCTATGCGCTTTACTTCCGGCTTAATCTGTGTCATTAGAATGATTACAAAATATCTAGCTAATAGAATTTAAAGATAAGAAGCCTTTTGTTTGGATAGCCGCGACTAACCCGTGATTAATCTTTATTATTGTATTCTACCCAAATTGGATGTCTTGGTAAGCGATCGCCACAACAAGGGCAAGGAAGTATCGGATATCTTTCAGCAGCTTTCATTAGAGTAAACCGATCCTGATTTATCCCATCTCCACAATATAGACCCGTATCCATAGGATTAGCTGTTTTTCCTCGCCAATTGCAAAAACCACAGCTTAAAGTTTCTAACTGGACTCTTTGAAAGTTTGATTCTATTTCTAGAAAAATATATGGCATCCATCTTTTGAAATTTGATATCTTTCCAAGCCCTAAGTGAATTTCAGGATATTTTTGAGTTAACTCAAGCGCTGGCCAAAGCAAATCTAAAACAGCTAGTGGCATATCATCAATAAAGGGGTTGAATCGCAAAGTTTCCCATTCTTCTTGGCTGGGAAATAATATCTTTTGACCGTCAATATAAATGTGTTTTATACTGGGCTTATTTGAGTTCATGGTCTTGTATTGTGCCTTTCATTCACTATTGTCAGTATAAAATCAGCTAAAACTACATAGTAAAATTACGCCAAAGCTATACAAATAAAAGTTCGGTATTCTGAATTCAGGAATTACCTGTAAATGTGGGGTATCCAGAATTGTCAGCATTGCTAGCTGGGTGTTGCATAAAAAAATAAATGTAAACCTATGCTAGTCAGTGAAGCCCAAATTTACAGTTTTATTTACTAATAATATGTTCATCCGCTCTTTAACATTTTCTGCCTCTAGTGCAGTATTACTTTCAACTTTAGTTAGTTCCGCTTTTGCGGCTCCCATTAACCTGGTCAATAGTGTCAACAATACCAAGACAAACACAAAGGTAATTGCTCAAAATGTCGCCCAGTTACAGAGAATTCCTGATGTCAGAAGACAAGCAGTAGCTAACGGACAAAACCGATATGCTGCTATTTGGGTGAAGTCTGGTGGTTCAGCTTGGGAAGCGCGACATGGATTGACTTCAGCCCAATATCAAGCGACTTTTGACAAACTCGTTGGTGAAGGATATCGGTTGGTTGATGTCAGTGGTTATGATGTTAACGGACAAGGGCGATATGCTGCTATTTGGGTGAAGTCTGGCGGCCCAGCTTGGGAGGCGCGACATGGATTGACCTCAGCCCAATATCAAGCGACTTTTGACAAACTCGTTGGTCAGGGATATCGATTAGTTCACGTTAGTGGTTACAGCGTGAACGGACAAGACCGATATGCCGCTATTTGGGAGAAATCTGACGGCCCAGCTTGGGAGGCGCGACATGGATTGACCTCAGCCCAGTATCAAGCGACTTTTGACAAACTCGTTGGCGAAGGATATCGGTTGGTTGATGTTAGTGGTTATGGTGTGAACGGACAAGACCGATACGCTGCTATTTGGGTGAAGTCTGGCGGCCCAGCTTGGGAAGCACGACATGGATTGACCTCAGCCCAGTATCAAGCGACTTTTGACAAACTCGTTGGTGAAGGATATCGATTAGTTCACGTAAGTGGTTATAATCTCAACGGACAAAACCGATACGCCGCTATTTGGGAGAAGTCTGGTGGTTCAGCTTGGGAAGCACGACATGGATTGACTTCAGCCCAGTATCAAGCGACTTTTGACAAACTCGTTGGTGAAGGATATCGATTAGTTGATGTCAGTGGCTACTAGTGCCGCAAGGCGGAATTAAAAATTAAAAATTAAAAATTAAAAATGAATACAGCGTAAGCGTTTCATTAACTCATCCCCCGGCTTCAAGTCGGGGGATTTCGAGTCATTACTCATTAGTCATTACTCATTGGGCAATACTTCTCTCCCCCTGCTCCTCCTGCCTACGGCACTTTCGCCCGTTGCTCAATCGCCTTGCTTGGCGGAATCTCCTCAAGATGAATCAGTGCTTCGATTACCGACTTGGCAATTGGTGCGGCGACAGTAGAACCATAGGCACTTTCTCCTTTTGGTTCATCTACCAGTGCAAACACCACATAGCGAGGAGATTCCACTGGCAAAATAGCCACGAAACTGGTCATTCTAGCACCCTTAATGTAACCGCCATTAGGACTAGCTTTTTGGGCTGTACCAGTTTTACCAGCAATGCGATATCCCGGAATTTGTGCTGCCTTACCACTGCCTTCATTAACAACAGTTTCCATCATTTCTACAACCTTTTTAGTTGTTGCATCTGAGAAAATTTGGCGGGGAATGCTGTGAGTGGGTGAATCATGCATCTGCCCATTGCTATCAATCAGCCCCCGAACTACATGGGGTGTTACCAATTTACCGCCATTGGCTAAAGCACCATGCATTTGCACTAGTTGTATGGGTGTCATAGAAAAGCCTTGGCCAAAGGAAGTAGTAGCTGCTTCAATTGGTGAAGCGATAAATTCTTCTTGACTTTTAAGCCGACCGCCAACTTCAAAAGGTAAATCTGTATCAACTTTTTGTCCTAGTCCCAAGCGTTCTAGCCAGTTGTAGTAGATTGAAGGCTTTAAGCGTTGGATAATTTGCACCATGCCAATGTTGCTGGAATATTGTAAAATCTGAGCGATGCTGATTCGCCCATTCCCATTATTCATTGCATTTTTGATGGTGTAATTAGCGACTCGAATAGAACCGGAGTCATTAAACATATCATCTGGTTTGATGACACCATTTTCCAGAGCGATCGCCACATTCAAAGGCTTAAAGGTCGATCCTGGTTCATAAAGATCCGCCACTGTCCAGTTTTTAAATAGCGAGATATTAGCTTTAGCATATTCATTAGGGTCATAAGTAGGTTGAGAAACGAGAGCGAGTAAGGAACCATCCAAGGCATCCATCACAATTACTGCCCCACGTTTAGCGTCAAACTTCTCCATTTGTTGTTTGAGTGCAGTCCGGGCAATTCGTTGCAGACGACTATCAATAGTCAGTTGCAGCCGTAAATCATCAAAATGCAGAAAACCTTCGGGCGCATGATCTGGCATCAGGGCCCCATTACCCGACCGACTGAGCCGTACTGTTTGCACAGGACGTTCTAATAACTTCTCTTGAGAGTATTCCACACCTGCTTGACCACGACGGTCAACATTCACATAGCCCACTACATCGGAAACCAAATCATCTGGTGGATAATATCGAGAGTATTTTTGAATTAACTCCAAACCATCTAAGCGCAAAGAAGTCACGCGATCGATCGTTTCTTCTGGTAGGGCTGGGGCAAGGATAATTCCGCTTCTTTTGCTTTGAAAAATTTTCACCAATTCAGGAGCATCTTTTGCCAATATTGGGGCAAGGCGCTCTGCCATCTCTTCATTAGACTTACTAAACAGTTTGGGGTGAGCGTACAAAGTATATACAGGGCGGTCAATGGCTAACAGATTATTATTGCGATCTACCACTGGGCGACGGGGCATAAAAGGTCGCAAATTCACCATTTGCTGGTTTCGCGCTTGCTCTGTTAATTTTTGTCCCTTGACAATTTGCAGGTTATACAAGTTGATCGCTAACCCCAAACCTGCTGCCATTAATGCGCCCCAGACTATAAACAGTCGAGACTTTGTACTGGATGTTTGGTTTTGGATATTAGAGGCAAGTGTCCTCAAAAACCCTTGTTTAGAACCCTTCTGTCGCCTTTTGAATGCTGGATTCCGCAACTTTTTAAATTTTGTTTTGCTTGGTGATTTTTGCATTGCCCTACTCAGTAGCAAATCGCTTTTCGGAGTCAAAAGTCAAAGTTAGTTAATCCTAACTCCTAACTCCTAACTCTAGCCCTGTCAAGGTGATTTTTTTATGTCATTGCGAGCGGAGCGAAGCAATCGCCTGGGATTGCTTCGCTCCGCTCGCAATGACACTAGAGAGATTTTATACTTCCACAAAAATAGCATGAATCAAAAAAAACCAAATTCCATCAAGGTCAACAGCCTAGCTCCTCCCTCAAAGAGGACTCACTTTGGCTCTGTAAAGCAGCTTCTCACCCTGAAAGTAGCCAGTGTAGCGCACTTTAACTGTTTCTCCAGGTTGTACAGTTCCCTCCATTAATTGGTGTAGTTGGGGATTATAAGGTAATTCTGCTCCCACTGGTGCGATCGCTTCTACTCCCCACGCCTGTAAAAGCTTTTCTAGGGGTTTCTGCACTAAGGGTACTATTTTCACTGCTGCTAGCTGTGGGTTCTCCTGTGCTTTCTGTACTGCTGTTGGCCATTGCAACAACAATGACTCCAGCAGTTGTAAAGTTGACTGCTGGAGTTCTTCTAGTAATATCTCTCGCTGCTGTTCTATGTGTTGTTGCGATCGCTGGTACTCTTTTCTTAAATCTGTAATATCTTGTAACAAGTCCTGATTGGGCGGTGTTTTCTCTTGTAACAACTCCACAGTCGAAAAAGTTGCAATTAATTCATTCAATGAAATCTGTAGCACTGGCGACAACTTGAGCAGCACATCTACCCGCATCTGTTCTAGCTTTCCTTGGCGTAACCGCAAAAGTTGACGCTCTGAGACACCAGCAACGCGACTCAGAGCTTTAAAACTTGAAATACCCGCCTGTTGCATTAAATTTTGTAACTTTTTGGTATTGGGCATAGGCATGGGAGATGAGGGAGCAGGGGAGGCAGGGGGAGCAGGGGGAGCAGGGGAAGCAGGGGGAGTAGGGGGAGCAGGGGGAGTAGGGGGAGTAGGGGTAGCAGGGGAGGCAGGGGGAGCAGGGGGAGTAGGGGGAGTAGGGGGAGCAGGGGAAGCAAGGAAAAAATAACTAATGAATGCCCAATCCCCAATTCCCAATTCTTATTCTTCCAGTAAACTTCTCAGCATCCAAGCTGTTTTTTCGTGTACTTGCATCCTCTGAGTCAATAAATCGGCGGTAGGTTCGTCATTAACTTCTTCTATCACGGGGAAAATAGACCGTGCAGTTCTGACTACAGCTTCTTGTCCTTCCACCAGTAAACCGATCATTTCCACAGCTTTAGGAACTCCGGGAGTTTCGGGAATTGAACTGAGTTTGGCATATTCGCTGTAGGTTCCCGGTGCGGGATAGCCAAGCGCTCTAATTCTCTCGGCGATTAAATCAACCGCTAAAGCTAATTCTGTATACTGGGTCTCAAACATCAAATGCAACGTTTGGAACATTGGCCCCGTTACATTCCAATGGAAATTATGAGTTTTCAGATAAAGTGTGTAAGTGTCAGCCAGTAGGCGAGATAAACCTTCGGCAATTTTAGCCCTACTCACCTCGTCAATGCCGATATTTACATTTTTGACTGTTACTTTCGATGACATAATTTTCTCCTAATTAGGTTATATGTAATTGGGGATTGGGAATTGGGCATTGGGAATTGGGAATTGGGCATTGGGCATTGGGCATTAGTTATTTATTCTTTCTCCCCCTGCTTCCCCTGCCTCCCCTGCCTCCCCTGCCTCCCCTGCTCCCCCTGCTCCCTGCCCCCTGCTCCCTGCCCCCTGCTCCCTGCCCCCTGCTCCCCACCTCCCCCGCTCCCTCATCCCCCATTCCCCATTCTCTACGCCAAGTGCATCTTTAAAACGCTACGGGGTGCTTTACGAACTCTGGCTAAAACGGTTTCTTTGCCTAAACGCTGGCAAGCTTCATACCGATGGCAGCCAGAAAAGCCATAATATTGTCCATCTACTTCTAGGACATCAATAGGTTCTTGCTGCCCAATCTCCGCAATCGATTCCATTAAGGCTTGCACTTTATTCGGATCGTTTGTACGGGGCAATGGCCGTTTTATCTGATTTAATGGAATTTCTTGGACTCTGACCATAAAGAGTTTATCCAACTAGTTCTGTTTTGTGCCTCTAAATAAATCATAGTCGTTATGACTTCGTTTCGCAATGGATATTTGAAGCAAAACTGGTAATGGTATCATTGGAGCATTCATGCGACAAAAAGACCGCGCTACAAAGCAATTGGAAAATAAGCTCCAACGCCGCATTAAGAGGCAAAAGATGCTCTCTACGAGACGCGGCGCGAACAATTACTCGCTATCGCAACTCTTGGAGACGCTGCACGAAAGCTATCAGGTAGCCATGAAATTTTCGTTTTGGCGTTTTTCCCACACTGTGCTGACAACATTTTGTCTATTGGGACTGACTGCTGCATCAGGGCCTGAGAGCAATATCCAGGATATAGAACTGAAAATTGGGATTGTGCAGCGATTTGGCTCACAACCCACAGCTAAACTGCAATTGGAACCCACAAAAGGCGATCGCTTACAGCTAAAATTTACGGAGGGCAACAAGCAGCAAATCCTGTTTACTAAGAACCCTGTAAAGCTGGAAACAGTCATGCAAGCTTTACCCCAGCCAAAAGTTGAGGAAGTGATAGTTTTGGGCACATACCGCACTTTTGAAACTGCGGAAGACAGTGCTAATAAATGGCGTTCTCAGGGAATGGAGGTAGAAATAGCCCAGCCAGAACGCTGGCAAGTTTGGGCGAAACGAGATGTTTACAGCACTCCTTTGCTGAGACGCTTGTTATTACAGAACATCCAAGCTTCTACCAAAGAAAAAGTATATCTTGATACTAAAGTTTTAAAACAAGTGCCGCGAGTTAGTTGGGTGGTGGATGGTAAACGCCATAGCCCAAATGATTTGGAAATCAGCACTGATAAAAACTTGATTCGGGTGAATAAAAGCGAAAAACCAGAGTTTGCTCGTCTTTATGCTGGGCAACTGAATTTGCAGCCAAATGCCTACGGCACATACACTCTAGTTAACCAAGTCCCCTTAGAAACTTATTTGCGTGGGGTTGTGCCTTACGAAATAGGCACGGATGTACCAATAGCCGCCCTGGAAGCCCAAGCAATTCTTGCCCGAACTTACGCTTTAAGAAATTTACGCAGGTTTGCCGCAGATAACTATCAGTTGTGTGCTGATACTCACTGTCAAGTTTATTATGGGCTAAATGGAGCGGCTGTCAAAACAGACAGAGCGATCGCTTCCACCAGGGGTAAGGTAGTAACTTATAAAAACGAACTGGTAGATGCCCTCTATTCTTCCACTACTGGTGGGGTTACTGCCTCCTTCAGCGATGTCTGGAATGGCGACGACCGTCCCTATCTCCGCCCTGTACTAGATGCTCCCACTAATTTTTGGGATTTGTCTAAGCAAAATTTGGCAGATGAGAAGAACTTTGAGAAATTTATTAATATCCAACAAGGATTTAATGAAAGCAAATGGGATATGTTTCGTTGGCACAAGGAAACCCCTTTACAGGATATTATCAAGGACTTGCAGAAATTTTTGCAGGTTAAAAATAGTCCTTATGCCAAATTTAAGACTATTCAGGCGATGGCAGTCGTGAAGCGAAGCCAGAGTGGACGCATCCTTGAACTCGCGGTGAAAACTGATAACAGTACCTTTATTCTCCACAAAGACGAGGTTCGTAGCGCCTTTGCTGCTCCTACAAGTACGCTTTTTTACATACAACCTCTGAATAAAGGCAAATCAGAATTGTGGGGGTACGCCTTTATTGGTGGTGGATTCGGGCATGGAGTCGGCTTGAGTCAAACTGGCGCTCAAAATTTAGCAAAACTAGGTTGGTCGAGTCCAAAAATTCTGCAATTCTACTATCCTGGGACTCAGATTAAAATTCTTAGTAAAGAGATTAAGCTTTAAGGCGTAGCCCTTTCAAGGTGGGTAAAAATTTGCTTAAAAAATTCCTCTATTATCTCTTATCTCTGTGTCGCGCTAGTTGCTACAAGTCTCTTAACCCGACCAACGCACTGGCAACTCTATTGCCTTTGCGGTTAAATAAATTACTTTTGAACCGCAGAGGCGCAGAGAACACGGAGAGAAAAAAGAAATTTTTCGAGTCACCTCGATTCAGCAACGCCAGCTTTAACAGTCGTAGAGGGCAAACCTCGGACTGAAAAAATCAAGCAGGAACACAAATTTTACTGTGTTCCTGCTTTGCATGAAATGAAGCTTTTCGTCAAAGTAGTTTTTAGAAGCACACAGCATTGTGAGAGTATTCACTCTAGATGGGCTGCTTCTCTTCTATCAACTAAGAACTCACTCTTGCAAGAAGTTTATTGCTGAGATTTCTAACTCTTAATAGAGTTCTTCTTCTTTATGAGTTTCAATTGTTACATTTGAGGTTGGGTAAGCAACACAAGTCAGTACATATCCAGCTTCTATTTGATCGTCATCCAAGAATGACTGATCGCCCTGATCAACTGTACCGGATACCAGTTTACCTGCACAGGTCGAGCAAGCACCAGCGCGGCAAGAGTAGGGCAGGTCAAGACCAGCTTCTTCAGCAGCGTCTAAAATATAGGTATCGTCATCAACATCAAGTGTTTGGTTCAGTCCTTCGGCTTCGTTGACTAATGTCACTTTATAAGTTGGCATTGAGTAATCCTCTCTTTTGAAGACGGCAGTAATAAGTTATCTTAAGGCAAAGGTCGCGGCTACTCTTTGGGATTAGTCGCTAGTTTAAATTTGCTTCAATTCTGATACTACGAGAAAAATTAAACGATGTAACTGGAAATTGAACGCGATTAGTAATGAAATTTAGTTGCTTAATCCTGATAAGTTTTATTTATGTATTTCCTGTCCTAGAGAAGCCGTGATAATAAAAAACTATCTTCTGGGGAAGAAAACATGATTAAAATTGATGTTATTTAGATTCGCAATAGGGCAATTTGATTCAGGATATAAGTATTTTGTCAAGATAATGAAGAAAATTGAGAAAGTTTGTAATCAAAAAATTCCGATAACAACTCCAAAAATTTAAGGTGTTCTGCGCTTCTTTGGCACATACTATGCGTATGCAAAAATATTTATGTCATTGCGAGCGGAATGAAATGTAGAGAAGCAATCCCAAGACCTTGCGTTCGCGAAGCGTGTCCGAAGGACTTATGCTTCATTCCGCTTTGCTCCATTCGCAATGACAAATGTATATTTAATTTTGCATTACTACTTATTATGCGATCGCCTTGATAATTATCTCATCAGATTTTTCATCACCTGATTTTTGGGATTAGATGCTTCCAAATCAGTACTTTTAGGGAATAAAACATCCCAAAGGGCTTTTTTTAACTGCCAAAACCTATTATTTATCATAGTGGTGAAGAATAAGCTAATCAACACTAAAGTCTGTGATAGTGGAAGCTATCTACCTAGAGAAATATGTAGTTAGAACAACCTGGGATAAGTTTTATTTAACGGTTCTGGAGCCGACTCCACTCAATGAAACGTCGAAAATGTCGAAAGTTTAGATAGCAGGATAATGTATAATTTAGGAGCAGCTTTGGAAAAAGCAACAGTGCGTGTAGGTTTGGTAGGTACTGGGTATGCGGCAAAGTTTCGGGCTGAGGCATTGCTTTATGATGAGCGATCGCAGTTAATCGCAGTTGTTGGTCATACCGCAGAAAAAACAGAAGCCTTTGCCAGAGAATATCAGATTGAAGCGTTGAGTTCTTGGCAAGAGTTAGTAGAACGCGAAGATATAGACTTGGTGGTGGTTTCGACTATTAATCGAGATCATGGTGCGATCGCCCGTGCAGCACTTACCAACGACAAACACGTAGTTATCGAATATCCCCTTTCGTTGGATGTAGTTGAAGCTGAAGAACTAATTGCCTTAGCCAAAGCCCAACAAAAACTTCTGCACGTTGAACATCTCGAACTTTTGGGTGGCTTGCATCAAGCCTTGAAGCAAAACTTAGCCAAAATTGGCGAAGTGTTTTATGTTCGTTACAGCACCATCAATCCCCAAAATCCTGCACCCCGCAAATGGACTTATAATCACGAGTTGTTCGGCTTTCCCTTAATTGGGGCACTGTCACGCCTCCATCGTCTCACCGATTTATTTGGTAAAGTATTTACTGTTAACTGTCATCAGCGATATTGGGAAATAGAAGCGGAATATTACCAAAGCTGTTTTTGCACCAGTCAAATCTGCTTTCACAGTGGACTTTTAGCCCAAGTAGTGTACGGCAAAGGTGAAAGTCTTTGGCAATCAGAACGCAAGTTTGAAGTTCATGGGGAAAAAGGTGGTTTAATTTTTGATGGCGACGCAGGACTTTTTATCCAACCAGGGGAAACAACACCTATAGAGGTTGCTCCTCGTCGGGGTTTGTTTGCCAAAGATACGACTATGGTCTTAGATCGTCTTTTTGATGGTACTCCTTTGTACGTTACCCCAGAAGAGAGCTTATACACTCTAAAGGTTGCTGATGCTGCCCAAAGAGCAGCACAGACAGGCTTAACTATGTTTATGAAAGATACTTTAGATAAAATTTGATGAAAACTGAACTAATTGTTATTCTATCCCAACGAGAATTAGACAAAATGCGGCAAGCTGGGCGTTTAGCAGCTAAACTTCTCCAGCATCTCGAACCGTTCGTGAAGCCAGGGGTTAGCACTCTGGAACTAAATGATGAAGCCGAACGTTGGACGCAAGCGCATGGAGCAAAAAGCGCACCCCTTGGCTACAAAGGTTTTCCGAAATCGATTTGTACCAGTGTCAACGAGGTAATTTGTCATGGCATTCCCAATGCCAAGCAAATTCTCAAAGAAGGTGACATTATTAATATTGATGTAACGCCGATTGTTGAAGGTTATCACGGTGATACATCCAAGACATTCTTTGTCGGTACACCTTCGGCAAAAACCAGAAAGCTGGTAGAGGTGACAGAAGAGTGTTTGCGCCTGGGTATTGCTGAAGTTAAACCTGGGGGACGCATTGGCGACATTGGTGCAGCCATTCAAGAGTATGCTGAAGGACAAGGCTTTTCTGTAGTGCGAGATTTTGTTGGCCACGGCATCAGTAACATTTTCCACACTGCCCCGGATGTTCCCCACTATGGCACACGCGGTAAGGGTAAGCGCCTCAGACCAGGGATGGTTTTTACCATTGAGCCAATGATTAATGAAGGTACTTACGAAGTCGAAGTTCTCAGTGATAAATGGACTGCTGTAACGCGCGATCGCAAGCTTTCTGCTCAATGCGAGCATACCTTAGCTGTAACTGAAGATGGCGTTGAAATTCTCACCCTACCTGAAGGCGCGAATTACTGGAACATTTGACAACATCGGAAAATATGGCATGAGTGCTTAATAGACCATGTTAAGTGCGTATGCAAAAATATTTATGTCATTGCGTAGGCGGAGCCTTCCCGTAGGGTACGGAATGAAATGTAGCGTTCGCGAACAGCGTCTCTAAGAGTTGCAATCCCAAGACCTTGTGTTCGCGAAGCGTGTCCGAAGGACTTATGCTCCATTCGCAATGACAAATGTATATTTAATTTTGCATTACTACTTAATATAGGGGTGTGTTGGGCTAAAGCCATAACACACCCTAATGGAGATTTACTTAACTAAAGTTAATTATATTTTTGACTTTATCTAAAAAATGAGTAAGTATTAGCACTTGTCATCGTTAATATCAATGCTCATCGAGAAAGTCGAAGATGAAACGTTCAAATCGCCCTGCTTGGTTGGGAGCAATCGCAATCATAGCGATCGTTTTACTGAGTTTGTTCGCGGCTCCCAATAATAGTAAAATTAACACTGGCTCTACTTATAACCGTGCCGCCGATGGCTATGGTGCTTGGTATGCTTTTATGCAACAGCAAGGAGTTTCTATCAAGCGCTGGCAAAAGCCTTTTAGTGATATCCAGCCGCAGAATAGCCCAGTTACTTTTTTACAGATCAGCAGCCATCCCAGAGAGGCGATACTCAGTAGTCAAGAGCATGAATGGATAGAAAAAGGGAATACCTTGGTAATTTTGGGTGCAGGGGCGAGGGTTACAGAAGCTGAGTTTAGCACCATGCAGAAATCTCCCCAAGGTAATATCAAAATTGATACCCGTAGACGATATCAGAAAGCTGACTCCAAACAAGTTAATTTAGGCGATCGCTTTGGGGCTGTTGTCTGGGAAAGGAATTATCAAAAAGGGAAAGTAATTTTTTCTACCACTCCTTATTTAGCTGCCAACGCCTACCAAGATTATTTAAGTAATTTCAAGTATCTAGCTAGTTTAGTAGCTGAAAAAAATCACACAGTATTTGTCGATGAATACATCCACGGCTATAAAGATGCCGATGTCAGGAAAAAAGAAAGCGAAGCAGATTTATCTAGCTTTTTTCAGAAAACTCCTTTATTTCCAATATTGGTGCAGGTAGGTATCTTGTTATTGCTGCTAATTTGGGCGCAGAATCGCCGCTTTGGTAAGCCAGTAGCTTTAGAGACACCAGTCATAGATAACAGCGAGGCATATATCCAAGCTTTAGCGGGAGTCTTGCAGAAAGCTGATACCACCGACTTTGTTGTAGAGATGGTGGGTAAACAAGAACAACTACAACTCCAAAAAGCCTTGGGATTAGGGCAAATACTTTTAGAACGCCAAGCCTTGCTGGATTTCTGGGTACAAAAAACAGGCGCAAGTGCAGCAGAACTGGATGCAGTTTTAAAGCTACAATCTCGCAAACAACCCCTCAGTGAACGCGACCTGTTAAACTGGTTGGGGAAATGGCGAACCATTAAGGGAATTAAAAATTAAAAATTAATTTTTGGAATTAGATATAGTATTTCAGCGTTAGTTATTTATCAATAAAAAATATGAGCGAAACTCATCCTATCTTAATTCGTCTTGGTCAAGGTCTTAATCAAGTAGTTGTCGGACAATCTAGTCTAATCCAACAACTTTTAGTAGCGCTGCTAGCGGGTGGACACGTAATTTTAGAAGGCGTACCGGGAACTGGTAAAACTCTCTTAGTAAAAGTTTTAGCGCAGTTAATCCAAGGTGACTTTCGCCGGATTCAACTAACACCAGATGTCTTACCTTCAGATATTACTGGGACAAATATTTTTGACTTGAATAGCCGCAATTTCACTTTGAAAAAAGGGCCAATATTTACCGAAGTGTTGCTAGCAGACGAAATCAACCGGACTCCTCCCAAGACACAAGCGGCGCTGCTAGAAGCGATGGAAGAGGTGCAGGTAACACTGGATGGTGAAAGTTTGCCCTTACCCGATTTATTTTGGGTGATTGCAACCCAAAATCCCTTGGAATTTGAAGGGACTTATCCTTTACCAGAGGCGCAGTTAGACAGGTTTTTATTTAAGCTGGTAGTAGATTATCCAGATCAAGCTGCCGAAAAACAAATGTTACTCAATCGTCAGGCTGGGTTTACAGCACGGCGCTTGGATATTAGCCGTTTGAAACCAATAGCGACAGTAGCCGACATTTTACAAGCACGCCAAGCAGTCAAAGAAGTTAAAGTGTCAGAAGCGATCGTTGATTATTTGTTGGCGTTGGTGAGAATATCGCGTCAATATCCCGATTTAACTTTGGGTGCATCGCCTCGCGCGGCTGGTGCTTGGTTGCAGACATCTCAAGCCTTAGCGTGGTTAACTGGAAGGGATTTTGTAACGCCAGATGATGTTAAAGCAGTTGCATCACCATTGCTACGTCATCGTCTCATTTTGAAACCAGAAGCAATGCTAGATGGTTTACAAATGGATGCGGTAATTGCGTCGGTAATTAATCAAGTACCAGTTCCAAGGTGAAAACAAGGCAATTGCGAATGAAGCGATCGCAACATCTGTACTTTGCGATTGCTTTGCTTCACTGCTTTCTGTACACTACGGTAAGGCTCCGCCTACGCAATGACAAATTATTAAAATAGGGGGCTAAAATGAAAAAAGATAAATATTTATTCGCAGAGAAATTAAATTTATTTCCCGATGAAAAATCACGCATTTTCATAGTATCAATGCGGGAAATTTCTAATTTAGTGGCTTTGTGTAACTTATATGAATTTGAAGATGTACTCTCCGATATCGATGCTGTTGATATGGTCAAACCATTGATTGCTAACGATGGTGTCGGGCGAAAAATCTACAAGCTTGCTAAGTATTTGACTAATTCCAAACCATTGGCTGAATTCCTTGTACCAGGGATTAATCCATACTTTCTTAACCAAGAGTATGAATTGTTCTTTCCCATATTTAATTCTCCCTTTGAACTATTCACCCTACATTCATTCAAAAATTGGCGGCAAAAATGCAGTAAGGCAGTTTGTTATATAGTCGAATTTTGGGAATCATACCTTCAGCCTTCTAATCTCTATTTTTTGGAGTTTTTAAAGGATTTTGATCATATTTTTATCGGTACAAAAAATTCCACCGAGGCGATCGCTAAAATCACTGGTCGTCCTTGTACTTATCTACCACCTGGGATAGATACATTAAAATTTAGTCCCTATCCTCTATTGCCCGCACGCAGTATTGATGTTTGCAACCTGGGTCGTTGTTCATCAGTAACCCATCAAGCCCTATTAGAGTTTGCACGACAGCAACAAATGTTTTATTACTACGATACCATCAAATCTTATGGAAGTAAAAACGCTGCTAAACAACAAACCTTTGCGGTGAAAAATGCTCAAGAACACCGGAGTTTATTAGCTAATTTAATTAAGAGAAGCCGTTATTTCTTTGCCAATCGCGCCCGAGCTAACGAACCGGAAGTAACAAGAACTAACCAAGAGTTTGGTTCTCGCTTCTTTGAGGGTGCTGCTGCTGGAGCAGTCATGATTGGCGATCCTCCCATTTCAGAAGAATTCGACAAATATTTTGATTGGCCTGATGCTATTATCAAGATGCCCTTTGATGCTCCTGAAATCGGCAAGATTATCACAGATTTGGATGCCCAGCCCGAACGCTTGGCAAGAATTAGGAAAGATAATGTTGTCAACTCACTACTGCGACATGATTGGGTATATCGCTTGCAGACAATTTTTGAGGCAGTAGATGTTCAACCTAGTGAAATCATGTTGTCTAGAGAGACCGAATTGAAGAACCTAGCCAATCAGATCCAGCAAATGGATACATCATTGATTCATTCTTCTCCCTCATAATGATTATTATTTTTACTGCTTATATATTTTATTCTCTGGAAGTTTCTCAGAGGTTATTTTGATAATCTTATATCCATAATTAATTAGGATGATGGCATACGGGCACAAAAAACAGCTAACTTCGGTTCACTATCTAACTACTCAAACATTTCTTACGACTCATGCCCAATGCTGGATGAGTTACTCGCGAAAAACTTTAGCAAATTCCTCTTCTACTTTAGCGCGATCGCAGCCCCACATCTTGGGCATTTGAAAAGTAGACGCAAAAGGAAGCTTAAGCTAACTGCGTCTACAAGTTATAAAGTATGTGTAGAGAAAACAGCAAGTGTGTTGAGAAAAAATCTGTATGACAAGCTACCAAGAAACCCTAACTACTGACGAATCCATTAATGAGATTATTGCCGAGACAACAGGTATTAACCATGTGGAGGTAATTGAAAATGTTATCGACTCTTTGGAACAAGATGATAGTGCAATGATTAGCCGCACTCCAGAAGGTGGCTATCTCTGGAAGTTTAAGTATGGAAGTGTGGAAGTATTTGTCCAACTCAACGGGAAAACCGATGAAGACACCATAACGGTTTGGTCTACAGTGCTAAACTTACCTGCTAAAGATGAACCTAAGTTGATGCGTTATCTGCTGGAGTTGAATTGCTCTAGCACGTTTGAAGCGCGTTTTGGGATCATTGAAAACCGGGTAGTTGTGATCTCAACCCGCACCTTAGCGGAGTTATCTCCGGGCGAAGTGTCTCGGCTCATTACTATTGTGGCAACGATCGCTGATAATAACGATGAAGCTTTGCAATCTGAATTTGGTGCAAGTTAAAGAATTTGAGATTTTGGATTTTACATTGGGCTTCTGTTATATCGGATGCATAGCAAGCAGATTTGGCGACTAATTCCTTTGCTAGAGGCGCGTGGTAATGTGCAGATGGCTATTGACCTCTGGTTACTAGAACAGCACCAGTCTGGAAAGCATCCGCCAACTCTACGCTTTTATACTTGGTCGCCACCTGCGATTTCTCTCGGCTATCATCAACGCCAATACCCTGAATATTGGCAAGATTTGAATTGGAAAGGGCAAAAAATAGATTTAGTGCGCCGTCCTACCGGTGGACGGGCGGTGCTACACCAAGGTGATTTAACTTATGCTGTAATAACATCTGGACTGGTGGGTAGTCGTCTCCAGATGTACGAAAAAATTTGTGAGTTTTTGATTCAAGGATGGCGATCGCTTGGTGGAGAATTACATTACGGTACAGAAGGACGAGGTTACATCCACAACCCTAACTGTTTTGGTACAGCAACCAGTGCAGATTTAGTTTTGCCGGATGGTACTAAAATTATTGGTAGCGCTCAACTGCGACGTGGTAGGGTAGTTTTGCAACATGGTTCCATCCGTTTGCAACCCGATGCGGAACTGTTTGCTGAAGTGTTTGGTGCAGAATCTTTTACAACTGTACAAATACCTCAAAGTCTAAGTGCGGAAAATATTATTGCAGCTTTAGTTACCGCAGCTAGTGATTGTTTTGATATGCAGATACAGGTGAAACCCCTCTCACAATCTGAGTGGAAGGAAATTTTGGCACATCAGCCATGAATCTTGAGGGTAGAAGTCTCATTTAGATACCCCTGCTGAACACAATCATCAATCAATTGCAGAACAAAGGGCCACAGTTCCGGCGCACCTGTTTCTACTGGCGCTACGCGTTTCATCACCTGATCGCGGCTAATGCCATGAATGCGCCAAGTCCCACCCTGGGTTTGCTGATTGTGCAGCAAAGGCTGTATCCTATCCAAGGATGCGGAAAACTTAGCAGTAGGGGTTTCCCCTGCTTCAAACTCATCCCAGAGTAAACGCAACTCGCTACCTTGATTTGCTGGTAAAAGCCCAAATAGACGTAATGCTGCTTGTACTTCTCGTTCTGCCTTGTTGTGATTACCCTGCACATCGTAACAGAAGGTGTCACCTGCATCAATTTCTACCAAATCGTGAATTAGCAGCATTTTAATGGCGTGGAATATATCAACACCCTCTGGGGCATATTCCGCTAATGCGATCGCCATTAAAGCTAAATGCCAAGAATGTTCGGCACTATTTTCTCGGCGCGATCCATCCATGAGCGAGGTTTGGCGTATCACCTGTTTCAATCGATCGATTTCGATAATGAATTGAATTTGTTGAGTCAGCCGATTGATTTGCACCCGAATTTCTGATTGTGTATAAGTGTTTACTGGATTTTCGATTCTGAACTCCAGCGCACGTACAAGGACTTGTTTCTGTATTTTAATTAAAAAGCGTCCGGGAGTGTTGCCGTGTTTCCACCCCAGACGCTCTTTATTTTTAACTTGCTCCTCACACGCCTAAATAATATCACTGCTTTAATTAAGAGACGATTATAGTGAGTGACACTTTCAAAACTGTACCAATCAACCTAAATTTTTATCAAACAGAATTTATTACTCTGGATTCTTCTTAAACATCCAAATTAAAAAATGCCTGGGAGTGTTGCCGTGTTTCCACCCCAGGCATTTTTTATTCTCAACTTGCTCCTCACACACAAATATAAGATATCACTACATCTATCTAATGGCAAGTATATTGAGTGACATTTCCAAAACTGCACAAGCAGTCTAAATTTCTGACAAATTAAAAAGCGCTTGGGAGTGTTGCCGTGTTTCCACCCCAGGCGCTTTTTATTCTTTAACTTGCTCCTCACACACAAATATAAGATATCACCAATCCAATCATAAAGAAAGTATATTGTGTGACACTTTACCAACTGTACACCGTGCAATCAATAATCTTAGTGTAAAAAGTGACGTACACCAGTTAAGACCATTACCAAACCCAGTTCGTTAGCAGCAACGATAGAATCTTTATCGTGCAAACTTCCCCCTGGTTGGACAATGGCTGTAATTCCTGCGGCTGCGGCTGTTCTGACTGAATCATCGAAGGGAAAGAATCCATCGCTGGCGAGAATTGCACCCTTGGCTTTTTCTCCAGCTTGTTCTAGGGCTATTTTAACTGAGCCGACGCGGTTCATTTGACCAGCACCTACCCCTAGTGTAGTGCGATCGCTCGTAATCACGATGGCATTAGATTTAACGTGTCTGCAAACTTTCCAAGCAAATAGCAATTCGGCTAATTCGCTGGCGGTAGGTTGACGTTCGGTGACTACTTGCCATTGACTGGTATCAGCAATCACATCATCGCTAGCTTGGACAAGGAAACCACCGGCGATCGCTTTTACCGTTTCCTTAGCTCCACTGCTCATATCTGGTAAAATTAAGATTCGCACGTTAGATTTTTTACCCAAGATTTCTTGAGCGTCCGCTTCACAACTTGGTGCAACCACACATTCTAAAAATGTTTTGGTTAACTCCTTGGCTGTAGCCGCATCAATGGGACGGTTGAGGGCGACAATTCCACCAAAGGCGGAAGTAGAATCAGCGTTGAAAGCTTTTTGATAGGCTTCAGAAATAGTGCTTCCCAATGCCGTACCGCAGGGATTTGTATGTTTGATAATTGTGGCTGCTGGGGTATCAGTGAATTCGGCAATAATCCGGCGGGCGGCCTCTAAATCAACTAAGTTATTGTAACTAAGTTCTTTACCTTGGAGTTTTGTTGCGGCTGTCCATCCCGTTGGCGTAGTACCAATTTCATACCAGGCGGCGGGTTGATGGGGATTTTCGCCGTAACGTAGAGATTGCAATTGTGTACCGCTAAGGGTGTGGTTTTGTGTTCCTGCGAGATAAGAGGCGATCGCTTGGTCATAGCTAGCTGTGTGCGAAAATCCTTTTAATGCCGCCTTTTGTCGAAACTCTAGGGATGCTTTGCCGTTATTTTGCCGCAATTCCTGCAAATACTCGTCATATTGGGCTGGATCGCATAATACAGCGAGATGGGCGAAGTTTTTCGATGATGCCCGCAGCATTGCTGGCCCACCAATATCAATCTGTTCAACAGCTTGGGATAATGTCACCCCTGGTTTAGCAATAGTTTCTTCAAAAGGATAAAGATTCACCACTACTAAATCAATCGGGCGAATTTGGTTATTTTCTAAATCTGTAATATCTTGGGGAACATCTCGCCGGGCCAAAATTCCGCCATGAATTCGGGGATGCAGCGTTTTGACTCGACCACCTAAAATTTCTGGAGAACCTGTGTAATCAGCAACTTTGGTAACTGGGAGTCCCGCCTCTTTGAGGGCTTGGGCTGTTCCCCCACTGCTGATTAAATCAAAGTCAAATTCTTCAACCAAGCTACGGGCTAGGTCAATTAAACCGGTTTTGTTAGATACACTCAGCAGGGCTAGACGCGCCATTGGTCAATTCCTTAAAAAGTCGGCTGGAAGCGAAGGATCTCAAGTTTTACATAAGCCTTGGTTCACTTCAAGACCATTTGGAGGAAATAAGATTGACATTCCCACAACCTCTACTTATGTTACTGCGATCTCGAATGAGCGATCGCTGAACTTGCAAAAAATTAATAGAAAAGATTATCGTTAGTATTGTCTTTCACTTATCTTCATTGCAAAAATAATGTATAAGTGAATACCAAGAATATTAATAGTAACTTTATTCAGACTTTATTAAAAATTTATATTATCTTTAATAGACTCTTGCAAAGTATGCTGGATAAGCTTAAAATTAAAGTACAATAAGTTTATCGATTTACCGTAGTTTACAAGAAGGAGATCGATCCAAAATCAAACTCCGGTAAGTTAGAAATCTTTCTTGTTCGGGTACCAGTAAGGGTGAGGCTTATAGCCGAGTAAGTTACAAGGTTTTTTACCGCCTTATTTAGTTTTCGACTTGTTTCCTTAAATACTTTAGAAAAGTTTACTTTTACTAAATGAAAAAGATTTTCGTTAGTCTGATATTATATTTCTAGACTTATTGAGATTATTATTCATTAAGTCAACGGTTATTACAGCTTGGTGCTTTAGCTCTAATGGGTTTGATTGCTGCTTATTTTGTAGATACAAGGCTAATAAGTAGCCTTGCGTTAATTCTTGCGATCGCCTCTGGCGGGTGCTTTGCACCATCACACCGCGTCTTTGAAGAAGAATTGCAAATCAACATATATCAAGTGAAAAGAAAATATGTCGAAAAAAATCGGTCTGTTCTACGGGACTCAAACTGGCAACACTGAATCTGATGCTGAAA
Source organism: Nostoc sp. KVJ3 (assembly GCF_026127265.1). Lineage (GTDB taxonomy): Bacteria > Cyanobacteriota > Cyanobacteriia > Cyanobacteriales > Nostocaceae > Nostoc. Next base: position 3,817,820 of record NZ_WWFG01000001.1, read on the forward strand.
AAATTCGGGATGAGTTTGGTGGTGATGTTGTAACATTACATCCCATTTATGAGGCGGATACTAGCACTTTTGACGAGTATAAATTGCTGATTATTGGCTCTCCAACTTGGGATATTGGTCAACTTCAGAGCGATTGGGAAAGCTTTTTTCCCGATTTGGATGAAATAGATTTTAGTGGTAAGTTGGTTGCCTATTTTGGTGATGGAGACCAATATGGCTATGCCGAGAACTTTCAGGATGCAATAGGAATTCTGGAAGAAAAAATTTCTCAGCGCGGTGGTAAAACTGTTGGCTACTGGTCAACCGAAGGGTATGACTTTGAAAATTCTAGAGCTTTGAAAAATGGCAAGTTTGTCGGATTGGCACTCGATCAAGGTAGTCAATCCGATCTCACAGACGAGCGAATTAAAACTTGGGTTGCTCAGTTGAAGACAGAATTTGGTTTGTAGAAAGCCTTTGCGAATAGAATTTGCGTCTACACAAACAAAGCTCAGTATTCAGGAGTCCTGAGTAACGGGCTAAGAGAAAAGCAAGATTTTTAACCTGTGTAGACGCAGTTTCTAGCCGCCCTTTTAAGTAGGAATGCAAAATTAAATATAGCGGTTCTCAGTCGAGTGAGGTACAAGAACCCCACCCCCAACCCCCTCCCCGCAAGCGATGAGGGGACTATGATGTACCTCATGTGATTAGGAAACGCTATATACATTTGTCATTGCGAATGGAGCAAAGCGGAATGAAGCATAAGTCCTTCGGACACGCTTCGCGAACGCAAGGTCTTGGGATTGCAACTCTTGGAGACGCTGTTCGCGTTCGCTACATTTCATTCTCCTCGCAATGACATAAATATTTTTGCATACGCACTTAGTTGAAATTGATAATTTAGAAGTTATGGGTTATTTATGTCTGATTCCTTTGATGTTGTGTGGTTAAGTGCCAGTCCTGCTTTACAACGTTTTGATAAACCATTACTTGATTACATATCTGGATATATAAACGTCGCCCAGTGGGAATACCAGCAAACCAAAGATGAAGCTAGTTCCATAGATCAGGCTATCGAATTGCTGGATGATTTTTTAGAATTGTACGATCGCCCCATGCATTTGGCGGGACATGGGATGGGTGGTGCGATCGCCTTAAGCTTTGCTCGGCGATTTCCTCAAAAAGTGCGATCGCTCACCCTGTTGGCTGTAGCTGCTCAACCTGCAAACAATTGGCACGCTCACTATTACTTTCAGCGACAACTTTTTAGCATCAGCCGTGAGCTAGTTTTAGGAAGCAGCGTTCGTAGTCTATTTGGAAATCAACCACCTCATACCACTAAAAAGTTAGTAGCTGCCTTAGATAAAGATTTAGAACAATCTCCATCGTCACACTCTTTGTTTAAGTTGGTTTATTTACCCAAGGGTGGAGTTTCTATGCCAATGATGGTATGTGGTAGCAAGAGCGATCCGGTCGTCAACTCACCTGCATTACATGACTGGCTGAATTGGTTAAAGCCAGAAGATAAACTCTGGGAATGCCCACAAGGTTATCATTTTTTTCACTACTTCTATCCTCAACAGGTTGGCGAAGAGATTTTGAATTTTTGGCAACGCCACCATCCATATCTATTGGACATCTCCGAAAAAGAATGTAGAGACGTAGCACTGCTACGTCTCTACAAGGGTTGTGGATAAGGCATATTTAATTTCACCAGATGTCTATTCGTTAAAGTAGAGAGTGACCAGTTCCCCATATCTACAAGGTACAGATGACGACTACTGTCAATATTTCTACAACAAATCCCTTGGATGTTGCTGACCACACTTTATTTGTTTGCAAAACTTGTGCTAGCGTTTGGCAAGAGGGAAAACGTTTAGGTGAAAGTGGTGGTCAAAAACTTCTGCAACAACTTCAGCAGTTGGCACAAGATTGGGACTTACGAAATGAATTCCCAATTCAAGAAGTTGAATGCATGAGTGCTTGTAATCGTTCCTGTGTAGTTGCTTTTGCCGCCAAAGGCAAATTAACATATTTATTTGGTGATTTAGCCGTTGATGGTAGTGCATCTGCGGTATTAGAGTGTGCTAGTCAATACTATGCTAAAGCAGATGGTTTATTGCCTTGGTCAGAGCGCCCAGAAGCCTTGAAAAAGGGCATTTTGGCAAAGATTCCACCTTTATCTCTATCTCAGTGATGCGCCTTTTGATTCTGGGTGGGACGGGAGATGCCGCAGAACTAGCTGCCAGAGTGGTCACTATTCAAGGGTTAGAAGCAATCACATCTCTAGCTGGTCGCACCCGTCAACCATCAGTTCCGTTAGGCGATTTCCGGGTTGGAGGCTTCGGTGGTGTAGCTGGATTGGCTAGTTATTTGCGAGTAAAGCAAATTGACTTATTAATTGATGCAACCCATCCTTTTGCTAGTCAGATTTCCTTCAATGCGGCAGATGCTGCAACCGAGGTTGGAGTACCCCGTCTGATGTTAATCCGCCCACCTTGGGAAAAAGGAAATGGCGATCGCTGGATTGAAGTTGACAGTGTTGCCGCCGCCGCCGCATCTCTGCACAACCAGGCACAGCGAGTATTTTTGACCGTTGGTAGGCAAGAACTCGCCGCCTTTGCTCACCTAGAGGAAATTTGGTTTTTAATGCGGATGATTGACTCTCCTACTGATGATGCTTTGGTACCAGCAGGAAAAATATTGTGCGATCGCGGGCCCTTTACCCTCAATAATGAAAGGCAAATCCTGATTCATCACAAAATTGATACCATAGTGAGTAAAAATAGTGGTGGCAATGCAACAAAGCCCAAGATTATTGCAGCGCGAGAATTAGGCATAAAAGTTGTGATGGTAAATCGTCCAGCTATACCACCAGGGGAGCAGGTTAATGATGTTGATGGTGCTGTAGCATGGCTATTTGAAAAGTTACACAACTAGGCAAAAGTCCGGCGTTGCTGATTGCGGCATGAAAACGATTGTGCATTGCGGTGAAAAATCCTTGTAGAGACGGAAAATTTTACGTCCCTACATTCAAGTTTATACCTCGATTCAGCAACGCCCAAAAGTCTAATTTATACTAGCCTATGCGAATTGACTATTAATTTTTGGAAGTTGAAAAGTTTAATTGCTGTTGAATAGTTTTGGCATCATTATACAGATTTGTGACTCTAGAATCATTACTTGGACAGCTAATATCTGGAGATTTTTGTCCTTGATACTTGATTTGAGTTGATGTACCGAATGAAACAGATTTAACACATGAAGTAGATGGTAAACCTGACAGTGGTTTAGCTGCTGAAATATCCTGGAAAAATGTAGTAGCTGTGTTCACTTTAATTTCACCTGCACCTTTCCTATTGCAAACAGTGTAAGTTGCCTTTCCTGATGGAAATACGCGAATTTTAAACCCGCAAGCATTTGTAGAACCGCTATTAATAATAACTCCTGGCTTTTGAGGAGTTGGAGTTTGTGCAAGTATTTTCATAGAGAAAACACATAAAGGTGTAGCCAACAATACTGAAGCCAAGCTAATCTTATAGAAGTTAAAAACTTTCACTGTCACCTCACATTGATTTTTGATTTACTTGTATAGTTATCAACTACTTTGAGATATTTTATTACTAAAAAATTATGTAATGGCATTCATTTGGTTAATCCTTGGTTAAGAATCATTAGATTTGTCAGCAGCAAAGTTACTAGACAGAAACTATGGAGAATGCTTAAAACTATAGTTGATTGGACATTTTTTTATATGTCATAATTGTGTCATTTCTATGTCAAAAGAATATATACTTTTCAGAGGATGTTTTAAAAGTGGTTGGCTGTAATTTTAGGTACTTTTAGATCCCCCTAACCCCCCTTAAAAAGGCTACGGTGTACACACATCTCTGTAGAAACCCAAAATCGTTGGAGATCCCCCTAAATCCCCGATAAATTGGGGGACTTTAAGAGACTTTTGCCCCCCAATTTATCGGGGGGTTGGGGGGATCAAAAGCCTATGAGACCACTCTCAAAGACTTGTGTGTACACCGTAGCCTTAAAAAGGGGGAAGAATCAAAGTCCCCCTTTTTAAGGGGAGCCACTGCGTTGGGCGGGTTCCCCAACTTGAAGCACGTGGCGTGGATTTAGGGGGATCTAAAACTTTTTGCTACCTACCAGAGGACTTTTAAAACATCCTCTCAGATAATTATCTCGACCTACTTAATTAATGCTATTTTCTGAGTAGAGGTGTAACTTGGCAACACATGATTCAATTTTGCTTCATTGAGATGCAGATGATTTGACAACACAGCAGAGATAACATCCCGAAAATCAGTAGTAATAGCCAAGTCTCTACCTTGGTAAAGTTGGGCTGTAGATAGACCAGGCCATTCACCATAAACTTTACCACCGCGAATATTACCACCCAAAACCCACATAACATTCCCGTGACCGTGGTCAGTACCACCGTTATCATTTTGCTTGACTGTACGACCAAACTCAGACATCACCACAATTGTCGTATTCTGGTAAACGCTCCCTAAGCCTCCAACCAAACTGGTCAAACCTGAACCTAATTTTTTGAGATTCCTAGCTAACTGTCCTTGAGTGCCACCTTGATTAACATGGGTATCCCAACCTCCTAAAGCCATAAACCCTAACTCAATTCTGGGGTCTTTGAGCATTAGTTGTGCCAATCGTTGGGCATCGCTAGCGAAGCTATCAGGTGAAGGCGCACCATTATTCGCCATTTTCATTTCACTATCTAGGTCATTCATGATGGCCTGACGTGCCATTCGTCCTTGCTGATAGGTCTGACTTAAGGCATCATTACCGCCATAAAGTTGGTCAAATGCTGCTGCTAATTGAGGACGATCTATTGGCAGAGGTCTGTTAGCATTTCTCCCTGATGCGATGTTAGCTACAGGCATCCGACCAGAAAAAATCCAGGGTGTTGTTTCTCCCACACTTACTGCTTGAATAGGTGTTTTTTGAGAAATCACCCCTAGTAAACGATTCATCCAACCATCCTGAGTATGTTTGTCACCAGGGGTAGCACTTTCCATGTATTCTTGAGCATCAAAGTGAGAACGAGTTGGATCGGGAGAACCACAGGCATGAACGAATGCCAAACTGTTCTGCTGCCAAAAGGGGATCAAAGAATCTAAGGCTGGATGCAAGCCAAAGCGTCCATCTAAATCTATTACTCCCCCTTCTTTGCCTGGTTGGGGAATAGCAATTTGCGGTCTGGCTTGATAGTAAGCTGTCTCTGAGTAAGGAACCACGACGTTTAAACCGTCTACTGCCCCCCGAAGGAAAATTACAATTAAGCGCTTCTGGTCAATATTTGGGGTAGCGGATCTGGCTATCCAAGCATTGCTGCTTACAGCTGTGATTGCAGCAGCTGAAAAAATTCCACCTTGGATTAGGAAGTTACGTCTTTTCATAATTAAAATTACTATGAGTTGTGAAAATTATTTTTTTAACGAACCGCGATCGCATCGCGTCTTGCAGAGAAGGGCACAATGAAAGAGATTCACAAATTATTTGGGGCTGCTAAGGCTGATTCCCAATGCCCAATGCCCAATTATGTAACTAACGATGCATAAATTCTGGACTGCCCAAAATTAAAGCACTATGAATTTGAGGGGCACTAGAAGCGATCGCCTTTTGCGTTTTCATGGACAAAGAATTGCCCAATGTATTACTTAGTTGCCAAGCATCTATAGGAATATTGGGAGACTTTTGTAAAGGTTTTTGCTCAGTGCCGATTGTTTGCCACTGTTGCATATTTGTGGGCATACTTGATAAAGCTAAATTTCCATTAGCGATCGCTGAAGCAAAACTCAGACGGCGGTTCATTGCATCAGGATTCAACCACACATCTGCTGTGTTTTTGTAACCGTCTGGAGTTTGGCAACCATATAGGGGCATTCCCAACTGTTGCAGCAGATTGGAGATTGGTTTTGTGTTCTCTACTTCCACACCTGTAGCTCGCACCGCAGAGATAGCATATTGATAAGGTGTTTTAAACTTGGCATTGAAGTTTTTGGCATCCCAGAATTCTCGGCTGTGGAATAAGGTGTTGAGAACCTCACGAATATTGCCATCAGTGGCAAGATAACGATGTGTGAGATTGTTTACCAGAGTAGTTGGGGGAACATCGCTGACAAAATATTGAGCTATCTGATAGCTGATGTGACGTGCAGTCGCCGGACTTCGAGCCAAAATATCCAAAGCTTCCTCGCCTTGGGCTTCACCACCGCTTTTAATTGTGTGTCCCAAGAAAACTTTGTCGCTAAAATCATGACGCTTGGGATTGAAGTAAAATCCGAAATTATTATCTGTCTGCTGACCGGAACGACTGAAACCCCAACCACTTAAAATCCGCGCCAGAGCAATTACATCTTGCTGAGTATACCCTCCATCTACGCCGAGAGTGTGTAATTCCATCAGTTCACGGGCATAGTTCTCATTTAAACCGGGGATATTACCTTGGGCATCAGGGCGGCTATCAGCCCGATTTTGGAAGTTGTCTAGATAATACTGCATGGCTGGATGATGGGCTGTTGCCCCTAACAGATCGCGAAAGCGACCCAAAACATAAGGTCGAATCGCCTGTTGTTCGTAAGCTCCTACCCAGAAGCGATCGCGTCCTTTAGCAGCATCCACATTAAAATGGTTATACCAAAAGTCCACCATCACTTCCTGGAGTTGTCTCTTACTGTTAGTTGCCTCTAATAATCGCGCCTGGACTGCCTCATTTAGCACCTCTTTAGCCCACTGGTTGGCAGCTTTTCTTTCTAACTGGGTGGGTTTTTGTCCTGGGAGATTAGTTATCCCATGTTCTGAAAGTTCCACCGGATTCAAGTGGAGAGTATTTAGCTGATTTAGTTGGCTAGTAAGACTTTGTGGTTCAGGAATCGATTCGGGTGAGAGTTGTTCCTGAATATATCTCTCTACACCCATAGATTCCACTCTTTGCACATCTCCCGGACGAGGGCCAAAGCTGAGGCGATTAATAATATGTAATACTTTTGGGTCAACAGGGGTGGAGGCTGCATTACTGGGGTCAATTCCTCCCAGTAAGATCAATAGCAACAACACCCAATATTTAGGCTTTACAAGCATAGAGTTAATTGTGCTGTGCTGAAGGATTATTTCTTATACATGCGATCGGCAAATTTCTGCCGTTGCTCTGGGTTCAAGATTTCCCGAATAGCAAGGGTATTTTCAAACTGGGTATCAGCAAGTTGCTGCTTTACGAGCTTGATTTGGTTATATTTATCCCGTACTTGCTCTTTAGTAGCTGTCCCTGCGATTAGGTCATGTAATTCCTGTTGCCCTTGACGTATCTCTTGTGATTTTTGGGCTATCTGCTGTTTGGATTGATGACGAATTTCCTTAATTTGTTGCAGTTGCTGGGATGTCAAATTCAAATCTTTGAGCCATCCCCCTGATTTAGCACGATTTGCAGGAGATCCACTTGTGGCGGTTTGGGCAATAACTTGGCGCGAGAGGAAAGTTGGTTTGGCCAGAGCAATAGTGCTACCAAAGGCAATCATCATCACCGCCAAAATGGAAACACGACGAATTAACATCAAAAATCTCCTATTCAGTATCTAAGTCTGTAAGATGCCATACATCACTTTCCAGATGTTCGTTGCTGACAGTACCTTGCCAATTGCTTTCAATAAAATTTTGCAATGTAGCAAGTTCTGCCGGACTTGGTTGAGCCGGTATGAAGGCACGGTAGCCAACTATCGCAGCGACTAATCCAGCAGCGAGAGCAGGTAGAACTAACCTTGGTCTTGAATAGTGGCGTACGGGTGACTGAGGCCAAGTTTTCACCTGTTGTAAAATTTGTTGTTCTAAATCAGGTGAGGCTGGTGGAACTTCTGGACAATGTTGGGATAGAAAATTAATTAGGTTGCGATTGTCATTGGGGAGTTGAGTCATAACTGTACTCCTTGGTTTTCGAGAAATTGACGCATAGCAGCACGAGCATGGAATAGGCGTGACTTGACTGTTCCCAGAGGAATGTCTAGGATTTGTGCTACCTCTTTTTGAGGTACTTCTTCCAAATCATGCAAAACCAATATCGTGCGATGGTCAAAACTTAGGTTTGCTAGTCCCCGTTGCACAAGGTCTTGATAATGCAAATTCATTAGCTCTGGGGCTTCCTGTTGTGTCGGAGTTTTTTGACTCAAAATCTGTAATTGAGTTCGCCTTTTAACATCTGCCTGTCGTTGGTCACAAGCCACATTCCAAGCGATTCGGTACAGCCAGGTGGAAAATTTTGCTGTTTGGCGAAACTTGGGCAATCCTTTCCAGGCTTGCAGAAAAACTTCCTGCACCACATCATCAAGGCTGGCAGGAGTACAGAGTTTGTAGAGGATTGACCTCACTCTTTGCTGATGGCGACGGTAAAGCTGACCGTAGCTTTGGGTATCACCATGCAAGCACTGCTGTACTAGATAACTGTCAGATTCGCTTTCTGATTCACCAATCAATTGATTTGCTTTTAAAACCTTGGCTGGTACAACTAACACCTGAGGCGTTCTCCTCTATCCGTTTCGTTGCTTGTATTTATTAGACCGGATGAATTGAAAAAAGGTTCAAATCACATTTTCAATAAATTCCGGCTGTAGTAAGTACTAATTAGTACAGGTTATTGCTGAAAGTGACGATCGCTTATGAAGAGTGCTGAGTGCTGAGTTAAAAGACCACTCAAAAGGGGCGAGGCTTGTACCAAGTACATAAGTGATGAGTAGTTTTTTTACTTACTCGCTTGCCGAGGCACTCAGGACTGAGTGTTGTAAAGCCTACTCAAAATCGCGATCGCAATAACTGTAAATATTTTTGTCCACCTACTTCATTAAGGCTTTTTTGGCGGTAGTGGAGCGATCGCTACATTCTGTCCATTTACAGTTAATTGGGTTGCTTCTATGACTTGTCCATAGCTGTTACGGCTACCAAAACCCTGAACTTTAACTTGATCATTTCCTTGAATCAGACTAACCAGTTGTTCGCCAACATGGGGCGGAAACTTAACTTCTACGCCAGAGGAGAGGATGAGGCCGTTAAGTTCTCCCCGATGCCCAACTAACCAATGCTGAGTAGTTCCCTCGGTAGAAAAACTGGTGTAGCTAGCAGAATCGGCTGGAGGCGGGGGAGGTGTGGTAGGAGATTGGGCAACAATTGTCTGCTGATTTTTTTGATTGGTAATCTGAATTGCCCGGATTTCCTGCCCGAAGCGAGTGGCTGTACCAGTCGTACCAGTGATGCTAACCTCAGTATTTGGAGCAATCAAGTTAGTCAGTTGGTTGCTCAGATGAGGTGGAAACTTTACCTGAAATCCATTTTTGAGTAGTAAGCCATCGATTCTGCCCTCAGTATTGAGTAAGTATTGTTGCACTGTCCCAGTATAGATTGCAGTGTTGCCATCAGGTGGGGGTGCATCAAGATCAACTCGACTGTCTGGATTAACCATTGCCGCAGGTAATACCCGTCCCGCTGACTGCTGGTTGAGGGTAGAGTAAGTCCAAATACCAGCTAAGGCGATCGCAATTCCGGCGACTCCACTGCTGAGGATTAAGTGTCGGTTACGGTGGCGAGTCTGATGTTGAGTCTGTTGGATACGCATAAGTTGTAATGCCTCCTGAAGATTGTCTGGAGAAATACCTGCCTCTATCGCAGCTTGAACCAGTTCTGAGGGTGCGTAGTCATGGGATTTTTGCCCTTGGATTTGTGCTGCTAAAGTAAATAATTCTGTAGCGGTTTCGGAAGTAATGCGATCGCGGGAGTCTTTCATAGCTGCTCAAAGTTCAAATAGTTCAGAATTCCAAAGTGCAAAAATCGTGCCAAAGGTACAGGTGAAGTCAAAGCAAATCGCAGAATATAAGAACTGTTGATATTTTTTGCCCTAAAGGTTTTTCATCTATGCCCCTGCGACGCTGGACTCTGCGGCAACAACTTACAATTTTGACAGTTTTGTTCCTGAGTCTGAGTGGATTAGCGCTATGGCTAGTTATACAACTGTTTGAAAGCTTGGAGGGGACAGTAGTTTCCCGCAATCAGCAGGAACTGGCGAGTGCTAATACCCGCCTAATCAAGTTATTTTGGGAATCTCGCCCCAATCATACAGAAACCCCTGACGAGCTTTTAAATCAGTCGTTACAAGATTTATCAACAGACGCTTTAGGAAATTTTCCCCGTGTAGAAGGGGGCTTCTATCTGCTACAGCGCGATCGCTTGTTGGGATACGCTTTTCCCACTCATGGGGGGCCAATACCAAAAAGAGACATTCCCCCCACAGAACAGGACTTAATTTTACAATTGGCACGACGGGCAACTAGTCAGGGTTTACCCCAAGAACTCGTACTGCGTCCCAAGTTGGATATTTTGATATTGCGAGTAGATCCCTTACCCCTTTGGGGATCGGTGTGGACTATGAAACGGATGCCACGGACAGAAGATAGTCCGCAGAAAATTCTCAGTGGGTTGATAGTGTTGGGAATTTTAATTGTGGGTATATGGACATTTGCCATTGCGATGCAACTCCAGTGGGGCGTGCAGAAACTACAGCAGAGTCTCAAGGCGATGGAGGCAAATCCGGCAGAACAGATACCACCTTTACCTGCTGAAATGGGACTGTTAGGAAGTGCAATCAACACAATGCAGTTTCGCCGTCAAGATTTGGAACAACGGCTGCGGCGAGTTGAGCATTTGGCTTCATTAGGGCAACTGGTAGCAGGTGTTGCCCATGAAGTTCGTAATCCCCTCGCCAGTATGCGGTTGAACTTGCAATATACAGAACGCCAACTACAAAAACAGGCGATTAACAATCTCCCCATTGCGAGTTTGCTCGAACAAGTGGAACGTTTGGAACATTTGGTTAAAAGACTTCTGTATTTTGACCACAACCAACAGGAAATTCCCACAGTAACTTCCCTAGAAGCGATCGCTCAAGAATCAATTGCCTTACTCCGCCTCAAAGCAGAAGAATGCGGAGTTGATTTGCTTTATCTCCCTCCCACTGCATCCTTACCGCAGATACCGCTTTGTCGTCACGAACTAGGACAGGTATTCGTGAATTTGATTTTGAATGCGATTCAAGCCAGTCCTGAAGGGGAACAAGTGAAAATTGGAGTTGAGCAGATATCAAACAATGGAGAACAGGTTAATTCCCTTTTACTCGCTTGGGTCGAAGATCGAGGAAAAGGCTTATCTACCGAGGCTCAAGAGCAAATTTTCGTCCCGTTCTATTCCACTAAACCCGAAGGAACAGGACTAGGGTTAGCCATTAGCCACGAAATTATTACACGCAATCACGGTTATATCGATGTGCAATCTAAACCGGGATGTACCCGCTTTAGCATTTACTTAACTATTTAAAACTTACGCAAATAAACCTCTCAAACTCTCATTTCTCCGTGCCGCGCCAGTTGCTACAAGTCGGGGAACCCGCCCAACGCACTGGCTTCTCTGCGCCTCTGCGGTTCGTAATTCCGTAATTCCTAACTATTAGGGAGATAAAGCTAAATGGCAAAAATTCTAATTATTGATGACGAAAAAGCATTACGACAGGCGATCGCCCAAATCTTGCACAGTGAAGGTCATGAAGTACTAGAAGCAGCAGACGGCGAACAGGGATTAAAGCTGTTACAAAACCCAGCCACTCATCTTGATTTAATATTTCTTGATTTGAAAATGCCCAAAACTCAAGGGATGACAGTATTAAAGCAACTAGAGCAAAAGCGGTTTGAGTTACCTGTAATTGTGATGACAGCCTACGGAACCAGTCGCACTGCCATCGAAGCGATGCAGTTAGGTGCTTACGATTATTTAACTAAACCATTTGACTTAGATGAACTAGTAAACTTGACTACCAAAGCATTAGCCCATCATCAAGAGCCATTGTATCACGTTGGTGAATCTACCTTGCAGGTAGGACAAGAGGAATTATTGGGGCGATCGCAACCGATGCAATCAGTCTTCAAACTCATCGGTCGTCTTGCTCCCACAGATACAATCGTCCTGATCACCGGAGAATCTGGTACTGGCAAAGAATTGGTTGCTTCAACCCTTCATGTAGCTAGTCCCCGCAGCAAAGCGCCATTAGTAAAAGTTAACTGTGCTGCACTACCAGAACATTTGTTAGAAGCAGAACTATTTGGACATGAAAAAGGAGCATTTACTGGTGCAAATCACCTGCGAATTGGACGATTTGAGCAAGCAAATAGCGGCACAATTTTTTTGGATGAAATTGGAGAACTCAGTCTCGTGATTCAAGGTAAACTTCTGCGGGTGTTACAGGATTGTTCCTTTGAAAGGCTGGGTAGCAACCAGACACACACAGTCAACGTGCGGATTATTGCTGCAACCAATCGCAACCTAGAGCAGATGGTACAGCAAAACCAGTTTCGGGAAGACCTTTTTTATCGCCTTAACGTCGTCCGCTTGGAATTACCACCCCTGCGCGATCGCCCCGAAGATTTAGAAGAACTTACCCAACACTTTCTTAGCACTACTGCTTTGCGGCGGGGATTCAAACGCTTGGCGCTGGCGGAATCGGCGATGAAGAGGCTGAGGGATTATACTTTTCCTGGGAATGTGCGGGAGTTGCAGAACACTTTAGAACGGGCAGCGATCCTTTCAGGTGGACGCACAATTTTGCCGGAACATCTTGTCTTTAATCAAAAGAATGAGACATGAATACCCAGACATTAACTTCAACTCTCTCTGTAGAAACCCGTTTAGAGACACAAGCAGTTCTTTATCCAACGCTACGACAATTGGTGCAACTGTTACCTTGGAATCATCAGCGAGTTCGAGAACATTTGCAAGCAGAAGCTCAACATAATCCATTTTTGCGGCATCAAAACTCTAATCATCGGGAAGCATTGCTAGAAGACATTTTACCAAATTGGTATAGTCCAGTTGCAATGCAGCCAAGCTTACAAGAACATCTGCGTGGGCAAATTGCCGCTTTAGATTTGCCACCTAAACAGCGAGAAGCGCTGTCATACCTCATGCAATGGGTTTCACCCTCCGGCTATCTAGAAGAATCGCCCCAAGTCTGGATATCAGGAAGTGCTTGGAATGTCAAGGAATTAGAAGTGGTTGTGTCGCATTTACAAAGCCTCGATCCGCCGGGAATTGGGGCGCGATCGCCCCAAGAATGTCTGCTATTACAACTTCAAGATCGTCCCAATAGTTTGGCTGCCTTATTGGTGCGAGATTACTTAGCAGATGTGGCAAATTGTATTGGTAATTCAACCCAAGGCAATGAACATCAACAATTGTTGTTGAAAAAATTGCAACTATATGCAGAAAGGGTTTCGGTAGTAGAATCACCGATTAATCTGACTACTTTAAAAGCAGCGATTCAAGAAATTCAGACCTTAGAACCTCGTCCCGGCAGGAACTTTAGCCATCATCCAGTAGCGATCGCTACCCCAGACTTACAAGCCGAATTCAATGCCAACGGCTGGCAGGTTTCTTTAACTTCTGAAGTGAGTCAAGAGTTTTGCTTGGATGAAGAAGCGATCGCTTTGCTCGCTCAATCAAACCACAAGATGCAGGAAACGCTGCTACAACAAGCACGAAATTTATTGTCAGCACTCAACCAGTGGCAGGAAAATTTACTCAAAGTCGGGCAATTTTTGGTTAATCGTCAGCAAGCCTTTCTCACAAGTAAAGACAGTCTAGATTTAGTACCAACACCCCAGCAGCTAGTTGCTCAATCAGTCGGGCTTTCCAATGCTACCATCAGTCGCATTGTGCGCGATCGCTATTTGCTAATTAACGGAGAGAAAAGTCGAATTGTGCCGTTGCAGTCTTTCTGTACTACTGTTGGCATTGGTGGACGCACACCTAAACAAATTCAAGAGTTGATTATTCAACTAATTCAACAAGAACCGCCAGCTAAATCCTACAGCGACGAAGAACTTGCCCAATTATTAAAGCTGCGATTTGGAATAGCGATCGCTCGACGGACTGTAGTCAAATACCGAAAAATGGCAGGAATCGAATCTTCCCGCGCACGTAAACTTAAAGACTTAAAGTTATAAATAACTCTTCAAAATCTATTAGGACTTATGCAAAAACCCTCTTAAACTCTTATTTATAAAAAAAGTAAAGGTTCAAAACTTCGCCCCTTGTGGGCGAATAAATCCTTGTATCTTAAGGTAGGTAGAAACTCCACTCCAAGTGTCTGGCTTAGTTTAATCCCCCTGCTCCCCCTGCTCCCCCTGCTCTCTTCATTTGTGTCCTTTGTGTCCTTTGCGGTTCGTTTTTTCATGATTTTGCGTAAGTCCTGTCTATAAAAATTTAAATTTTTTGGAGATACTCCGGTGGCACACGATCCACTAACCAAACACCATTATCAGAACAATAAAAAATGTAACCCGCCTGATGCATTGCGGTAGCAGATACAGCAAAAACCACGGCTTTTCCATGTCTCGCACCAACAGTTTGGGCTGTTGCAATATCCTTCGATAAATGGACATGATGTCGTGACATTTTGCGAAGTCCTGTTTCCAGAATTGAATCTACAGACTTGTGTCCCGTGCCATGATAAAGCTCATCTGGGGGAACAGCAGGTTCTAATTGTAAATCGACTTCTACACTATGTCCTTGGTTCGCCCGAATTAGAGTACCTGTAGAATCAAGAGCAAAGCGTTGTTTATCGCTGGATTCTACTACTGCCTGTAATTCTTGACGGGTAATCGGAAACTTGTTTTTAGCACAAGCATTAATTAGTTCATCAACAGCAACCCAACCACCAGGAGCAAGTTTAATTCCAATTGCATCTGGTGTGTGTCGCAGATATTTGCTGAGATATTTGCTGATTTTGATCGGGCGAGGATCGCTCATTTGATTGTAATTGGGATATTTATACTACAAATATATATTTATATGCTACATGATAAATTTCATTGATGCTTCTAGTTTGTGTAAGTTGACATAATTTGTCTTCCCATCAGAGCTAATGCCACTCCAATCATTATCATGAGCGTTATTTTCCCGCCAGGAACGAGTGGTTGATTTATGCTATCTGAATTTTCTTGTTCTTGACGTTGCTTCCAACTCATTAACGCCGGAATAATTCCACCGAGAACTGAGATACTAAATGTTCCAGTGTAATCTAGGGCAGTAAAAAAGATGCTGGGATTGAGCATTCCAAGAGTCATGGGAGGGAAAAGAACCAGCGAATAGAGGGGGAGGCGACTAGAAATTTTGCCCTGTGCAATGAGAAAAATATCTTTGAATAAATCTAGCAAGCCGTAGACAAATCCAATAAATGATGTGGCGATCGCAAATTCTGAAAAAATGGATACTAACACTCCTAACCATTTCCCCGCTCCACCTGTTCGTAAAACTTGCAGGGGGTCAAAAACAGTTCTACCGTCAGATGTTGTATGTAGCATATCAGGACTGACGCTTCCTAAAATTATGGCATTCCAAGCCAAGAACATAATTAAAGGAATCACAGAACCAATAAAGATAGACTGACGAATTTTGCGGACATCTCCTTCGAGTTGCGCCACAACCAACGGCACAACATTTTGGAAAAATAATGCCACAGACATCACTGAAATAGCACTACCAAGGGCGCTCCAGTCTTGAAGTAATAATTGGGCACTCTGAATATGCCCTGCTGCGAGAAATAATAGTCCCACAAAGGAAACGATGACAATTCCAACAAAGGCGCTGTTTAATTTCTCAATAAACTTTTCTCGCCCAAAATACATAATGCCACCAAATAAGAGGGTGAAAGTTGTTGTACCCACCCATGTAGGCAATATTTGCACACTCCAGATTTTGGCTGCCGCATATCCTAAAATCTCTCCGCCTTCGGTGATGTATGCCACCAAAAGAGCATAGTGCATGAATAAATATGCACCACCTGCAATTCGCGCTCCTGGTTTACCAAGAATTTTCTCAACAATTCCTAAAAAACCGATACTCGCCCGCCCTTCTGTTCGCATGGTATTTAAGGTTACTTCTGCAACCAATAACCCTGAAACTAAAGCGTAGAGCCAAACAGCAATCAATCCAGATGTGGATGGCACAACCCCAGAGGGCAAGGTAACGGCTGGTAGGGCGAGAATCCCCGCCCCAACGGTGGTTCCCGCAATTAATGCAGTACTTCCCAATACACTACCCGGTTGATGATTCAGCTTTTTTCCATCAAATTCCAGATGAGAAAACAACCGAGTGACTTCCTCTGAATTTTGGATAACAGTCTTTATGGGAAGCATAAAATAATTCGTAATAGAGCCTCCGGCACGCTACGCGAACGTAATTCGTAATGACCTTTTTTAATTAAAATCTATGCAGGAGTAATTACAATCCGACAGAAAACAATTTCCCAACTTGCGCCAAATCTACATTGCCACCGCTAATAATGACACCAATTCTTGCCTCTGGTGCTGTCACCACACCTTCTAGTAAGGCGGCGGCGGCGAGGACTCCCGTCGGTTCAACGACAATTTTCAGACGTTCCCACAGAAAAAACATGGTGCGAAGAATTGCTTCTTCAGATACCGTTACCATATCATCGACGTAATGCAGTACTAAGGGGAAAGTAATTTGACCAAGGCTAGGAGTCCGCGCACCATCGGCGATAGTATGAGGATTCTTGACAGTTTGCAGGGTTTTGCTGTGAAAGGAGCGGGTAGCATCGTCGGCGAATGTTGGTTCTACCCCAATTACTTTACAATTGGGTAAAAGTGCTTTAGCTGCGATCGCACATCCTGAAAGTAATCCGCCACCGCCACAACAAACTAATAGCAAGTCTAATTCACCAACTTCTTGAATTAGTTCTAAAGCCGTTGTCCCTTGTCCAGCGACTACATCTGGATGATCGTAAGGGGGAATAAGTGTCAAAGAACCTTCACGGGCTAAATTTTGGGTTAATTCTTCTCGGTTTGTTTCTTGACGATTGTATAAAATTATCTCTGCACCATAGCTACGAGTAGCAGTTTGTTTGACAGTGGGTGCATCATCAGGCATGACAATGGTGGTGGGAATATTGAGGAGTTTTCCAGCTAAAGCGATCGCTTGGCCATGATTTCCTGATGAATAGGTAATAACGCCTGTTTGTTTTTGTGCTACCGATAGTTGCGTAATGGCGTTGTAGGCCCCTCTAAATTTAAATGCTCCCGTCCGTTGAAAGTTTTCGCACTTAAAGAATACTTGGCTATTGGTGCGATCGTTAACAATTTTAGAAGTCATCACAGGCGTGTGGTGGGCAATTCCTAAAATTCGCTCTTGTGCTGCTTGCACGTCTTTTATAGTAACGGAATTCTGCTGTGACATTGATAAAATTATTAAAATTATTAAATATTTTGCTCTTGTTGATATAGATACAGATTTTTATATTTGCCTCTAATATCCTGGATTGAAGCATACTCTTTTCAGGTGGATAGCATCATTTTTTGTCACTATAAATTTAGCTACAGATAAATATTATATACTGTCGTAGCTAAATTTATAAAAGTTAAAAATAATTAACTCAAATTAGTCATTTTTACAACATGAATAAAACATCCGAAACTAGGCAAAAAAGAACGGCTCTAATTACAGGAGCGGCTAGTGGTATAGGCTATCAATTAACCCAGATTTTTGCTCGTCATAATTATAATCTGGTGTTAGTAGATAAGAATGAGCAAAAACTTACCGAAATTATAGATGAATTTCCGCAAAAGTTTGGCATTGTCGTCAAAATTTTTGTTAAGGATTTATCCATTCCAACATCCCCAGAAGAAATTTTTACAGAACTACAGCAAGCATCCATCAAGATTGATGTGTTAGTTAACAATGCTGGCTTTGGTACTTATGGAGCATTTAACGAAACAGACCTCAGTGTTGAACTGAAAATGCTCCAGGTAAATATGGTTAGCTTGACTCATTTAACTAAGTTATTTCTCAAGGATATGGTGGAGCAAAACTATGGAAAAATCTTAAATGTGGCCTCGGCGGCTGCTTTTCAACCAGGTCCTCTAATGGCAGTATATTTTGCTACAAAAGCTTATGTGTTATCATTTTCAGAAGCGATCGCTAATGAATTAGAGGGTACAGGTGTTAGCGTGACTGTTCTTTGTCCAGGGCCAACAGCAACGGAATTTCAACAAACTGCTGCAATGGAAGATTCCAAGATTGCTAGCGTTAACAGAATGATGGATACGGAAACCGTTGCTAATATTGGTTATCGGGGCTTAATGAAAAACAAAACGGTTGTTGTTCCTGGGATGAGAAATAAGATATTGACTGAAAGCGTTAGATTTACACCCAGAAATTTGGTCACAAAGGTTGTCAGAAGTATGCACGAACTCAAAAAAAATAGGTAGTCCGATAGTTTATAATGTTGTGGAAGTTTCGCAAACTCGAATTGCAAACTGAACAACAATGAGCTTCTAGGGTTGCGATCGCGCCGAGTGATGTCTGGTGCAAGAGAAGCAGCCAACTGCTAAAAGTTGGTAATACGGCGGGAAAAAAGCCCGGGAGAGCCAGACAGTATAACTGTATTGGTATCTCCTGGGCTTTGTTATTTGAGTCAGTCGTTTCTTCAATTCCAGAAGATAACAGGAGGATTTTATGGTGCAAACATCTATTCTGCCGAATCTGGGGGCAATCGATCCGAGCCTAATTTTACTTGATGAAAAGCTGCCTGGTGGTGCGTATTGGCATTACACGATCAAACGGGGAAATACCCTGCGCGTGACTGATTTGGAAGGTTCACAGGGTGTTTCGATGATTTGCTACAGGGGCTTACAACAAATATGGCGAAAGCGACTATAACAACTCCCGGAACAATTTCCTTAAAGCTTTGGGCAAACGCGGTTTAACCTAATGCCTATTTTCTAAGCACTAAAATGCTTACTAAAAACCCTCAAAACTTACTAGTACAGTGCGGCGGAAATAAACCACCCATTCCAAATCAATGAAACCCTCATGCTGTATTCGTTTTTAATTTTTAATTTTTAATTTTTAATTCCGCCCTGCGGTACTAGTCTCTACAAGCAAACTCTGTAATTATGGCGCAAAATAATTGTCTTAAGAGGATAGATTAAAAGTTAGCTTTTTAATACGCAATATTACAAATAAGTAGGAAAGGTAGGAAAGGTAGGAAAAGTGGTAAAAAGAGGAAAGGCAGAAAAATTTGTGCTGCCTTAAATCGATATTGAATATATTTTTGCATCAAGTAAGAATTTTGTTACGTAAAATATAAACTTTATGTAAAGTCAAGGAAACAGGTATTTTTTGGAGACAATCAAGACAAATTTCCAGAGATGAGTTGAATAAAAGGGAACTAGGCTTGTATAGATATGTTTTTCAATCGAAAGTAGCGCCCAAATTATTTTTAAAGTTTCGATAAATCAACATAAAGATACGAATAATCTCATAACTTTAATGATACAGTCCTTTATTATCGACTTTAAACATTAATCAGGACAACACCAATAAACTATTATTGTTATAGCTTTTCTGGCTATCAACTAAGTTTGCCTATACAGGCTAATGCTGTCCTTTCTGATGTACCTAACTTTTATAAAATTCCCTTGTCGATAATAAATAGTAAACCTTAATAGCGTTCTAAAGCCAATACTTCTTGCATAGCAGCCTTTGAAATGATGGCATCCTTAATATTGTTTGTAGTTCAACTTTGAGAGGATGCAAATGTATAGGCATGAATAGACATAAGGAAAAATGGCAACAATTAACTGTGTAAAAGGTTATTAATTATGGGATGCCGATTAAAAGTCTTTCTAACTGAGCAAGAAAAGCTGACTTTAGAAGAGTTAAGAAAAGCCAAGGATGTTCCTCAACGCACCAAGGATCGCGCTCAAGTCTTGCTACTGAATAATCGCGGCTTAAAAAATGAGCAAATTGCTAAAGGCTTGAGCTGGGCAATTTCAACAGTCCGTCAAACCCTTCACCGTTGGGAAAAGATGGGTTTAGCAGGTTTGTGGGATGCTCCTGGTAGAGGCGGAAAACCCCGATACTCAGAATCAGATTTGGTTTATCTAGAAAATTGTTTAGCTCAAGAGTCAGAGACTTATAACTCGAAACAATTAGCAAAAAAACTCGCATCTGAACGTCAAGTAAACTTGAGTGCAGATCGGTTACGACGGGTACTTAAAAACAGGGGAAGGAGGTTTGGAAGCGGATGCAAACAACCCCAGACACAGAGTAATTAATTAACTGATTAAGGAAGCTTGATGGTTTTGAATTAAACCATCTTGGACTCGAATCACTCGTTTGGTTTGGGCAGCGATCGCTGGATCGTGGGTGACAATCATGATGGTCATACCTTGTTGGTTGAGTTCGGCGAATGACTTCATTACCTCCTGAGACGTTTCAGTATCTAATGCACCCGTTGGTTCATCAGCTAGCATCAGGGCTGGGCGGTTAACTAGTGCCCGCGCGATCGCTACTCGTTGTTGTTGTCCTCCAGAAAGCTGGTTGGGAAAATTGAACAAGCGATCGGCTAATCCCACCCTTGTCAGTGCTTGAATTGCTTGCTGGCGGCGTTTTTGCTTGGGAACATTAGCGTAAATCATCGGTAGCATCACATTCTGAAGCGCGGTAGCACCTGGTAACAAATTGAATTGCTGAAATACAAAGCCAATGCGCTGATTGCGGATATGCGCCAGTTCGTCATTGTCGAAAGTAGTCAAGTTTCTGCCTTCTAAAACATAGTGTCCAGCCGTTGGACGATCTAGGCAGCCAATAATATTCATCAATGTAGACTTTCCAGAACCAGATGTGCCCATAATGGCAACATACTCTCCTTGCTCAATTGCTAAATCAATCCGCTTCAACACAGGTACTGTCACTTCACCCAGGTGATAAGTTTTGGTAATCCCCTGCATCCAGATCATAGTTTCCATATTAATCACTCCGTAAGGCGGCAATTGGGTCTAACTGAGCGGCATTCCTAGCTGGAATCACCCCGGCTAGCAACCCGACAATGAACGATAATCCAAATCCACACACAACTGACCACACAGAGACGATAAAGGGAAAATGGAAAATCATGGCAGCGCCAAAGGCAATACCAATGCCAATTCCCATCCCAATACCGCCGCCGGCGGTAGAAATCACCACAGATTCGGCTAAAAACTGATTCAAAATAGCGGAGTTAGTTGCGCCAACAGCTTTGCGAATGCCAATTTCTCGTGTTCGCTCCACAACAGAAACCAGCATAATATTAGCGATGCCAATGCCTCCTACTAGCAGAGAAATACTAGCGATCGCTACCACCATCATCGTAAACAAGCCCACCACAGTCGTAAAGGTGTTAACAACATCTGTTTGATTTCTAATGCTGAAATCATCAGACTGAGATGAATTGAGATTGTGACGCAAGCGTAAAAGATTCACAACCTGAAATTGAGCCGTTGCTGACTGCTCTTGATTAGCTAGTTTTACATAAATGCCATTAATCGCAAAACCTTTTAAAGCATTATTCCCCACGATTCGACTTGACATATTAGTTAGGGGAATGAAAACTTGATCGTCCCGATCCATCGGGCCTTCTGAACCTTTCTTTTCAAATACACCAATGACTTCATAAATGTTACGTTGAATCCGAATCTGTTCACCAATAGAATTTTTTCCAGTACCAAATAGTTCATCCCGCACTGTCGGCCCTAGAACAACCACTGATTTAGCGTTATCCATTTCTTCCTGGGTAAAAAACCTCCCTTGTGTAAGGGAAGTATTTCTGGCTTCGGGATAGTTCAAATCGGTTCCCACAATGTTGGTTGAATTATTCAACTTTTCATAAACCACCTGCCCCGGACGTTGGAGGTAAGCAGAAACGACTTGAGCCGCAGGAGCCTCTTCTTGAATAGCTTTGGCATCCTCCCAGGTGAGTGTTGAACTAGAACCCATCCCTTGACTGATACCACCAGAACGGGCAGCACCCGCAAAGACCTGTAAAACATCAGTTCCTAAAGACTGAATTTGCTGTTCTGTCGCTTTTTGTACACCCTGTCCAACAGAAGTAATTGCAATCACAGAAGCAATGCCAATAATTACACCCAACATCGTCAAACCAGTGCGGAGTTTATTCCGCCATAGTGCCTCCATTGCCATTGATAAGATTTCGATTACTGATACAGTACTGGCACGACGAGAAGTCGCTCTTGGGCGAGGTAAGCGAAAGGAAATAGTCATTTTTTGTACCTGAAATTAATGAGCGGGAGAACCACCACCGGGTGGAGGCCCCATCGGAGGTTCTTGTTGAGAACTGCCCGCTTTAGAGCTTCCTGGTAAACCGGGAAAAGAGATACCGGATTGATTTGGAGATTGGGGCGGGAAGCTGACCAATATCTTTTCTGTGCCGTCCAGTCCAGTCTTGACTTCGGTACGATTATTAACTGTTGCTCCAGTAGTAATGGGAGTGAATACGGGTGGTTGATTTTGACGCGCCACAAAAACACCTGTTACTTTTTGTTGACGCGTCACTGCGATCGTTGGTACAGTCAGGGCGTTTTGCAACTGACCAACATTGAACTCTAGAGATACATTCATTCCAGATCGCAACAACTTCTTAGAATCTGAAAGCAAAGCAACTTTCACTTCAAAGCTAGTAACATTTTGCTCTACAGTTGCCTGAGCCGCGATTTGCGAGACTCGTCCCGAAAATGTTTTTCCAGGGTAAGCATCTGCCTTAATTACCACCTGTTGATTGACACGAATTTGAGAAATATTGCTCTCCGAGATATTTGCCACAACCTGATTTGTATCAGCTAATGCCAGAATTGAGGATGAGGTTGCAGAAGAAACTGAACTACCTGCCGTCATTGGGGTGACAAAAGCACCTGGGTCGGCATACTTGCGAATGACAACCCCATCAAAGGGTGCGCGAATCAGTGTGTCATCAATCTGGGTTTGAATGTTTTGTAACGCTCCGCGAGCAGATATCACCTCTGCACTGGCTTGGTCAATATCTTCTTGACGGGTTCCCGCTTTTTGCAGAGATAGTACTTCCTGTTGCTGCTTTACTTCTGCACTAGCTTGGTCAATATCTTCTTGACGGGTTCCCGCTTTTTGTAGAGAAAGTGCTTGTTGCGCTTCCGTTACTTGGGCTTGGGCGCTGTCGAAGTCTGCACGTTTTTGGTTTAAAGTTTGCCGAGAAATTGCTCCAGCATCATAAAGTTTCTGGTTGCGGCTAAAGTCATCCTTTGCTTGACTCAAAGTAGCTTGATATCTATTTAAACGGGCTTGCGCTTGAGCAATATCCTGATAGCGATTACCTGTAATCAGTTTACGTAACTTTGCCTTTAGTTCCTCCAATTTCGCCTGCGCCTGAGCAATATCTTGAGGACGATTCCCTGCCATGAGTTTGCGGAGATTTGCCTTTGCTTGTGCCAATCTTCCCTGCTCTTGGGTTAATTGTCCCTGCAAATTTGAATCATCCATATAAGCCAATACCTGCTTTTCTCTGACATAATCACCTTCCTTAACTAGCAGACTTTTCAAAGTACCCGCCGTTTTGGGACTGAGGTTGATTGACCGTTCCGGTTTAACAGTTCCATTGGCTGAGACAGTAATAGAAAAATTCGTCCGTTTTAAAGGCACTACCGCTAGGCGTAGATTTGCTTGCTGTTGTTGCTTAACAAGCTGCTGATGAACAAGATAACTCACGCTCACAACTAAAAATAGGAAAAGAAATCCAACTAACCATTTTGTTATCCCTTGTTTCTTTGTGGGTGGGAGTGAAGATGTAGAGTCAGTTAGCTTGGGTAAATTTGGGTAATTTATCGGGTCGAGAGGATTAAATGCCATATTCACTCCTTGAGTAAAAACCAGACCTGCCTCTATTTGGCTAAATTTATGTAACCATAAGTAGCTTACATTTGTAATGGCTGGTCAATCTGAATGCTTACATAAATTGATCGGGAAAATTCTGAATTGTAAAAGAGATTAGGTATATTACCCACCACCAAATTTTAAAAAACTTATTCCCAGTACCCAGAGTAAAAATTCTCGAAAATCAATTCTTTCCTAATCTCTTATCTCTGTGTTCTCTGCGCCTCTGTGGTTCAATAAATCATTTCTTAAGCATACCTACTCTTAAAACGTTCCAGAATTTGCTTAGTACCTTCAATTTCCTTCTTAAATTCCTCTTGCTTATCTGGCTTAATTTTGCCCCCAGCTTCTTCCAGTATATTTTTCAGAGCTATCTCTAAATCAATTTGAATTTGAGTCATGTCATCAAAAATTCTATGATTAATTTCCTGCTCATTAGCGTTCATATTTTTACTCACATATTTGACATAATTCATCAAAATCCCAAGACTTTAATCACCGCAAAATCAACACATCATTTCAGAAATATTCTGGTTAACCTCCCCTGATACAACTCTTTTCAATCCAATAATGTTGCTCCATCAAGCCTACCTTCACTTAGATGGCTCTTTGTCGGAACATAGTCAGGTTGAACCTTACCATAATCGAGCTTAATAATTTGGTCAGCTAAGTGAAAATAACGGTCATCATGAGTAATCACTATTACAGCTTTACCACGTTCCTTAAGTTTGACAAGACTCTGCCTATAAAAGAGATCCCGAAAGTGTGGTTCTTGGTCAGATGCCCATTCATCAAATAAATAAATCGGTCTATCTTCTAGATAAGCTGTTAGCAATGCGAGGCGTTTTCTCTGTCCTTGGGATAAGTTAGTTGTTGATAAAACACCATCTCTAACTTGAACTTTATGGTCTAACTGTAATTGTCTGAGATAACCTTGAACTTCTCGATCTAGATCGGGATGATTGAATCCTAAACAACTGTCGAAAAGGTAGAAATCAGAGAAAATGGCAGAAAAATGCTGACGATACCATTCCCGATTTTCATCCGTAATCAGGACTCCATCGAGATAAATTGACCCATTTTTTGGTGGATACAACCCTGTAATTAATTTAGCTAAGGTTGACTTGCCACTACCATTACCACCCACAATATATGTTATTTGTCCCGGCTGCAATGTTAGACTAATTGGGCCTAGAAGAAATCCCTTTTCATCGTCAGCAGGGTGATGCATATTTCTAGGGTGATGTCCCGGTGGTAAAGATGGACTATTTGGCCCCAAAGCTAACCCTTTCCGATCGCCACGAGGCGGATGAATATCTCTAGGCTTACGTCCCTTTTCCGACTTATGTTCTGGAGGCAAAGATGGATTGTTTGGCCCCAACAGGAATTCTTGATCGTCATTACTAGGGTGATACAGATAGCTGACGCGATCGAGTTCAAGTTTCAATTCTATTTGACTAGGTTGTTTGACAATGTAGGAGCTAATTTTTGTATCAACTTCTGCTTGGCTTGTTAATGATAGCTTCATCATGTTTATTTTCTGTAACGCCACATTACCTTGTAAGAGATCGGGTAATCTGCGTAATAGGTTCTGGAGCGGAAGAGATAGATAGGTAGTAGTGAGGACGTATGTTGACAGCATTGGGATTGGGATATGAATAAACCAGGGCAAGATGAAAAGAATCAATGCTAGACTAGAAAGCTGCGAAAATTGCCCTAACCCATTAGCGATCGCAAAGCTTTGCATGGCAGTAGTATTTTTATGACGCAGTTTTGTGGCACTACCTTGAAGGTTCTTAGAGGAGAAATCTTCTCGCCTAGTTTTGTGCAGTTTTAGTTCTTTAGTACCTCTAGTGATAGCTTGAAAATGCTTAAATAAGTTATCCTCTTCTTCACGTGCTATGGAGAATAAATGCTGGGCTTTGCCGAGCCTAGTTTGGACACACCAAATAGCAACAGCAGATGTGGCGATCGTCAAGACAAATATAATATTTGAAACCAAAGACAAGTAGAATAAACATCCCAGAACAGTAGCGAGATCGATACAAATACTAGGAATTGCAGATACAGCGTGCGAAAGGACTCTAACATCATCAGTTAGTGTTGCAAGTAACCGATTTTCTCCAAGTCTTTCTAGATGTTCTAAAGGTGAAAATAGGATGTTTTGACCTAATCTAACTCGTAATTGGTAAATTGCATTTTGCGAGAGATTAATCAGCATGAATTGCGCGACAGTACTTGTGAAGAGAGTACAAAGACTTAATGCCGCAAAATATAACAGTGCATTAGGAAGTGATGCTTGACTAACAGCCCGATTGATGAGTGAAATCAGCATCGCATTACTACCACCGCTAATTAAGCCTGTGATAGTTGCAATCAAGATACTCCGCCATGATATTTCCCAAAGAAATCGAATGAATCTCATGCTTGTTTCCTTTCAGATTGCTCAAAACTGTGGTGTTGATAATATCAAGATGGTTCTTTTAAACTTTTTGAAATAGAATTCCTTCTACTCCAATTCCTGGCGAAAATGAAAAAGCAATTCCTGTTAATGCTTTCATCTGTTCAGTGGAATCTTGGCGATCGTTATGTTGCTTGTCTAACCCTACGCGTTCTTTGTCAGCAGCAGAAGCATTATTTTCACTGCTAAACAGCATCCGTTCCATAACAAATAGAACTGAGGGACTAAGCATATTGCCATACTGACGAAGAATCTCCCAACTATCAGCAACTTGACTATCACTGAGTCCCAAAGAATCTTGTGCGTTCTTAATAATGCGTGTGCCACCAGGATGAACAGCCCAAAGATCGATACTCTCTTTAGTAAGTTCATGGCTTGCTAAAAAACGTTCGATTATTGGATTAACACCAGTCTTAATATAGTCAGGTAACTGACGTGAAAGCTGACAAGTAATCCCGTTATCCCGAATGCCAAGAACGATGCCATCTTCGGTATTTTCAACCAGGTAACTTAGGTGATCTCTAATAACAACTTTACCTTGACCGATTGCTTGCTCTGCTTGACAAGCTCCGATAACTACTGCGGCACATCCATCGCCAAAAATGCTATGAATAATAACATCATTCATTTCATCTTCAAACACTGCATTGATTGAACTGAGTTCAAGGCATACTAAAAGAACTTTGTGTGTTGGATTAGCTCGGACATGATCGCTAGCAACACGCAGTCCATTCATTGCGGCTGCACAACCCATAAAATTCACTGTTACTCTAGCTGTGTCTCGCCTGAGTCCAAGGCTTTTAATCAATTCTGTGTCTATTCCTGGCGCTATGAAGCCTGTACTCGATACGAAAACAATGAGGCGGATGCGATCTTTGATATTCGTATTGGTATTGGTATATAAATGATTGTTAGTCTCTATATTTTCAGAAGCCGTTAAGAGGGCTTTTCTAGCAACCCGTTCAGCTAAAGGAACAGCAAACTCTTGATACATCTGCATCCGAGATTGAATGGTCTGACTGTGCCTGTGAGCGATCGCTTTATCAGATAATAAGTTGATGGCTAAGTGTCTTTTATCAATTCGAGTATTTTTATATAGCTTATCGATTCGGCATCGATTTTGCTCCAAGCTGGGAATATTTGCAACTAATTCAGCCGCGTCAGATTGCTGAACGATGTTGTCGGGCGTACCAGTTGCTATGCTCTCAATAATCGGTAAAAACTGCTTTAACTTAGTCATACCAAGTTCAGACGGATTATATTGAGTTTTAATTTTGGTTGGCTGAACAACAGATAAACTATCTGTTTTGCTGTCTGCTATTAGGGTAGTTTTAGTATTCATACAGTTTTTCTCTTTTTCCTATTTGCATTTGTGATCAATTTCTGGAATCTAACAACACAGTTGCTCTGAAGAGCAACTATGTTTTTTAATTAGATGGAACCAATACCAAGAAAACCTTGAATAACATATTTCGCCGATGTCATTAATGCTTGTGGATGAAAATGTTCTTTTAACAGTCCAAAGTTGTTTTCTTTTGCCGTTCTTGATGGCCCTAATAAGTAATGTTTTACCAAGATTGGCATCCGGTCAAAGAAGAAGTTTTTGGGTTGTAACCAGACAACGTTAAACTTCTCTGCCTCTTCTCGGACAATATCTTCGCTGATAATATTGGCAAAACCACTTTTTTGGTAGGGAAGTACATGGTGTACGCGATGTGGACTAAGACCTGCTGATAGAAAACAGTCAATATACTTGTTGCCAACCATAGTTAAATCATGGGAGTTTTTAATTTGGGATACTGCCCAGTCTTCTGAAGGATCGACTTCTTCTTCTTCAAAATCATGACTAGCAACAATCATGAAGGTACTGATCCAGAGAGTAAGAACAAATTGTGCAAGCCAAGCTCCTAAATCACCATTCATCCAAAACAAAATTAACTCACCAACAAGAATTACTCGCATAGAAAAGGTTCCTACATAATGGGGAAACCCTCGTTGCCAAGAACCATACATATCTTTTACACCAAACTTTACTGCCAATATACATATCTCAATCAATCGAACGAACATCCCAGTGATAATGTGACCTAATTTATGTACAGTATGAACCGGAATTCGATAGTAACGAGGAAGTTCCAGCATGGCTGTAAAAACGTTTCTCTTAATATCAACTTGGCTCTGAGTAAATGGATGATGCATTAAAGTGTGACCATCAGTTACTACAAAAGCCATTGGAACATAGCTGATATCAAAAATATGTGCGAATACTTTATTGAAGCGAACTTGTGCGCGGTGAATTAGATAATGACCCGCACCTGTGAGGGAAATTCTAAGAGCCACCATGAGTGGAACAAAGAGATAAATTGGCATGAACTGCATGAAATTTAAGCGCAGCACTTGCACAAGGATATAGACAATGAACAAAATGATTGTTACTACATCAAAAATGAAGTCCATTTGAGCAATCTTTTTTTTCATTTCTGGATTGTTTATCCTTACTTTGATCTGATTCAGTAGTTGCTCTGGGTTTTGGAAGTTAAACTTCGGTGTATCTCTCCAGCCATCAAAACCTTCACGAAACAAGAATGGTGGAGCATTGTATTTAGGATGAACGTCTTCAGGTCTGGCTTTTCGCCCCAAAGCATATTTCTTGAGGACTCTCTTAGACTTTTCGGGATTAGGGTGAAAAATATTAACCAATGTCGTGATATCTCTATTTTTCATCCGTCCAATGAAGAACTCACCGCCTGGATGCCGCTTGATAAAGTCAGATAGATCGTATACTTCTCCGTCGTAAATCCATATATTAGGCAAATTAGGTGGAGGCTCTTTGCCAATTTCACCAGGAGGATGTTGTGGCTTTTCCTGATTGTTAGCATTCGGCATCATAGCTGGAGGTGCTTTATCAATTTCATCAGGAGGTAGTTGTGGTTTCTCCTGAGTGTTAACATTGAACATCATAGCCGGAGGCACTTTGACAATTTCATCAGGAGGTAATTGTGGTTTTTCCGGGGTCTTGACACGGCTAATATCTTCAGCAATGCTTGTATCGTGAGCGAGAACAAGTTCGGAAAGCTTTTGATCTTTCTCCCTATTTCGGAAGATTTGTATGTGCTTAAAAGCCTGTACAATTGCATTCATAATATCCGATCCTCCTAAATATTTTTGAACGTGCTGATGCTGCTCATAACACCTTTTTTATGAAGCGTGAGTGCAGTTTTTTATCATTTGATGTATCAAATCTAAACTTGAGAAAAATGTAACCTTATGTAGGCATCTAGCCGAGATGCAAGCAAGCTCTTATTTAACCCTGGGAACTCAGTAGGGTCAAATGGACTTTTGTAGAAATAGATTTATTTACCAAGAAAAGCGATTTACAACGCGAAGTTTGTGCGTTTATATATAGCCATTTCTAGCAAGGATGCACAAATGTGCGTAGAAAGTGCGCGTTGCAACTTCAGACCATAAATTGCAATCCATATTTGTGCAAAACAGCATTTGTTTGATGCTTTTAACATTAGAAATTAATCGGGTATAACTAGGGGAGATGAATCTGTAATTGGTATTTTTGCAATATTACCCATTGAATTACAATGCAGTTTCCTGTAATCCTGCATACATGATGATGCACAGGGTAAGCGTATCTAAATTTGAGTATTAAATATATTAAGTAGTATGCTATAGCGGTTCTCAATTGCATGGAGTACAGAGGAGAGGGCTGAGTGTATTGCATACAAAGAAGCGATCGCTATAACATTAGATCGGATGTCAGGGACTACCTGATGTCGTCAGGCTTTAACTGTGCATTCTAAAAAATTATCGTGGGAGTTTCCCATAAAACAAAGTCCACTTACACATCACAGTGTCAAGTGGACTTGTTACTTATCTTTAGTGGATCCGAGCAGAGTCGAACTGCTGTCCAAATTGGGTATTGACCCCCCGCTCATTCACAGGTTTAGCCTTTCTGACCCTCAAGGCGGGAATCGTTCATTATCCCGAACGTAGGATGCTCTGATTTAATCTTAGCTAGCAAGCCAACCAGAGAACGCTTGCTAGAGCATCCGTTGGGGTTTGGTCTTCAGTCCTTAACGGAGTCAAACTAAAGACGCTCGAACCTATAAGAGGTGTTTAGGCAGCTACTAGAGCATCCTTACGAGCAAAGCTAACGATGTTATTCGCATTTACTTTTTGTTTGAGCCTTTGATTTCCGAGAGGAGACTCACTCTCGACCTGAATCACAGAGCAGCGTTCGCCAACCTGTCGAAACCGTGACGGACCCATACGCTATATATATATTATAGTTTGCTGTTAGGGATATGTGTTACAGCATGACAAAAAAATATTAAACTCTTATTACCCAGGCAAAACTTTCATGAGTCAGACTACAAACAGAGTTCGCTGGACAATTCAAGATGTTGCAGCATTACCTGATAACGAATGGATTCGTTATGAGATTATCGATGGAGAATTGTTTGTGACGCGATCACCCCACCATAAACATCAGCACGTAATTGGATGTATCTTTTCAGTGCTAAACACTTGGTCTATAGATGAATGGCACTAAGAAAAGCGGAAAGCCTTATCAATTAAGCCGTTTGCAATTGATGACGTAATTCATGTCTGGGCTTGGTCAATCTGGGGTAAGCTTTGGGGCGGCGTTTGGTGACTCGTGGTTCGCTGCGTCCAGGACGGTCGGGGACAACCTTGTGAACAATAATTTTCAGCAAACTACGATAAAGTCGGATACGTTTTTGAGAGTGAGCAGTTTCTAATTTAGGAATAAAATTCAGTAAATGATGTCGAGTACCTTGAAGCGATAAACGATTTGGAGGAGTATTGTAAGTAGTCCCAGCCGACCACATTAAGCTCCGAAGTAAATTATAAGCCAGTAAATACACATGAATTTCTTTACGTATCATTGAAGGTGTTTTACATCGGAGAATATCCATACCCAAGGTAGTTTTTATATGCCTCAAATTCAATTCAACATCCCAACGTTTACCGTAAAGTCCAACAAATTCGAGAGTAGAATAAGAAGATTTATCTAAAAGAGTAGTAATTAAGCTGACTTGTTGAGTGCGAAAACCAGGAATAACAATGTAGTAGTAAATTTCTCGCACAGTTATGGCAGAAGGTAGAGCTAAAAATTCATCCAAGCTCAATCCTTGTGGGCATCTTTTAGGCTTATACCAAGTAACAAGCTTGTCGCAATCGCCAACAATTTTCCCTTTTCGCATGGTTGTTGTCCGAGATTGATGCTTACGAAATACTGCATCACAACCAAGTTTAGTAATAGCAAACATATCAGCGTAAGCGCAAAACGCTCTATCCCCTAAAAGCACATCATTTGGTTTAAGAAAACTGTATAGTTTTCTTGCTAATTTGATATCATGAGTGTTCAGAACATCGATGCACAAAGCAACGGTAGCTCCTGTTATTAAACTGAATATCACACCAATTTTGGCAATTGGAAAGCCACATCCGGGCTTTTGGCTACTGGGCTGAGGGTATTCTTTTTGATTCTCTACAGTGTCAGGCATCGAGACAGTTGACCCATCTATTACTTTGACATTTCGACCACACCATAAATATTCTGTTGCTACTTTCTGTTCTAAGCTTTGTGCCGAGAAATTGAAAAGTTTTTCTAATAACTTCTCTGGAAGCCTTGCCCTAGCTTGGCAGTAAGCACTGGTATCTGTTGAAGGGACTTCTACTTCTTCACCAGCTAGATGTGCAATTATTTTACTCACAGCATTATTACAAGTTTTATCAGTATCCAGCACTTGTGATAAAAATGCCCATAAAGTTATTAATGGGTCAAATAACCGCTTTTTATATTTAATTTTTAGCTCCGAAATTGCAAGGCTTATCACAGACTCTGGCAATAGTTCTTTAAAAGGTAGTCCCAAACTTTGGCTGAATTTATCCTTGAGGATTTCTACTCGTAGTGTCACAGTAGTATTTATGATGTTGGCTTGCTCGTATCAAGGAAAGTATTTCATGAACGAGTAAGCTTTTCCTACCTAAAAAATTTTTGGACAATCAGTACATCTAACTCCACTGTCTTTGTCAGGCACAGCGATGGCGTACTCACCATGAGTCAGTGGCGATCGCATCGCAGTACCACAGGATCAATCGCATTGCTCCCTATCTGAACTTTCACTGTTCAATAGCTTTAAAATCTGTAGTGCCTATCCCGCATAGCTTAGAGCTTTTCTTAGTGCCATTCGTCTATAGATAGTGGTTTAGGAGAACCTTCCATTATGCCAGGACTGATTTTTTCAGATTCTGATAATGTAGCTCCTGATGTGGTATGGGTAAGTTATGAACGGTTGGCTCAAATTCAAGATGAAGCGGGGCATTTTCAGGGAGCGCCAGAACTGGTTGTGGAAGTTTTGTCAAAAGGAAAAGCCAATGAAGACCGCGATCGATTAGCTAAGTTGAAATTGTATTCGGTTCAGGGAGTCCAGGAGTATTGGATTGTCGATCGGATCACTCAAAGAATTGAAGTCTATCGACGGGATAATGCTCAGTTAAAACTGGTTACGACATTACTTGTAGATGATGTAATTACATCGCCATTGCTGCCTAACTTTACCTGTGAAGTAGCGCGTCTTTTTGTGTCACGAGGTTAGAGGCGACTTTAGAGAGATCATCGCTTATCCTTTTCCACCTTTTAGAGGATTACACCGAATGTCTAAAATGTGTAATCACACCTGCTAAGTAGCATATCTTCATTGGTGACACAAAAGCGATAACGATCTGTATCACACTCCTTTGTTAAAACATCCTCAAAATCAAAAATAGCTAATCGCTAGTTTTAAACTCACCAGCAATTAGCTATTGATTACAGTTACTAATTGACTTGTCCCTAAGTCAACGCTTCAGCACCACCCACAACCTCAAGTAGTTCTTGGGTAATTGCCGCTTGTCGGGCTTTGTTGTAAGACAGGGTGAGGCTGTTTATCAGTTCACCGGCATTTTCACTGGCATTACTCATAGCTGTCATCCGCGCTGCTAGTTCACTAGCGGCAGATTCTTGTAGCGCCCGCAATAGCTGGTTACTCAGATACAGAGGTAACAGAGAATCGAGAATCTGTACTGGGTCTTGCTCAAAAATCATGTCAGGAGCTAACGGGCGGACTTGCTTAGTCACTTTCTCCCGTTCGACTTCAAATTTACCACCACGGGTTGTTAAGCGGAAGATTTCGTCGTCGGCTGCTTCTAGACCTTGAGTATCTAGAGGAAGTAGGGTTTGCACTACGGGACGGGAACTAACCAAGGAAAGGAATCTGGTATAGATTAATTCGATGCGGTCAACTTTTTCCGAAAGGAATAAGGAAAGTAGTTGGTCAGCAATCTGATTGGCTTCCTCGGCGGTGGGGATTTGCTCTAAACCACTGTAGGTAGCATCAATGGGCTGATTGCGGCGTTGAAAGTACTGTGTAGCTTTGCGCCCGACGAGGACAAATTGATAGTCTAAGCCTTCTGCCTTGATTTCTTTGGCGCGGTTTTCTGCACGACGGATAACGTTACTATTGTAGCCGCCGCATAAACCGCGATCGCCTGAAATTACTAACAGCCCGACTGACTTAACTTGCCGTTTTTTCAGTAGTGGTAGGTTTGCTTCTTCAAAGCGCAGACGGCTTTGCAAACCATACAATACTTGTGCCAAGCGATCGGCAAAGGGGCGAGTTGCTAGCACTTGTTCTTGCGCCCGACGCACTCTAGCCGCAGCTACGAGACGCATGGCTTCTGTGATTTTTTTGGTGTTTTTGACCGACTGGATGCGATCGCGTATTGCTTTTAGATTGGCCATATTTTTAAGTTCTGAGTTAGGAGTTAGGAGTTAGGAGTTAAGAGTTAGGAGTCTTTCATTAACTTTTAACTCTTAACTCTTCACTTCTAACTTTAATTACGCTGTAGCTTTGAAGGTCTTCTTGTATTCGGTAAGCGCTTCCTTCAAGGCTGCTTCTTCTGCGTCACCTAATGCTTTAGAAGCTTGTACTCCTTGGGCATATTTACCAGCCTTTAAGGACTCCCGCAGACCTTGGGTAAAGGTGGTGACTTTATCTACAGGTACATCATCTAAATAACCATTAATACCTGCATACAAAATTGCCACTTGTTCATATACTGAAAGTGGCGAATTTTGTGGCTGCTTGAGGAGTTCGCGTAACCGTTGACCCCGTGCCAACTGGTCTTGAGTGGCTTTATCTAAGTCAGAAGCAAATTGCGCGAAGGCTTGCAAGTCGTCAAATTGGGCTAATTCCAATTTAATTTTACCGGCAACTTTTTTCATTGCCTTAGTTTGAGCGGCAGATCCCACGCGGGATACTGAAATACCAGGGTTTACAGCCGGACGGATACCAGCGTTAAACAAGTCAGAGGACAGGAATATCTGACCATCGGTAATGGAAATTACGTTGGTGGGGATATATGCTGAAACGTCACCAGCTTGGGTTTCGATAATTGGTAGGGCGGTCATGCTGCCTTTACCTAATTCGTCACTCAATTTTGCGGCTCTTTCTAGCAAACGAGAGTGGATGTAGAATACATCTCCAGGGTAAGCTTCGCGTCCTGGTGGACGACGTAGCAATAGGGACATTTGGCGATAAGCTTGGGCTTGCTTGGAAAGATCGTCGTAAATTACCAGGGTAGCTTTGCCTTTGTACATAAAGTACTCGGCAATAGTTGCGCCTGTGTAAGGAGCTAGGTATTGTAGAGTGGCTGGTTCACTGGCACTAGCAAAAACAACGACGGTGTAATCCATCGCGCCTTTTTCTTGCAATGTCTGCACCACGTTAGCGACGGTGGAAGCCTTTTGACCGATGGCAACGTAGACACAAACTACATCTTCTGATTTTTGGTTGATGATGGTGTCAATGGCGATCGCAGTTTTACCGGTTTGGCGATCGCCAATAATCAATTCCCGTTGACCGCGACCGATGGGAATCATTGAGTCAATAGCTGTGATACCCGTTTGCATGGGTTCGTGTACAGATCGACGAGCAATGATACCGGGTGCTGGAGATTCAATCAAACGGCTTTCGGAGGATTTGATGTCTCCTTTACCATCGATGGGAAGACCCAAAGCGTTTACAACTCGTCCAATTAAGGCTTCTCCTACGGGTACTTGGGCAATTTTACCAGTAGCGGTTACAGAACTACCTTCTTGAATTTCCAACCCTTCACCCATGAGAACCGCGCCCACGTTGTCTTCTTCTAAGTTCTGGGCGATGCCAATTGTGCCATCTTCAAATTCTAAGAGTTCCCCAGACATAGCCTTTTCCAGACCATAAATCCGGGCAATACCGTCACCAACTTGGAGAACGGTACCAACATTAGCAACTTTGACCTCTTGATCGTATTGCTCGATTTGTTGTTGGATAATGCTACTAATTTCGTCAGGTCTAATTGATATGCTCATGTGTCTATCTTGTTTGCTTTCGAGACGGAAAATTTAAAGAGTTAGGAGTGATGAGTTAAGAGTTAGGAGTGATGAATTAAGAGTCATGAGTGATGAGTTAAAAATGCAAAAGTTGCAAGTTAAAAGTCAAAATAAATTATTGTTTACTTAACTCTTAACTCCTAACTCCTAACTTCTAACTCCTATCTTCTAACTCCTAACTCCTAACTTGTTAACTACTGGTTAAGCGCAATGAAAGGCGGCGCAGTTGACCGCGAATACTGGCATCAATTACCTGCGAACCTACTTTAATGATCACGCCACCAATTAACTCACTGTCTACCTTGGTTTCTAGTTCTACCTGGCGAGCATTACTGATGGCAATCACTTTTTCTGTGATTGCTTGCTGTTGAGCTTCTGTGAGGGGAACGGCTGAAATTACTTCCGCTAATACGGTTTGATTCAGCTGCCGCAACAGCGCCAGATATTGTTCAAAAATCGATTCCAAGAAGGCAATGCGGCGTTTGTCTACTAGCACCAACAAAAAGTTGCGTAAGTAGGGGTTAGAGCCTTCACCGAGTATTTGTTTGATGAGAGCTTTTTTGTTCTCAGACTGAATAAACGGGTTGCCGAAGAAGTTGTGTAGCTGTTTGTCTGCCCTGAGCAATCCCAGGAAAGTCCGCGCATCTTCCCCGAACACTTCTGTCAAATTTTTTGATTGCGCTATTGACAAAAGTGCCTGTGCGTAAGGTTGGGCTACTTCGGCTGATGCTACTTGACTTGTCATACATTGCCTCCCAGTTGTGCGATGCTGCGATCAATTAAACCTTGTTGAGCATCGTCGGCAATCCCGCCTTTGAGTTGCGATTCGACTTTTTGCAATGCTAGTGTAGCAACTCGTTGCCGTAGTTGAGCGATCGCTCGATCAGTTTCAGTGTTTAAATCTGCTGCTGCCGTTTGTTTCAAGCGTTCTACGTCTTGCGCTGCTTTCGCTAACAAGCCTTCTTTCGCTTTTTGAGCGTTTTCTACAGCCGATTGGCGAATACGTTCTGCTTCAGCTTGAGATTGCTTCAACTGCTCTTGCGCTTGGGAAAGGGCTGTCTTTGCCTCTTTTAAGCGCCCTTCTGCTTCCTGAATGGCGGTGGCAATATTGGATTGTCGCTCGTTCAGGATATTGCTTAAAACCTTACGTCCGAAGTAGAATAGTATGCCAATCAGAATCGCTAGATTGATCAGATTGGTTTCAAAAATGTCTAGGTTTAGACCGAAACCACCTTCTGCTGCGCCTTCTGCCAATTCAGAGTGAACAGCGTTCGCTTCTGCGGCAAGTAATAAGAATGTCCCCATGATACCCATTTACAAGTGCGCTGCTCGCTTGCTAATACGTTGTATTTTTCCCAAGGGAAGGAAATTTAAGTATCTTTTCCCAGAAGGGAAAAAGTGCCTGTTTTTGACACTTAAATTTTGCGCTCTGGACTAGGGGCCCAGTTGCGCGTATGCTTTCACGGAACCAGTCTAGTTAGTTTATCTAACTGGAGTTGGCCCCAATAGTTTTTCTAGAATCTGTCTGCTTAGAGCATCAACTTGTTGCTCTAAGGTACGAAAAGCTTCTTGCTTTTGTTGTTCTATTTCAACAGAAGCTTGTTCTCGTTGAGACTGAGCTTCTTTTTGAGCTTCAGCAATTTTCTCGGCAGTAATTTTCTTAGCTTCAAGTTGAGCGGCTTCTACAGTAGCTTGCGATTGTCTGCGAGCGTCTGCGAGTTGCTGTTCATATTCTGTAGCCAAGCGCTCGGCTTTAGCCAAGCTCTCCCGCGCCTCAAGGGTATTCGTTCGGATATAATTATCGCGATCGTCTAGTACCTTGGTCAGTGGCTTATAGAAAATTGCATTCAACAAAGCTGCTAATAGCAGGAATTGCAATGCCATGAAGGGCAAGGTAGCATCGAAATCAAACATTTGTCTCCTCTTTGGCTGGAGTAGCAGTTTTCATGGCTAGCAACGTCATCCAACCTTTCATATTTTAGAGACCCATAGCCAACAAGGGTCAAGGGATTTTGGATTTTAGATTTGCGATTTTAGATTTTTAGAGGAGGGATAGCTCATGGGCATGTACCGAAAACTCTTGATCGTCCAAAATCCAAAATCTAAAATTGGTAATCCATTACATCAAAACGACTAAGTTTCCCAAATATTTTGTTTGATTGCAGAGGCGTGATGATTCACGTCTCCACACTCACAAAAATTTTCAGGTCTTATGCGAAGGGGTTAGCAAAGAGCAATACCAAGGCAATTACTAGACCATAGATAGTCAAAGATTCCATGAATGCCAAGGTTAATAGCAGAGTACCGCGAATTTTTCCTTCTGCTTCAGGTTGACGAGCAATACCTTCTACTGCTTGTCCAGCAGCGTTACCTTGACCGATACCAGGGCCAATTGCAGCTAAACCAATCGCTAAAGCAGCAGCGAGAACTGAAGCAGCCTGAACTAATGGATCCATGTTGATTTTCCTTGCTTTGATTACAAAACTAACAGACATTACGTTAACGATTAGAAACGTGGTTTTCACGCTGCACTCGCTTCTTTGAAATCGCGCTTTGCGATGTTTTGAGCGAATATGCTCTTCTTGACTGTGCTATCAACTGAGAAGTTTAATGCTCCTCATGTTCTTCTCCACCATGCCCCTCCATTGCCTCATGAATGTATGCTCCGGCTAGGGTGGCAAAAACCAGGGCTTGAATGGCACTGGTAAATAAACCCAAGGCCATTACAGGCAGAGGTACAAATAGAGGAACTAGCAGCACCAATACCGCAACTACCAATTCATCCGCCAAAATATTACCAAATAGCCGGAAGCTTAGGGAGAGGGGTTTGGTGAAATCTTCTAGAATTGCGATCGGCAACAAAATGGGTGTTGGCTCTATATATTTCTTAAAGTAGCCTAAACCCCGCTTGCTAAAACCTGCGTAAAAGTACGCCAAGGAAGTTAGCAGTGCCAATGCAACAGTCGTATTGATGTCATTGGTGGGAGCAGCCAATTCACCCGAAGGTAGCTTGATAAGCTTCCAGGGAATTAACGCCCCTGACCAGTTCGATACGAAAATAAACAAGAACAATGTGCCAATAAATGGCACCCAAGGGCGGTACTCTTTCTCACCAAGTTGGTTTTTGGCCAAATCACGAATAAATTCTAGGGCGTATTCCATCAAATTCTGGATGCCCTGGGGAATTCTTTGTGCGTTGCGAGTAGCAGCTATTGAGGCCACTACTAAAATGCTAATCACAAACCAAGAGGTGAGGAAAACTTGCCCATGAATTTTAAGATTGCCCAATTGCCAGTAGAAATGATGACCTACTTCTAATTCGGCGAGGGGAAAAGAATTAAGGGCGTTTAAGAGACTAAGCATTTGCATTCTTCAAGCATTTTCCCCAACAAGCGAGGATGGGATTACTATCTTTGTGAGCCTGACTTTTTAAGAATCAGGAAGGAACGCAATTTGCACCATATAGACGAGAAGCGTGGCTTTGTAAGTTAGAAATCCCAAAAATATGGGCAAAATCTGTAGTTCACGCCATTGAGTTGCTACGATCATGACTCCCATAAATAGAGCAAAACGAGTTTTGCTCAAATTGGTTTTCTCACTACCAAGTTGCTCAACGTCTCTAGCCAACATTTTTAAGTAAACCACACCTGTACACGCCCCAATTAAATAATTTAGGGCAATGTTTAAGGAATAAAAAATCCACACAGAGATAAAAATAACCCCCGTCAAGACAAGCGTGATTACCAACAATCGCTGGAAGAGTTGATAAAACTCTTGCATAGAGTTACCTGATTCTGTATCTCCAGAACCAGTTTTAGCATCTTGTTGCGTTGTCGGAGTGGGCGCAATTGATTCGTCTGACAAGCTCACGAGACTTGAAACCAGTACAGTTAAATTATGATGACTGCACATTCAGTCAGCTGAATCATATCACGATGCGGTAACAATACTTTAGGAAAAAACAATTAACTTCTTGGCAACGTTAGACAGTCAGTATAAATCGCGCTTTCAGAAGCGAGAGAGCGGCTGATGATCTAAGAGACTGTGCGGGTGAATAATCGCCTGAAAATTCCAAATTTCTTCCAATTCCAGCTTTTTTAAGTTGATTATTTTCCTCCAAAGTCGTTGTATAGCATCTTGGTGTTTGAATTAATTGGGTGTCAATAAAATCAACTGGTGCTTGAGGAGTGTATAGGCTTACCGCAAATCAGAAATCGGAGAGTAGCGGTTTGTCATTAAGCAGCGCACCACTGCTAAATTTCAGAAAACTCCAACTTTTGGGATGTAGAATACCTGTTTGTTGGTCACTTTCCTAATTTACATTAATTTACCAAAAATGGTGATGAGCGATCGCTCCTCGCCAAAATAGTGCTGAGTAAAAAAGTAAACAGGATCAAAGTCAAGTCTAAAATGAAGCAGGTGTCAATAAAATCAACTGCTGCTGAAGAAGTTTTCTTACTTCATCTAATCCCAGTTGTCCACCTGTCAAAATCTCTGCAACTGTAGAATTCGCATCACACTTTTGCATAAATTCAAACTCTTCTACAGATAAATTAACAATTTGGTAATTGTAATTAAAGAAACATTGACTGGGAAATCCTTCAATACAAGGATTAAGTTCGGGAATGGCTGCCAATAAAGCCTTATCGTCTGACCAGTCGGCTTTAACTAAGGGAGGACGACCGAGGAAAAATTCGTAATGAGTTACTTCTGGATCTAGTAATTCTATCAGACGATAAAGCTGGCGAGCGCTTAATCCTTTTGCCCGTTCTACTAACTCCGGTGCTTTCCCCAAAAGCCTCTCCAAATCCCAGAAACTCGGATTCGAGAAACCAATAAACTCCAATCCCGAAGCATCAATTAATTCAAACAGTGTCTCAATGTTGTAGTCAATTTCCTGGGGATGAACGTACATATCAGCAAAATGCTCATCCTTGTGGTTTTCTAATGACCAGCGTTGTTTTTCGGATTTGACAATTCGGTTATTTTCTGGTAGTGAAGCAAATATTTGTCGTCCGACTTGGACACCATCGCGGTAGTCGCCTTTTTTGTCACCTTGCAGAAGTGCGATCGCTTTTTGCATGAGTTGAATTTCCCAGCGTCCCAATTCTCCATACACAAAAATGTGCATCAAGCCGCCTGGGGCTAACTTCTTCGCCAAGGCTTGAATACCGCGAATAGGATCGGGGGTATGATGCAAAACGCCAACACAGTTAATTAAATCAAACTCACCCGGTAACTGTTCCACATCAAACAAGCTGAGGTGATGAAATTCCACGCGGGTAGCCCCTGAACGCTGACAACGTTCTTTTGCTACAGCTAAAGCGCCAGTACTGAGGTCAATTCCCACAACAGAAGCTTGAGGATTGAGGTGAACCAAGTACTCTGTACCCACACCAGTACCACAACCTGCATCTAAAATCCGAATATCTTGCCTTTGGGGTTTTTGACCTGTGCAGAAGTTATGAGCGGCTAGCCAATTCCAGCGCCAGTTGTAGCCCGGAGGTGGTTCATCCAACAGGGCTTCTGGCGGAAAGGGGTAGGTATTGTAGAGTTTGGCAACAGCAGCACTAACAGTTTGGGAATCGGACATGATCAGGAATAACGCAGCATTTCTGAGTTTAGCGGATAGTGGCAAAGATTACTATTGCTTATTTCCTGCTACTTATCCAATAGCAAAGTCAGTAAATTCGCGTTTATAAGGAGCGTGAAATTCTAATACAATATCTTTTTTAGGTACACCAGCAGTAATTAATTCATTAGCGATACCGATTTCTGTACCATCTCTTTGTATCCAATTGGCTAGTGGGAGTAGCGACGGCACTATCAAACTATGGGATGTGAGAAGGGGAAACCTACTGCAAACCCTCTCTGGTCATTCTAGTTGGGTTTATTCTGTGGCCTTCAGTCCTGATGGTCAAACCTTAGTTAGTGGGAGTGCAAACAAGACTATCAAACTGTGGGATGTAAGGAAAGGAAACTTACTGCAAACCCTCCCTGGTCATTCTAACTGTATTCGTTCTGTAGCCTTCAGTCCCGATAGTCAAACCTTGGCTAGTGGCAGTGAGGACAAGACTATCAAGATATGGCAAATTAAATTATCTACTACTACAGGTAATTCATCAGCAATATCAGTCAATTCTATTTCTAAAACAACCAGTACAAGTAATAAAAGTAAAAATACTATATCTCAAAAACATCCGACTACAAACCAAATTATTCTTGTTGTTTCAGTGTTGGCTAGAGTATTTTTAACTCCTCTGTTAACTCCTTTTTTCAATTCTAGCTTCTTTTGGGTAATAGTATTTGGTTTTCTAGTGATAATATTTTTAATCTTCATCATTAATAAAAAATAAATTTTTATTTTCGTAAAATAGCAGGTATAGACAATCATGGATATGTATCAAGTATTTTATATTGATGGTAAAAAAATTAATAGCAAAGAAACATTTTTAAGTAAAGCTGCTGAAGCAATGCAATTTCCTACATACTTTGGTGCTAATTGGGATGCCTTTGATGAATGTATCACCGATTTAACATGGTGTCCGGCTGAGAGATACGTCATATTGTATGACCATGCTGATATATTTGCTCAAGCTGAACCTACACAGTACCAAATAGCATTGGATATTTTCAATTCAGCCAAAGAATACTGGCAAGATAATAATATAACTCTGATTTTTTTAACTATAAACAAATAGGTCAATTTAGCGTTGAGACAAATTAAGATATAGTCCAATCTTCTAAACGCAAATTAGGCACTTTTTCAAAATACTTGCGGTTGTGGGTTGCTAAAATCCCATTCACTGACAGCGTAATTGCCGCAATGCGTAAATCTTGTGTGCCAATGCGGATTCTTTGACGAATCAAGTCTTCGTAACAATTGATGGCATACTCGTTAAATCCTAGCGAATATGGAGTAAAACATTATTAATAATCAACGTCAACTTATTCCCAGAGAGGGCAGTATAGGTACTTATGGGGACTTACTCAAACTAGGACGTAGAGGCGATAAGCTTACACCTCATCATATACCTGCGGACGCTTTTATGAAAGCTAAAGTTCCTGGTTATATTACAAATAAAGGAATTGCCATTATGATGGAACATTTATCACCAGGAAAAGGAGGTCGTCATCGGCAAACAATTTCTTATGGTAAACCTCCTA
Source organism: Nostoc sp. KVJ3 (assembly GCF_026127265.1). Classification (GTDB taxonomy): domain Bacteria; phylum Cyanobacteriota; class Cyanobacteriia; order Cyanobacteriales; family Nostocaceae; genus Nostoc. The sequence goes on from NZ_WWFG01000001.1 coordinate 3,860,692, forward strand.
ATTTAAGCTTATCAGCAAAAGAAACATTAGCCCAAGAAGTTTGGGATGTGCGTTCTATTTATCTTCGTCAAGGTTTGTACAATAGAGAAATCAGGAAAAGTTTGCAAGGTTTAATTAACCTGAATAGACTAACTTGGCAAGGTATTTTTGATAAAGTAGGTTTAAACCCATGAATCAAAACAATCTATTGGCAATTTTAAGAAAAAATCGCTTGATGCAAACTCAACAGCAAGTTACAGACTTTGAAAATGCTTTAGCTGAAATAGCTGATAATCCTGATGAGCAAAATTTATCTGCATATCATCTTATTTTAGATGATCAATGTCAACAGCCAGAAGTGATGTTCAGCTTAATTCATTTTCTCGAATCTTTTGATATAGAAGAACAAATTGCGGCTTTTATTAAAGTTGTACCCCAATTAATGATCGATGCACCTGAATGGACAAGAATTATTCATGACAGGATTTTAAATGATGATTCAGCTTGCCAAGTTTATCAAAAACTTTTACACTCAGCTAATGTGAGCACACCTCATTTTCTCTATCATCTCTTGGAAGAAAGTATTGTAAATAAACTAAAAACTAAAGAAAGTTTATCCAGTATAACTAAATAAATATTAAAGTACTTTAGCGCTCAAACTCAGATTAAATTCTGAGAAGTACTAGATAACCCAGTTTTTTAGGTTATAAATTTTCAGATATAGTCCAATCTTCTAAACGCAAATTAGGAACTTTCTCAAAATACTTCCGGTTGCGAGTAACTAAAATCCCATTCACTGACAGCGTAATTGCAGCAATGCGTAAATCTTGAGTACCAACGCGAATTTTCTGCCTAACTAATTCAGCGTAAATGTTGCCAGCATCTTCGCTAAATTCCAGGACTTTAATACTATTTAAATCATCTAATGTATCTTGTAATCTAGCATAAGCTAAGACCAATTCACCTGATGAATCAGCCCTATTAATAGTATTTATTCTTCCCCGTATTTGTTCAGTAGCCGTCACAATAGTTATGGCAATATCTTGAGGATTAAATGTATTTAATGTATTTAATCGCTTTCTAATAGATGGATTACCCCTTTGGATCAAAGATAGGTGATCCGTATCTAATATTCTTAAATTATTCACATCTAAATTTACCTTAACTCCCTTCTTTCATCTAATTCACGCCGATATTCTTCTATATATTCGAGCATTTGATCAAATTGCGAATCATCTTTATATTTACCAGCTATTTTTAACCAAGGGTTTTCTACTACTTGGGGTACTTCAATTGCTAAAGTGACTATCTTGGCAGATTCTAAACGATTTTGTAAACTTTGACTAAGTTTTTCTATCGCTTCCGTTTCTGTATTTCCTAAACCTTGACAGTCTGGTAAACCTAGCAATGTTGCTTTAACTGTACCATCTGCTTGATTTTCAATCATCACATCATAATTTAACTTTGGTGCAGTTGTCTGAGAGGTAGTTTTTACAGCTATATTCATAATATTTTTATATTCCAAGTTTTATATTGATTATAACATCTAGGTCAATTTAGCCTTGAAACAAATTAAGATATAGTCCAATCTTCTAAACGCAAATTAGGAACTTTCTCAAAATCTTTCCGGTGGCGGGTTACTAAAATCCCATTCACCGACAACGTAATTGCCGCAATGCGTAAATCTTGAGTACCAACGCGAATTTTTTGCTTAACTAACTCAGCATAAATATTACAAGCTTTAGTATCAAATTCAAGTAACTTCATATTTTTGAAATATTCTATTTCATCCCATAAGCCCTTGTATCCCCATATTAATTTGTCATATTTAGAAGCTTGATTGTTATATTTATTGATAACATTCAGCCATCCTTTAACTTTCTCCTCGAATGTAATCACTGTTATAGCTAAATTTTCAGTATTCTGCTGTCTTATGCGTTGTGTGACTAGTGGATGACTATTTTGAAATAATGACAGATGATCTGTATCTAATATCCACATAATACTTACTTTGTCTCATTCTCCAAGTCAATTTGACTCCGTTCAGCTTCTATATATTCCAACACCTCGGCAAAAAGAGGGTTATCTTTGTGCATTCCCGCAAATTTCATCCAAGGATGTTCGGTTTGGGGAGGTTCAATTTCCAAAGTCACTATTTCTGGTTCTCGCTCTTGTAAAAGTTGAATTAGTTTCTCTAGCGCTTCTTCTTTAGTTACACCAGAGGCTTTAAAATCTGGTAAGCCTAGTACTGTCGCACTAACTTCGCCATCTTGTTGATTTTCAATCAGCACATCATAAGTTAACTTGGGTGCAGTTGTTATAGAGGTACTTTTTACAGCTAAATTCATAATATTTTGATCTTTCAAATTTGATATTAATTATAACATTTAGGTCAATTTAGCCTTGAGACAAATTAAGATCACTAATTTGCTTAATTTGTGGTTTGATTTTGATCATATTGTCTTTTGCGATCGCACCAATGATTTACAATCAATCAGAGTTTGATTTACGCTGTGAGTGGGGTCTACAAGGAGTTGCTCAACTTGCTCCCACCAGTGATGTAGTTGTGATAGTTGACGTTCTCTCTTTTTCTAGCTGTGTGGAAATTGCCACCAACAACGGGGCGATAATTTTTCCCTACGCAATCAGAGATGAATCTGTCATAGATTATGCCAAATCAGTGCGAGCAGAATTGGCAAGTCATAGACAACATTGGACAATAAATGGATATTCTCTCTCGCCAAAATCGGTGCTTCAGATTCCTGCTGGAACTAGATTAGTTTTACCATCACCTAATGGCTCTTTTCTGACCTTACATACTGGGAATATACCAACTTTGGCTGGTTGCTTGCGAAATTGCCAAGCTGTGGCGGAGTTTGCTCAAAAGTATGGTGATAAAATCGCTGTGATTCCTGCCGGTGAGAGGTGGAAAGAAGATGGTAGCCTACGTCCTGCATTTGAAGATTTAATTGGTGCTGGGGCAATTCTCAGTTATTTACATGGCAGTCTATCACCAGAAGCTGAAGTTGCTGTCACAACATTTCAAGCTTTCCAACACGATTTACTGGGGTACTTGAAAAAATGCAGTTCTGGTAAAGAGTTGATTGAAAAAGGTTTTGAGTCAGACGTTGAACTGTCAGCCGCTTATAACGTTAGTGATTGCGTGCCTTTCTTTACTGATAATGCTTATGTAAATTACACGCCACAGGCTTAATTAAACGTCGCATTGATTAGTTTGGCAAAATTTGGCATTTTTTATAAACTCTTGCAACTTATTCAAGGGAATTATCTGCAATGATGAGCCACCTTGCACCTCAGCAGCGATGTAAGCAAACTTTTGTCCGCGATAAAATTGGTCACGTCCAACTTTGGTGACATATCGAGACTTCTGGAAATCATTGCCAATATTAGAATTATAAATATTTTGTAACAGTTTCACTGAATTAGCATTTTTTGTGGTGAATTTGAGGCGTTTATCACCACTAACAGTTATGCCTTCTTTATTCACTGTCCCATTTTCAGAAGTGACATCAGCATAAAAGTATAAATTTCCCTTTGTACCCTCGTAGCCGTGGGCTTCGCTGTTGTATTTCAGAGTTGGTAATTGAGGTCTAGTCTTTGCCCACTTAACAACAGTGTTGATGTTTTGTTCTGGAAGCGCATTTGCAGGAGTGACAGCTAAAATAATTGCGATCGCAGACAGACTAGCATTGAATAAATACTTAAATTTAGAACTTTTGTGCATAGTATTTTCCTGTTAAGTATGCCACTAACTAAAGTTTGCTTCTTAGTAGCAAAAACAACTTAACATCGACTAATCACTACTGTCCACTGAGATTTATTCAAAGGTTTGCAGACTCGCTAACTCTGGGCTATCGGCTGTTTTGATCAAAAACAACTATCCTAACTGGCTGTAACAACAGCACGGTCATTTACTAACTTGCCATCTTCCATGTAAACGATGCGATCGGCAATATCTAAAATGCGGTTATCATGAGTAACTAAGAGAATGGTACAACTCTGTTCTTTAGCTAGTTTTTGCATCAGGTTGACCACATCTCGTCCCGATTTACTGTCAAGGGCGGCGGTAGGTTCATCTGCTAAGACAATTTTAGGATGACCGACCAATGCACGAGCGATCGCAACTCTTTGTTTTTGTCCCCCAGATAAATCATCAGGATAATAATTGAGGCGTTCTCCTAATCCTACCTCCTCTAACATTTGGGTTGCTCGGATTTTCATTTCCGCCGGTGAAATATTATTATGCACTTCCAAGCCCATTCTGACGTTCTGGAGTGCTGTCAGACTACCGTGCAAGTTGTGCGCTTGGAAAATATAACCGTTATTACGTCGCACCTGGGTAAGTTGTGCTGTATTAGCACCACAAAGTTCTTGTCCCAATATTTGCAAGCTGCCAGATTGGGCAGAACGTAAGCCACCTGATAAGGTGAGAAGTGTAGTTTTACCAGAACCAGAAGGCCCAGTCATAATAATAATTTCACCAGCGTTAATATCTAGGTTGATATCAAAGAGAACTTGCTTGCGAAGTTGACCATGACCAAAATAATGGTCGAGATTTTTAACAGAAATGACGGGAGACATAGTAATTTTAGATTTTAGATTGAGAATTGTCGATTATCCTAATGCCCAATTCCCATTTTTAAAACATATCTGCGGGGTCGGCGGACTGTAATTTCCGAGTTGCGATCGCACCAGAAATCATACACATAATCATGGTTAGTATTAGCACTGTGGTGGCTCGCGCTACGGTCATATAAAGGGGTAAATTGGTGGCATTACGAGTTAGATGGTAAAGTCCTAAAGGTGCGATCGCTCCGGGGATAAAGCCCAAGATTGCCAAAATGATCGCCTCTTCAAACACCACGCCTAATAAGTAGAGATTGTTATACCCCATTGCTTTGAAGGTGGCGTATTCTTTGATATGAGAATTCACATCTGTAGAAAGAACTTGATAGACGATAATCACGCCTACCATAAACCCCATTGCTACGCCCAGGCTGAAGATAAACCCGATGGCTGTATTTTTTTTCCAATAATCTGTTTCAAATTCGATAAATTCGGCTTTGGTCAACACTTTAACATCATTATCTAAATGAGATTCTAAAGCTGTTTTCACCTGTTTTGAATCATAGCCTGGTTCGAGTTGAACCAAACCAATACTGACACTACTTGCTTGTCGTCCGGGAAATAGCCGCAAGAAATTCTGGTCGCTGGTAATTAGGTTCCCATCAGCCCCAAAGGAAGCCCCGATTGAAAATAAGCCGCTAATGGTAACTGTCCGACGATCAATTTCAGTCGTAACAGGTTTTCCTTGTTCAATTTGGGCGATCGCTTCTTTATAATCTCCTCTAGAGGCGCGATCGAAGAGGATGGTATCTGGTAGCTTTACAATATCTATCTGCTTGTTGACATCTGGTAAATTTAACGCTGGCTTTTCAGGATTGACCCCAATAACTAGTACAGATGTCTTTTGGCGTGTTTTCGGATTCTTCCAATCGATAAAGTTGATATACATTGGTTCTGCTGACTTCACCCCCTGTACATCCATTGCCTGATATAGCCGCCGTCGTGTAAAAGTGGATATATTTAACACGTTACGTCCTTGAGGACTAATTAGGATAATGTCAGCTTGGATACTGTTAGGGAGCTTAGTATTACTTTCAAACAAGGCATTCTGAAACCCTAGCTGCATGAACATGAGGATATCAGCGAAAGCAATGCCTCCCAATGCCACCAACAGGCGGCTTTTTTCATGACTCAGTTGCAGCCATCCTAGAGGGGTTCGCTGTCGCAGTTGTTGAATAAATCCAATCATAGGAGTGGGGAGTGGGGAGTGGGGAAGAAGTATGGAAAGAATAACTATTGTTCGATGCCCAATTTACAATTCAATCACTGCCTTTACTTGCAGATTGGTAAACTTGGCAGCTTTGGCGCTAGAAGCCTCATCTAGTCGCACATGGACTTCCACTACTCTGGCATCGATATTGCTAGAAGGATCGCTGTTGACAAGATTTTGTCGCTGTACCTGCATCCCCATCCAATCGACGGTTCCCTGTAATTCTCCAGGTAGGGAATCGCTGATTAGCTTCACCTGTTGCCCCGATCGCACTTTGTTAATATCACTTTGGTAAACTTCTGCAACTGCATACATCTGGTCGGTTCGACCTAGTTCTACAATTCCGTCATTAGAAACGGTTTCCCCGGCTCGTGTATTAATCTTCAGAATTTGTCCGGCTTCGGGTGCGCGGACATAAGCTTGATCGAGTTGCGCTCTAATTTTTTCTACAGTCGCTTGAGCGCTATCTACCTCTGCTTGGGCGTTGGCTATATCTGTAGGACGGATTTCAGCCGTTTGATTCAAAGTAGCTTTGGCTTCCTTAATTTGCTGTTGTAAGCTAGCGAGAGTTTGGTTGCGGTTAGCTTTGGCTTCTTTAATTTGCTGTTCTAAAGTAGCGACAGTTCTTGTTTTATTAGCTTGGTTTTCGATTACCTGCTGAGTGGAAGTTTCGGCACTCAAGCGTTTTTGATCGGCTTCTTGACTAGAAATTGCCCCTTCTTTGTATAAAGCGTCATAGCGTTGCACATCTACTTGGGCGTTCCGCTTTTCGGCGGCGACACGATTCACTGTTGCTTGTAAGCTTTCTCGTTGTCCTTGCAAGTCCGCTTCTAGGCGATCGATTGTGGCTTGCTGAGTTTTGATATTTCCTTCTAGTTCGACTTGCAGACGGCTGACAGCAGCAAGTTTTGCTGCAATTTCTCCCTGTTTCGCTCCGGCTTTTACCTTGTCAACGTTGGATTTGGCAACTTGGACTTGTTTTTGGGCTTCAACTAAACTTGCTTGCAAGCGATCGCGACTATCCATAATTGCAATTACCTGTCCACCCTTAACGCGATCGCCTTCTTTCACCAATAGCTTCTGAAGTAGACTTCCCTCAGTGGAAGAAGTTGCAGACAGTTTTATGACTTCTCCATTTGGTTCTAAACGTCCCAATGCTGTGACTGTTTTGATCGCTGGTTGAACAGCTACGGGTGCTTCTGGCTTTTCATTCGCTGTAGCCTGAAACTTTAGCACCGTATAAACACTAGCTCCACCTATTAGCAAAGATGTCAGTATTGCTAGTGTAATCGGCGATCGCAAAAGATTTTGGGAAGACTTTAAATCCTCTAATTTCCAGTTCTGCACCATACTGTTCACCTTTTACCATTAGCAACTTATACTAAACTGTTCAGTTCAATATATGCTAAACTAAACCGAGTAGTTTAGTCAATAGGACAAAGTGAAAATTCTAAATTTAGAGCGTTATCAACTAAAACTTCCCAATACCCAATGCCCATTCCCCTTTTAATTACATCTGAGATTAATGGCGTAGGGTATTGGGCAGTATCTATTAAAATTGTTTATTAAGAGAGGATGATTAATAAATGGTACGCATTAAAACTGACGAAGTTGATCGAGATCATTCCGTTGATAAAGTGGAGCAAATTCTGCAAGGGGCAATGCAGGAATTCTTGCAAAATGGCTATTCTGGTACAAGTATGGATCGGGTAGCAGTAGCAGCTGGTGTTTCTAAAGCGACAGTCTACAGCCACTTTCAAGATAAAGAAGGACTTTTTAAAGTCCTAATAGAGTCCTTGGCACATGAGAAATTTAACTCTCTCTTTGGTGCGGAACCTATGGAGGGAGAACCAAAAATCGTCCTGCGCCAATTAGGAACTAAATTATTAGAACAAATGAATAACGACCAGGAACACTCTGCATTTATGCGAGTGTTAATTGGGGAATCTGGTCGTTTTCCTGAATTAACTCAGATTTGTGTTCGGGCGATGATTAAACCAATGTTGGAAACGCTCAATCAATACTTTGCTGCTCACCCTGAACTGAATATTAGTGACTCAGAGGCAGTAGCGAGGATTTTTTTAGGTACATTAGTTAATTTTCATGTTACTCAAGATGTGATGCATGGGAGGGACATTATACCAATGGAAAGCGATCGCCTGATTGATGCGTTGACACAGCTAATCACTAAATGCGCCGATTGATTGGCTATGTCCCATTGTTAACTTATAGAGTGCTGTTGACTATATGCAGCTTTTTTTGTTCTTTGCCGTTGAGCCAAAATCCCACGGTTTGATGTAAAAACATAGCTATTGCTAGTTTTCATAGCCGTGGGAGTATCAACAGCTGGCACAAGTACATCCTCCAGCGATCGCAAGATTAACTAGGCAGGAATGACTTGAACAATTAATGAGCGTTTATCCAGTGACTGGATTTTACCTACTTTACTAAGATCGTTTGCAATTCTATCTAGCAGTTCTCCAGCTTGGTCGCGATATTGATGTTCTCTGCCTCGTAAACGAATGGCAAACTTCACCGAATCGCCTTTACTCAACCATCCAACTGCTTTTTCAATGCGCAAATTGTAATCAGCGATACCCACGTTTAGACCGAACCGAACTTCCTTTACCGTGGGTCTAGCACTCTGGCTCTGACGTTTTTTCTTTTGATATTGAAGCTTGCCATAATTGAGAATTTTGGCGATCGGAGCTTCTTTGCCTTGGGATACTACAACCAAGTCAAGCTCTAAGCTCTCGGCTAACTGTAGCGCCTCATTGGTGTCGATCAGACCACGATTATTATTCTCATGGTCAATCAAGAAGACATGAGGTGACTTGATTTGTGAATTAATCAGTTGCTTTTGGATTGCGATAATGAATGTCTCCTAATTGTTCAACACTTTAGAACTGTCCAAGTAATGCTAATTTAACACAACACTGAATCAGAGCAACTTTAACGACACAATGCACTACAATCTGTTAGGATATGGAATTGCGGCACTCGCTCTTCAGTCTTTGCGCTATTGCCCATCCAGTCTTTCAATGCTTTTTAATCCGTCCGCCTAAGACTGACGCCGCCATTGGCGACAGGCCGATGCTATTTTTGGAGTCTTATGTCTTTTTCTACTCTCGGCTTGTCCAATGAAATTATCCGTGCGGTTACAGAGCGAGGGTACACGGAACCTACGCCAATTCAGATCCAGGCGATTCCTGCCGTCTTGTCGGGTAGCGATCTGCTAGCTGGCGCACAAACTGGCACTGGAAAAACCGCTAGTTTTACTCTGCCACTCCTGCATCGCTTGTCGTCTGACAAGAGCAGCAAAGGTACATCGAATGGATATCGGCCGATCCGAGCGCTGATTCTTACCCCGACTCGTGAACTCGCTGCCCAGGTGGAAGAAAGCGTGCGTGAGTACGGCAAATACTTGCAGCTAAACTCAATGGTGATGTTCGGCGGAGTTAGTATTAATTTGCAAAAACAGCGTTTGAAGAACCGAGTGGATATCTTGGTTGCCACCCCAGGGCGACTGCTAGACCACGTACAGCAGGGAACGCTGAACCTATCGTATATTGAGGTTTTGGTGCTAGATGAAGCAGATCGGATGCTGGACATGGGCTTTATTAATGATATCCGCCGCATCCTTTCGCTCCTGCCCAAACAGCGACAAAATTTGCTATTCTTCGCGACTTTTTCCGACAAAATTAAGGCACTAGCCGCCGGACTGCTCAATAACCCAAAGATGATTGAGGTAGCACGCCGTAACGTTACCGCCGAGACCATCGCCCAGAAAGTTTATCAAGTAGACCGTGACAAAAAACGCCAATTACTTGCTCACCTGATTCGGCGAGACAATTGGTATCAAGTGCTAGTGTTTACTCGCACCAAGTATGGCGCTGACCGTTTAGTTAAGCAGTTAGCCGAAGACCGGATTCAAGCACTGGCAATCCACGGGAATAAGAGCCAGCCAGTGCGTACTAATGCTCTGGCAAAGTTCAAGAATGGTACTTTACAGGTCTTAGTGGCGACAGACATTGCTGCGAGGGGTCTTGACATCAGCGAATTGCCCCATGTAGTGAACTTCGATCTACCCAATGTACCGGAGGATTATGTTCATCGCATTGGGCGAACTGGACGCGCTGGCGCATCCGGTGAAGCTGTATCGCTGGTGTGCGTTGATGAATACAGTCTCTTGACAGATATCGAAAAACTGATTCAGCAACGCTTACCAAGGGAAGTAGTGGCTGGCTTTGGCCCTAACCCCGATATTCAGCCCGAAGCAATCCCAAATGGACGGCAACACAGAGCCAAGCCGGGAGGTGAGAAGCGTCCGGCTCGCACACCGAAACCTTTACCACAAACATCAGCTAAACGTAAAGCAGCGCCACCTGCGACCAATGGCGATAAGCCTGGGGCGCGTTCGTCGGCATCGCGTCGTTCTGCTAAACGCGATCGCTAATGATTTCTCGTTAGTCCACGCAGGTGGACTAAGCTTTGTGTAGTAGCAAATTCAAACATTACTGAGAAATATTGTTACCATTACCAAAGGTATTTGGACACATTTAAATTGCGATCGCACTACTTTCTACTCATCAAGTAATCCCTCAATATTTTGCAACTGTTCTTCATACTGCTCAATTCGTTGTTTCAGTTCATATTTGGCTTCTGAATCAGTTTTAATATTCCATTCCTGCTTCAAAAATTTCAACTTTTTACGAATATTCTGATATTCTTCTTCTAAGTCTTCGCGCTTTTCTTGAATATGCCGTTTTGAAGATATATTTCGAGTTTTACCATCGAATATAACAGGATTTAGCCTAGAAGAATCAGATTCTGTTTTTTTATAGAGAATAGGGGTTAAATGTTCAGGCAGTCCTGACATTTGAATTGCTGAACAGCCTAGATGATAAGCAAACTCTATTGACCGACCAGATCCTAGGGCATCATAAAATCCCAAAGCAAAATCTAGAGCCGCTTTATCGGTAATTGATTGCTTCATCCCAATCACATAGGGAATATGTTCTGCAATTACCTTTGCTTGAACCTTGGTGTAACAACCGTTCAATAGAACACAGTTCACCCGATCCGAAAATAACTTAAATAAATCTGCTAAGGCATTGGCAGGGATAAGATGAATATGTCCGGTATCATCTTCAAATACTAATCCTTCCTCTGGCTCAATTTCTGTTTCTGCAATAGTTCCTTTTTGTTCTAATATCTTGTCCTGTTGACGATTTCCAGCAAAATGAACAATCTGAGGATTGCATTCTAGAAGGGCAAGTTGAATATCTCTAGGACGTACCGCCCATCGTTGTTGAAATTGGAAGCGATCGCGATGTCTTGCTCTTAGTAACCCATCACTAATATCTCGTGCTTCCTGTTCTAAACGTGACTGAGAGCTTCCTATTGGATTTGCGGCTAAAAATAAAATAGTTAGGGCAGATGACTCAGTCATATTTACATCATCGGGTTAGCTTAAAAAGATGTGGTTCTGATGTTACAGTGTTCCAAAAAATAAATGATCCAAAACCCGTCATTGCGAGCGTTCGCGAAGCAATCACAGCCCTTGGGATTGCTTCGCGAACGCTCGCAATGACAATTGGGCATTTTTTTACTTGGAGTACTCTTATCGGGTTTGAAATTCTAAGTTAAGAAAAATTAAAACTCCACTCACTCCAACTACCTGACCAACTAAGCCTACTAATGCATTTGATAAAACAGTAACTAATAGTGGAGAGTTTGCTATAGAAATAGTCAGAATTTTATCGAAAATTCTTAGTAATCCAAAGCTAGTTAAGGTGAGTATTAAATAAAAGAAAAATACCCTCCACCAATTGCCCTTGACTAAGGTTTTACTGTATTCAAATGCTGCGTTACCTCTTTGATCTCGGAGAATAAAAGCTATAGAATAGTAGCCGTTGTTGATCAGATAAATAATACCTGGAACAATTAATAAAAGAATTCTAAAAAAGTAATTAATCCCAAATCTGATATTCAAGCCAATTAAAGGTAAAATACAAGACAATATTCGTCTAATTACAGCTTTAAGTTGAGGTCTTTCTCCAAGAACCGAGCCTTCTATGATGATAGCAGTAGCAGCAGTATAACTTGGTAGGATGACAATGGTATAAAACAGAAAAAATAAAAATGACAAAATTGAAAAAATAGGATTGGAGAAGGATACTCTAAAGCTACTAGAAATGATTACGATGCTTGAGAAAGGTAGGAAAATACAATAAAGGCTCAAAAATACCTTAAAATTCTTGAGATATAAATCAAAACCGATTGAGATTAATTCAAGTAATCCAAGCTTTCTACTTTGAAGTTCAGAAAGGGTACTCATAGATTAAATTTTATTACTTATTTCTTCCATATAAATCTACTAAATACCACATTCTATTCAGCATTAATAGTACCTCTTAGGGTACTATTGAATAAGTATTATGAACTTTTTATAACGAAAAACAATAAATATATTTGATGTCAAAAGCTCATTTGAAATTCACTTTGTGCAATGATACCGCCACTCGGAAGCCGATTGTAAGTACTTTGTTGTCAGGAGGAATACCGTTACGATAGGCAGAACGACATATACCCGGTTCATTGATCCAGGAACCACCCCGAATAACTCTAGGTGAAGCCCGGTTGTTAGTAATTCGGATACTTCCATTTGCTGGTACATTTGTGTAATCGTCGTACCAGTGATCGGCACACCATTCCCAGACGTTGCCATGCATTTCATCTAGCCCAAAAGCATTGGCTGCAATATAAGAACCGACTTCAGTAGTTTGTTTGCTCGATCGCCCTTTCGGGCCAGAACGATATCTTTTACTTCCGTCATAATTGGCAAGTTGAGGAGAAATCGTTTCGCCAAAGTAAAATGGGGTTTCTGTCCCTGCTCGACAAGCATATTCCCACTCGGCTTCGCTGGGTAAACGATAAGGTTTCCCAGTCTGTAATTGCAAGCGTTCGCAAAACTCGATCGCTTCAAACCAGGTAATATGTTCCACAGGTAGACGATCGCCTTTAAAGTCGGAGGGGTCAGAATTGAGTTCAATCCTGACTTTGGTAGTCTTGGCAATTGCCAGCCACTGGGCTTGTGTCACTGGAAAACGGCTTAAAAAGAAAGACTCAACGATGACTGGATGTTGAGGGCGTTCGCGATAGTCTCCCTCCTTATTTGCAGTGCCCATCCAGCAGTTACCCTGTGGTATACGCACCATTTCTAGATTAACTTGTCCGTCTAATCGCTCGTCAAACAGGGTTCCTTGTTGTTCGTGTCGCTCGATTATCCAGCGTGAACCCATCCGCATAAATCGGGGTTGGCGAATCAGTTTCGCTGTCTCAAATTTAAATGACTTTAGTGAGATAGCTCTGGATGCAATCGGGTTGATCTGCCAATTAGAGTTTTGGAACTCAGGAACGGGTAAAGTTACTCCTGCAACGACAATTTGATTATTATAGGCTGGCAAAGATTTGAGGGTTGATTCTGCTTCGATATGATTGCCACGAGCCAGTTGACGCATCCCCTGAAGATATGCTAATAGGGAGTCAAAATTAACTTGACGTAAAGGAGTAGCGATCGCTTCTGTTAATGATGTCAGCCGCAGCCATTCTGTTTTTTCACTGAGGTTTAATTCGTTAAGCTTGTTAGCTAAATCATGGGCGACAGCTTCAGGATAGACATAAGCAAGTGCCGTCCAACGTTGAGCTTGGGCGAGAGTTTGTGTAGACGATTTAGAATTATTTAATTCTCGCTGTACATAGGATAGTAAAAAATGGGCTAATTCCTCAACCCGCTTCTGACCGAAGCTAGGATGATGAATCATTTGCTCTAGTAGATAATTGCGTAAATCTGCATTCATTTCATATAGCTCATGTCCTACCTCTTGGCAGAGTGGAGAGAGTAGCAAATCGGCTACTGCAATCCAGGGCACTTTCAAGTCCTGCTTTTCGATGTCCATCGGAAAATTTGCCCAGAGACAGTAGGTTAAATGGGGCGTGAGAGCAATGGGCAAGGCAGCATGATAGGCTAAATATAGGTGGGCTTCGGTAAATCGTCTCTGAAATGATGCGATCGCCTGTTCAATTTGCTCAGAGGGGGTTTCAGTCAACAAAACACTAGGATTTGTCATCTTAGCGTACCTCTTTCAAAGGTTGATGCCGTCCTCGTAAGATATCGATCGCGCTGTAAAATTCCTGACGATTTACCTCAAACATGGGAACTAAAGCCGCAATATCATGGGCAGTTGTAGTTTTCCAGCGATCGCGAGGAACCGGATTAAGCCAAGTAGTGTAACGTACATACTGCCCTAGCTCTTTTAAAAAGAATTTTGTTAACCGCCGTCGCCTAGAACTAAATCCCCCCGCGCCGCGCCAGCATCGCTAAAAATTAAGCAAACTGTTCGAGATTTAGGCAAGTTTGATAAACAATCATCAATTGATTCTGCCTCTAAATGATAGCGATCGCGGTACAGGTAGTCATCTGGACAGTTATGAAAGTAGTAAACTCGAACCCGACTGAAACGCCCTCCACGCATTGCTGTATCTGCCAACTCTTGGGAAAGATGATGAAACGGAACCATCGAACCATCTCGATCGATTAACAGCAGAAGTTCTATGCGATTGGTACGTCGTGGAACTAACACCGGATTTAATAAAAGTCCGTGCTGGGCAACCTGTTGAATGGTGGCTTCCATATCTAGCTCGATGGGTGTCCCCTCACGACTAAACTGACGCAGATAACGCCACCCTTGCTTCATTTGTCGATGGGTGATAGGCAAATCCTTAATGATTAAGGGGAATTGGTTAAGTTCGTTATCCGATTGCCTGATTACTTTCGCAACTTGAATCTCGTCAGCCATTGTCCGAATCACTCCAGGAGACAGCATCGTTTTGGGTAAATTGGTGTAAGTCTCAGGAATGATCGCTTCATCTCTAGCAGCGGCTGTCTGTCGAATTTTCCACAGCCTCCAAACAAGAAAAATCAACATTATGGAAGTAACTGTAATCCATAGCAGTTCCAATTCATCAAAAAAGGGCTTCAGTCCAGCCCACATACCCCCATCATCATCTTGAATAGTTAAGATTGCTTCCCTTTGATTGCCAAGTTTGACACCACCTTCAGGGTCAGATAAAGATAAAGTAATAGGATAGTCAATTTCAGCGCGATCGTTGTTGATAATCGGAATTTGAATTATTTTTTTTCCTGCTTCGCCGTCCGCAAATTTAATGACTTTAGGAGTATCCTGAAGACGGTCTGATTCTGATAAATTCAATATTGCCCTGACTGCTCCATGACTACCCCCAGTGCGGATAATTTGGATTTTAGCTGTCTTTTCAGTTTCTTTAGCAGTGAATTGAGGAATAATAAAAGGAATACCATCAAAGGCTAAACTGCCAGCTAGTGATGGATCTGGTGTTTGAAAGATAAGATTTTTGAGGAAGAATCCGCTAGCGATCGCAACAGAGCAAGTTGCAAGTCCTAAAATTACCAAGCGTGCGATTCGAGCCGTTTGACGTTTCTCAAAAGTCGGTTGTGCTTTGAGAATTGTTGTTGAGCTAATATCCTCCATTTTACTTGCAAAAAAATCTTGTTCTAGTCGGTCTGGAATGATTTGGTCAAAATAATCTTGAAAAATTTCTTCTTCTCGCTGGGATTTTACCCAGAGGGCACTGCATAATTGGGCTAGTGCAGTGCGATCGCTAGTTCCAAAACCTGCATTCATAGATTCCAGCAGCAGATGATATTCTGCCAACCCCAAAGGAAAACCTGCTTTCCTTAAACAGGTGAATAGTTCTAATAATGCTGGATCATTCACGATCGCTAGTTAACCTCAAATAATTGATATGGGCATCCCAACTTTTGAGTAATACTTCTAAGTAAGGTAGTTGGGCTTCACCCGACAACTTATTTAATACATCTTGTAATGAATCTCGCTTTAGAGCCTTAATCCAATCGAGCAATTCACTCGTACTCACATTCTTACTGAATTTACCAGTTTCACCCTCCATAGATTCCCGTAATTTCATAAAACGGGAAACAGCTGTATTTGTCAGTTCATCTGCAATTCCAGGAAATCTATATTTGACAATTTGTACAATTTGTTCATAGTTGGGAAAATGAACGTAATAGAATAAACACCGCCGCAAAAAGGCATCAGGTAAATCTTTCTCGTCGTTACTAGTGATAAAAACGATTGGTGAATTGACTGCTTTAATCTCCTTTTCTTTCCCATTTTCTCGCACCTCTTCAATCTGAATCAGTTGCTCGTCGAGTTCTAGCAATAAATCATTGGGAAAATCGATATCGGCTTTGTCAATCTCATCAATTAAAACTACCGTCCGTTGGGGATTAATAAAAGCTCGACCTAATGCTCCCAAACGAATATAAGATGTTGGATCGTCAAAGCGTTTCTTTTCTTCTGTGGTTAAAGAACCAGATGCCGCTAATTGAGCATCACGTAGCCGTCCAATGGTATCATAAACGTACAAACCATCTTTAGCTCGACTGGTTGATTTTACATACCAAGCCTCAAAATCTAGTCCTAACTCATAAGCAACTGCAAGAGCTAGTTGAGTTTTGCCACATCCAGGTTCTCCTTTGAGTAATAATGGACGACCTAAGTAAATCGCTAGATTCACAACATCCACTAATTTTTGGCTGGGTAGGTAAGGATAGATGAGCCTACTTTTATAACTATCACCTGGTTTTGGTTGCTTAGTGCCCGTATATTTAAGGGGTTCAATATTTAGAGACGTAACCATTTATTCTCCTGCTCAAACCAATTACAACCACAAAGATCGCAAATTTTTCGGAAAGTTGGCATTGGAATCCCTTGCTTTTCTGAAAGCATTCTCAGGGTTTCTGTCTTATTGGCAGAGATAGCTGGAGGTAAGAAATCACTTTGATAATTTAACCAATCCCTCATATCTTTCTCTAAAAATGGATTGATCGCGGGTAATCCTAAAGGTAAATTTGGTTGCCAATCTGAATCATAATTCTCGACAAAACCGACATTCCACTGAGATATTACACATTGATAGTCTATGAGGAAGATCATTAGTTTAAATGAGTGTTCTTGAGAATTATCTGCTAATATCTTTTGAGTCAGTGATGCCCAAAAAATGTTAAGTAAATCACACAAATTTTCTTTAATCGTTTCATCAGCATTGTTAAACGCAATTAAAACATTCTGGGATTTCCATAGTTCGCAAATTTTTTCGGTAATCTGAGAAGGTAAACTCTTTTCAGGTAATCCAACTCGACCTGCAAATTCATCCCAAATTGCTAAGATATCTGTTCTTGAAGAAGTCCGATTTAAGTCAATAATAATACTTTTGCCTTCCAAAATTTTCGGGATAATCGAAGGTGAAGCTAGTCGATTGAGCAGCCATCTTTGACCGTAGTCTTTGGAACGACCTTGGATTAAAAACACACCATGAGAATGTTTTCCAGCAATCTCTTCAAAGAGGTTTTGCTGTTCCCAGTATCCTAACTTTAATAGTGATTTATATAAAAAATCAAAAGTTTGGCTTTTTTCTAAATCAGAGTTTTCTCCTGCTTTCGGTTGATTAATTTGTTTTTCTAACTCGTCGAGTTCTGCTTCTATTTCTTCTAGTTTTGCTTCATACTCTTCAATTCGCCGTTCTAGCTCATATTTCGCTTCCGAATCAGTTTTGGTTATTTTTTCTTTCTTAAACCATTTCAACTTCTTCCGAACTTCTTCATATTCCTCTTCTAGGTCTTCATATTTTGCCTCTAAACGCTTAAGCGAAGGCATATATTCTCCTTAATAATTAATATCTGAAATATCTGCTGAGGTCGCTGAAATTATAGCATCCATACTGCCTGAAAAAACTTAGAGTACTCCAAGTAAAAAAATGCCCAATTGTCATTGCGAGCGAAGCGAAGCAATCACAGCCCTTGGGATTGCTTCGCGTCGCTCGCAATGACGGGTTTTGGATTATTTATTTTTTGGAACACTCTTACTGCAAGAGTTGGATAGCCAGATGGTATTGAGATTTAGAAGATAAATAAATCAGGATAGGAACATTCTGAACTTTGCCAAGGAGTCATTCTAACAGGACTTACGCACTCAAAACCTGAAACCTCGATCCCCCCCTAGCCCCCCCCCCTTTTTTAAGCTACGGTGTACACACAAGTCTGAAATAGCTGATTAACGAAGGTTTACCCCACCCTAACCCTCCCCGTATGTATTGGGGAGGGAACAAGATTTTCCGGTTTCCCCCCTTTACAAGGGGGGATTAAGGGGGTAATTCGACTTGTGTATACACCGTAGCCTTTTTTAAGGGGGGGATTTGAAAAGTCCCCTTTTTAAGGGGGTTGGGGGATCTCTTATGCGTAAGTCCTATCTAACTCTGCGTTTAAGCGGTTAACACACTCGATCTTTAATAATTAATCTACTTTCGTGACTCATTTTACAGGGAATTAACCGCTTTGCGAATCCCTTCTACCACATTTAGAAATGCGGCATCGCGATCGCTCCATTGAGTTATAGGTTCGCCATCTTTTGGTAGAACCTTGAGTTTACTAAATGGTGAATCTTTCCAATCACAAGGTCTGAGAATAATTGGAATTACCCTTGCTGTGCCTTGATTGTGTCGGGCGATCGCTCCCTGCATTTCTATGTCATAGCAATAATCCGATGCCATGAATGGAGGACTGATCAGCAGCAAAACGATCCGAGCCGATTCCAGTTGCCTCTTAATTTGAGTTTCCCATTCTTCTCCCGCTTCGATGGCGCGATCGTACCAGGCAGTAATCTTACCCTGCCGCTTGAGGTTAGCAAGATGAATGATAAATTCTTCCACCAAGTTGTCATCTTTATGGGAGTAGGAGATAAATACATCGATTGGCACATTCTGTAATTGCTCAACTGGAGGTTGAACAACAGTATCGGAGATAGGTTGAACAGTAGCATCAAAAGATGTGGTTTTTTTTAGCAGCACTGGGGTCAAATGTTCTGCAATACCTGCCATCCCAATTGCTGCACACCCTAGCTTGTAAGCAAACTCAATCGGACGACCTGCACCGATGGCATCATAAAACCCTACGGCAAACTCGATAGCTGCTCGATCTCCAATTGCTTGGTTCATGCCAATTACACAATCAACGTGATTAGCGATCGCTTTGGCTTGCACTTCTGAATAACAACCGTTTAGCACAACACAGCGAATTTGGTCAGCAAACAGGGCAAACAGCCTTGCCAGTGCTTCCCCATCCACAAGCTTTGTATTACCAATTTCATCTTCAAAGACTAGTCCTTGTTCCCCTGTCCCATGTCCTGAAAAATGGACAATCTGCGGACTGACATCCAGCATCGCCCGTTGAATATCACGAGGACGAACCGCCAACCGTTGCTCTAATTGAAATTGGTCGCGCTTTTGAGAACGTTGCAGTCCTTCTCCAATGTCTCGCAACTCTTCACCAAGCCGTAGACGAGTGGTGTCTTGAGGATTGGCAGCCAGAAATAAGATTTTTTGCAGACGATCGCTAGAAAAAGTCATAATTACTCACATAATTTGCTATAAAAACTTAGGGACTTCCAAGTAAAAAAATATCCCAAAACTGACACAAAAATCTTCTCTATTTCTCTTCTCTCTGTGTTGCGCCAGGTGCTACACCCGTATTTCTCACGCATGAGAGAGGGGAAAGAAACAAGGCAGATTGAACTCTCCCACTTCTTACCTCACGGGCGAAGTAATAAGTAATAAGTAAGATACATTACTCATTACTCATTACTTATTTAATTACAGCAGATTGCGAGTTGGTGAGGTACAAAAATACCCCACCCTAACCCTCCCCTTATAAACTACGGTGTACACACATCTCTGTAGAAACCCAAAATCGTTGGAGATCCCCCTAAATCCCCCTTAAAAAGGGGGACTTTAAGAGACTTTTGCCCCCCTTTTTAAGGGGGTTGGGGGGATCAAAAGCCTATGAGACCACTCTCAAAGACTTGTGTGTACACCGTAGCTTATAAAGGGGAGGGAACTAGATTTCTTTTTCCCCCCTTTATAAGGGGGGATTAAGGGGGGTAATTCACCGTAGCCCCAAGCAGTACTTCATTTACTTGCAAAGTGCTGTATTGAGATGTGGTGAGAAATTCGGGTTAAAGAAGTCCTGCGGACTCATACAATCGTTTCAGCATTGCAGAAATTTTTGTACCATAATCTAAATCTGCTGACCACCGCCCTGATAGCTGATCGATTAATGGCGCAATTCCGCGTGTAACAAAGCGAAATCTTGGGTCTACTACTTCCTGTACCAAGGGTTCTAAACTAGCGTAAGCTTTTAAATGTTGGATGTGTGCCCTGACTCCAATTCTGGCACTGGGAAAAGATGCAACCTCTGAAGCACCACCGATCGCACCTAAGCCAGCAAAGTTATTTTGCTCAGGTTTAATATCACCACCAAACCGTAAAAATCCTGTTTCTACACACATTTGACAAAAGGCGATATCATAGTTCACTCCTTCTATACCTGCTTCTTCTCGATAAAGTTTTGGAATGTCAGGAAAACTTGCCAAAGCATTTTGATTATTGTTTCTCAGGAATAATTGTAACTGGACTTCTGAAGTATTTCCGTTCGACATTACCCGGTTAATTTGACCAGAGCAAACCATTAAATTCGATCGCAAGCTGACAGTCCGAGTTCCAGCATCCCAAGTGACTGCAATATGAAAATCTCGCAGTTCGATGGCTTTTACATAAACTACTTTCCGATAGGTAATTCGATTAACATTAGCCGCTTTAGAAAGGTCAATCCGCAGAATGTCTACTAAATCAATGGGAATGTAAGCATTGCCATTGACTAACACTCCTTGCTCTGAATAATTTTGTCCATTAATATTAATATTTATTGGTTGATAATTTGCTTCTGCTGGAGTTCCGGGAGTGGGGTCAATCAAGCGACTCCAAGTTACTAATCCATCGGCAATTCCCAAAGCAAAATCACGGCGACGAGTTTGTAGCAAAGCCCGATCTTCTGGATTGGTGATAAACCCCACTTGCATCGCCAATGCTGGAAGCGTTGTCTGGCGACAGAATGCTAAACTACCCAATCCACTATCTGTATCTGGCTTGACTCCGCGATTTGGTAATTGAGGCACGCGGCGCAACAATCCTATTAGTAGCTGTTCGGCATTGCTTTTGCGATCGCTATTATTAGAAATATAAAAGACGCTAGCCCCACGCACAGAAGGGCTGTTAGCCGCATCAGATTGAATCTCTAGGGCAACATCACCCCTACCGCCGCGAGAATTGATCCAAGTGATAGTTTGGGCGGCACTCAAGTCATCAGGAACCGCCAAAATTTCCAAATTCCGCGCCCTCAGTTCTGTAACAATCAAATCCCGCAGCAGAATCATTTCTTTAGCTTCAGTTGTACCACCCGCGATCGCACCTGGATCGATCCCTCCAGCTTCTTTCCCTCCATGAGCCGCGGATATAAAAATACGTCCCATTGTCAGTATTTCCTCTGATAAAATTAAATGTAAGCAATTGTATAGATCATTCTTGGTCTAGCAACAAGAATATAATAGCCATCAGAAGTCCAAAGTCATTTGGACTTTGTTATTTCTCCAAACTTAATGCTCCGGGACTGAGGACTAAAAGCGAGGAATAAAAGAAGGATAACCCATGCCCCATGCCCAATCCCAATAACTAAATATGCAAATCCCCCGCTTGCACCCAGATACAATTGAGGAAGTTAAACTACGGGCTGATATTGTAGATGTCATCTCGGAATACGTAGTTTTACGCAAACGTGGAAAGGATTTTGTCGGTTTGTGTCCCTTCCATGATGAAAAATCTCCTAGCTTCACCGTCAGTCAGACCAAGCAAATGTACTATTGCTTCGGCTGTCAAGCTGCGGGAAATGCGATTAAGTTTGTCATGGAGTTGGGAAAGCGTTCTTTTATTGATGTGGTGTTGGATTTAGCACGGCGTTACCAAGTACCTGTGCAAACCCTAGAACCCGAACAACGCCAAGAATTACAGCGTCAGCTATCTTTGCGTGAACAATTATATGAAGTTTTGGCAACGTCCGCCCAATTTTATCAACACGCCCTAAGACAATCCCAAGGGCAAAAGGCATTTCAATATTTGCAATCTAACCGCCAACTCAAAGAAGAAACCATACAGCAGTTTGGTTTAGGTTATGCCCCCGCAGGTTGGGAAACTCTTTATCGTTATCTTGTAGAAGATAAACATTTACCTGCGCAGATACTAGAAAAAGCGGGATTGATTAAGCCGAGGAAGGAAGGAGGCGGTTATTATGATGTATTTCGCGATCGCTTAATGATTCCCATCCGCGATGTCCAAGGGCGTGTCATTGCCTTTGGTGGGAGAACGCTGACGGATGAACAGCCTAAATATCTGAACTCACCAGAAACAGAACTTTTTAGTAAAGGTAAAACATTATTTGCCCTCGATCGAGCCAAGGGTGGAATTTCCCAACTCGATCAAGCAGTGGTGGTAGAGGGATATTTTGATGCGATCGCTCTCCACGCTGCTGGGATTAATAACGCCGTCGCCTCTCTCGGTACAGCCTTAAGTTTAGAACAAGTCCGATTAATATTACGCTACACCGAATCGAAGCAATTAATCCTCAACTTTGATGCCGATAAAGCCGGAACCAATGCCGCCGAACGTGCGATCGGTGAAATTGCCGAACTAGCATATAAAGGCGAAGTTCAGCTAAAAATTCTCAATTTACCCGATGGTAAAGATGCTGATGAATATTTACATAGTCACACTCCCGAAGATTATAGAGAACTGCTAAAAAATGCGCCACTTTGGTTAGATTGGCAGATTCAGCAAATTATTCAAGACCGAGATTTAAAACAGGCTACTGATTTTCAGCAAGTAACTCAGCAATTAGTCAAATTACTTAAAAATATCGCTAACAGCGATACACGAAATTATTACGTTTCCTACTGTGCAGAGATACTCAGCTTGGGAGATACCAGACTTATACCCCTACGAGTCGAAAATCTGCTAACTCAAATTGCTCCACAACCTTATATTCCAGGTTCGTCGATAAAAGGTTTCTTACGCAAGCAGCAAAACTCTGGAGTCCACAAGTCAAATGAAACATCTGTACAAAGCGAACGCAGTCTTTTAGAACACGCAGAGGCATTATTACTAAGGATTTACTTACATTGTCCTGAACAGCGTCAAGCGATTATTGCCGAACTAGAGGAGCGAGATTTGCAATTTAGCCTTTCTCACCACCGATTTTTATGGCAACAAATTTTAGAAATATCATTCGATGATGGAGAAACAAGAAATGTTGCGTCTCAACCAGATTTAATTTCTCGCTTGCAAGACCAGTTTTTAGAATTTAGCAGCGAAATGGGGTTAATTTCCCATTTATTCCATGTAAATGAAAAAAACCAGAAAGAAATACTTCGGACTCCGCAAGTAGTTCAAGCTGCGATCGCTTGCATGGATTTAGTCATGCTTGAAAAACGCTATCGTCACTTTTTGGAACTATGGCAACAAACCGATCCAGAAGCTGAACCAGAGCGCTATCAATCTTATTATCAAGCTTTCTACGCTGAAAAAATCAAGCTTCAGAAAATAGACCGACAACGATTATTTTCCATCACAGAGTTGTTGTAGGTTAAGGCAAGACATGATAAATCGCCGTCTCTACAAAGGACTGATTATTGTAAAGACGGCGATTTATCGCGTCTCTTTATTTATCGCATCCCTTGCCTTAACCGAACAGTATTAGACATCTCTAGGAACTCAATATGCGTAACCATAAATCCTTAGAGGTTGTTTGAAAAGTAGTTAGGTGTGATTTTAGGCACTCGTTGATCCCCCCTAACCCCCCTTAAAAAGGGGGGAACCGGAATCCAAGTCCCCCTTTTTAAGGGGGATTTAGGGGGATCTCCAAGGGTTAGGCGTATAAAAAAACTTTTCAAACAACCTCTTAGCCCAAGCGTATTGCATTATCAATTACAAATTATTTTCACTGCGCCCAAATCCTTGACCCCGCAAAACTTTTGACCAAATAACTAATTCGCCTTGCTCACCGCCTCCGGCTAGTAACTTCCCTTGGGGATGCCAAGCTAAGGTCGAAAAACCTCCTGAGACACCTGTGATAATTTGGGATACTTCCTTAGCTTGGTTCCACAAACACAACCAGCCGTCAGCAGCCGCAGAAGCAAGCAGGAAGCTTTTGGGTGCAAAGGCGATCGCATTAATCACACCAACATGATTTGTTAATACTCGTGCTTCCCAACCTAAAGTATCATCCTCTAGTTTCTCCCACACCACAATCCCTTCAACGCTAGAAGATGCCAGTATTGGCACGCCTACTTTGTTGGTAGCCTCTGACCATGCCAATTGGCGAATTTTACCAGGGAAGCCACGCATTACCCAAGGATCGGGGTTATTCCATTCCAAAACGGTGACACTACGATCCATGTTGCCAGAAGCCAGGAATTTGCCATCGGGCGACCAAGCCATAGCTAAACTGACAGTAGTCATATCTAGGCTGTATGGTTCTTCATCCCAGTTTTGACTGTGCCAAATCTTGACTCCCTTATAACCACTAATGGCTAAATATTGTCCGTCAATGCGCCAATCTATACCTAATACTGAAGAGTTGTCGAAATTCAGCGTCACGACAATTTCACGAGTATCTGCATCCCAGACTTGGACGTAACGCCCTAAACTAAAAGCCAGTTGATTACTGGTGTAATTCCAAGCTAGCTTGTCAACCCATGCGGGGGCATTTTCCAGCGTGGCAATTAATTCAGTATCGCGCCAAATTTTTACTTGTCCATCTTGTCCGCCAACGGCTAAAAATTTTCCATCTGGGGAAAATGCCAGACAGTCTACTGATTTACCGTTACCAGTTTGTAGCATTGTAAGTTCGCTATCATTCCACAAAACTACTTCACCATCGGCAGAAGTTGCTGCTAAAGTTTTACCTTGTGGCGACCAAGCGATCGCAGTTACATAATCTGAAAGTGTCCCCGAATAGTATTGTTCAAATTCTTTAGATTTGGTTATGGAGTTCATATTTTCTACAGAAGTTAGGAATTAAAAGTTAGGAGTTAGAAGTTAGGAATTTTTAACTCATCACTCATAACTCCTAACTCCTAACTATTTATTTAAGCTAAACAAGCGAGAAAATCTTCCTTGAGTTGGGCTGCATCAAGGTTGCGACCGATGAAGACTAATTCGTTTTTGGGGGTTTCGTTTGGTTTCCAGGGGCGATCGGGTTTGCCATCAAAGATCATGTGTACCCCTTGAAATACAAATCGATTCTCTTCTCCAGCAATATTTAAAATGCCTTTCATCCGAAAGATATCTGGGCCTTGGGTACGCAGCAACTCCGAAAGCCAAGTGTTTAATTTTTCTCCATCGACTGCACCCGCTTCCACTAAAGCTACAGAAAAGACGGTTTCATCGTGTACGTGGGCATCTTCGCCTAAGAAATCTGGATCAATTTCTAATGCACGATCCAAATCAAAGGCTTTTACACCTAATAAAGCATCCATCCCTAGTTCAGAATTTTGGGTGCGGTAAATTTTTGCGATCGCATTCATCGCCCGAATCCGTTTTTCTAATTCATCTAACTCTTCTGGCGCTACCAAGTCTGTTTTATTAAGTAAAATTACATCGGCAAAAGCAATCTGTTCTTGGGCTTCGTCTGCATCCCAGTGCTGCCAAATATGTTTGGCATCTACCACTGTCACCACCGCATCTAGGGACAATTGGCTTTGCAAATCTTCATCCACAAAAAATGTCTGAATTACTGGTGCTGGATCGGCTAATCCCGTTGTTTCAATTACTAAATGGTCAAATTTATCACGCCGCTTCATCAAATTACCAATGATGCGAATTAAATCGCCACGCACTGTACAACAGATACAGCCATTATTCATTTCAAATATTTCTTCATCTGCATCGATAATCAATTGATTATCAATACCCACTTCCCCAAATTCATTAACAATCACAGCAACTTTTTTGCCGTGTTCGTAGGTGAGGATGTGATTGAGTAGAGTCGTTTTACCTGCTCCCAAGTAGCCTGTAAGAACAGTAACGGGAACTGAATTGTTGATTACGTCAGCCACCATACTCTAAATTCCCCTTGTCTCACCTTGTGGATAATCATTATCGCCTATGATAAATCTTTTTATTGAAAGCGGCAGAAAACGAGATCCCCGACTTCTTTAAGAAGTCGGGGATCTGAATCATCGCTAACCACTCAGCCTAAAAGCCAAGTAGCTTCCACACGTCCCGCGATTTTCTTGTGAAAAATTATTTTGCGTCTTGATAGATATTTTATGAAAATAACAGAAAATCTTGAACTGCTTCTAAAACCACTTCTGGGTATTCTTCATGCAGTCCCAAAGAACCAGGAATAACAACGCTTTTCATTCCTGGTAAGGCGACTAAAGCGTTCATTTCTTCTCGTGATTTGGGAGGGCTGGATTCCCCAATTACTACCATGAGCGGTACGGTTAAAGACTGCACAAGTTCCAGAAAATCTGACTGTTCGCGTACAGCATCAAGATTACCAGTTACAAAGGCAGCAGATGCAAATCGCGCTCCTGGTTGTTGAGTCGTGTGCCACTTCTTCTCGATGAAACTGGGTGTAATTTTAGCCGCGTCAGTAAAGACATGACGACGGTACATAAAACTTAAGAAAGATTGCGTAGTATTGAGTTTGTAGAGAGCTTGACCCAGTATAGGCGATCGCACCAATTCTCGCACAATGCCAGCTATTTGCTGACTTGCCCCCATTGTTGGTAAAGGGCCACGCCAAGTAGGAGCTAATAATAAAATCTTTGAGAAAGCAGTCTGCTTGACAGCTAATTGTAAAACGTAACTAGCAGCATGGCCAGCCGCAACTACAGTGATGGGAGTATTAAAAATAGCTTTGACAAAATCTTCCAGAAAGTGCTGATATATTTCTGGTCGGTAATTCAAACTAGGGCGAGAAGATTCACCAAATCCAGGCCAGTCTAAGGCTACAACTTGAAAATTGGGAGCTAGTAACTTGGCAAGTTCGCCTACTTCTGAACGTGTCGAAACACTGCTGAAAGATGGTAGTAGCAATAGCGGTGAACCTTTACCCAGGGTTTCATAAACAACGCGCAATTGCTGATTTTCCCAATTCCAGAGATATTCTTGAACCACTCCACCAAAGCCAACAGGAGCAGAGGTAGATAATACATTTGTTGACATAAAATTAAATATTGTCACTTGTAATTTGTTTATCAAGAAAGGCAGAGGGCAGGAGGCAGAAGGCAGAAGGGAATACTGCCTCCTCCCTCTGCCTGTGACCGAACCGAACTTGGGTATAAAACCCCACCGTCTATACGGTGCTTACAATTGGTTGGGGTCTGAATCCCCAACGAAAAAGTTCCTTCTGCCCTCTGCCCTCAGCATAGATGCCTTCTTCAATCACCAATGCCCCATGCCCCATGCCCAATTAGTTAGGCAAATCTAACTTACATTCCAACGCTTTTTTTTGCATGGTTTTAAAAATGTTGTAAAACCCATTAGCACGGGAAGGTGTCAGGCTAACGTTTAAACCTGTTTCTTGAATAAAATCTGGGGTAAGTTGGACAATCTCAGTTGGCGTTAATCCCTGCAATCCTTCAACTAGAAGCCCTACTAAACCTTTGGTTAACTGGGAATCAGACTCACCCTGAAACACAACTTTACCATCATCCAAGGCTGCGGTGATATAAACTTGAGACACGCAACCAGGAACTTTATTTTCGGGTAATTTATCAGCTTCTGGGAACTCATTGAGCTTCTGAGCATACCAGATTAGCTGTTCGTAGCGCCGCTTCGGTTCGGAAGCGCGTTGAAAGCGCTGGACAATTTTAGCAAGCGCAGGTGGCAAAGAATCTAGAGTTGAGGACATAACAGAAGCTGCAAATGATCGGTCTTACCTTGAGTGTAAATTAAAATTATCTAGCTCAACCTATGCATCGCATTCGTCCTAAGTCAAGTTTTTTAATGTGCCTAATCACAAAAACTTAATTTTTTTATCAGCAGCCTTAATACCAACTTCATACAAGTTACTTTTGTATCAGTATACACCTACAAAAATAGCTGCAAGTAGCTTTTAACTAAGCAGCTAGGTGATAGCAAACAATTAAAAATTAAAAATCAAAAAAATTCTGACTTTTAATTTTTAATTTCTCTCCCTGACGGACTAATTCGTAGTTTGTGCAGCTAGCATCTGCTTCAGCTTTTCTAATTCCGAAGCCCAACGAGGATCTGGACGAATAGCGTCTGAATCGGTAGTTGTGGTGCTGCTTTCACGAGAACCACCGCCACCACCGCCACGACGAGGCTTCTTAGAGCTTTTCTCCCGACGGCTACCTTCTCTGTTGGGGCTAGGAATAGGGGTACTACTAGCCGCAAGACTAACTGGTTTAGGAGCTTGTTCGTCGCCCTCTTCACCCTTTGTCCGGGGTAATGCCTTCTCTAGTTTAATGGCAGTGTCTTTAAACATCTGACCATTATACTTTTCAATGATTTCGTCAGCTTGTTCGTCATTGTTGACGGTAAGAAAACCGAAACCACGGCATTTGCCAGTTTTGCGGTCTTTAATTAATTTAGTCGTTACAGCTTCACCTTCTGCTGCAAAAACTGCTTGCAGATCTTGACGATCTATTTCTTCTTTAGGCAAATTACCTATATATAGGCGAACGGACATGAACTATACCTCCAGAGTTAAATGAACATGGCAAGGCAAGAAAACAATCACTTGGCTTTGGCTTTTAAATAGATGCTATTGACCAAGACTGCCATCAACCATTTTTTTGCTCGAAACTGTCAACCTATACAATACAGTTTTTCGTCGGGATCAAGCTTGTTTAATCCAAAGGCTCACACTATGGTGAGCTAATAACACCTTAATTCTAAGAATTGTAAATTTAATAGCCTATTGCCTGCTAAAGTACACGCTTTCTTCCATGCCTTTTTCGCAGAATCAAATACCATTCCTTACATTACCACGGTATTTTCTACGTAGCTAGTTTAGCGCATACATTTCCGAGGTTAGTATTACTGCATCGTAACATAAAATACATCTTTTTATTCAAGAGAGCATTTTTTGAAACAAAAACCAGCCGGTGGCTGGTTGATTTCCTGCTGTGTTGGGAGGATAAAAAGGTCTGGAGGGGGGAAAAGCACCCAAATTCATAACTAAGCTGTAGTGCTGAGTTATGTAGGCTGCTATTGTTTGTGTAAATAAATGTAACACTTTGAAAGAAAACCTGCAACTTTTGTTTACATTCCGATTGCCCAATGCCCAATAATTAACCAGTAAGAAAAACGTATGCGCCCCAAGCCTGTGCTGCAACTGCCAAAAAAATAGACCAAATAGGATGAGGGCTATGAATGGTCTTACCACTTTGAGTTTCCAGAGTTTGGATATCGATCCAAGGTGTTGCTCCTCGCCGGAACCAACCTGTGACGATAATTTGCCGACCGATCAAATCTTGGTGATTAACTGATTGTCCTAACCAAGAAATGTGGTGTAATTTTACTAAACCCGCGCTGGATTGGAGGATTAAATCTTGCGCTAGGGAGTTGCTAGTGCCTTGACGACCTAATAGTTTGCCCACCAGACGTACGCTGACGCTATCAATGGGTAAGGCAGAAGGGTCAGCTAACAGGTTGGGTAGGTAGTCGTCAGTTTGCACGGTGGCGGGTTTAATATCGGGGAAGAAAGAATTAATCCGCATCACTGTACCGATGCTAAAGCCAATTAGAAGGCAGCCTGTAATGAAAGACCAATCTTCATATATCCACTTTAGATTTAAAAACTTGAGTACGAATGCTAGTTGCCAGGTTAGCCAGACAAAAGCTGCAAACAAAACCCCTAGAGGAATTCCTAACCAGGGAGCGATTTGTAACAGAAAAGACTGACGCTTAACTTTTGATGGTTCATTAGCAAAATGTAGTTCGGTGTCTAAATGCCAGTGACGGGCTATTTGACAGAGGCGTTCGATGCGATCGCCCATCAAGGGATGACTATTATTAATCGTAAACCACCATCGATAGGGATTGGCAGTATCCCACTTCAAAAATGATTCAAAAGATAAATTGCTGGCAATAGTGCCCAAAGCAAGGCTTTGTTGATGGCTGACTGGTGTCAAGAGATTTAAGCTTTCTAGTTGCCAACTGGTTTCTTCCTCTTTTTGGATATCAGCTGCAATGCCAATAGCAATTTTGAGTAAAGCGCGAATCAGGGCATTGGGATTACCAGTAATTTCAGATGCGACGCGATCGCTATAATAAAGTCGCAACCGGGACAACCACAATGCAGTGCCAGTCAGCAAACACCAAATTCCATAAACGAGACTCGCGAGAATTGTCACTGGCGATCGCCAAATTTTTCCTGATATTTTGTCTGCCAACCCCGACACTTGCTGATATAGCTGATAAATTGGTAGTGTCAGCAGCAGCAACAAAGACATTACAGCAAAATCCCAGTGAGCAATATGCCCTAGCTGCGTGGCGTAAATAGTGGCAATTTCATCATCTGCCAGTTGCTCTAATAGCCCTTGACTCACAACAATTCTGGCATTACGTGGTAAGCTACCGTATGTCAGGATAATTGGTGCAGCCATTGGTAAAATCCGCAGTTTGGGTAGCGGCCAATGACGCTGTTGGCAACAACGTTGTAGCACCCGCACAGCTTCGCGGCTATGGGCATTCAACACATCTTTAGAAAATTCTCGCTGACCATACAAGTTAGCCAGTAGCAGATCCAGCAACCAAGGTGATAGTGCGATTAAAATCACCAATACGATTAATAACAATCTAGTAGGGTCGCCGTATAAAAGCTGCAACGGCTCTAAATAAGGCAGTTTAACTAGCGTCTGGTTGATTAACCCCATTGCCAACTTGAGCATTTCTCGGATCACCAAAAACAGGGCGACGAACGTTCCTGCTGTCAGCAGCCGTAACGGAATTAATTTTGGTTTACGTAGAGGTTGCCATGCTCTGGCGCGTTGTGCTTGCCGCCAATAAATAACACCAAATAACTTAGCTTGGGTGCGGGTTACAGAACCCATGAAGCCATTTAGGGGTGTAGCAGGTGGTGGTAGTGGTGTCGCCACTGTAGCTTTGAGTTTAGCTAGTGGCACCATTGCCGGGGGGTCATTGCTTTTGCTTTCTATTACTTCATCTTCTGGCTTTTCCTCTAATGTATGAGTTACCGAAGGGGTAACTGGGGGAGAATCTGGAGTTGAACCTGGGGGAGAATCTGGGGTTGAATTCTCAAAAGCAACAGATCCAGTTTCGACATTTTTTGATTCGCGATCGAGTTTCTTACGTTTTGTTAGGTGTTCGAGAGCGCGTGTTGCCCACTCTTGAACTTGGGGATTGTTACTCTCAATGAGATTTTGGGAAATAGCGATCGCTTTGGGAACTTCGCCAGTGCGAGCATAAGCCATCACTAAACCAACCTGGGCTTGTAAGCTAGCAGTACCATTGCTTTGGCTACTAGCAATAGGTTCTAGTTGGGCGATCGCTGTTTGGTAATTTCCCTGCTTGAGGGCAACTAAACCAGCCTCCAAAGACGATTTGGCATGTGAAGGCATACAAATTCTGGCACTCCAATCTCTTCTAAGTGATCCACGTTTGTGCAAAAGCGCGAACCTCGGATGCCGTGGAACTCAACCGCGCCCAAGTTTTGCTTGTCAAGTGAATTATTCCTCCACTGGTTGTTGACTAGAAAAAACTGGAGCGATCGCGCTTAATTTTAACTCTGGATGGTCGCCCAGTAGCTGTTGACAATTCCATTCATTGCGGAATAGCAATACGGGTCGTCCCATGCTGTCTTTAACTGTAGTGGTATTGAATATTCGTCCCACCTTTTCTAATGCTTCCCAACCACCTTCAACCCAACGGGCGACACTGTAGGGCAATACATCTAATATGGTTTCTACACCATACTCATTTTGTAAGCGAAACTGCACTACTTCAAATTGCAACTGACCCACCGCCGCCAAAATTGGATCGCGCTTGGCTTCATCAGTTGAATACATAATTTGCACAGCCCCTTCTTCGCGCAATTCCGCAACGCCTTTTTGGAATTGTTTAGACTTCGAGGGGTTGGGATTCCTCAGAGATGCAAACAGTTCTGGCGAAAAATACGGAATTCCTTCATATTCGAGCTTTTGTCCCGTGTAAATTGTATCCCCGATCGCAAAAACACCGGGATTATTTAAACCGATCACATCGCCAGGATAAGCCACATCAATGGATTCCCGCTCTTGAGCAAAGAGTTTTTGCGGGCGAGATAGACGGATGAGTTTACCAATGCGAGCGTGATTCACCATCATATCTTTTTCAAACTTACCAGTACAGACCCGGATAAATGCAACGCGATCGCGGTGTTTCGGATCCATATTCGCTTGCAGTTTGAAGACAAATCCCGAAAACTCTGGGTATGTAGGGGCAACTTCGCCAACACTGCTGATATGGGAACCGGGTTTCAGGGCATAGTCGAGGAAATACTTGAGGAATAACTCTACCCCAAAGTTAGTCATGGCGCTCCCAAAGAACACGGGTGTCATTTTGCCTTCGTGTATCAACTGTAAATCTAACTCTGGCCCAACCCCTTCTAGGAGTTCTAGATCGTTTTTCAGTTGGTAATATAAGCTTTGTTCTAGCTGATCTTCTATTTTCGGATCGCCTAATTCCACTATGGTATCGCGGGCTTCTCGACTGCCGTGGGCGCTGCGTTCAAACAGGTGAATTTGTTGCTTATGTCGGTCAAAAACACCTTTAAAGCGATCGCCCATCCCAATGGGCCAGTTGACTGCATAAGTTTGCAATCCCAATTCTTGCTCAATTTCATCCAACAGTTCCAGAGGTTCCCTACCGGGGCGATCGAGCTTGTTGATAAATGTAAAAATCGGGATACCCCGCAACTTACACACTTCAAACAATTTACGGGTTTGGGGTTCCAAACCTTTTGCCGCATCAATTAACATTACTGCATTATCGGCGGCAGCGAGGGTACGATAAGTATCTTCACTGAAATCTTGGTGTCCAGGAGTGTCTAATAAATTTATTTGACAGTTCTGGTATTCAAATTGCAACACCGTAGAGGTAATAGAAATACCCCGTTGTTGCTCCATCGCCATCCAGTCAGAGGTAGCCTTACGCTGTGCCCGTCGCGCCTTAACCGCCCCAGCTTCGTGAATCGCACCTCCGTAGAGCAGTAGCTTTTCTGTTAGTGTCGTTTTACCCGCATCGGGGTGAGATATAATCGCAAAGTTGCGGCGAAGTTCAACTGCTTGAATAAGTTCAGACTGAAGTTCAGTAGACATAATTGTATTTGTTTGTTAGCTAGCTTAATTTTTTTTGACTCTGGCAAGTCTTTTAATCTTAAGACAACGATGCTCGTGATAGGGTCGTAGTACAACCAACAATCTGACTAAATAGGAGAAAGCAATGTACGACACAGACAAGCGAAAGCTTCTATCAGCCTTGTCGCATGGAGCGATTTTTTTCAGCACAACAGTGGTATCTGTAGGTATACCGATCGCCATACTGCTTGTATCTGACGATCCTGTTGTTAAAGAAAACGCTAAAGAATCTATCAATTTCCACTTTAATGTCTGGCTTTATGGAGGGATTTTAGGAGCGCTGTTTTTCCTATTCGGCTGGTTAGTCTTACCTCTATTATTATTAGGGCCATTAGCTGGTCTGGGATATCTATTGCATTGGGGATTAACAATTTGGGCGCTCATCGGCGTTTTCAGCAATCCTGATCTACCCTTCCGTTATCCCTATATTTTCCGAGTTTTTTAACACAAATTATTATTGGGCATTGGGAATTGTCAGTTATTTTTTATTAAGCTCTTATGCTTTGAGTTTGCATACACCCAATCGCCAGAATTTTGCCAAAAGAGGCTATTACAATTCTGAATTTTGAACTAATTTTGCGGGTTTTAAGTACCCCAAACTAACAAGTGGTAAGTTTTGTAGCGGGGTCTAAAACCTCGTTGCAAAACTTAATTACGTTAGCGTCTCGTAGAGAGCGTCATTGCGAATTACGAATTATTTTTCCAGTCCGTCGGATAGGTGCAACCAAGCTGTAGAATACAAAATTGCCCTACAACTTGATTAAGAGTAGGGCAAAGGACAGTTAAGCACTGTTTGTAGTCTGTCTGACGGCAGGAAAATTTTAACCTGATTTTGTGACGCTTTGTTTTGTGTCCATCTGCGTTGTTTTTCTTCATAAAATTTTATGTTTCCTACACATCGCCCCCGTCGTCTGCGTACCCATCCTCAACTGCGCCGGATGGTTCGTGAAACTGTTTTAACAACAAATGATTTAATCTACCCATTATTTGCTGTACCGGGTGAGGGAATTGCTAATGAGGTGAAATCTATGCCCGGAGTCTACCAACTTTCGGTAGATAAAATTGTCGAGGAGGCAAAAGAAGTTTATGACTTAGGAATTCCTTCTATTATTTTATTTGGTATTCCGGCTGATAAAGATGTCGATGCCACAGGCGCTTGGCATGATTGCGGTATCGTCCAAAAAGCTGCAACGGCGGTAAAATCAGCAGTGCCAGATTTGATTGTAATTGCTGATACTTGTTTGTGTGAATACACCAGTCACGGTCATTGTGGTTATCTGCAAGTTGGTGATTTAACTGGACGAGTTTTAAATGACCCAACTTTGGAATTGCTGAAGAAAACAGCAGTTTCTCAAGCGAAAGCTGGTGCGGATATCATCGCGCCTTCAGGGATGATGGATGGGTTTGTCCAAGCAATTCGTGTCGGTTTGGATGAAGCAGGATTTCAAGACACGCCGATTTTGTCTTATGCTGCTAAATATGCTTCGGGTTATTATGGCCCATTTCGGGATGCAGCCGACTCGACACCGCAATTTGGGGATAGAAGAACTTACCAAATGGATCCAGGTAATGCCCGCGAAGCAATCAAAGAGATTGAATTGGATATCGCCGAAGGTGCTGATATGCTCATGGTTAAGCCAGCCTTGGCATACATGGATATTATCTGGCGCGTGAAGGAAGCGAGTAACTTACCAGTTGCGGCTTACAATGTTTCTGGTGAGTATGCGATGGTAAAAGCTGCTGCTCTCAATGGTTGGATTGATGAGGAGCGAGTAGTTATGGAAACTTTAACTGGATTTAAACGCGCTGGTGCAGATTTGATTTTGACTTATCATGCCAAAGATGCGGCGCGATGGTTGAAGTAGGGTGGCCGATTGAGTAAGAGTTTAGAAATCTCACGCAGAGGCGCAGAGTTGTGTTTTGGTGTTTGGGCGTGAGATTTTTGGATTTTAGTTATTTAACTTCAAATAAAACACGAGGTAATCCTGACTGACGAATTATAGATCGCAAAGTACCGATGCGTAATTCTTCGTAGTTGGGGATAGGAACTGTAATTGTTGAGTCTTCGGTTTGCATCTGCATGATTATGTGACTACCACGCTGGCGAACTTGTACAAAGCCGTTCTCTTCCAGAATGCGGCAGACTTCTCTAGCAGAAAGAACACGCAGTTTAGCCAATATTTACCTCTAGGCGTGTAACAAAAACTTCTGTGTGCAACCTTTGCTTAATTTCAGAAGGATCTGCTGTCTCAAAAAATAATTCTAATGCCTCAATTAGGTTATTCCGTGCCTCTTCAATTGTGTCACCTTGGCTGGCGATATCGAGTTCGGGACAGAGGGATACATAGCCATTCTTTTCGCGTTCAATGATAGCAGTGAATTGTGTTGTTT
Source organism: Nostoc sp. KVJ3 (assembly GCF_026127265.1). Classification (GTDB taxonomy): domain Bacteria; phylum Cyanobacteriota; class Cyanobacteriia; order Cyanobacteriales; family Nostocaceae; genus Nostoc. The sequence continues at coordinate 3,896,317 of NZ_WWFG01000001.1, forward strand.
GCTTCATTTTTGTCTTTAGTCCAGTAGATATATCAATCTTGATAGTAAATTACTTTAGACAGTATATTGTCAAAAGCCTTTTGAGCGGGTGTTTTAGGGATGTGATCGCAACTTACAGCTATTTTCAGATGAAGAGTGCTGAGTTCCGAGTTCCTCGGCTTAGAGTTAAAAGACCGCCCACGTTCGCGCAGAGGACGCACCAGAGGGGCGGCTTATATCTTGCACCAGGCGACTGGAAGTCGCGGCTACACAGGCAAAACCCACCTCTGTGGGTTAAAAACCCTTGATTTCCTCTTAGTCCACGGAGGTGGACTTTGTTTGTATAGCCGCGATTTCTAATCGCTAGGGCTAGGTGCAAGATGTGAGGCGGGGTATCAACCTTCTCCCCTATTAAAAGATTCCGCTTAAGGTCGGGCCTTGCTCTTACCATAGTGCGAAAGTACTGAGTACTCAACTACAAAACTCAGCACTATAAGCCGAGGTACTCAGTACAACCTACATATTTATATTTTTTTCCGTGATAGTACATAAATAAATCAGCCCATTTGCCAGAAGGTGAGGCGATCGCTCATAAAACCTCTAAAATCTAAATAAAATGGCTTTGATATAGTTATGGCAACTACTCGCTCTATACTTGGGGCGGTTCGTTTAAACAACCTAATCTCTAACTAGTGCGATCGCTCACCGTATTTGCGACAGCAGCACGATAAAATTCTAAAACCATAAATCGTACTAAAAGGTCTAAATGGCAGAAACACTATTTTTCAACGCCCTACGGGAAGCCATTGATGAAGAAATGGCGCGTGACTCTAGCGTATTCGTCCTCGGTGAAGACGTAGGACACTACGGCGGTTCCTACAAAGTTACCAAAGACCTGTACCAAAAATATGGCGAACTCCGCATTTTAGACACCCCCATCGCCGAAAACAGCTTTACTGGGATGGCAGTAGGAGCAGCGATGACTGGGTTACGTCCCATCATCGAAGGCATGAACATGGGCTTTTTATTGCTCGCTTTCAACCAAATATCCAACAACGCTGGGATGTTGCGCTATACTTCAGGCGGCAACTTTAAAATTCCGATGGTTATTCGCGGCCCTGGAGGTGTGGGAAGGCAGCTAGGTGCGGAACATTCCCAACGATTAGAAACTTACTTCCAAGCTGTGCCAGGGTTGAAGATTGTTGCTTGCTCCACACCAAGAAACGCCAAAGGACTACTAAAATCAGCTATCCGCGATGATAACCCCGTGTTGTTCTTTGAACACGTTTTGCTTTACAACTTGAAAGAAGATTTACCAGAAGAAGAATATTTACTACCTTTAGATAAAGCCGAAGTTGTGCGTCAAGGTAAAGATGTCACAATTATCACTTATTCTCGGATGCGGCATCATGTGCTGCAAGCGGTAAAAACACTTGAAAAACAAGGATACGATCCAGAAGTTATTGATTTAATATCCCTCAAACCATTAGATTTTGATACAATTGGGGCATCAGTACGCAAAACCCACAAAGTCATTGTGGTGGAAGAATCCATGCGAACTGCGGGTATCGGAGCAGAAGTCATCGCCTCAATAAACGATCGCCTATTCGATGAATTAGATGCGCCAGTCCTGCGGCTTTCTTCCCAAGATATCCCCACACCTTACAACGGCAATCTCGAACGGCTAACAATCATCCAACCAGAGCAAATAGTAGAAGCTGTGGAAAAAATGGTAGCGTTGCGAGTTTAGGGAGTAGGGGATAGGGAAAGCAGGGGGAGCAGGGGAAGCAGGGGAAGCAGGGGAAGCAGGGGGAGAAAGAATAAAAACTAATTCCCAATTCCCAATTCCCAATTCCCAATTCCCAATGCCCAATGCCCAATGCCATAACTCCCCAAAAGAGCGCTATTATAGCGTTTGTCAGTTGCGAGTTATGGTATGCAAAGACAGCGATCGCTATTAATTTTGATTTTAGTTATGATAATCGCCGCAATAACGGTGATTGCGACAATTCCGATACCCCTGGGACTGGACTTGCGGGGAGGTTCACAGCTAACAATTCAGGTGAAACCATCACCAGAAATCCCTAAAATCACCGAACGCGAATTGGAAGGTGTAAAGAAAGTTGTCGAAGGTCGGATTAATGGTTTGGGTGTTTCGGAGCCAGTGATCCAAACAGTCAGTTCCGATAAAATATTGGTACAATTACCAGGGGTCAACGATCCAGAACAAGCGGAACGAGTGCTAGGGGGAACGGCGCAGTTAGAATTTCGTACCCAAAAACCGAATACAGAAACTCAACTGTTTGCTTTCCAAGCATCTAGAGCCGAATTGAAAGTCAAGCAAGAAGAGTTGAGAAAGAGTACTGATAAAGCAGCAATTGCTAAGAATCAAGAAGATTTACAAAAAAATAATCAAGCGATCGCAGAATTGTTTGAAAGCACCAATCCACCGCTAGTTGGCAAATACCTCAAGGATGCATACGGTGAACCCACTCAAGGTAACAACTGGCACGTTACTATTCGCTTCGACCAAAAGGGTGGTGAACTATTTGCCAATTTGACCAAAAATCTTGCCGGGACTGGGCGAAGCATTGGCGTTTTTCTCGACAATGAACTAATCAGCGCCCCAACTGTCGGTATAGAATTTGCAGCCGCAGGTATTAGCGGTGGCTCTGCGGTAATTACAGGACGCTTTACCGCCCAACAAGCCAATGACTTAGGCGTGCAACTACGCGGTGGCGCATTACCCGTACCAGTCGAAATAGTTGAAAACCGTACCGTCGGGGCAACTTTAGGTAAAGATAGTATTCAACGCAGTATTTACGCTGGTATTGGCGGATTACTGTTAGTATTGGTTTTCATGTTAGTTTACTACCGATTACCAGGGTTAATTGCCGACTTTTCTTTGATTATCTATGCGCTCTTGACTTATGCCACCTTCGCTTTGCTAGGTATTACATTAACTCTCCCCGGTATTGCTGGGTTTATCCTCAGTATCGGTATGGCAGTTGATGCTAACGTCTTGATTTTTGAGCGTACTCGTGAAGAACTCCGTGCCGGTAAAACTTTATATCGTTCTGTAGAGTCAGGATTTTACCGAGCTTGGTCTAGTATTTTAGATAGTCATGTCACATCATTAATTTCTTGTGCAGCACTATTTTGGTTAGGAGCGGGTTTAGTTAAAGGCTTTGCTTTGACATTGGCGCTAGGTTTAGGAGTGAATTTATTTACTGCCATTACTTGTAGTCGCACACTGCTATTTTTAACATTGGGATTTCCCAACTTACGGAAGCCAGAGTTATTTTGTCCCAATCTCTCAACGTCAATTAAGTCTGGTGCGGAGGTGCAGTCATGAAATTTAGTGTCATCAAACGCCGTAACTTTTGGTGGGCGATTTCTGCCGCCTTGATGATGATTAGCATCGTGGCGATGCTGATTTCTTGGCAACAATTAGGCGCACCGCTACGTCCTAGTTTAGATTTTATTGGTGGTACGCGACTACAATTTGAACGCGATTGTACGCAACCAGACAAATGCACTCAACCGATTAATATCTCTGATGTCAGGGAAGTAGTTGACGCTGAAAAGTTAAATAATAGTAGCATCCAAGTTGTTGGTAAAAACCAACAGGGAATATCCGTTCGCACCAAGACATTAAATGTTGAGCAACGCACCCAGTTGCAAACAGCTTTGAGTGAAAAACTTGGAGCCTTTGACCCAAAAGCTACTCAAATTGACACCGTTGGCCCAACACTTGGCCGTCAGCTATTTACCCAAGGGTTATTAGCTCTGGTTGTCTCCTTTGCTGGGATTGTGATTTATTTGAGTGTTCGGTTTCAGGTGGACTATGCCGTAATCGCAATTCTTGCCTTATTCCATGATGTTTTGATTACGCTTGGTGTTTTCTCCATCTTGGGATTAGTCGCAGGGATTGAAGTTGATAGCCTTTTCGTCGTTGCTGTTTTAACTATTACAGGTTTCTCAGTGACAGATACCGTAGTCATCTACGATCGCATTCGCGAAATACTGAATCTCCATCCTAACGACCACATTGACAAAGTTATTGATGATGCCATCAATCAAACTTTAACGCGGTCAATTAATACCACGTTAACCGTTTTGCTAACATTGTTTTCCCTATTCCTATTTGGCGGCGAAACCTTGAGAAACTTCGCCCTTGCCTTAATTGTTGGATTCACAATGGGGGCATATTCAAGTATTTTCATCGCTAGTACTCTCCTGGCTTTGTGGCGAGAACGCAAGAGTCAATCCCAGGTGGTAGAGAATGCAGAGTCAATTGATACATCTGCTAGCTCTCAGGATAGTTAAACTTGTGTGCATTTGAAAATTTGGTTAAAGCATTTTGAACTGCTCATCTATGCTTTGGAATTTTATTCCCCGATGAATCAACCTGAAGAACCATTAATCTCTAACTCAGAATTTGATAACTCTGACGCATCCTTTATTCAACAGGTACAAAGGCTACACCGTCTAACAGTATACGGGAGATGGCTGTTTGTCGGCTGTTTGTGGCTGACCATTGCCCCTGTTAGCTTGTGGGGTCTGCGTCCAGAAATTTCTCTGTGGGAACAATATTTTACCTGGGTAGCGGTGCGATATGGACTCTTCTACCATCCACTGTCTACCTTCGGTTTAGCCTTTTGTATTGGGATGACTACTGCTGTTTTAGTTTGGCAAAGTCGCAATATCTTATTTGGAATACCACAACCAGAAAAACAACGTTTAGAAAAACAAGTTTATCGGATACGTCAGCAGGGGCCAAGTCATCCCCTATGGAAATGGGTTTGTCATTAATTTTTGAAATCGTTGCATATACACGGATAACAATTTTTAGCAAAATATGACTTAAATATACAAAGATAGTGCCAAAAGTGGATGCCATACATGAACGAGTCTCAGATTCAATTTAGCGAACAGCTCCGCTGCGCTGCAAGCGATCGCAAGTCTGAAATTGATCTTTACCAACTCCAAGAACTGTTAAACGTTTCAGCTTTCTGGGCAAAGGGACGCAGTATTGAAGATTTAGGTATAGCCATTGCCAACAGTGAACCAGTTATTACTATCAGGGATAGCGATCGACTAATTGGCTTTGGTAGAGCAACGTCTGATGGCATATATCGCGCCACAATTTGGGATGTTGTAATTCATCCAGAATATCAACATGGTGGGCTAGGAAGTAAGTTAGTCGAAACCATTTTGAGTCATCCTCGGATGAGGCGGGTTGAGCGCATTTACCTAATGACTACTCACCAACAGGGTTTCTATGAAAAGATTGGGTTTCAAACAAACACCTCCACTACAATGGTGCTACATAACCTAGCTAACCGTGCTTTGCTTCCTGTTACAGAAGTTCAACTTCAGGAATTATTAGGGGGATAGAAATTTGTATTCTGGTAATGTCCTGATGTGATTCCTGAGCAATGCTCGAAGGCAGAATTTCTAACTTTCCTCCCATCACTTCCACTAAAGTTTGATTGACTAATAGCCTCATTCCTGGGGAGAGAACGGCGTTCTTTTGGTAAATCTGGCCAAGGTGATTTTCAGATTCGATCAAATCAATCGGCTCGCTCCAGGTTATTGCATGGGTTGGTACATCCAGCCAAATATTTACAAAATTATTTGTAGGTATGGTGCTGCTGGAAATACAGATACTGCCTTCCTCCATTTGAGTAATAGCAGTGTCTATTAAACCGATTAATATTTGGCGGAGCCAGAGGTAATCTGCCAAAACATAAATTTCTGGATCGGCGGGTAACAATTGCAAGGGAAAATTTCGATTAGCCGCCAGCATATAAGTTAAGTTATGAACCTCTTCTAAAACTTGGGTTAACTGTATGGGCTGAATATCTAATTGATTAGTACCGTGTTCCGTTCTAGCAACGGTGATAATTTCATCCATCAACTTGAGCAACTTTAGGGTTCGCTCGTGAGCTTGGGCAATAAATTCTCGTTCTTCAGCTGGATCTTCACACAAATCGGACAAAATTAACTGATGCAAGCCAATCAAACCATTAAGTGGCGATCGCAATTCATGACTAGTCCGCGCTAAAAAACCCGCTTTAAACTGGCTCATTTCCCTTGCCATTTGATATGCCAGCTGCGTTTGCTGTAGCTGTTGTGATATCGGTGACACATCCTCTTGCTCTAATGGCGCTACAGGGGATGAGCTAGATGAAACCTTTGGCGATCGCATAAATAACCGACGAAAATTTATACCTAGTGCTAGTCCTACTCCTAGATATATCCAGTTGCTCCAATTCATAATTTGGTAATTATTAACTTGTTAATTGATCACAACAGCGCAAACTAAAGTTCCAGATTTCTCTGTTGTGAAAATCAGGAAAACAACATTATAGCGACCTCTATCTAGTTGTCACTTGAAATATCTAACTTAATCGCGCCTTGCCGCAAAATCTGCCAATTTATGCCTGTCCATTTCGCAACGGTGGAAGGTATACCCATTCCAGTTGTTTCACCCTGGCATTCTGTCGTTGCTAGAGTCAAAACTTGGGGAAACTGAGCCTCAATTTCTGCGATCGTTTGTAAAGGCGGCTGACCAGAAAAATTAGCGCTAGTGGTAGCAAGGGGGCCAGTTTGCGCCAAAATAGTTTGAGCGATCGCACTCTTTGGTACTCGGATACCAATTGTGGTTGGATCGATGGGGTTCATAACTTTTGGGATGCGATCTGAAGCTGGCAAAACTAATGTCAGTCCTCCTGGCCAATATTTCTCAGCTACTTCTTGCCAAACCTTATACTCTTTCTTACTACCTTTAACATAAGGCCATAAATCTTCAGCATTAGCAGCCATCAAAATCAGAGGTTTATCGTGACTGCGTTGTTTAGCTGCAAAAATTAACCCGGCTTTTTCTGGTATCGTCGCAAGTGCGGGAACTGTATCTGTAGGAAAGCTCACCAAAACACCAGCGTGTGCGCCAATTATAAGGTCTGCGAGGAAAACTTGCGTCATTTTGATAGTGCAAATAATTATATAGCGTTTCCCAATCACATAAGTTACATCATAGCCCCCTCTCGAAGAGCGGGGAGGGGTTGGGGTGGGGTTCTTGTACTTCACTCAACTGAGAACCGCTATATCTAGACTTTCTTAATCACATAAAGTACATCATATCTCTGCTGAATTGATTTCCCCACAAAAAATCCAAACAAAGACAAATTAGTATTAATTAATTATTAAAACATTTACCCTATAGTACACTGTGTATTATGGTAATTTTACTGTGAGTGATATTGGTAGCCAATTTATTCACAATAAATATACTGAAATATTAATATGTGGCAGTCAAAGTTAGGACTGCCGCAGCTTTTCATGCGTTCAAATCGCATTTTAGTACGTAAGTAGCTGTCTTGCATGGCACCAAGTTAAAACACAGTTCTTACCCTGAATCGTTCCCTGCCCCTGGACTGGAAACGTTGAGATACAAAACTTTGGACTTATCTTAGTGCCATTCGGAACTGTCTTTAATTAAACAAAACAGAAACACTGTTTCTCTTTTATTCTCAAAGTTTTTAGCTGTCAGAAATTTTGGAAAATAACTATGTTCGAGACTTCACCCGAATCAAATCCCTTTCATTCCATTCACGATCCAGGTTATCAAAGCTTCCTCAATATAAATCCGGGAATATCAGATTTAAGAGTTTTACCTGAGAGCAAGATCCCCACAAAGGAGCATTCTTTGAGTCCTGGGTTGGATATTAACCAAATTGACCAATTAATCAAAGGTTATACGCCAACTGCCATTCCTGAACTATCCAACAACCATGTTATCAAGCAAACCTCAGCCGCTTCCGGCAAAGCTGGAGAAGGCGCTGTAGATTCGCTGACAGGTAACGCTTTTAGTCAAGTAAACAATAGCATTACAAGTCAAGCACTCTCTGCCTCTGCCTTTCTACCAGACCTCATAGTACAAAATACCGTTTCGGCTCCTAGTTCTGCCTCTGCCGGCAGTACCATCCAAGTTAGCTATCAAGTTGAAAACCAAGGCGATGCCACTGCTGATTCTAACTACACCAAGTTTTATCTCTCCAAGGATCTCTATATCGGAAGTGACGATACATTCTTAGGCTATGACTATGTTGATAGCATTTCATCTGGTTACTATAGATCGGAGTCAACCACACTCACAATCGACAGTAGCGTTACCGCAGGTAGCTATTATCTGGTGTATGAAGCTGATGGCTATGATTATGTTGCCGAAAGCAATGAAAACAACAACGCTGTTGCCGGACTAATTACAATTACAAAACCAGACCTAGCTATCACCGCCATCTCAGCTACTTCTGGAACCGCCGGAAATTATCTCGACTTCAGTTACAACATTAAGAATCAAGGAACCGGCAGTTCTGGCTATAGCAACACAGCCTTCTATCTCTCCAAAGATACGAAGTTAGATAGTTCTGATACCTATTTAAATTATGACTATGTGAGTTCCTTGGCAGCCGGAACTACCAGCACAGAATCCACTTCTGTTTACCTTGACGGCAGTCTGACTCCAGGAACTTACTATCTCTTTGCTGAAACCGATGGCTGGAATTATGTCGCCGAGAGTAATGAAAATAACAACATTGTCTATAAAACGATTACTGTTAACAAACCAGATTTAGCTATCACCGCCATCTCAGCCACCTCTGGAACCGCCGGAAATTATCTCGACTTCAGTTACAACATCAAAAATCAAGGAACGGGTAGCGCTAATTATAGCTACAGTGCATTTTATCTCTCCAAAGATACGAAGTTAGATAGTTCTGATACCTATTTAAATTACGACTATGTAAGTTCCTTAGCAGCCGGAACTACCAGCACAGAATCCACTTCTGTTTACCTTGACGGCAGCCTGACTCCAGGAACTTACTATCTCTTTGCTCAAGCCGATGGCTGGAATTATGTCGCCGAGAGTAATGAAAATAACAACATTGTCTATAAAACGATTACTGTTAACAAACCAGATTTAGCTATCACCGCCCTCTCAGCCACCTCTGGAACCGCCGGAAATTATCTCGACTTCAGTTACAACATCAAAAATCAAGGAACGGGTAGCGCTAATTATAGCTACAGTGCATTTTATCTCTCCAAAGATACGAAGTTAGATAGTTCTGATACCTATTTAAATTACGACTATGTGAGTTCCTTAGCAGCCGGAACCACTAGTACAGAATCCGCTTCCGTCTATCTTGACAGCAGTCTGACTCCAGGAACTTACTATCTCTTTGCTCAAGCCGATGGCTGGAATTATGTCGCCGAGAGCAATGAAAATAACAACATTGTCTATAAAGCAATTACTATTAACTCCCCCAAACAAGACCTAGTTATCAGCAGTATCTCAGCCACATCTGGCAAACCTGGCAGTTATCTCAACTTCAATTACAGCATTAAAAATCAAGGTACTGCTAGTGCCGATGATAGCTACACTGCATTTTATCTCTCCAAAGATACAAAGTTAGATAGTTCTGATATCTATTTAGATTACGATCATGTGAGTTCATTAGCAGCTGGAGTTTCTAGTAATAGGTCTGCTTCTGTCTACATTGATAGCAATTTAACTTTAGGAAATTACTATCTCTTTGCCGCAGCTGATGATTGGGATGATGTCGCCGAGAGTAATGAAAATAACAACATTGCCTATAAAGCAATTACGATTAGTGGATCTGCCAAGCCAGACCTTGTAATCAGCAGTATTTCCGCTACATCAGGAACATCTGGCAGCAATCTCAATTTCACTTACAAGATTAAGAATGAAGGCAGTGCAACCGCGAATAGTAATTACACTGGATTCTATCTTTCCAAAGATACGACTTTAGATAGTTCTGATACTTACTTAGGATCGGATACCGTAAATTCATTAGCAGCGGGAGTTTCCAGTTCAGAATCTGCTTCTGTAGCTCTGAGCAGTACTCTGATTACAGGGACTTATTATCTCATTGCTAAAGCTGATGCCGGAAACACAATTTCCGAAAGTAATGAAAATAACAATTCTGCCTATCAAGCAATTGCGATCGCTGCACCTGCCAAGCCAGACTTAGTAATTAGTAGTATCACAGCTAGTTCTGGTGTATCTGGAACTAATCTCAGTTTCACTTACAAAATCAAGAATCAAGGAACGGTTAGTGCAAGTGCCAGTTCTACTCGATTCTATCTTTCCAAAAATACGACTTTCGATAGTTCTGATATCTACTTAGGCTCAGATGCGGTCACTTCCTTATCGGTCGGACTTACTAACACAGAATCTGCTTCTGTGGCTCTGAGTAGCATCCTGGCTTCAGGAACTTACTATCTCTTTGCTCAAGCTGATGGCGAGAACAAAATTTCCGAAAGTAATGAAAACAACAATCTTGCCTATCAAACAATTACGATTAAAGGATCTGATGGCGGTGCAGACTGGTTTAGTGACAATCTCAAAGATGCAGAACTGATTAGTTTGACTCGTACCCTTGCAGGTGATGGGAATTTGAGTCGCAATGACATGATTTCTGTGTTCCGTAATGCTAAAGATGGTGCTGTTATTGATGCTAAGGAACTGACAGATCTCCGCACCATTGTTAGTAATGCTAGCCGCTTTACTATGCAAGATTATGTTCGAGTTCTTTCAGACTACATAGTTAACGGAAATCCGGCGAACCAGTGGTGGACAGGAGGCGCAACCACCCGGACAAACTTAGGGAATCTTTATGCGGGTAGCAGTGACACCCAATTAGAAAAACTCATCGGCAAATGGTTCTTGGGAACCGATCGCCCCAATCCACTATCAGAAGGGGATACTGCTAATCAAAATAGTGGCACAAATACTAGCGATAAAACTTATCGAGCCGTTAGTGGGTCTTTGTTCCAAAATGGCATTAGTGCAGATGATATTAATCAAGGAGCTTTAGGAGATTGCTATTATCTGGCAACCCTAGCTTCTATTGCCCTGGAAAAGCCTTCTTACATCCAAAATATGTTTATCGACAATGGAGATAATACTTACACTGTTCGCTTTTTCAATAATGGTGTAGCGAATTACGTCACAGTTGATAAGTATCTACCTACTGATTATTTTGGGCAGTTAACTTACGCCAGTTCTGGTCAGTCATACGATGATTCAACCAACGAATTATGGGTAGTCTTGGCTGAAAAAGCCTATGCCCAATTAGCAGAGTCGGGTTGGAGTCGCCCTGAGAACGTTAGTAATGCTTACGGTTCTATTGAGGGTGGATGGATGGATTATGTAATCAAGCAGGTGACTGGTTTAAGTGCAACTTTCCAAGATGATATTTCCAAAATGACTAAAACTCAACTGATTAACTTAGTTAATACTAATCAGATATTAACAGCTGGCTTTGTCAATGGAGAAGGTTATGGTGTACATGATGGTCACGCTTATACTATTACCGCTTACAATGCCACAAATAGTACATTCCATATCAGAAACCCTTGGGGATATGACGACGCGGATGTAACTTGGGAGCAATTGCTTAGTCTTAAGGCTGTCATTATCTGGTCAAATACTTAATCTAGTTGAGGATTAATCTTTCCCTGAGTATCAAAGATGAAAACAACGGGGAATAGTTAAGACTTTTCTATTCCCTGTTCCTTATTCCCTTATCTATGATGAAAATTCAACCCTTTGTAACTCTTGTAGTTTTACTAATGTTAGTCGATGTCACAAGTGCTTGTGAAACATCTTTGACTTATACCAATAATCAATCCCATTCTTCGCCCAAGTTGGTAATGACTAATAATACTTCTTTGGTCAAAAAAGTAACTCTTATTGCTAGAAAAGAAAATTTACCACCTTTAGGTGTTCCTGTTGACCCTCAGCGTAATATTGGTTTTGCCTCAGTTATTATCCAGTTGGAAAATCCCCAAGAAACTACTGTAACTGTAAACCTTACTAAGGTGGAAATTCGCAATTCCTCAGATGGACAATTACAAGATTTTCAGCAAACACCCCAAGAAATTAAGTTAAAACCTTTAGAAAATTCTGAGTTGGCTTTTCAGTTGACTAATAAAACTGGCTATGTAGGCAAGGATAAAGTTAAAGCAATTATCACTTATCAAATAGAAGGTCAAAGTAGCATTATGGAATCAGAGGCGGTTGAAGTTAATTAAGTAATACCAATTTTTTATGAGGCTGCATAGAATTCGATCCCCCCTAGCCCCTCTTAAAAAGGGGGGAACCAGAAAAACATCTATCAAAGTCCCCCTTTTTAAGGGGATTTAGGGGAATCAAGATATGTGCAACTTCACATTAAATTGGTATAAGTTGGTATAAGTAAACTTAACCAGGTAACATAATGTAAAAACTATAAGACCTTGCGATTTTCATTCCACTTCATTCCACAACTCTTGGAGACGCTTTGCGTAGCAAGATCCCCGTTCGCTTAGCGTGTCGTAGACAAGGGGTACGTTACATTCGCAATAACATACATTGAAGTTTTCACACCGACTTACTTAAGTTAGGGAAAAGATGAAAGCGGGAAAGGGAAAAGGACTTAAAACCTTTTCCCTTGCTTGCGTAAATATACTTATGCAAGATGTGTAATATTTTTAAACCAGCAGCACAGGATGCAATTATTCGCTTAAATGTTGTGCTAGAGATGCGATCGTGGGATAATCCCAAATTACCCTTAAATCTAGCTCTTTGCCAAGCAAATTTCCTAAATCTCCTGTTAAAACTACCGCTACCGATGAATCTAAACCATAACGGGCAAAAGTAGTTTCTACATTTATTTGCTCTGGTTCAATTTCTAGCAAATCTGCTAGATAAGAAATCAACCATTCTTTGATTTCTGTGGTAGATACTTTCAAAGCTTCAGTTTGTTGAGTAAGCATAGATCCTCCAAAGGTTAAACTAAAAATCAGCAAGCAGTTTTCTTCGCTTCAATCATTCCTGGGGTAGGAACTTTCACATCCCAAGCTAAACCCAATACTTCCAGAGTGCGAATCAAATAGTCTCCTAAATCAACTTGCCACCATTGCAAGCCGAACTTTGCCGAGTTAGGAAAAGCATGATGATTGTTATGCCAAGCTTCTCCTCCTGTAGGAATCGCTAGCCAAACATTATTAGTACTCTTTTCATTAGTATTGAAAGAGCGACTACCATACAGATGAACAATGGAATTAAGACTCCAAGTTAAATGATGTACTACAAAAATTCTGACTAGCCCTCCCCACAAAAATCCTTGCCATATACCTATCCAAGTACCTGATAATAGTCCTCCAAGAATAGATGGAATCAAAAGACCTAAAACAACAAAAGTTAGGTATTGTTGGTTGATTTTTGTCATCACCGAGTCTTGCAACAAATCCTTAGCAAATACTGTAGAGTTTGTGAGTTCACCGGTCAGCATCCAACCAATATGGCTGTGCCACATTCCCCTTAACTTTCCCCAAGGTTCTCCTTGGTAAAGGTTGGGTGAATGAGTGTCTCCTATCTGGTCACTGTATTGATGATGCCGTCTATGATTGCTAACCCAATTAATCACAGGGCCTTGAGCAGCCATCGAACCCAAAATAGCCAAAGTAACTCGAACAGATGGGTGAGTTTTAAAGGAACAGTGAGATAAAAGCCGATGATTACCTACAGTAACCCCTCCAACCATAGTTAGGAACCAGAAGACTAAAAATAGTTCTAATTCCATGAGACTAATCCCAAAATCCCAAGCGAATTTGAGGGCGATCAGTGTACCAATCAAAGGAATTATGATTGTGGCTGCGGCAAACCGCTTCTGTACGGTTTGCAAGTAATCATTCTTGATTGTTATTTTTGCTTCTTTAGTTGAAGCTAATAACAAAGGACTTTGATTATTTAACTGCATTAGCTTTTATATCCTCATTCAATTCTTGAAAACTAGACTTTTTTACAGAGATATTCATCAAGTTCATATTCTTCTCCAGCTAAATTTTGCTCGACATCACCAATTTTTTCTACATACTGATTAATCAGATTTTCTACCTGATTAGTATCTAGCAAAGTCTGCTCAGAGAGATTTTCTGCCAGAGCATTAGCTATCTTTGTCTGAAAATATTCTTGACCCCAGTTTTCGACACGTTTTAGTTCATCCGTTGGTTCACTTTGATATGACTTTTGGATGCAACCAAGTACAAATGCCCATGCAGCTACGTCACCCAACTTTTGGGATAAGATTTTACTGAATTTCTTATTACTGCTCCGAGATAGGTTTTTATTTGTGAGTTCAGAAGCACAAGATTCAGCCGTGTGTTGCAATTGCTCACTGATTTTTGTAGCTCTCAGAAACTCATTAAGAGATGAACAGAGTTGAGGGGTATGGTATAAAGCTATTAAGCCTAAGTGCATTTGTAAAGTTTCAGTCGGCCCTTCAAAAATCCGAAACAAACGAGCATCCCGTAAGATTTGGGGCGCAATATTCGATTCGATATAACCCCGTCCACCTAGCAGTTGAACAAGATTATCTGCTGCTTGCCACATTAATTCGGGTGCGATAATCTTGGCGACAAGATAAGCTTCTGGAGGAACAGATTTTCCTTCATCTAAGGATGTAGAAATGGTTTTTACCAAGCACTCAACTGCGGCAATTGCTGCTGTTAAATCACTCAGACGTTGTAAAGTAATCTGTTGAGTTATTAGCCGTTCTATGCCGATTGAGCGACGGGTAGCATAACGCAGCATGAGTTGGGCACAGCGTTTCATTCCCCCAATACACGTTGCAGAAATTCCCAATCGTGCCAGTTGCATCGCGTCCTGCGCCACCTCAAAACCAGAACCAATTTCGCCTAAAACATTTTCACGATCAACTTTTACTTGCTCAAGGTAAATAGTATTCTGAACCATTCCTCGCATTCCCATAGTCAAAGCTTCATTACCTTGCCTCAATCCCTGAGCATTTTCTGGGATGGTAAATGCTGTGATTCCCAAAGATTCGCCTTGTTCATCTACAACATGAGCAAAAATATTGATTGCGCTTGACCAAGATGCAGAACCGCTCCAAATTTTAGTACCGGTAATTAACCAGCCACCATTGCCATCTGGATGAGCTTCGGCTTTGATTCCTCTGGGATTAGATCCCGCAGATGATTCTGTAATGGCAAAGGCTGCTAAATCTCTCCCTTGGGCTAAATTTTTGAGATAGGTTTCTTTGATTTCATCTGTACCATATTTAAGAATTGGATAGATTCCGAGAAAATTATTTACACCAACAAATGAAGCTAAGTTGAGATCGATCGCTGCAAGTTGTTCCATTACTTGAAACGTATCAGTGTAATTTAAGCCAAGACCGCCGGATGATTGGGGGATAATCATTCCTAACAAGCCTTTTTTGCCAAAGTCTAAAACGACATGGGGAGTTATACAGCGCCGCTCGTCCATCAGTCTAGAATTGATTCGTCTTTGGGCATAATCACGTAACCAATGGATGACTTGTTCTGCACGTTGACGACTTGAACTTTCTAAGAACTGATTTTGACTATTGAACTGCATTAATATTTACTCTTTGAGAATCAGGATTACCTTGCTGCACTTTTGCTAAGAGGGAATTGACATCAACTTCCAGCTTTTGAAACTGGGCTTGATGTTGAGTATTTCCACTACAGTGCGCCACCACATTCAAAGTGCCATCTAGAAACCCACGTTTACAGGCATGACGCTGAATCTTCCCGCTAGATGTTTTCGGAATACTCCCAGGTTTAATCAAAACTGTGGCATACACTTGTAAACCGTGATTATCTACAACTGCTTCAGTGATATTCCCGACGACTTCTTGAATATCCAAGCGCCTTAAATAGGTTCGTTCTACCTCTTGAACAACAACTAATCGCTGTTGTCCCTTCTGCTCTATAGTGAATGCTGCTCCACAATGCGATCGCAGTCCTGAATGACTCTTTTGAACTGTTAACTCAATATCCTGGGGATAATGATTTTGTCCTCGGATAATAATCACATCCTTGAGTCTTCCTGTAACAAACAGTTCGCCGTCTTGCAAAAATCCCAAGTCCCCCGTGCGAAGAAACGGGCCTTCTCCTGTATCTGCTAGATAACCTTGAAAAGTTTCCGCAGTTTTTTCTGGTTGGTTCCAATAGCTACTAGCTACAGAAGAACCTGATACCCAAATTTCTCCCACCTTGCCAGAAGGACATTGAGTTAAAGATTCAGGATCGACAATGGTGATTTTTTCATCTAACCAGGTACGACCACAGCCCACAATTGTTTTAGTCCCTTCCCCAGATTCAGCAGCCACCACCCGATTTTCCTCAAGGGCTGCTCCTTTAACTTGGTAGAGAATGGGGGAAGCTGTTTTCAACCCTCCAGAAATAAATAAGGTCGCTTCAGCCATCCCATAGCAGGGGTAAAAGGCTTCCCGACGAAAACCGCAAGGTGCAAAATAGTTAGCAAATCGTTCCAGTGTTTCGCCCCGGACTGGTTCGGCTCCGTTGAAAGCGACTTCCCAACTACTTAAATCAAGACTAGAAAGCTGTTCGGGAGTAATCTTGCGAACGCACAGATCGTAAGCAAAATCTGGCCCGCCGCTAGTAGTGGCTTTGTAACGAGAAATAGCTTGCAACCAGGAAAAAGGCTTTTGGAGAAAAGCCACTGGTGACATCAAAATAGACGGTATACCCAAATATAGGGGCTGCAACACATTCCCAATCAGTCCCATATCGTGGAATAAGGGCAACCAACCGACAAAAATTGTTTTATCTGTATGTCCGAAACCCATTCTGATGGATCTTTGGTTGCACAACAAATTTCCATGAGCGATCGCAACTCCCTTCGGCATTCCTGTAGAGCCGGAAGTGTATTGGAGAAAAGCTACAGTGTCTCTATCTAGTTTCGGTTTTTGCCAATTTGAACTGAGATTGGTGTCAATGCGATCGCTATTTAACCAGCGCATTGTTGCCAATTCTGGATTTTCGACTAAGTGACTTTCTAGGTTGTCCAACAAGGATTTTGTGGTCAAAACTACCTTGGCTTGGGCATTTTTAACGATCGCCTGTAACCTGAGCAAGTTCATATTGGCTCGTGGTGGATAAGCGGGAACTGCGATCGCACCTGCATATAAACAGCCAAAGAAGGCGGTAATGAATTCTAAACCGGGTGGATATAAGAGTAAAGCGCGATCACCAGGGGATAGTAGAGACTGAAGATGGGTTGCGAGCGATCGGGCTTGGAGGTCTAATTCTCCATAAGTTAGGCTGTTTTCTTCAGTTTCTCCATCTCGGAGAAAGATATAAGCCGTTTTATCCGGCTGATTTTTAGCTCTGTAGCTCAGTAGTTCTATTAAAGTTGAAAAGTTGTCTAGAGGGTTTTGGAGATCAGCCAAACAAATAGTCATAAGCCAATTTCACAGTTTAGATGTATTAATACGGTTCTGTTAGGGCTAAAACTCTTTGTTTTTTTAACGAACCGCAGAGGCGCAGAGGGCACAGAGAGACGGAAAAAATGGTATTAGTGTATGGATTTGGAAACTACAGGCATTTATCGGATGATGCCTAATTCACAATCCAATTTTTGGAAAACGTGAATAAATGTGTCTAAATCTTCTTGTGTATGGGTTGCCATGACACTGATTCGGAGTCTTTGGGCATTGAGGGGAACAGCAGGGTACTCGACGGAATTCACAAAGATGCCTTCTTGGTGAAATCTCCACGCAAGTGTGCGAATTTCGACTTCTGCCGGGATTCTCACTGGTATAATTGCGGAATCGCTGCTGGCTTGGAATCCTGCCTCTTGGAGTTGCTGCAATAAGTAAGTGCTATTGACCCGAAGTTGACTAATCCGCTCTGGCTCTCGCTCGATGATATCCAGACCTGCCAAGACAGCCGCAATCACAGGAGCAGGTAAAGATGCTGAGAACATATAAGACCGAGCAAAGAAGCGTAGATACTCGATTACATCACGACTAGCAGCGATAAACCCGCCTGTAACACCCAATGCTTTACTAAAAGTCCCCATCGTTACATCAATTCGACCTTTAAGACTAAAGTGTTCGTCAGTACCACCGCCCTTTTTACCCATGACACCAGTGCCGTGGGCATCATCCACGACAAGAATAGCCCCATAGCGATCGCAAAGTTCACGAATTGTTAGGAGTGGCGCTAAGTCGCCATCCATCGAATACACACCTTCGACAGCCACATAGATTAATCGTTCCCGTGTTCCCAATTGCTGACATTTAATCAGACGTTGTTCGAGGTCGTTGCAGTCGTTATGCTTGAAGCTAAAAGCACGAACTCTAGAACCCATAGAAACCAGTTTAATGGCATCATACAGGCTGGCATGGCCTAACTCGTCGCAGATCAAAATATCATCATCGCGTAACAGGCCATTAACCCAACCTAACTGTGCTTGAAATCCACTAGCAAAAAGGAGAGCATCTTCAGCACCTTTGAACTCGGCAATACGGGCTTCAAGTTTGCGGTGGAGGCTGCTCATACCATTGAGTAGAGGTGGCCCACCCATACCAACACCAAATTCTTCAATAGCTCGCTTTGCTGCTTCTCGAACATAAGGATGGGTGGTCAATCCAAGATAGTTATTCGATCCGAACATCAGCATCGATCTGATTTCACCAGTGAGCGGATCTTTGATGAGAGTTCGATTTTCAATCGCCCCAACAACCTCACGAGGGAAATAATTCAGCATACAGGCATTGGAACCTATGGAAGCATTTGGCGTATGCAACCAATTAGAACAAGGTTTCACACGTTCAGCTAAGGATGAACCGATTGCTGGGAAAAAATCTTTGAAGGAAAAATTCTCGGCATGGCTGCTAGTATCTGGTGCAGCCCATATATTCTTAACATCTTCTGGGGATTTATTAGTCTGTTTACTTAACATTATGATGAACTCTACCCTACATCTATTTTTCTATTTTTAGCAAAGCAAATTAACCACTCAAGTCTTTTAATTAATAGACCTGATGCGATTACAAATTATGAGTATTCCCTACACACAAGTATCTTACTCTGCGTGAAAGTTTATGAATACAAAGGGATTTTGCGTTTTGTCTAAAATAGTCAATCACAGAGGTTAATAGCGTTTTTCTGATAAAAACTATATCTACCTTTTTAGTAAATTTATTCAGAATAGCCAGCAATTTTTATCTGAATCAAGCTCTATTACTAGCATTTTTATGTTGTCTATATGCTATAGCTTATAAAGCACTTGTCTATCAGAAAAACTACTAAAACTTATCTCACTAAAAACCAGTGTTATTTTGACTTTGAATATGAGCTAGCAAACATCATCAAGTACTTTCCATAGCAATCTTATTTGAAGTGTGAGCATCATAAAAATAGAGATAATTAATCTATTCTCAGTTTTATAAAGCACTTAAGATTACTGTGTAATATTAATTCAACGAGGAGTGCCAATTGGCCAATATTGTACCCAATTTTCCACTTTAAACATTATTTTAACTGGCAGAGAAGGCAGATCATTAATCTGGTATTGTTGTGCAAATTCTCTAACCACACCAATATCTACAGAAACTAAAGCAGTACAATTTGTTTGAGCTAGTAACTTCATTTATTTTTCACAAAGCAGGTAGAGTCTCTACCTATATCTAAACCTTTTTAGATGTGTTGGAAATTTAGATTAAACTTACTTTTTAATCCAAGATTAAAATTATCATTATTTTTTGGGGTTGTCAATCAATAAAACCTAAATAAAATTAGTTAATCAAAATGTTTAGATGGAAATATATAGGTAGATATAGATGCAGAATATGCCTAAATATATAACAAGAACATAATTGGTTTAAATGAATTGCCGATTTTTTGTGCTACTATGAATACTTAGTTAATAGCGGATATAATATTAATAACTGTACGTTTGCTCTTGGGATAGATTAATGCCTTAAACGAAAAACAATAGGCATATTTTTCTAACCTGATTGCACTAATTTTTAGTAATCAAGGTCGTTTAGGAAGCAGCTGATTGTTCGGGTGCGGGTATGGGGGAAATAGTGAAAATAACTTCTCTTGCAGTTGATAATATTCTAGCGATATTGGAATAGCTCAAACAGATAGAGATAGACAAACTGAACGCTTCGCCCTAACTTCTATAAGCTAGAGCGAAGCGTTCAATTCCAGCTAAATCAGCATGAATTTGAATATTGTAATAGCTACCTTGATTTTGCAAAAGTTTTCGCACTGCATCCGCCTGTCCTGACATCATCTCAATTAACCACACGCCACCAGGTTGTAAATAACTAGGGGAGATTTCTATCAAATGGCGAATGCAATCTAAGCCATCACCACCTCCATCCAAGGCTAGATGTGGTTCATGGTTAACTACTTCTGGTTGCAAAGTAGGTAAAGTGCTGGTGGGTATGTAAGGGGGATTCGATACCATACCACTGAACTGACCTTTTAATAGTGTCAGTGGCTCCCACCAAGAACCGTGATAAAATTTAATTCGGTCAGCATAACCCAAATTATCGGCATTGGTTTGAGCGATCGCCAAAGCTTCTAAACTGTAATCAACAGCATGGATTGTTATGTTTGGCAAGACATCTGCTAATCCCAGTGCGATCGCTCCACTCCCAGTCCCCAAATCCGCCCAATGTCCTGATACACCGCTAGTAGATGCTAAAGCTAAATCAATTAAGCACTCTGTTTCTGGTCTGGGAATTAATACTGCACTCGACACCACGATTTGAAAGTTACGCCAAGGTGTAACTCCGGCAATATATTGCACTGGCAAGCGATCGTTTAATCGTCTCTGCCATAACTGCTCTAACTCTTCTAGAGGGAATTGCAGTTGAATTTGCGGCCAGTTTTTAAAAGACTCCAAACGCAGTGCCAATCTATCTAATCCAGCAACTTCTATGAGGAGCCAATCTACCTCTATAGGTGGGACATCAGTGGCGATCGCTGCTTGGATCGCTGCATTTCGCCACTGCCAAAGTTGTAAACCAGAAACTATCAGATGTTTCTCTCCCATATCTCAACCTTGGAGTGCATACCCCTTATTTTTTCGGAGCAGCAGCTGGTGATTGATTCGGCGCAAGCGATCTAATAAAACTGATAGACTCCCGCGATGGATACAAAACAATTTTATTTATACTAGGATCGCTGCTGCTATTGAGAGCCTCTAGAACACCGTACAAATCCACCACCTGAATTTCAGTGTTGTCTGCTTCCTTTGGCACGGCTTTTTTAAACTGGTCTAACAGAGCTACTGCTTGCTCTTTTTCAAAAAAGAATGGGATGAATCGCTCGTTACCTTTTGCCAGAGGAATAGTCAGATAGCTATTATCTTTCTTAAATTTGGGTACAAATAAGGGAATACCATTGAATTGCTGCCCTTTTTGACCA
Source organism: Nostoc sp. KVJ3 (assembly GCF_026127265.1). GTDB lineage: Bacteria > Cyanobacteriota > Cyanobacteriia > Cyanobacteriales > Nostocaceae > Nostoc. The sequence continues at coordinate 3,917,608 of NZ_WWFG01000001.1, forward strand.
TTTTGATTTAGCATACTTGTTGCCGATGCTACCTGTTCTTGCGTCGGCACTAAAGTATAAATCACAGAGTCTGATTTCTTTTTGCTTTCTTGGACTATTTTATAGTAGTCTGCCAAAGACAAAGGTCTTACCTGTAGGGTGCTTGCTAACTGGGGATTTTCTTTTTTGAGCCGATTGTCAAGGAATTTTTGAGCATCTTGCTTGCTAATAAAAAATCCAACTTGCGAAATCGTCTTAGATTCGTTTTTCCGCGAAAGAACTACGAATTCGCCTTTAGGATTAGTAAGGGTGAATACGGGTACTTCTTGGAGCTTTTTCACTACCTGATCTTGTGGTAACGCGATCGCCTCTAGATTGCCAATTCCTGGTAGATTACCGATTCCTGATAGCCCTGTTAAAAATACACTGGTAGCTATACCCAGTGTTGCGCCCAAGCGGATAAATGATTTCATGACTGCTCCTCGCATCAATAGTCCAATTGAATTAAACAAATGGTTGGATTTGCACAGCACCAACTAGCTTTAGTTATATAGCAATCTATTTCAGTTGTGAAAAATTCGTTGTGAGCGTTGAGGTTGAGTGTTAAGTGTCAACGGTCAAAATCCAATGTTCCCCAGCTATTTAGGGTTGCTATAGTATCGTTTTCACAAATCGACTATGCTAAAGTTCTATTGTTCTCTATTTCGCTTTGCTATTTACCACGAAATGCTGTAGATGCCTATTATATGTCTTCTCCAAGAGTGAGAAGCTTTTCAGTCTCTCAAACTTTGGATATGATAAATGCCATTCTATCGGCTTTCTCTAATATTGGGTGACGCTATTACTTAATCAATCGTTCCATCTGCCTTTGCTTGAATATCTTCTCAAATCTATACAAAGCTCACATCAGGAATATCTTACTGCTTAATGGAGAAATTTGCCTATTAGCATTCAACAGCCAGTCCGACATAAAAATTCATGATTTGGCTACACATACTATATGTGAAACCCTTTCAATTGCCTTAGCTGTTAAACATATTAATTATTAAATCGGGATGACAGGATTTGAACCTGCGGCATCCTGCTCCCAAAGCAGGCGCGCTACCAAGCTGCGCTACATCCCGTTTATGCTCATCTACTTTTTGGGTTTGGGTTTTAGTTTCCCATCCAAGCGATCGCGCTTTACCCAAGGCACTTAACTAATCATATCACATCACACAGCTTACGCCTAATCTTTTTTATCTTTTACAAATACAACATAGATTACATTGTTATATTGATAAAGGTTTTTTGCCGACTTAGTTTTACAAGATATACACTTGCGCCTTCGTCGGCAGAAAAAAGCAAAACCACATCAAAATAATAGATTTTCATCATCTTACCTGATTTTCTTGTGCAAATCGGGTTTTATTTTGATTGAGCGCTAGTGAGGATACCAGAACATACCTTTAATGCCTTCTGGGTCAGCCATAAACCCCATAGTCCGGTAGAAATCTACAACATGGGGGTCGGCGAAGAGAGTGACATTACTAATTTCTTCACTCCTCAGTTTTTTAAGAACGTATTTCATCAGTGCCTTTCCCAGTCCTTGACTTTGAAAGTCTGGGTGAACCACCACATCCCAGATAGTGGCATTAAACGCGTGATCTGAGGTAGCGCGGGCAAAACCAATGAGCCGCTTTTGGTTCCCTCTCACCTGCCACATTGAGGCGACAAGAAAACTATGCTCAATAGCTTTTTTCACTTTTCTTAGAGGACGACGCGACCAACCAACTGCATCACAGAGTTCTTCTAGCTCATACAGGTCAATGTCTCGCTCCGTACTGAAGACGATGCGAGTCTCTTTTGAAGAAGCCCCGTTAATGCTGCTGGGATTAGAATTGCCCGCAGCATCAATATGTTCTTCAAAGGGGTTTGTCCTAGTTGTCGCTACAGATTCAGGAGTACTAAACCAAGTTTTCCAAAAACCCATGCCAACGTGGTTCGGGTAGTATAACTAAATTGGTTTCCACTCTCAGGAGTGTTGATTCACGCATAACACAGCTACTCCATTGACTACCCCTTACACTCAAATTTATTTCGGTTGTTTTCGGGATTTGCAATGGTAACAGCTAGTTAAAGCGTGTTTCACACCAATCATTTCCAACTTTAGCATTTTGTTGTGAAGGCTAGGAGAAATTCCCCAAAAGGGTAAGGATTTGAAGGAGGCAGGAGGCAGAATTCAAAATCACGCCCTCTTCACTTCGGTCTCTTACTTGCCAATGCAATTGGATACCGAAGTTATGATAGGTCAGAAGCCTCGCTTAAAATTCAAAATTTAAAATGGAAAAACCAAATCCTAGCAATTGCTCGTATAGAGCTTAAATGCACGTTAGCTTAGGAGTGAACTGTATACAAGAGATTGAGTATTTGGGAAAATTCTTCCCTAATCCCCAATCCCCAACACCCAACACCCAGCCCCTAGTCCCCAGGTGACGAAAGCAAGCGAGTCTTAACCTTAACAATGGCTTCTGGTTTAAAATCTTCGACACTGGAACTCTTAAAGCGCTTTAACCGAGCGTTTCCCCAGTTTTATGAGCAATTCGTCAGCAGTGAGATTCAACTGCAAAATTTACGGTTAGCCTACCGTCTTTATAAAACTAGACGCGCTGTTATTGAACTGAAACCGGAAGGTAGCAAAAGTGCTTTACATTTTGCTTACCGCAACCAGTCTTTTCTCCTCAGCGATATTTTTGGTGTACTAGCAGCTTATGGGTTGACTATTCACGGTCTGAGTCTATATGGTCAGATCCGTCCGCCGATGTTAGTTTTTATCAAACTGTTGGTATCTCGTGGTAGTAAAGCCTTGACCGAGAAAACCGCAGAAAATGTCTGTCGTGCCATTCGTGAGGCTTTAGGAGGTCGGTTTGAGGTAGAAGAGATGCTGGCAGTAGAATTCAATCTTGATACTGGCTTAGAGCAGGTACAAACTGAATTCTATGTCGATCCGGTCTTTCATCTCCCTGCCTTAGTGATTGAAGCCGATAATCAACCAGGATTATTCTACAAAGTGATGTATGCCATCTGGCAAGAAGACCTGCTGGTAGTCAATGCCAATTTATTGGTTTGGCGTGGACGTACACGGCTAATTCTCTACTTGTTGGGGCCGAATGAAAGCCTTATTCCTGAATATCTCGGTCATAAAATTGCTGAAGGGGTGCGACAGAGATTGCTAGGGAAATAAAAAAGTGAGGAGTTATCAGTTAAAAATTAACAATTCCTAACTCCTGTAGAGACACGATTCATCGCGTCTCTACTCCTAACTCTCTTTCGATTCCGTATTTAGTCGCACCCACCCTTGGGGGTACGATATAAATATGGCAACTATTGAAATCTTGGGCGTTCCACACGCATACGAGCTAACGGCTCCCACTTCCTGCCCCCACGCTTTAGTATTTATCCACGGTTGGCTCAATAGCCGTGGGTATTGGCAACCTGTGATTTCCCGCCTATCAGATGATTTGCAGTGCCTTTCCTATGATTTGCGGGGTTTTGGTGAATCGCAGTCCCAGATAAAAACTGATTTTAGTGGGGCCCAAACTTCTCTGAGTCTGATGCCTATTTTCAGTAGTGGGCTTGGCTCACCAATCAATTCTCTTTATACTCCTGTTGCCTATGCTCAGGATTTAGCCACTCTCTTAAAACAGCTGAACATTACCAGTGCTTGGCTAATTGGTCACTCCTTGGGAGGGACGATCGCTCTCTGGGGAGCAGATCAAATGCCTGAGTGTGTTAAGGGAGTTATCTGTATCAACGCTGGCGGTGGTATTTACCTCAAAGAAGCCTTTGAGCAGTTTCGCTCGGCGGGTCAGAAATTTTTGCAAGTCCGCCCGCGTTGGCTCTCCCAAGTGCCTTTAATTGATTTGCTGTTTACTAGAGCCAGTGTAGTTCGTCCTTTAGACCGCCATTGGGCACGTCAGAGGCTGATTGATTTCGTTGTGGCTGACCCAGAAGCAGCGTTAGGAACTCTGTTAGATTCTACAACTGAGGAAGAAATCAATCGTTTACCTGAGCTAGTATCCCAACTGAAGCAGCCGGTTTATTTTTTGGCTGGTGCTGAGGATAAGGTTATGGAACCCAAGTATGTACGGCATTTAGCTAGCTTTCACAGACTGTTCCAATATTGTGGTGACAATGTTCTGGAAATTCCTAATTGCGGACATTTGGCTATGTTGGAACAGCCGGATGAAGTGGCCGATCGCATTCGGTCGATAGTCATTAGTCATTAATTATTGGGTGTGTGGCATTGGGCATTGGTGGTTAAAAATGACTAATGACAAATGACTACTCAACGGGGTAATACAACTTCATCACCTGGGTTAGGGCTAACCTAGACTCAACGCCTAGGGTGAGAGGCGATGTATGACCACGGGATAGATGATCGGCGGCGGCACAGCCGATCATGGCGGCGTTATCGGTACAGAATTTTAAAGGGGGGAATAGGACGCGGAGGTGATGTTGAAGGGCGGCGGCTTGAAGGTTTTTTCTTAATCCGCTATTGGCTGCTACACCGCCACCAATGGCAATTGTGTCTAGACCATAGTCTAAGGCACAGGCGATCGCTCTTTTGGTTAGCGATCGCGCTACGGTTTCCTGAAAGCTAGCCGCTACATCTGCCACTGGAACTTGTCCACCATCTTTCTCTAATTGCTGCACTAAACGCAATACAGACGTTTTTAACCCACTAAAACTTGCATCATAACGATGAAACCCGCCGCCAGGTAAAGAAACTTTTCCTTCTGGTAAGGCAAAGGCTTGGGGATTTCCCTGTTGTGCCAACTTGTCAATTACTGGCCCACCGGGATAACCCAACTTTAACAATCGCGCCACTTTATCAAAGGCTTCACCCGCAGCATCATCACGGGTTTGTCCTAGTGTTTCGTAGTTACCACAATCTTTGACGAAAATCAAGCTTGTATGTCCGCCAGAAACTAATAAACTCAAGAAAGGGGGATTTAAAGTTGATTCGCTCAAGTAAGTTGCGTAAATGTGACCTTCGAGGTGATGAACTCCCAAAAATGGCTTGTTGTGTACCATCGCTAGGGTTTTGGCAGCAGTTAACCCTACTAACAGCGCTCCTACGAGTCCAGGGGCACAAGTGGCGGCAATTGCGTCAATTTGTGCCCAGTCTAACTGGGCTTCCTCTAGGGCTTGGGCGATCGCAACATTTATCGTTTCCAAGTGCTGGCGAGACGCTACTTCCGGCACTACCCCGCCATACTGTTGATGAACTGGAATTTGCGAGGCGACGATACTACTGCAAACTTTACGATTGTTAACAATTGCGACGGCAGTTTCATCACAGCTGGTTTCTATTGCTAAAACGGTTGTCATTGAGGGTAGGGAGTAGGGAGTAGGGAATGGAGAGTAAGGAGTGGAGAGTTGGGAGTTTTGAATCGCACAGACAAAACTTTGCTTGTTTACTACCCTAATACAACAATTCTGATACTCCCAACTCCCGGCTCCCCATTTCCGACTCCCCACATCATTTTGGTTGAGAAGCTTTAACTTTTATTTACTTAAACTTTACTCGGTTCCCACCCAAGAGTATGATGACTTCCTAGTTATGCAAAAAAACAATTGTACAAGCCGCTTCGTTTTGTACAAAGAACTTCTTGTTTTGTAATAAAAGGAAACAACTCTATGCGACGATTGTTTGCTTTGATGTTAGCGATTTGTCTTTGGTTCAACTTTGCCTCCCAGCAAAAGCTTTAGGGGCTAATTTGACACCGTGTAAGGACAATCCCGCTTTTCAACAGCTAGCAGCTAATGCCCGTAATACGACCGCCGATCCCGAATCTGGGAAAAAGCGGTTTGAGCGTTATTCTCAGGCGCTATGCGGCCCTGAAGGATACCCTCACTTGATTGTTGATAGTCGTCTAGATCATGCTGGTGACTTTTTGATCCCCAGCATCCTATTCCTATATATTGCTGGTTGGATTGGTTGGGTAGGTCGTGCCTATCTGCAAGCAATCAAAAAGGAATCTGACACTGAACTAAAAGAAATCCAAATCGATCTTGGTTTGGCACTACCCATAATCGCTACAGGTTTTGCTTGGCCAGCAGCAGCAGTCCAAGAATTACTCTCTGGCAAATTAGCAGCCAAGGATTCCGAAATCCCTATTTCTCCACGCTAAATCAAGTTAACTAATTCATTTGTTTTGGAGACTAAATTCATGGCAGACAAAGGCGATCAATCAGCTTATTTGATTAAATTTATTTCCACAGCGCCTGTGGCAGCTACCATCTGGTTGACAATCACAGCCGGTATCTTGATTGAATTCAACCGCTTTTTCCCCGATTTACTTTTCCACCCACTGCCATAAGTGGAAAATGGGATTTAGCACAGTTGAATCTCTTGTGTTTTTCCTAAAATTATGTAGTTGATATATTCAGCTTAGTTAAGCAGAATTATCACGGAATTTTAGATTTTAAATTTTGGATTTTGGATTTAAGATTCAAAATCCAAAATTTAATATTAATTGACTCTCCCCTGACTTTAGATGTGAGCGCAATCTAAAATCCAAAATTAATTCACCAAAATAGGCAGCACAAAGAGTTTTTTGAAACTCGCGATCCTGTTTAAAGATCGCGAGTTTCACAGTTTTAAAACTAGCTAAATTAATTTTTCTAAACTTCTTAGCCAAAAGACATCTTTAGCTACAATTATTATTAATATAAAAATGCCACCATTTTAAATTTAGAGGCGAACATAAAATATGGCACAAGCTGTAGATGCATCAAAGAATCTCCCCAGCGATCCCAGAAATCGGGAAGTTGTTTTCCCTGCATTCCGCGATCCACAACTGGGAAACCTTGAAACCCCGGTTAATGCTTCTCCCTTGAGCAAGTGGTTCATTAATAACTTACCTGCCTATCGCCCAGGTTTGTCTCCTGCCAGACGCGGTTTAGAAGTTGGCCAGGCTCATGGTTACTTGCTATTTGGCCCCTTCGCCAAATTAGGCCCACTGCGGGATACAGCTAACGCTAACTTGGCTGGATTACTGGGAGCGATCGGCTTAGTTGTTTTGCTCACTGCTTGTCTATCCTTGTATTCCAATAGCAATCCATCTAAAGCCCTTCCTAGCGTTACCGTACCTAACCCTCCGGTAGATGCTTTTAACTCTAAAGAAAGCTGGAACAACTTTGCCAGTTCTTTCTTGATTGGTGGTATTGGTGGTGCAGTAGTTGCTTACTTTTTGACTAGCAACCTGGGACTAATTCAAGGTTTATTTGGTTAATTTAGAAATTAAGAGTTAGGAGTTAGGAGTGAGGAATTAAAATTCTTAACTTCTAACTCTTAACTCTTAATTTTCAACTTATTTAAACAAAACCGTTTCAATTTCATTTAAAGCAGTTTCAAAATCGTCGTTAACGATTTGAATATCAAATTCATTTGCGGCTTGAATTTCTTCTTGGGCGCGGAGTAGACGACGAGCGATCGCTTCTTCAGAGTCTTGGGCGCGAGAGCGTATCCGTTTCTCCAATTCATCAAAAGAAGGCGGTAAAATAAAAATGCTGAGGGCGCTGGGGAAGGAAGCACGAATTTGTCTTGCGCCTTCTAGTTCAATTTCTAGCACTACCAACTTGCCAGAATGAATTTGGTTAAGTACAGCTTCGCGGGGAGTGCCGTAATAGTTACCAGCAAATTCTGCCCATTCTAAAAATTCACCTTCAGCGAGTACCTGCTCAAACTTAGTACGGCTGATAAAGTAATAATTTTTGCCATCAATTTCTCCTGGGCGGGGAGAACGAGTCGTTGCGGATACAGAAAAATAAAGTTCTGGATGACGTTGTAGGAGCGATCGCATTAAAGTGCCTTTACCAACCCCACTAGGGCCAGTTAAAACAATCAACCTGCCTAAATGCAAACATTCTTCGGTAGTAGCACTACTCTGGATAGGTAAAACTGGCATCATCCCCTCAACCTATGAATCAATCAATTAAGATATTATTCATTAGTCTTGTGTTCCTGAGCAAGTCCACTCGTGACTAAAGAATTTGTAGCAAGGGTTACAGAAAAATTTATCTAATTCAGATCGTATTGCCGATACGGTACAAAGAGGAGTAGGAATAATCTACTGTTAGGAATAAGAATTAAATAACATACAGTTTATGTCCCTGGCTTACCTCACCCTCAATCCCTCTCCTTATAAAGGAGAGGGAAGCTAGAGACAAGATGAAGTTTTGCATTTTATTTAATCCACGTTCCTTAGTCAATTATCTACAGTTTGATGATCGCGGGAAATTACAAAGCGATTTGCTACCGTTTCCGGCTGAATTGCCGACAGAATTACGTGGCTGGAATCGGTGATAATTACAGCCCTAGTCCGACGGCCATAAGTTGCATCAATAAGTTGACCTCTGTCCCGTGCATCCGTAATAATCCGCTTAATCGGGGCAGACTCTGGACTAACAATGGCAACTACTCGGTTAGCAGACACAATGTTACCAAAGCCGATGTTGATTAATTGAATCTCCATAAAAAACTCATGCCAAAGGCGGTTTGAGAAGCTTGAAATAAACTTATTTCTATGTTATCGCCAAAAAACGGGAGTTACAACGCTTAAATTCAAGCCAGCCTTCGTTTTTAAATAATCTCTGCTTTTTTTTCGCTGTTTATTGGCTAAACTTCCAGAAAATCTTCCTAAAGGCATAGGCGCAATTTCACTGATACCAGCTATTTGGATGATGTACATTTATTTTGTTTTAACGCTTCGTGGAAGTCCCCATCTTCAAGGTACTCCTAAGATGGGGATTGTGAGCGGGGGATGAGGATTGCATCTTTTTGCACAGCAAAAACAAATATCAGATGGATGACGAATCCCCAAAACACACTGGCTTCTCTGCGCTTATCTCGTAACTCGTGCATAAGTCCTATAAATAATCAATTCAGTCCACTTGAGTGGACTTTCGCTATCAGTCCAGAACTTCAGTTCTGGGCGGGATGTCGTCCCCCATTCAAAGTACGCATCCGTGGGACACTTCCCGCTTGACAATCGCGTAACCAAGCATTAACCCCTTGAGCGATCGCACCATTACTACTATCCCGTGGCGGGGATAGTGGCTGCTTTGCTGACTGGGAAGCAGTTTGAGTAAACATCATCACTAAACGCCAGCCAGTTGTAGTTTTAGTCAACAACAACCAGTGGAATTCTTGCAATTCGATCGCTTTTTTTCCTATGTACTGCCGCTCCAAGGTAGTAAAGAAAACTTGCTCAACTCCTGATGCAGAGCTTTTAGAGGCATCTGTACTATATTTTTCAAGATTTAGGGGCAGAGGAGTAAACTCAGGTCTTCCTGCCACTAGCATATAACTGAAAATATCACTACTTCTGCTGAGGCGACGGGCGCGTTGACTGGCGCGATTTGTATAACTAGGTAAATCTTGGAGTAGCTGTATAGTTAATGTTTCTAAACTTTGCTCAGAACATAAAGACTTCACCCCGTCGTTGACATTTTCCTTTTCTGCTAGTGCAGAGGGTTTAGGAGTGGGGTTTATCGATAAGGCTGGATAAGCAAGGCTATTTGAGCCTAAAACCCAAAACCCACAAGCTAAAAGCCAACTATAATTTTTCTTCTTGAACGAAGAGGTAAGATTTTTCTTTCCTATACCCTGCTTCTTACTGACTCCTGCTTTCATGCGATCGCAGTTAGCTCCTCAGAAATCCTCTTCCAGGCTAACCCCGGCTCAGTTGCAGTAGTAATGGGACGGCCAATCACTAGATAATCAGCACCAGCAATAATTGCTTGGGACGGAGTGAGCGATCGCTTTTGATCGCCAATATCTGCCCAAGTTGGTCGTACTCCCGGACAAACTAGTAAAAAGTCATTTCCACAAGTCTCTCGTAGCTGTGCAACCTCTTGAGGCGAACAAACTACCCCATCCAAACCACATTCTTGAGCCAGCAGCGCCATTTCTAGAGCATATTCTGGTAATTCGAGAGGGATTTTTAAATCAAGAGCCAACTGTCTAGCAGAAATGCTCGTCAGCAGGGTAATAGCAATTAATTTTGGTGGTTGTAAACCTGCTTTTGCAGCCCCTTCATGTGCCGCCTCAATTGCGGCTTTTAGGGCATCTCTACCAGCAGTAGCATGAATTGTCAGCAAATCAACTCCGTATCTAGCTGCACTCCGACAAGCACCAGCAACGGTGTTGGGAATATCATCAAACTTTAAATCTAAGAAAATGCGCTTTTCCTTAGACTTTAGGACTTCTAGAATTTTCGGGCCAGTGCTGGTAAACAACTCTAAGCCGACTTTCCACCAAACCACTTGCGGGAGTTGATCTATCAGAGCGATCGCGCTTTGTTCATCCGGCACATCCAAAGCCACAATAACTCGTTGTTCTGCCTGTTCACTATTCCCCATTCCCTACTCCCCACTCCCCATTTAAACTAAACGCACAAACTTATTTTTCCCAACTTGTAAAACCTTACCTTGTAACTGGGCAGAATCAGCAAAAGTAGTATCAACATCGGTAATGCGATCGCCATCTAAACGCACTCCACCTTCTTGAATTTTCCGCTTCCCTTCCCCTGTACTTTTGCACAAGCCAGTGACATTGAGAATATAGGCTAATTTAGCGGGAAACTGGGATACTTCAGCTAGAGAAAATTCGGGAACTGCACCTTCTTTACCACCACTTTGCGCTGCTTCTTTCGCTTCTTTAGCGGCTGTTTCGCCGTGGTATTGCTTGACAACTTCATAAGCTAGAAGTGTCTGGCGATCGCGGGGATTTTCTGGCAGATTATCCAAAGGTAAATCCGTCAGCAGTTCAAAATACTGTTCCAGCTGATTATCGGGAACCCCTTGTAACTTCTGATATTTTTGCCCCGGATGTTCTGACAACCCAATATAATTACCTAAAGACTTAGACATTTTTTGCACCCCATCCGTGCCAATCAAAATTGGCAGCAGCATCCCAAACTGGGGCTTTTGACCAAAATGGCGTTGCAAATCTCTGCCTACAGCAATGTTAAATTTCTGATCGGTTCCTCCTAATTCCACATCTGCTTCAACAGCAACAGAATCGAAACCTTGCATTAATGGGTATAGGAACTCATGGATAAAAATCGGATTCTCTTTCTTATAGCGATCGGCAAATCCTTCTTTCGCCAACATCTGCCCCACCGTCATCGTCGAGAGTAACTCCAAAATTTTCTCTAAGTTGAGCTTAGAGAGCCATTCGGAGTTATAACGCACCTCTAACCTTCCTGGTGTGTCAAAATCCAAGATAGGACGTACTTGGTCAAGATAAGTCTGGGCATTTTGGGCTACATCTGCTTCAGTAAGCTGACGACGCACCTCAGATTTCCCAGTTGGATCGCCAATACGTGCTGTAAAATCGCCAATAATTAGAACTGCTATATGGCCCGCATCTTGAAACGCTCGCAGTTTCCGTACTGGTATGCTATGACCAAGATGAATATCAGTACCAGTAGGGTCAATCCCCAATTTGATCCTTAAAGGTTGATTTGTAGTTGCCAAACGCTTTTCTAGACTTTCACTGTTAACATCAACTGGTTGTGGAAAAACTTCTACAACACCACGACGCAGCCAAGCAAAATCTTGCGTCATACTAGAAAATCCACTGTTAGCTATGTTTTGCACGCTAGAAGTTAAGTTGGTTATATTCACTGGCAATTTATCCACTTTCTCATCTGCCAAACTACTATAATTGCAAAAAATTAACCGCCTTGCTTCGTCCAATCAATTACAGTTAAATTTATAAGTGAGGAAGTGAAATCGCCGTGTCGTCTTCTAGGACTTTTGAAGATAAACAGCCACAACGTCGGGCTTCATCAGGTTTTGAGTTTTTGAAAGGAGTTGGTCAGGTAACTGGCGGCACTCTCCTCTCAATTACCATGTTGGCAAGTTCCATTGTAGCCGGAGGACTGGTTGGTTTAGCCATTAGTTTCCGTAACTTGCCAGATGTAAGACAGCTACGTAACTTTTTTCCCTCAGAAACAACTTACATCTATGACGTTAAGGGTAAACTTTTAACAAGTATTCACGGGGAAGCGAACCGGGAAGTCGTACCCCTGGATAGAATTTCTCCCAACTTAAAACGGGCGGTATTAGCCAGTGAAGATAGCCACTTCTACGATCACCACGGGATTAACCCTGTTGGCGTTGGGCGGGCTGTGGTAGTTAATGCTGTAGCTGGTGGAGTCAAAGAGGGTGGCTCTACTGTTACTATGCAGTTGGTAAAAAACCTGTTTTTGACTCACAAGCGCGCCTTTACCCGGAAGTTAGCGGAAGCGGTGCTAGCAATCCGGTTAGAGCAAATTCTCACTAAAGACCAAATTTTAGAAATGTACCTCAATCAAGTTTATTGGGGTCATAACAATTATGGTGTACAAACAGCAGCTCGCAGCTACTTTAATAAGTCAGCAGAGTATTTAAGCTTGGGTGAGTCAGCAATGATGGCGGGTTTGATCCAAGCACCAGAAGAATTTAGCCCCTTTGTGAGCATGAAACTGGCTAAACAGAAACAAAAAGAAGTGCTGGGGCGGATGCTGGAATTAAACTGGATCGGTCAGTCGGAGTACGATGATGCCCTGAAACAAGAAATCAAACTTGGTAAAATCAAATCCTTCCAAGGTAGTGCCCTACCTTATGTAACCAATACTGTAGCGCAGGAGTTGGCTAAGAAGTTTGGGCGGGATGCACTACTCAAAGGTGGGATGCGGGTACAAACTACAGTTGATGCCAACTTCCAAATGATGGCAGAGGAAACTGTCACCAAGTGGCATAAAACGCTTTTAGAGCAGGGATTAGCGAAGAATCAAATGGCTCTAGTAGCAGTTGATCCACGCACGCATTTTATCAAAGCATTAGTGGGCGGTATCGATCCTAAGACCAGTGAATTCAATCGTGCGACTCAAGCTCAACGCCAGCCTGGATCTTCTTTTAAGCCCTTTGTATATTATACTGCTTTCTCTACTGGTAAGTATACGCCAGACTCGACGGTGGATGATTCTCCAGTTAGCTATCGAGATGGTAATGGTTGGTACTCCCCCAGGAATTACGATAACACTTTTAGGGGATCGATGCCGATTCGCACGGCTTTAGCTCAGTCACGCAACATTCCCGTAATCAAGATTGGTAAGGCTGTGGGGATGAATAGGGTGATCGAAACTTGCCGGACTTTGGGCATTACGAGTCCGATGGAACCTGTTACTTCTTTACCTCTTGGTGCAATTGGTGTCACACCATTAGAAATGGCTAGTGCTTATGCAACCTTTGCAAATTATGGTTGGCAGTCGCCACCAACTGTAATTGCTCGTGTCACTGATAGTAGTGGTAACGTGTTACTAGATAATACTCCTAAGCCCCAGTTAGTTCTCGATCCTTGGGCATCAGCAGCAATTCTCGATGTGATGCGATCGGTAATTTCTGAAGGTACTGGTAAAGGTGCTGCTATAGGCCGTCCAGCCGCCGGGAAGACGGGAACAACATCATCAGAAAAGGATATTTGGTTTGTTGGTACTGTACCACAATTAACAGCTGCTGTCTGGGTAGGCAGAGACGACAACAGACAATTAGCCGATCATGCAACAGGTGGTGTTTTGGTCGCTCCTATTTGGAAAGATTTTATGGAGAAGGCACTTAAGAATGTACCAGTAGAAAACTTTAAGCCACCTTCCCAGTTTACTCGCCCCAAGTCACAATAATTTTAGGTTTTAGATTTTGGATTAATTGCTAATCCAAAATTCAAAATCTAAAATTAACTAAGCTTGTTTTTCTAGCTCGGCTTTCATCCGTTCTAAAGTGAGGTGCATTTGGTCAAACATTTGTTGGGGAGTGACACCGAACTGACCTAATTGCGTTTTCAGTTGTTCTACAGTCATTTGGGCCATGAAATCTTCTGATAGCTCGAAGCGCTTCATAAAGATGCGATACCGATCCATCATGGCTTCCATTTGCTCAATAAACAGCTTTTTACCATCGCGGTCAAATTTGCCGTAGTTGTTACCAAGCTTGATTAGCGCTTGATAATCCTCAAAGAGTTGTTTTGCTTCTTGCTGAACTATCTCAGAATCGAAGAATCCCATATTGCTTATATTAAACTGAGCGTCTAGACTCAGTAGCTTAATAGTTTTACTTCTATTTATTATTTTAGTCTAGGTGAGTAATCTAGTGACGAAGCTTCGCTTTTAGTACGGTTTGTTACCGAAATTTCAACACTTGACTTGAGGGCCTTTCCCCTGTGTAAAACGACTTAATAAAGCGGCAATACTCATAGCTTTAGCCATTGATTTAGGATTGGTATTTTCACCCGGTTTAATTTTCAGTCCAGAAGCGTATTTTAAGGCTAGTGAATTTTGCGGGTTCAGTTTTAATGCTTGACAGATGTAAACCCTAGCCATACCGATAAATTTTTGTTTGAAATGTACTAAACCTAATAAGGCATAATAATCACTGTTATTTGGGTCTAACTTGATGGCATCGCGTAGTTCTTGCACAGCGAGGGGCCATTTGGCTAGCCTGACATACTCAATAGCTCGCTGGTAGTGACGTTGAGCGTAGTTTGTCAAAACTGGTTTGACATCCGTTTGTTCAGATAATGTCAATTCAACTGGCTTGACTTCTATCTTCGGAATGATGGGAACAGCTTTTTGTAGTAGGAATAGGTCTGGTTTATGCAACCGTAAGTATACTAAATTCAGTATATTAATTTGTTGTGTCACCTGATAAAACTGATCTAGTGATTTGTATTGAGCTTCTGCATAGCAAGCGATCGCTTCTTCATAAAACAATTCTGCTCCAGATGTAGGCATTTCCATCATTTCCTGAGCGATCGCACTTTGAAAAGACAAACGTTTATGCTCCAAAACTCTTGCATCTGATCGCAGCATAGCGATCGCAATCAAGCGCTTCTGGCGATTTTTCAGTTGTGCATAAGCTGGATTGATTAAATGGCTAAATATTGCCGTTGCTAATTTTTGGTCTGAATCACAGTTTTTGGCATGGCGATCGGGATGTAGCAGTTTCGCTAAAGTGTGATAGCGTTTGAAAATCTGGCGATCGTCAGCAATCACAGAAATTCCTAGCACAGCGTAAGGATCGCAAAGCTTTTCAACCCATCCCGACGGTAGTAAGGTCTGTGACATAGTAGTAATAAAGCTGTTAAAAACTTAAAATTAGCATCAAAGCTCAATGCACAGTCATGTGAAACTTACTCAAATTTCTTCAAATACTAAATTGTACATAGGACTTCCCATCTAAAAGTCTGAAGGGCAAGACAGGATAGTTGACTGTCTGATTGTCGGAACTGTGGTATTGGTAAATTTATTAGAAATATGTTGACTAAGCGCAAAAGCCGAAGTATTGCAGCTGTTTTAGCTTTTTCTGGCACGCTGACAATTTCAGGATTACATAAATTCTATCTGGGACAGCCGTTGTGGGGTGTTTTGTATGTGTTGCTTTCCTGGACACCCATCCCCAAGGTAGCTAGTGCCATTGAGGGAGTTTGGTATTTAGCCCAAGACGAAGAAGCTTTTGACCGTAATTTTAATCTTGGCAAGTCAGCAACAAAGAACTCACAAAAGTTAAGTAATCAGGTTGGAGCGATCGCTGAGGCAATGCGAGAATTAGATGCTTTGCGTCAAGATGGACTGATTTCAGAGTATGAGTTTGAGCAAAAGCGCCGCCAATTGCTAGACCAGATTTCTTGAGGTAAGCAACAATTATGAATAACTGGCTACCTTTAAACTCCAGGCTGCAAAAACTCCGCGCCAAACTCCTCAACGATCCCTACTATCGCCTCCAATCTGGGGAAGAAATTCAGATAGCAGCAAAATTAGGTATTCGCATTGATGCTAATCAAGCGACTGTAGATGATTGGTTACGTTTACCAGGTTTGTCAATTCACCAAGCGCGATCGCTTGTGGAACTTTCGCGTTCTGGTGTTAAATTTTACTGTATTGAAGATATTGCTGCGGCTTTGGGTATGCCCGCGCCGCGCCTGGAACCATTAAAGCCTCTGCTAAATTTTATTTACTATGACCACGAATCTCTAGAAAGTCCAATACAGTTAGTCAATCCAAATACAGCAACAGTTGAAAAGTTAGCACAAATCCCATTTATCGATTTGTCTTTGGCGCAAGCGGTGGTGCAAAATCGGCAATCAGGGGGACTTTACCACAACTTGGCTGATTTTCAACGACGGTTAGAGTTAACTGGTGATGCGATCGCTCAGATCATGTATTATTTAACGTTTTAAGTTTAAAGTGTAGGGCTTCTTATTTGTATGCAATACACTTTGACCTCTCTCCTAAAACGAGAGAGGCTTTGAATCTTACTCCCCTTCCCCTGTAGGGAAAGGGTTGGAGGTTAGGTCTCTATTAGACTCAACTCCAAACTCCAAACTCCAAACTCCAAACTATTTAAATAAACCCAATGCGATCGAGAGGCCAAAAGCGAAATGTTGCCCTACCGATGACATTTTTTTGGGGTAAAAAGCCCCAATAGCGAGAGTCATTACTATCGTTGCGGTTATCTCCCATGACAAAAAATTCGTCTTCTGGAACTTTCACTGGTGGATATGGCTGATTTGGGGGTTCAGCGATGTAGTCTTCTGCCAAGGGTTGACCGTTGAGGTAGACTTTGCCAGAAGCAACACTAATTACCTCACCAGGCTGACCAATAACTCGCTTGATGAAAGCTTGGTCTTTGGGATATCCCCGACGTTGTAGTTCTGCGGGTGGCTGAAAAACAATAATATCCCCAGTTGTGGGAGGATGAAAATGGTAGGATATTTTTTCAACTACCAAGCGATCGCCAGTATGCAAGGTTGGCAGCATCGAATCAGAAGGGATATAGCGGGGTTCGGCAATAAAAGTCCTGATCAGAAGTGCTAAAAATAATGCGATCGCAACTAAAATCAGATTTTCTTGCCAACTACGCAATACTTTTAACGACGCATGTTCTTCTTTGACATCACTTTCGTGAGGAATCATAAAAATTTGTAGCCAGTTTCAGAAGTGGGACAAATACCTTGATTATTTTGACTCAAAAGGTAAGTAGAGCGCCGTAAATAATTAAAGGTTTGTAGTGAGGGCTTCAGCCCTAATTTGAGAGATCAAGCCCTCTCTACGAGACGCTGTTCGCGTTCACTACAAGCTAATTCCAATTTAATTTACATTCCTTAATATACCTTGATTTTTTCTCGCCTACTTACTTATACTTATAAACAATTTAGGTCTTGCATCAACCCATACAGATATTAAATAATACAGTTAATACGTCTACTAAACACAAGTAAAAGTACTGTAAATAAACTATGATATGTCTTAGGCAATACAAGTAAATCATTAAGATTCCTGGATAATTAAGAATCCTAATTCTAATTGTTGCAATTATAAGGCAAGTTATTGGATAATTTTCAGTTCTACTTCCTCCTTTCTTCGGTATAGGCTGATATGATGTGCAGTAAATTGCCCATAGTTCTCGCCTTACCCCTCGCCAAAGCATCGTAAGGTTCCCAATAGTGCGGGTGGGGTAGTTTTATTATGGATCATTGAGCAGATTTGATATCGGCTGAAGGAAAATATATTTTGATTGCATTGTTAAGTGATATTACATAAAAGTCATTGCTATTTAAATGTACTTTTAAATACAAAATCTTAGCTTTATCAAGGTATATAGAAAAAACATTTTGCACTTACGTGTAGAATTTAATAGTTCAATAGCATAAATGCCACATAGGACTCAATATTGATTTAAAAAACTTGCCTATATGTATTCAGTTTTTTACGTAATTACACGGTGACACTACATATTAGATTGTACTATTAATAAGATATATATCTCCTAGATTATCGAGAACAAGATTAACAGACAAAAGTCACTAGCAATTTAGGCTAAAAGTATCAGCATTAAAAATAGGACTAAACTGCCGATAAAATTATTTTTGCTAAATGAGTCAAAAGTATCTAGATTAACGCATAAGTGCCCCTTGGCAACGAGAAACTATATTTAATCAATTTTCGTCTGGTCTGTTTAATAGAAAGTGCAAGGTAATATTCTGTGAGTCGAAAACTTAACTTTTTCTTAAAAAGGAAGTAATGGCAGCAGGCAGTAGAATATATCTTATCAAGAATAGAACTAATAGTTTCCTATACTCTTTTTTGAAAGATACCCCTTCCCTTGTAAGTAGTTTTGGATGTTAATCAAATAATTCACAAAGTTGTATAACTTACAATTTTGCTGTCAGAAGGTCTGAAGATAAAAATTTCAGCTTGCGAAAACTGCAAATTCTAGGCGCAACAGTCTAGCTCGATCTTATTTATAAAGCTATAAAACTTGAAATGATCGTGTTGCCTTAGCGGTGAAATGAAAGACAGAAACTAATTCAGAATTCCTATTTAAGAGGATGTTGGGGTGTGGTTAATTATCTAATTTTGCTCCTTCTTGGAGCTAGCGTTAAGAATTTGGAAGTACAGACTTTGCCTTTGATGAATGGGTTGGATATTAAACAGTACTAAGTATTGTGTAAGCGCTCATCCAAATCTAAAGTATGTAGATTCAGTTAAAGCGGTATAGTCTATCTTTTCAATGGTAAATCTTCGTTAGCCCCAATTCCAATTTTCAAGATTACCAGAAAGTAACGGGTATCTAAGATATCTAAAAAATGTGCTATAACGTACCGTCATAACCGGGGTTGATGGTTCGATATTTGAAGGAGCTATGAGGTGGAAAACAATAAGTCGTTTTTGTGGCCAGAAGGAATATTAATTGCACTGCTTGCTTTAGGTGGTGTTTTTAGCCTTGCTTTTATGATGCTTCTAAGGCCAAATGCTTCGGAAGCTCAGATTAGACAAAATATAGATATCAAAGATGTAGCTGCAAACGTAGGAACTCAGCAGCGCATTGAGAAATTAAAAGCAGCAATGCTTACAAGTTGGCAACAAGAAGCACAAACAAAGGGTTTAGCCTATGCTGTGCCGACACGTTTTCAAGGAGCCATAATTGAAGAGGCAAAACTTACTCAGGGTCAAAAAGTGATTGCTCTAACTTTTGATGATGGCCCTTGGCCTGAAACTACAGAGCAAGTATTAGATATTCTGAAATCAAATAATATCAAAGGAACGTTTTTTGTTGTTGGGCAGAATCTAAAAAATTTTCCAGAAATAGGAAAGAAAATTGTAACTCAAGGTCACGTCATTGCTAACCATACTTGGCATCACTGGTATCACTTCTTTAATCAAGAAGCGGCAGCTTATGAAATTGACCGCACAACAGACCTAATTTATCAAATTACAGGTGCTAAAACAAATCTGTTCCGACCGCCTGGTGGTATGCTGCACAATGGATTATCTGCTTATGCGAAAGGACAGAAGTATGCTGTAATCATGTGGTCGGCTGACTCCACAGACTACAAATTACCACCTGTACCAAAGTTGATCGATAACGTAATTAAAGATTCCAAACCTGGTGGTATTGTACTAATGCATGATGGTGGTGGAAACCGTTCAAGAACTGTACAAGCTTTACCAGAAATTATTAGCAATTTTAGAAAACAAGGCTATCGCTTTGTGACTATTCCAGAACTTTTAGAAATGGAAGATGCAGATAAAAAGCTGCTTGCTAAGAAAAAGTAATAATTATTAATTATAGTTAATCAATTAATACTAATTGGCTAAAAACTAAAATTCATTATCATGAATAATTGAGATATGTGGGAACGAGACGATATAACATTATCAATACTTCCCACAATATTTTTTGGATCACCTTTTCCTGAACCACCAAGCAATCGAGAGTCATTAATACTTCTCGCAATAATATTTGGGCTACCTTTTTTTGGAGGAGCATTTGCTGGAATAGCTACTCTACTTATCACAAGGAAAACCAATTTTTTCATTGAAATATTTAGACTATTAATTGGTGCTATCGGAGGGTATGAAGGTCTATTAATCGGGTTTATTATTCTTAATAAAGATTCATTTAAAAATCAAAACGAAATACTTAAATTAATTATTGATTTTCATTATGCAATACTTAAAGTAATTATTAATTTTCCTCAAATTGATTTGAGATTATTAATTCTGGGTATGTTAGGGGCAATAGGTGCAAGTATAGCTATATTTATGATGAGAAAGGTCTTTCGCTGGGGTTCATAAATTCCTAAACTATAAATGTAGGACTCATATTTGATTTTTGAAATATACGTAGGGTGCATTAGCCTTTGGCGTAACGCACCACTTCAGATTCTAGGTGCGTTACGCTACGCGATAACTTAGATTTTTTCAAAAATCAAATCGGATTCCTATAGAGGCTTTCTCTTGTCATTTTGTTATAGAAGTATTCCTTTTTAGATTATTATTTGGGATGTTCGACGGAGCTATTACAGGAGTGTTTTTAATTAAAATTATCAAGCACAACAATAGGTCAATATAGCGGTTATCGGTTGAATGAGGTAGAAAAACCCCACCCCCGACCCCCTCCCCGCAAGCGAAGAGGGGACTATGATGTACCTCATCTGATTATGTCTAATGACTAGTCACTAAACTGAACTCAGTTGTTTTTTCAGGAGTAGCTTCGGGACTATCAGCTTCAGAAGGTGGAACCAACTGCCAGAATTTAGGTAAAAATTCTTGCCAGTTTTGCAGAATTTTCTTCGCCTTTGGTGAACCAGTGCGTTCTGCATGAGTTTGGATTAACTCTTGCAGTTGTTTTGCACCTACTTCCGAAATTACCCGTTGGATTTTGACAATTTCCGGGTTGACTAACTCACGAAATGAGTCATCTTCATCTAAGAAGTATGCCAGTCCACCAGTCATTCCAGCAGCAACGTTGCGTCCTACTTTGCCGAGGACGACGATCGCACCACCAGTCATGTATTCGCAGCAGTGATCCCCAGCGCCTTCAATCACTGCTATGCCTTTGGAGTTTCTCACAGCAAATCGCTCTCCGGCTAGACCGTTGGCAAATAACACGCCACCAGTCGCACCATAAAGGCAGGTATTGCCAACTATGACGTTTTGTGATGCGTTATAGGTAGCATCAGTTGGAGGTTTGATGATGATTTCACCACCATGCATCCCTTTACCTACATAGTCGTTTGCCTCTCCTTCCAGAGTCAGAATTATGCCGGGAAGGTTGAATGCACCAAAGCTTTGCCCTACGCTACCTGTGAAGTTGAGATTAATTTGCCCTTCAAAGTCACTGTCACCGTATTGAGAAGCGATCGCACCCGCTAATCTTGTACCTACTGTTCTGTCAGTATTGACAATAGGATAAGTCTTGGTAACGGTAGACTGATCCCTAATGGCAGTCTGAATGTCGGGATCGGCAAGGAACTTGTCATCCAAAACCACGCCGTTGCTATGGACTTCTTCATGTACTAACCAGCTACGATTGTCTCTGGTATCTGGCAGATTAAGTAAACAGTCTAGGTTGAGCGATCGCGTTTTGGTAAGTTTTGCCTCCTTGCGCAGTTTCAACAAATCTGCACGTCCAATTATTTCTGATAAAGAACGGTAGCCAAGTAGTGCTAACAAACTCCGCACTTCTTCGGCGATGAAGTAGAAGAAGTTAACAACCTTTTCTGGTATTCCGGTAAACCGTTTACGGAGTTCTTCTTGCTGAGTAGCAACACCCACAGGGCAGGTATTCTTATGGCAAACTCGCGCCATGATACAGCCTTCAGCAATCATGGCGATGGAACCGAAACCGAATTCTTCAGCACCCATCAATGCACCTATTACCACATCCCAGCCACTCTTGAGTCCGCCATCTACACGTAAAATCACGCGATCGCGCAAACTATTTTCCATCAAAACCCGATGCACTTCGCTTAAACCTAATTCCCACGGTGAACCAGCGTGTTTAATCGAACTAAGCGGAGATGCACCTGTACCACCATCATGTCCAGAAATTTGGATAATATCAGCGTTTGCTTTGGCGACACCAGCCGCGATCGTGCCAATGCCAACTTCTGAAACTAGCTTCACCGATACCTTTGCTTTGGGATTAATTTGGTGCAGATCGAAAATCAGTTGCGCTAGGTCTTCAATTGAATAGATATCGTGGTGCGGTGGTGGTGAAATCAGCGTTACACCTGGCTTCGAGCGCCTTAACATCGCAATGTATTGGCTCACCTTTGGCCCTGGCAGTTGTCCACCTTCCCCAGGCTTGGCACCTTGGGCAATTTTGATTTCAATTTGTTGGGCGTTGACTAGGTACGCTGGCGTGACACCAAAGCGTCCCGATGCAACTTGTTTAATGGCACTATAGGCTTTATCCCCATTCCGCAATCCTTTTAAATGAGGTAGGGTTGGCGAGTGACCAGACTCGTCTACATCATCTAAAACTTTATAGCGCACTGAGTCTTCGCCGCCTTCCCCAGAGTTAGATTTACCGCCGATGCGATTCATGGCGATCGCTAAAGTTTCATGGGCTTCTCTTGACAAAGCGCCTAAAGACATGCCCCCGGTGCAGAAACGTTTGACAATTTCAGCTACCGACTCTACTTCTTCTAGAGGAATTGAAGTGCAGTCGCCTTGGAAGTCTAGCAAGTCTCGCAATGCCGTTACTGGTCTGCCTTGGAGATGCTTTTTGTAAACTTCGTAATGGTCGTAGTTTTTGCCATCTAGAGCCTTATGCAGCGCCTTAACCATTTCGGGGCTATTCATGTGGTACTCGCCACCAGGACGGTATTGCACAAAGCCCAGGTTTTCTAACTTCTTGGTCGTCAGTTCTGAGAAAGCTTTGACGTGGAAGGAAAGCACTTCATCAGCGAGTTCGCTAACACTTAAACCACCGATGCGGGAAGTCGTACCACGAAATCCTAGTTCAATTAAATCTCCACCGAGACCAATAGCTTCAAAGATTTGGGCTGCTTGATAACTGGAAAGCAGAGAAATTCCCATCTTGGAGAGAATTTTCAGCAAACCTGACTCTACTGCTTTGCGATAGTTTCCTAAAGCTTCTTCTACGTTGAGGGTTGGAAGTTTTTTCACCTCCATTAACTTTTGGGTTTTGGGATCAACGCACCAATCACGAACTGTATCCAAAGCCATATATGGACAAACTGCGCCAGCACCATAGCCAATCAGACAAGCAAAGTGATGAGTACTCCAGCATTGGGCAGTATTGACAATCAGGGATGTTTTCATCCGCAACCCTTCCCGAATCAGGTGATGATGTACAGCACCCACTGCTAATAGGGGAGGAATGTATGTATCTTCTGGGCTGATACCATCATTTCCCTTATCGCTTAAGATTAAAATCTTTGCACCTGCCCGGACTGATTCAGCTGCTTGTGCTTGTAAAGATTGGACTGCGGCTTTTAATCCTTCAGGGCCAGTGGCGATCGCAAATAGAGTTGACAACTCAGCTGTCGCAAATCCCGACAGCTTAATTGCTTCTAATTCACCATCTGTTAACACTGGCGATTCAAGTTTCAATCTCCGAGCATATTCTGCTTTGGGTTCTAATAAGTTACCCCGTTCACCCAATTCGACTTTCAAAGACATCACTAACTTTTCCCGCAGGGGATCAATCGCCGGGTTCGTCACCTGAGCAAAGCGCTGTTTGAAATAATCATAAAGCAGGTGGGGTTTTGTTGACAGCACCGCTAAAGGAATATCATCCCCCATGCAGAAAGTCGGCTCTGAACCTGCCTTCGCCATTTCATGAATCACCATTTCTACATCTTCTGTGGTGTAGCCAAAGGCAGTTTGAAGTTGCAGCAAGGTTTGCTTGTCACTTGTCATTTGTCCTTTGCCATTACCATTTGCTAATGACGGATGACCAATAACTAATGACTTTAATTCTTGACGATATTCTTGCAGCCATTCTCCATAAGGATGCTGCTTGGCAATGCGCTGCTTAATCTCCCAATTCTTTAACACTTCATGGTTGACTAAATCCACGGCAATCATTTGCCCAGGGCCAAGTCTACCTTTCTCGACAATATCGGCTTCTGGAAAGTTCACTACACCAGCTTCGGAAGCGACAACGATGTAGTCATCTTTGGTAATTACATAACGAGCTGGTCTTAAACCATTACGATCTAGTGTTGCACCAACTTTTTTGCCATCGCTGAATACTAAAAGGGCTGGCCCGTCCCACGCTTCTTGCAAACCAC
The DNA here is from genome assembly GCF_026127265.1 of Nostoc sp. KVJ3. Classification (GTDB taxonomy): domain Bacteria; phylum Cyanobacteriota; class Cyanobacteriia; order Cyanobacteriales; family Nostocaceae; genus Nostoc. The sequence continues at coordinate 3,941,729 of NZ_WWFG01000001.1, forward strand.
TGTAATATTCGTAGAAATCAACAATTTCTGGGAAGTCATTTAAAGAAGGTTGATTTTGGTAAGCCTCTGGAACCATAATCATTAAAGCTTCCAAGGGGGTGCGTCCAGAACACACCAGTAATTCGAGTACGTTATCTAGGGTTGCGGAGTCGCTGTTATCAATATGAACTAAAGGTTTCAGTTCCTTGATGCGATCGCCCCATACAGGATGATTCAGGCTAGCTTCTCGTGCCATCATCCAGTTGATGTTACCCAACAAGGTATTGATTTCGCCGTTGTGACCCAAAAGCCGCATCGGTTGAGCTAAAGGCCACTTCGGCATTGTGTTGGTGCTAAAGCGGCGGTGATACACAGCAAAGGCGCTTTTGTAAACCGGATTTTTTAAATCTTGATAAAATTCTCCCAATACGGCAGAACGCACCATGCCTTTGTAAACAATTGTCCGGCTTGACAAAGAGCAGATATAAAATTCTTCTGAGATATTGGTTGCAACTTTACTAATTCGGCGGCGGGTAATATACAACTGTCGTTCTAATTCATCGCCACTTTTGTCAATAGAAGCTAACAAAACTTGTTCAATCTGGGGTTGATTTTCTCTTGCTTGTACACCAAGTAAATCAGATTGCACTGGCACTACTCGCCAGCCCACTACAATCAATTTTTCTTCAGTTGCTACTTGCTCAACAGCCATCCTAGCTTTTTGTGCTGCTTCCTGGTCTTGTGGTAGAAATATCATCCCCACAGCCATATTATTGATGGATGGAAATTCCTTTCCCCTTTTGGCAAAGTCTTGTTGGAACAAATCCCAAGGGATAGCTGTCAATACTCCAGCACCATCACCAGAGTCTCGATCGGCGCTACAACCTCCCCGGTGTTCTAAGCAGGTTAAAGCAGCTAAGGCTTTTTCTAGAATTTCGTGGCTGGTATGATTCTGACGATGAGCAATAAAACCGACACCACAGGCATCTCGTTCTTCTACTAACCACTTTTGCCCCTGATAGGTGTCTCTTGAGTTGATATTTGCTGTGATTTTCTGCTCTTGATTCATTGGTTGATTATTCATACCCTGTTCCTGAAGTATTGAGTTACCAATTTTGCCACTACTTACGGAAAAAATTTATAAATTCCGCGATGGAGAAATAATATACAAGCACCGAAATTTAGGGAAAAAAAATTTTAACTTCGGTTTTACTTTCTTAGTTCCCCCGTGTTAAAATAGTTGCGTATTGTTTATGTATTTATGCGGTATTAAACAACTTACATCTGCCAAGACATGATTTTTGCCCTGACAGTTTCTTTTTTATATTGTGAAGGTAAGTATTTTATCAATTCCCTTTTTCCAGATGCACGGTAGCTTCTCACTGAGCCGAAATAAGCTCATATAAAATAAAACTTAACGCTGTCCTATGTTTTAAAGCCAAATTCATCCCGATCTAGCAATAAAATCAGCGTATTACAATATATACCCATTTGACAATTCCCAAATATTTTTGTTGTTGTCTGGAGTTCTGCTGCTTACTGTTGCTATATATTACTATTAATTAGACCTAACTGAAGCAGCAAGGTTCAGTTAGGATTAAATATCTTAATCCAGTTTTGATCGCCAAGGCTACCGTGTATAGTGTGGTTATCGTTAGTGCCAGTTAAAACATTTAATTGCAGCGGCTTTAGTGTCTAAATTTATTTGTATTTAAAAGATATAACTAGCCAGCTTATATATTACCATCTTTTTTAACAAATAAAGTCATATTTTCTTTATATTTCCCAATAATTAGTTAGTTTATACCTTGGGGTGATAGTTTTCATTCATTACCTAGTAAATTATGGTAAAAATGCCGAGTTGTTGCCAATCAGCGATTAGCGATGGCTGCGCCCGCCGCAGCCATCGCAGATTTTTCCGGGCTACTGTATCACCAATACTTTTAACAGTACTCTGCTTAACGACTACTTGTGCTACCAACGCCCAGGAGTCGCCGGAAAACACCAAACCAATACTGCTCTCCCAGTTACCTACACCTGCTTTAACTGGTGTAGCATCCTCTGGTAATCAAATTTCCCTTAATGGTCGCACTCTAGCAGGAACTTGGTTACAGCAACCTGGGAAAGCTGGTCAGGTGACAACTCATCTTAGCGATGGGCCATTTAGGCAATTAATCGGAGTAAATTTCTTAAACAGTAGTAATTCAGCGAAGCAACCAATACAGTGGTTTTCGTCGGTGACAACACCACTGGTTTTAACCACCAGGCTATTAGGAGCATATCGCTATGTGGATATTACTAATTTTGCTCAAACATCTGGATGGCAAATCGAAGCCAATGGCAACGTTTTGGTGATCGCTACCCCAAAAGCACAAATCACAAATATTGTTCAGAGTCAGGAACCTCCATCCGCAACTGCGCCTTTGCAACAGGCTCGGATTCTTGTCAATTTAGATCGTCCAACTCCTTGGCAAGTCGCACAAGGAGGAGCGATCGCAAAACCACAAACTCCATCCGCCGATCCAGACACGCCAACTCTCAAACCCACCACACCGCCAAATCGAGAGTGGACAATTACCCTAGATGGAATAGCCGATCCCGTTTTAATAGAACGCTATACCCCTCAGCCACCAGCAGCGCCACCAACATTACTGCCAAACCTGCTCAAACAATTATTACCACTTACACCAACACAACCAATACCACCAGCCCCTGATCCACTGATTCAAAAAGTGGAGGTGGTGAAAAACCAAACAATTATTAGTTTGAGCGTTCCCTTTGGCTTATCGCCTCAAGTTAGCACTGTCGCTAACCCCAATCGCCTGATTATCGATATCCGACCCGATCCTTTAGAAGAACGAGATATTACCTGGGCTCCGGGATTGCGCTGGCGACAACATTATGTCAACTTAGGCACAGATCGCTTCCCAGTAGTCTGGTTAGAAGTGAATCCCCGTAAATTTGGGCTAACCCTGAAACCTATGTGGGCTAGTCCTGATGGACTTGTGGGTACTGCTCCCTTAATTCAAACAGCCCAACGTTACTTAGCAGTCGCTGGAATTAACGGTGGTTATTTTAACCGCAATAACAGATTGCCATTAGGTGCGATTCGCCGGGATAATCAATGGTTATCAGGCCCTATTCTTAACCGGGGTGCGATCGCTTGGAATGATTCAGGCCAATTTTACTTCGGTCGTCTCACCTTAGAAGAAACTTTAATCGCAGCAAATAACCAGCGCCTACCAATTCTGTTTCTTAATAGCGGCTATGTCCAGAGTGGCATTGCCCGTTACACCCCAGCTTGGGGAGCAACTTACACACCCCTAACGGATAACGAAATTATCCTAGTGGTACAAAAAGACCAAATTACTCAACAGTTACCAGGCGGCAAAGTTGGTGCGACGGCTGTTCCCATTCCCCAGGATGGCTACCTACTAACCTTACGCGCTAACGCTACTAGTGCTGCCTCCCAGCTACCTATTGGAAGCGCAGTCAGTATTTCCAGCACCACTGCTCCCACTGATTTTAGTCGTTATCCCCACATTATCGGAGCCGGGCCGCTATTAGTCCAAAATCGTCAAATTGTCCTTGATGCCAAAGCTGAAAAATTCAGCAATGCATTTATTGCAGAAAAGGCTATTCGTAGCGGTATTTGCACGACGGCAACAGGCACATTAATTATTACTGCCACACATAATCGTGTCGGCGGTTATGGCCCTAATTTGGCAGAACATGCCCAATTGATGCAACAGATGGGCTGTGTAGATGCCCTAAATTTGGATGGGGGAAGTTCTACCAGCCTTTACTTAGGAGGCGAACTACTTGACCGATCGCCTAGTACCGCCGCTCGTGTTCATAATGGAATTGGGATTTTCCTGAAACCACGATAATCAGGGAGACGAGGGGGACAAGGGGGAATTATTTAAGAAGTTTCTTTCCCAATGCCCAATCTTTTTTTAAAGTTTAGAACAAGCTGTCATTTTGCTTAATGAAGACTTAGTGTAGATACAAGAGTTTTAGTAGTGATGATTTACACCATAACGTTTGATTTTGCTATGTTTATCAAGGTGCGACAAATTTGCTGATTTTTAACGTTGCAAGATAGCGCCAGATTTTTTATCAATAGTTAAGAGTACAGACGGTTTGTTATGTCTTCAAATGAGGTAATTATGGCTCGATATCAAGAAACTACACAGACTGACACTCTACACCTACCTTCAACTATCACTTCCAGAGGCATTGCTGCAACTGAGTTACGTCCTTGGGGTGCTTTTACAGTTTTGGAAGAAGGGCGCGGATACAAAATAAAGCGCATCGAAGTTAAGCCCGGACACCGCCTCAGTTTACAAATGCACCACCACCGCAGCGAACATTGGATTGTCGTTTCTGGTACAGCTAGGGTAACTTGTGGTGAGAGAGAAGTACTACTGAGTAATAATGAGTCAACTTATGTACCCCAATGTACATCTCATCGTTTAGAGAATCCTGGTGTGATCCCCTTGGTGTTGATTGAAGTGCAAAATGGCGAATATTTGGGAGAGGACGACATTATCCGCTACCAGGATGACTATGCCCGTACTAAAGATTAATGCTCTAATCTAAAAACTGAATACATTTTGTGCAAACCATCTTTGCGAACCACCGCACCCCAGAAGTCCCTACCTAGTTAAGGTGGGGACTGAAGCTTATTGTGCTATAAATGTAGTAATAGCGATCGCGCTCATGGCTTTGATAATTTGGAATTTTCGAGAAGTAAGAGTTAACCCATCTATCTGTAAAATGAAGATGGGGTATTCAATTGCAAAAAACGAGTTCCATGATTCATCTGAGTCAAGCAGCCGCAAGTGAAATTGGGCGAATAAAGTCCAAGCAACAGCCAAATGCGTTGTTTCGATTGGCAGTAAAACCAGGTGGTTGTTCCGGTTTTTTTTATGATATGTCCTTCGATGAAGCAATAAAAGTTGGCGACCAAGTTTTCGACTTGGATGAGATGAAAGTAGTCATAGATGCTACAAGCTTAAATTACCTCAACGGGTTGAGGGTAGATTATTCAGAAGACTTAATGGGTGGTGGTTTTCGCTTCCACAATCCCCAGGCGATCGCAAGCTGTGGCTGTGGTAATTCCTTTTCCATAACTAATCAATAATTCTTAATTAGCGATCGTTTGCTAATAAATAAGGAAAAATGACAATTGACATAAAACACTAAAAAACGATATAATCAGGATTTGTTAAAACTTAGACATATAAGCAGCTTTACGCGCTGTAACTCATGCCAACAATACAGCAGCTAATACGCACTGAGCGCGAACAAGCGCGTCAGAAAACCAAGTCCCCGGCTCTGAAACAATGCCCTCAACGTCGGGGAGTTTGTACCAGAGTATACACGACCACACCAAAGAAGCCTAACTCCGCTCTACGGAAAGTAGCAAGAGTCAGACTTACCTCTGGATTTGAAGTCACAGCTTACATTCCAGGTATTGGTCACAACTTACAAGAACATTCAGTTGTGATGATTCGTGGCGGTCGGGTTAAGGATCTACCAGGCGTGAGATACCACATTATTCGTGGCACCCTAGATACAGCCGGAGTTAAAGACCGTAAACAAGGGCGTTCCAAGTATGGAACCAAGCGTCCGAAAGTAGCGAAAAAATAGGATTAGACGATTAATCGCACCCAACACGGTTAATCGTCTACCTGAGAAACGCTCAAGGACAAAAAAACTATCAGGGTCTGTGTTCTAACAGCAGTTATGAAAGCTGCTCAAGTTTAAAAAAAATCAAGCAAGCTACACCTACACTGAGCGAGCAAGTGTAGAAGTTCTGAGGAGAAAGTTGTAACCCACAGCAGAATCTAATCTGAACATTAAGATTTAGAATCTTTTTGCCTTGAGTATTTAGTTGCAGGTAGCAAGTCAATGAATTTTAGATTTTAGATTTGCAATCTTGGATTGGTCGAACCCACAAGGGGATGAGACTTACAGACTTTTGATTTTTTCCAATCCTTGTGGTCGGAACGTCTACCAAAAACTCTAATCCAAAATTGGCAGTCAATAGGTCAGCCTTGCTGCAACAGTCGAAAACAAAGTTGAAAAAGTCTGAGGGTTGGGTTCCACAGCTTTTAGTTTCCGGTGTCTGATAGCATATAATTTCGTTGCCAAATTCCGAATTAAAGGTGAAGTATGTCTCGTCGTGGTGTTATTCAAAGGCGCCCAGTCCCGTCTGACTCCGTATATAACAGTCGCCTTGTGAGCATGATTATCAGACGGATCATGCGTCATGGCAAAAAATCACTTGCCGCCCGAATTGTTTATGAAGCATTGAAAACTATCGAGGAACGCACTGGTAACGGTGCTTTAGAAACCTTTGAAAGAGCAGTGCGAAATGCCACACCTCTAGTAGAAGTAAAAGCTCGACGAGTAGGTGGAGCAACCTACCAAGTACCAATGGAAGTGCGTACAGAACGGGGTACTACCCTAGCACTGCGTTGGTTAGTGCAATATTCCCGGTCTAGACCAGGGCGGACAATGGCAAGCAAATTGGCAAATGAGTTAATGGATGCTGCCAACGAAACAGGCAATGCAATTCGGAAACGCGAAGAAACGCACCGGATGGCGGAAGCTAACAAAGCATTTGCCCACTATCGTTATTAAGTAGAAAAGCGATATATCGCCTTGCCGAAGTGGTATATCGTGGATTTACAAAAAGCAGACGGGTTTCCGTAAAAGTATAGAATCTTAACAAAGAGTAATATACAAGATATCATGAGGCAAAAACTATAGGAGGTAGCTGTGGCACGCACGATCCCGCTAGACAAAGTACGCAACATTGGTATTGCGGCGCATATAGATGCGGGCAAAACAACAACAACAGAGAGAATATTATTTTACTCTGGGATAATTCATAAAATTGGCGAAGTTCATGAAGGAACTGCCGTCACAGACTGGATGGAGCAAGAGCGGGAGCGGGGAATTACCATTACTGCGGCTGCTATCAGTACCAGCTGGAAAGATCATCAAATTAACATTATCGATACTCCGGGTCACGTAGACTTCACAATTGAAGTTGAGCGTTCCATGCGCGTTTTAGATGGCGTAATCGCAGTATTTTGTTCTGTGGGCGGCGTGCAACCGCAGTCTGAGACAGTGTGGCGACAAGCAGAGCGCTACAAAGTTCCTCGGATCGCCTTTATCAACAAGATGGATCGCACCGGAGCGAACTTTTATAAAGTTCACGAGCAAATTCGCGATCGCTTGCGGGCGAATGCGATCGCCATTCAACTACCAATTGGTAGTGAAAACGACTTCCAAGGGATCGTTGACCTAGTAGGGCAACGGGCGTACATTTACGCCAACGACCAAGGAACCGATATCCAGGAAACTGATATACCGGAAGAATTGCAAGCGCAAGTAGACGAATTCCGCACCAAGCTCATAGAAGCCGCAGCAGAAACTGATGATGCTCTAATGGCTAAGTACTTCGAGGGCGAAGAACTTACAGAACAGGAAGTTAAGACTGCCCTGCGGAAAGGCACAATTGCGGGGACGATTGTACCAGTACTTTGTGGTTCGGCATTCAAAAACAAAGGCGTGCAGTTGATGCTCGATGCCGTTGTAGATTACCTACCAGCGCCAAGTGAAGTACCACCCATTCAAGGCTTACTGCCCAATGGCGATACTGTTGAGCGCCGGGCTGATGACAACGAACCCCTAGCAGCTCTGGCATTCAAGATTATGGCTGACCCTTACGGTCGCCTAACATTTGTTCGTGTTTATTCTGGTGTCCTGAAAAAGGGCAGCTACGTTCTCAACGCTAGTAAGAATAAAAAAGAACGGATTTCCCGCTTAGTTCTCATGAAGGCAGACGATCGGCAAGATGTCGATGAACTGCGAGCGGGTGATTTGGGAGCGGCTCTGGGATTGAAAGACACCTTGACAGGTGATACCCTCTGTGATGATGGATCGCCAGTAATTCTGGAATCCCTATTCATTCCTGAGCCTGTGATCTCGGTAGCGGTTGAACCCAAAACCAAGAACGACATGGACAAGTTGTCCAAAGCTCTGCAATCTCTCTCAGAAGAAGACCCCACCTTCCGCGTCCGCGTCGATCCCGAAACAAACCAAACCGTGATCGCCGGGATGGGAGAGCTACACCTAGAAATTCTAGTAGACCGGATGTTACGAGAATTCAAGGTGGAAGCGAATGTAGGTGCGCCACAAGTAGCTTACCGAGAAACAATTCGGAAAGCTGTGAATAAAGTTGAGGGCAAATTCATTCGCCAAAGTGGTGGTAAAGGTCAATACGGTCACGTTGTGATCAATTTGGAGCCTGGAGAACCCGGTACTGGCTTTGAATTCGTTTCCAAAATTGCCGGCGGTACAGTACCTAAAGAGTACGTTGGCCCCGCAGAACAAGGAATGAAAGAAAGCTGCGAATCCGGTGTTCTAGCTGGATATCCGTTGATTGACGTTAAAGCAACGCTAATTGATGGGTCATACCACGATGTAGACTCTTCAGAAATGGCTTTCAAAATCGCTGGCTCAATGGCGATGAAAGAGGCTGTGCTGAAAGCTTCACCTGTCATCTTAGAACCTATGATGAAAGTTGAGGTTGAAGTTCCTGAAGACTATATGGGTAACGTTATTGGCGACCTCAACACCCGCCGAGGGCAGATTGAAAGCCAAAGCACCGAAAAGGGACTCGCTAAGGTAACATCAAAAGTTCCACTGGCGAGCATGTTTGGCTACGCCACTGATATCCGGTCAAAAACGCAAGGTCGGGGTACCTTCACGATGGAGTTCAGCCACTACGAAGAGGTTCCTCGCAGCGTAGCTGAAACTATCATTGCAAAAAGCAAAGGGAACGCTTAGTTAAAATAAGGAAATGAGTATTCATGGCACGCGCAAAGTTTGAAAGGAATAAACCCCACCTCAATATCGGTACCATTGGCCACGTTGACCACGGTAAAACCACGTTAACAGCAGCCATCACTATGACCTTGGCAGCTCTTGGTCAAGCTACAGCTAAAGGCTACGACCAAATCGATAACGCGCCAGAAGAAAAAGCACGGGGTATTACCATCAATACCGCTCACGTTGAGTATGAAACCGAAAATCGGCACTATGCTCACGTAGACTGTCCAGGCCACGCTGACTATGTGAAGAACATGATCACCGGCGCTGCTCAGATGGATGGAGGTATCCTCGTAGTGGCTGCAACTGATGGCCCTATGCCCCAAACTCGCGAACACATTCTGTTAGCAAAACAGGTGGGCGTTCCCAGTCTGGTTGTATTCTTGAACAAAGAAGACTTGATGGATGACCCAGAACTCTTGGAACTAGTAGAACTAGAACTGAGAGAACTGTTAAGTAGCTATGACTTCCCTGGCGATGATATCCCCATTGTCAAAGGTTCTGGTCTACAAGCTCTCGAAGCAATGACCAAGAATCCTAAGACCAAAAAAGGTGAAAATCCTTGGGTAGATAAAATTTACGAATTGATGGATGCTGTGGATTCCTTTATCCCCACTCCTGAGCGGGATGTTGATAAGCCCTTCTTGATGGCAGTAGAAGACGTGTTCACCATCACAGGTCGGGGTACTGTGGCTACTGGACGGATTGAACGCGGTAAAGTTAAGGTTGGCGATACTGTCGAGCTAATTGGTCTGAAAGACACTCGGACTACCGCCGTCACCGGAATTGAAATGTTCAAGAAGAGCCTCGAAGAAGGTCTGGCTGGAGATAACGCCGGCGTACTACTGCGTGGTCTTAAAAAAGAAGACATCGAGCGCGGTATGGTAATAGCCAAACCAGGTTCAATTACACCTCACACCCAATTTGAAGGTGAAGTGTACGTCCTAACAGAAAAAGAAGGTGGTCGTAAGACTCCATTTTTCGCCGGCTACCGCCCCCAGTTCTATGTACGGACAACCGATGTAACTGGTACTATCAAAGCCTATACCTCCGATGAAGGCAAAGAAGTAGAAATGGTGATGCCAGGCGATCGCATTAAGATGACAGTAGAATTGATCAACGCGATCGCTATTGAACAAGGAATGCGCTTCGCTATCCGCGAAGGTGGACGTACCATCGGTGCTGGTGTCGTCTCGAAAATTATCAAATAGCACCTTTTGGCTCATAACAAAGGAGCAGAGATGGTATAATTCCTCTCTGCTCCTTTCTCTTCCCTCTATAAATAAGGTAATAGGTTGCAGAGGACAGGTAATAGTTTTCTGTAACCTTTACCCTGTAACCTTTAACCTGTAAATAATCCCCTAATTACGCAGAACCTGGAAAATTAAAGATGGCAACTCTACAGCAGCAGAAAATTAGAATTCGCTTACAAGCCTTTGACAGGCGCTTATTAGATACATCTTGCGAGAAGATTGTAGACACAGCTAACCGCACCAACGCTACAGCTATAGGCCCAATTCCTTTACCCACAAAACGCCGGATCTATTGTGTGCTGCGATCGCCTCACGTAGATAAAGATTCACGGGAACACTTTGAAACCCGTACTCATCGCCGGATTATTGACATTTACCAGCCTTCTTCTAAGACTATAGATGCCTTGATGAAATTGGATCTACCATCGGGTGTAGATATTGAAGTCAAGCTTTAATTTAATTTAGTCATTAGTCATTGGTCATTTGTCATTAGCAAAGGACAAATGACGGAGGACAAAAGACAAATGACATCAGTATAAATATTTGCATAGCCCTGAAGAAATATATCTCAGGGCTTTTATTTAGCTAGGAAACAAATGATAGAATATAGACAAAATACGGGAAAATCAGAGAAAAATAAATTTTAAAGATTAAGTTTATACCAAGGTAACAATGACATCATCTTCTAAAATTGCAGTTCGTGAACTACCTCTGTTCCCGTTACCCGAAGTAGTTCTGTTTCCTACTAGACCATTGCCTCTACACATCTTTGAATTTCGCTACCGAATCATGATGAACACGATTTTGGAGAGCGATCGCAGATTCGGTGTTTTGATGTTCGATCCAGTCAAAGGTACAATTGCAAACACTGGCTGCTGTGCGGAAATCGTTCATCACCAAAGGCTGCCAGACGATCGGATCAAGATGTTGACTTTGGGGCAGCAAAGATTTCGTGTATTAGAGTATGTTCGTGAAAAGCCATATCGTGTTGGCTTAGTTGAGTGGATTGAAGACCAAGCACCAACTAAAGATTTGCATCCTTTATCAACTGAGGTAGAACAACTACTACGAGATGTTGTACGCCTATCAGGTAAATTAACCGAACAAAATATCGAACTGCCAGAAGATTTGCCCGATCTACCAACAGAACTATCTTATTGGGTGGCTAGTAATCTTTATGGTGTGGCCGCAGAGCAACAGTTATTGCTAGAAATGCAAGATACTGCAACTCGTCTAGAGCGAGAAGCAGAAATTTTAACTTCTACTCGTAATCACTTAGCTGCTCGATCTGTTCTCAAAGATACGTTTAATGAAAAGTGAGGAGTGAGGAGTTTAGGAGTTAGGAAAAATAAAAAATAATACAAGATTGACAACTTATAATTTATATTCCCTAACTGATAACTTCTAACTTCTCAGGAAAAAGCGTCGATCGGCAAAACATTGTAAGCGCCAAGAATTTTTAAAATCTCTGTGTGGATAGTTAATTCTGCTAAAGCAGATTGCATTTGTGCTTCATTGACATCTGCTTCTAAATCCATGAAAAACAAATATTCGCCTAGCGATCGCTTCGTCGGACGAGATTCGATTCGGCTGAGGTTAATTCCTCGTTGAGCAAAGATTTGCAAAGGTTTGACTAATGCTCCGGGTGTGTTGGCTGGCATACTAAAAGCCAGCGATGTGTGACTGGTAGTAACTTTTGATGTCTCGAATGAAGCGATCGCGTCACCCTGACTTACTACCCAAAAACGAGTACAGTTTTCTGGATAGTCATTAATACCAGTGGCAAGTATGGGTAGGTTGTAGAGTTGAGCGGCTCTACTAGAAGCGATCGCTGCTGTTGTTGTCTCTTGCTCTAATCGCTGTAGTGCCTCGGTTGTAGAATTGCTGATAATAATCTGTACAGTTGGGAGAAACCGCTCTAACCATCCCTGACATTGTGCCAAAGCTTGCGGGTGAGAATAAACAGTTTTAATTTTATCTAAGCTAGACGCACAAGAAATTAAGGTATGAACAATCGGTAATACTAAAGCTAACTGAATTTGCAAACTGTCTAGCTGCCACAGTGTATCCAGTGTTGTGGTAACACTCCCTTCAATAGAATTTTCTACTGGCACAACAGCTAGGTGATCTTTACCATCAGCAACGGCACGCAGTGATTGCGGGATGGTGGGATAGGGAGATAACGTAGCTTCAACTCCCGTACTTTTAGTCAACCAGTTGAGATAAAGAACAGATGCTTGTTCTGTGTAAGTGCCGGGAGGCCCTAAATGTGCGATCGATAGAGTCATGCCTTTAGCCTTGAGTTGCGAGTTTAATTGTGTAAACAAAGATTTTGATATTTTGGGTTGGGCAAATATATCCAACATTTACTCTTAGTAAAAACTGTTATCTCTAAAATTAGTAATGAGCGTACCAAATTTTTGCTAATGCTGTATAGCATCTGATAAGCAACGATAATTTTGTACTTTTCTAAGAATCAGATTTAAGTTGTTAAAAAATATTAAAATTAAGAGACAAATATTTTTATCCGCTCATGGCTACCCGGTTTACTGCCTCCCAATCGGTTGAAATCGCTGTTCCAGAGCAGCCTATTCCGATCCAGCACTACTTACGTCAGCCTCAACGTCTAGTTAGGGCTTTGGCTGACAACAGCCGGATTCAGCAGCTTTCTGAGGAAGTATTTCGCTTGAAAATGCGTCCGCTCACTTTTATGTCATTGAGTATTCAACCGACTGTAGATATGAGAGTTTGGGCCGAATCAAATGGAATAATTTATTTGCGATCGCTACGCTGTGAAATTCTGGGTTTCGAGTATATTAACCAGCGCTTTACTCTAAATTTAAAAGGGCATTTGTCTCCCAAAGAATTTAGTACTGGCACTCGCCTGGAAGGAAGGGCTGATTTAGAAGTGCTGGTAGATTTACCACCGCCATTTTCCTTTACTCCTAAGCCGATTTTAGAAGCTACTGGTAATGGTTTGCTCAAAAGCGTGTTGTTGTCGGTTAAGCAACGGTTATTAAATCAACTTTTGGCGGATTATCGCTATTGGGTAATATCACAAACTAAAGATAGAGGACTTGACAGTGACAGTACTGAATTGCCAATCCTGAATGCTGAGTAATTATTTAATCACTCAGCGTTCGGTACTTTGATTTGGCAAGGACGAAAAGACTGACGATGTAAGGGCGATGGCCCGTATTGTTGCAGAGCCAGCAAATGCTTTTGGCTACCATAACCCTTGTTACGCTCTAGGTTGTACATAGGGTATTTTAATGCTAGACGCAATATCAGATCGTCACGCCAAACCTTGGCAACAATACTAGCAGAGGCAATAACGAGCGATCGCTCGTCTCCCTTAACTATTGTTTGTTGTGGCAAGAGCAAGTCTTTGATTGACTGATTGCCATCAACCAAGCAGAGTACAGGCTGTACCTTTAACTTCAGTACAGCCCGCTTCATTGCTAATAGTGTCGCTTGCAAAATATTTATCTTGTCAATTTCGGCAGTAGAAGCAAACCCAATTTTCCAGTCTATAGCCAGCCCACAAATTTGCTGTGCTAGCTGAGTTCTCCGAGAACTAGACAACTTTTTACTGTCTTTAATTTTAGCTGCCATCAGTATTGGCAAAGCACGATCTGGTAGGATCACTGCTGCCGCCACCACTGGGCCAAATAGAGCGCCTCGCCCGACTTCATCAACACCTGCAACCAATCCTGGAATCCCCGACAAGGTAGAAAACTCCAGCCAATTGGATTGTTCCAAGGGCGTTGGCGATGTTTCTACCATAGAGCAAATTAATTATCCTCGATCGCTGAGGAACGACGGCGGCGGCGGCGGCTAGCAGTGGCGGCGCTGTTGGCATCAGTTTCATCTGCGATCGCGTTGACGGCACTGTTGGCATCAGTTTCATCTGCGATCGCGTTGACGGAAGCTTTAACAGACAAGCTTTCCGAAGGATTGGCAGTCAACTCAGGTTGTTCAGTTGTCTCTTCTATGAAAGATTTTTGTTCTGGCTCAATAACTTTTGGTATTGGTAATTTGGTTGCAATTACTTCAGGTATTACTTTTTGGGCAACAGGTGATTCTGAGATGGATTCAGTTGGAGTCGTTCGCACTTGACCAGGTTGAATCACATTAATAATCACAGACTTGGTATTTTTAACCTCTTGCTCTAACTTCACCAAGGGGGATATTCCCATCAAGGCAAACATATCCTGTTCTTGGAGGCTCATTTCTACAGTTCTAATCTCCGGTGGTTCTACCACTGGTTTAACTGGTTCTGCCTTGATAACTTTAGCACGCTCTACAGTGCGCTCTCCTCTTTCATTCCAACCTGGTTTACTAAGGGTGGGTGAGGGAATTTCTGGTGCAACTCCTAATTCTGATTCTATATCAAGGTCTAAATCTGGCTCGTTGACAAAAGACAGTGGATTGGTAATAACGCGAGATTCATCTTTCCCGTTTAACCCATTGATGCCAATTCGACTACGGCGAGTGCGGGTACGACGCTTATTATCATTAAGTTCTTGATAACTAGGATGATTGATCAGATTTAAATTACTCGATTCCGAGTCGCCCTCAAATGCTTCCCCAAATCCATCATAGGTTTCTCGTGGTTCTGGGATGCGGGCAGCTGGCTGACGTGGTTCTCGGTGAGGTAGGGATACAAAGCGCTCACGCTCTGGTGTTTCTGCTGGTATTGGTAATCGGTTTTCAAGTTCTCCAGGCAAACGCACAGTATGTCCTAAACCGCCACAGGTGGGACAAGTTTCACCAAATAACTCGTAAATATTTTGACCCTGACGTTTGCGGGTCAGTTCTACTAAACCGAGTTCGGTTAGTTGGGCAATCTGGGGACGAGCTTTGTCTGCTTTGAGTCCTTTATTAAAGTGTTCGAGAACTTGCAGTTGGTCGCGCCGTGATTCCATATCAATAAAATCAACGACGATTACCCCGGCAATATTCCGCAGACGCAACTGGCGAGCAATTTCGGTTGCAGCTTCGCAGTTTGTCCACAAAACTGTTTCTCTGGCTGTTGCCGATCGCGTGAAGGAACCTGAGTTAACATCGATTACGGTTAATGCTTCCGTTGGTTCGATGATGATATAACCTCCCGATGGTAGGTCTACTCTTGGTTTCAGGGCTTCTCGAATGGCGGCACTGATACGGAAATACTCTAAAATTGGGGAGCGATCGCGGTGATGGTCAATTAACAATCCTTGCGGTGTTTGTCCTCCACTCCAATTCTGCAAGTACTGCTTCACGCGCTTCAAGCCAGTACTAGAATCTACGACAATCCGATTTACATCCGCGCCGTACATATCCCGCAATACGCGCTGAATGAAGTCATCGTCTCGGTTGAGTAGTGCTGGCGCACGGGTAGAATGGGCTTCCTGCTGGATTGCCTCCCATTGCTTTTGCAGCAACTCCAAATCTTCCATAATTGCTTCTTCTGGTTTGCCCTCGGCTTCTGTCCGCACGAGCAAACCCATTCCCGCCGGTTTGACTAAAATCGCTAGTGCCCGCAAACGGTTGCGCTCGCTTTCACTTTTAATTCGTCGGGATAAATTTACGCCCCTACCATAGGGCATCAGTACTACGTAGCGTCCGGGTAAGGTGATGTTACCCGTGAGCCTGGGCCCTTTTGTCCCCGTTGGCTCTTTCATTACTTGCACCAAAACTTTTTGTTGGGGTGCTAATAGTTCTGTAATAGCTGCGGCGGTACGCTTTAGCTTCAATGGCCCCAAGTCGGTGACGTGAATAAAACCGTTGCGCTCTGGGTCGCCAATATTCACAAAAGCTGCATCTATCCCAGGTAATACGTTTTCTACTACTCCTAAGTAGATATCACCTATTTGGTGATGACCTGTGGCAACAACGAGTTCCTGTATTTGATCTTCAGAAAAGACAGCAGCAATTTGGTGCTGCTCCGCAATAATAATTTGTTTTGGCATTCAATTTCCTCAAAAATTGTCAGCACCAATAGGTCTGGAGGTTTGTTATCCCTTTGTTGCCCTTGCAACCCTCGAAAGGCGCTACTGATGATAAAAATCGCAAACCTGATGTTCTAAGTTAAATAGCTATTGGCGCTCTTAAGAGCGTTTTCACGGCGGATTATTCCAGAACGGCTGCATGTTTAAGCAATTAAATCAACCGTCCGTGGTTGATTTGCAATGCAATCCTCTCAATTAAAGAGAGTTCTGAGTTGAAAGTTCTGAATCCTGAGTGAGTTTTTAACTCAGGAAGCTTTTTTTCAGAGTAACCTACTGAAGTCGTTAAGAAAAAGAAACTATTTCTATTTTCCATTCCCTGGATTTATTCTTAGGGTTATACTCAGCAACGCCAGCTGCTACCCTACTTTCAAGCCGCGCTTTGCGCGTCTGGTGAACGTCTGCAAATCGGCTTAATCTACAGCAGTTGTTTACCCTGCGGTAACACCAAGGGCGAACAACTCTAGAAGAGTAACGCGCTAGTTCTTGGGCAATACTGTGGACTAGACATTCAGCAGTTGTTGAAAAAGTATGGATTTAGAGAAGCTAACCGAGCTTGCTGTTAGTTACTGATTCACAAGGTAGCTATAGAGAGTGTGTGTGTTCTTTAATCTGCCTCAGTTTGTCTGGGATAAAATCCTAGAATTTGCACTCTAATATCTTTGCTTTCGCCCCCTGAACACCAGGGTAGTGAACCAGCTAATTCAATGCAGCGCCAGAAAAATTCTCTTCACCCCATTCTAACGCAACCTTGCTAAAAATCAATTCCGACGATGTGCCATATTAGGACAACTACTAGCAAGCTGCCTTACAGGGATTATACCGCTAAAATTAGCCGATTGCGGTGGATGTGCAGGAGTTGAAATTCTCCACTAGCAACTGTCCCTAGCATAAACATGATTTGTTCAGGACGCAATAGAAAACCATCTTGGCGATAGCTACCTACATAACGGATAACAGATATAGATTCTGCAATGCAATTGTAGTTTTCTACTAATTCCAGTTCAAATAAGCGATCGCGCAGATTTATTAACTGGCTCTTGCCTGACTTTGTTGTATGCTCGTACCAAAGTTCATCTTTGGCTTTGATGGTATCAATCCAGTTTTGCCATTGTATAGGTTTTGTTTCTTCTAATGCTGCTACGGTAATTAAATATTCTGCGGTTTCTAGCAGTTGAGTCGCTGCCGGAGTTTTTAAATCTATCTGCTCCACATTATATATGGGTATGTCTGTGGGCATTTCCCGAACCAATTTTTCTCGAAAAGTATCGATGTCCACTGGTAAAGTTAACTCAAAATCCGCAATTTCACCACTACTAGTAGCCCCTAAAGCCAAAGCCGTTGCTACGGAAATTCGCGGCATTGGATGAAACCCACCAGTAAAAGCAATTGGCAAACCTGCTCGTCGCACAACTCGGTCAAACAGACGGATTAAATCTAGGTGGCTTACCAAAGCCATGTCACCCTGTTTTCCAAACCAAACTCGCAGTCTTTGGGCTTTAGTTGTGTTGGGGACAAACTCGCCAGCAAATTGCGGGATAGTAGGTGATTCAATTACGACGTTATGGCCAAAGTCAGTTCCACATACACCACAGTGAGAACAACCCTCAAAAGAGCAGTCAGGGACAATTGCAGCTTCTAGGGCGCGTTGCAAGTCTTCTTTGAGCCAGTTTTTGTCAATCCCGGTATCAATATGATCCCAAGGTAGGGGAGTATCTAGGGAGTGGGGAGCGGGGAGAGACGCGATTAATCGCGTCTGTACAGGAGTGAGGAATTGGGTATTTTCCCCATCTGCCGATCTGTTCCGATCTTGTGCGGAAGACAAATTCCATTCGCCATTTTCTATTTGGCGGTATTTCCAATCTAGATCGGCTTGAGCGATCGCATCTCCCCAAGCGCTAAAAGCCCGATCTAAATTTTCATACCAGGAATCCATTCCTGCTCCTAATTCCCAGGCGCGACGGACTACTTTGCTCAAATTGCGATCGCCTCGTCCCACAAAATCTTCCATTGCCGAAATGCGGACATCGGTGAAATTTACTTTCATTCCCTTCATCCGCCGGAATTCTTGCCGCAACAGGTTTTGTTTGCGCTTAAATTCAGTAGTAGAAACTGAGTGCCATTGAAATGGTGTATGGGGCTTGGGGGTAAAGTTAGAAATTGTCAGGTTAAAGTTCAGAGGTTTTCTGCCTTTGCCCCGACATTCTCGCTGTAGCCAGCTGACTGTTTCCGCAATGCCCAAAACATCAACATCCGTCTCACCCGGCAAGCCAATCATAAAATACAACTTGATTTTATCCCAGCCTTGCTCCCAAGCGGTTTTTACTCCCCGCAACAATTCTTCATTTGTCAAACCTTTATTTACGATGTCTCGCATCCGCTGAGTTCCAGCTTCTGGAGCAAAAGTTAGTCCACCTTGCCGCGTACCCCCAAGGATATTGGCAATATTCTCATCAAATCTGTCTACCCGTTGGCTTGGTAGAGTCAGAGAAATATTTTCATTTTTTAAGCGATTTTTGATTTCCATCCCCACTGCTGGTAGGGACAAATAATCAGAACAACTCAAAGATAGTAGAGAAAACTCATTGTAACCAGTTGCCCGCATCCCCTGTTCAATTGCTTCTACAACTTTATCGGGTTCTACATCCCGTGCTGGCCGAGTCAGCATTCCTGGTTGACAGAAACGACAGCCACGAGTACAACCACGCCGAATCTCAATAGTCAAGCGGTCATGTACCGTTTCTACGTAGGGAACTAAGCCAATGGAATATGCTGGTATGGGAGTTGCAACTCGTCGCAGAATTCGTTTTGGCACGTCAGGGCGACAAGGGTGAACTGAGCCATCCTCTGCCATATTGTAAAACTGGGGAACATATACGCCTGGTATCTGTGCCAAATCCAGTAATATATGTTCCCGACTCAATCCTGCTTGTTTGCCGAATTCCAATACCAAACCAATTTCTGGTAGTAGTTCTTCTCCATCTCCAAGGGCGATAAAGTCGAAAAAGTCAGCGTAAGGCTCAGGATTCGATGTTGCTGTTTGCCCACCAGCAAAAATAAACGGAAACTGGGATTGGAGATTCGTCAATTCTCCCCCTGCTTCCTCTACTTTTTGCCTTTCTTGCCACGTCAAGGGAATTCCAGCCAGATCCAACATTTCTAAGATATTAGTTGCACCCAGTTCGTAACTGAGGCTAAAGCCTAAAATGTCGAACTCTGTGAGCGATCGCTTTGACTCTACCGCAAACAATGGCGTATTAGTTTCGCGTAGTTTGGCTCCCAGGTCTTTTCCTGGGAGGTAGGCGCGATCGCACAATTGACGCGGTTGGGCATTCAAGATGTTGTATAGGATAATGTGCCCTAAATTGGATGCACCGACTTCATATACTTCTGGGTAGGTTAAGACCCAGCGTATTGCTGCCTTATCCCAAGCTTTGTGTACCGCTAAACGCTCATTACCAAGGTAACGCCCTGGTTTCAAAATATCCGATGTTATTAATTTCTCAACTGCAACAGCCACTGCGCTATCTTCTAGCTACCTTAATTACAGCTACCCAAAGCCAACCTTAGCATTTAATTAGGTCTTCTAACATAATTTATCGTTCTAACTTATAACTCCTTTACATAAAGTCCGTTTTTTAACTGAACCTTTGTGCTTTTACATAAGGTTTATGTTGTAGCCAACTCAACTTCACCATCCAATATTTCAAACACTCTATCGAGTTGCGTTAGTTCAAAAATAATTCTAATTGACGGAGCCACAGCGCAAAGTCGGAAACCTCTTCCTAAACTAAGAGCCAGTTTGTGTATAGATAATAATGCCATCAACCCCGCGCTGTCTAAAGATTCTACTGCGGCGAGGTCTACTACCAAGATGGAAATACCATTTTGTGCCAACGCTGTGGTCATATCTCGTTCAAATTCCAAGGCATTTGTAGCATTCAAACACCCTTGGGGGCGAATAACTACAATCTTGGGATAATTAAGCACTGCTTGCATAGTTACATCCTATTGAGAATTATTGAAGCGTCAAGCTAAGGATTATTTGAACATAAACTCTATTCTGTTGCATCGACCATACGTCTTAGCTCTCTTTGCTGAATCTTTATTTCTTTAGTATCTCTGTTTAAAGATTGTTATAATTCCAGGTTAAAATGTGTTTATATATACTTTTTTTTTATCTCAGTTCAAAAACAATCAACATAGACGGCCATAGAGCAAATCAATCATCAGTAACTATGCTGAGAAAACTTGCTTAGTCTATAACTCAAGCTAATTTAGCCAATTCTTAACGGTAAGTTAAATTTCCCACTTTAGCGTTGCTGATGGCATACGCCAGAGTCATAGCGAATTATCTATTTAACTAATCAAATGTGATATATATCACAAGTAAGTTAGTATTTGGGTCGCTCTTTATACTTAGAGTTATCTGAGATAGTTAGTATCATATTACAGTTGGATGTATTACTTATGAGAACTAAGTACGCTATTCGTAAATTGGTAGAAAAAGCTCTTGACATTAAAAAGCTAACTCCTGAGATAGAAAATGAAATCAACTCAGAACTGACAGAATTGGGTTACATTTCTGATGTTGACTACGAAGCTCTGGAATTATTAATGTCGGAGATGGATGCTGGTAGAATTAAGTTGGTTCCTAGCTTTGGATATTCCTAACTGCTTATGCACAGAGGTATGTCAAGTGAATTTGATGAATACTGAAGTAATCAAAATTCCGAGTTTAGTAAAACAAATTTTAGTAAAGGCAGGTGGGATAATAACAATTCAAAATTTAAAATTCAAAATTCAAAATTCAAGACATTTTCAGACGCGGATTTAAACCCCGACTGAAACTGGCGCTACGTATTTTGGTTGGGGTCTTAACGCCATATAGTTCGCTAAACGCCTAGAAAAAGTCCTCTCTATCTGTTTGCTAAAATTGTCTACAAGCAGAGTGAACTCGTTGCTAAGGGAGTTGATATGGCTGTTGGCGCTCCAGATAAACTGACTTCCAGTCATATCCTTTGCCCCATATCTATTGAGATGCTTGCCATATTTGATGAATAAATTGATTGAGTTGCTGCTTGGCGGATGAATCAGGTTCGGTTTTTGGTTCTTTTGCTAAAATTTGGCTCAAGAAGGTAATTACTTCTGTGTCTAAGGCTGGTCGAAATAAATTGGCAGGCCAAAGCAAGTCAGACGCATCACGCAAATCGGTAATTAGCGGCGATTCTGGAATCAAAGTAACCATTAATAAAGGACGCACCCAGCACAACTGGCGGGAAACTACAAATTGAATGACTTCTGCATACAGATTTTTGTCGCCATGCTCTAAAGACACAATTTGTCCTGGTTGAAGAAAATCTAGGCTAATGTCCATTATTATGCAGTTTGGGCAGGGGCAAGAATTATTTGACAACTTCCTTAATCTTAAAGATGAAAATGCGCTAAGTTTAAGGAAGCTTCTGATAAGATTAGGGTAGCACTCTCATGGTAAGGATGTGTAAGACATCTGCCTCACAAGTAGCTATACAAACTAAGTAGAGCAGTTTTTCTAGCATAGTATCTGAACAGAAATACTATAGAATAGGTAAATAACTGTTAAGCGATCGCTACACAGACACTTTGTAGTAGCGAATCAACAAGAAAAGAGCAAAGAGCCGTGTCAGTTGAAACTATTGAAAAGCCTTCCACAACCCGTAAGCTAGCGCCTCGGTATCGCGTTTTGCTCCATAACGATGACTACAACTCTATGGAGCATGTTGTACAGTCGCTAATAGCCACTGTACCTAGCCTTACCCAACCCCAAGCTGTGAGCATCATGATGGAAGCCCATACTAACGGGCTAGCTTTAGTCATTACTTGCGCCCTGGAACACGCTGAGTTCTATTGCGAAACATTGATAAGTCACGGTTTAAGTAGCACGATTGAACCTGATGAATAATGATTGGTCAATAATCAAGAGTCATAATCTGGAGTATTGACTACTGATTATTGACCTATTTAATATGAAAAAAAACCTTGTCCGTCTAGCTGAACGCCCTGCCCCCATTAGGCTGGGTTGTTTTATTTTGAATTTAGCGCTGCTATGGTTGCCATTGGCTGCACCAATATACTTACTAGTGCATGATTCAAATTTAGAAAGTATATTGACATTGGTATTGTTATATGCAGTATTTATTTTTATTTTGAGATTATGGGGTAAATATGTCTACCAGCAGCCCCAAATCCTGCGGCATTATGGCTTAGAATTCACGCGACAAAACGGTGTGGATTTACTGCGTGGCTTGGCTATAGGGATAATCAATATTCTGATACTTTTTGGGGTAGAAAGTTTGTTGGGTTGGTTGGTGTGGCAACAACCAAAAGTTTTTTTACTAAAAATAATTTTAGAGGGTTTACTTGTTGGCTTAGGTGTTGGATTTGCTGAGGAATTGTTATTCCGAGGCTGGTTGCTGGATGAATTACAACGAGATTACAGCCCGCGTGTGGCACTATGGACAGATGCAATTGCGTTTGCTACATTGCACTTTATTAAACCCTTGGAGGCAATTATTCATACACTGCCGCAATTTCCAGCTTTGGTACTGCTGGGGTTAACGCAAGTATGGGGAAAGCGTTGGCGGAGGGGACGTTTGGGTTTACCAATTGGTTTGCATGGTGGTTTAATTTGGGGTTACTACATTATTAATGTAGGTAAATTAGTGAAATATTCTGGCCAAGTTCCTGATTGGGTAACTGGTGTGAATAATAATCCCTTGCAAGGAGTGATGGGAGTGTTGTTAATGAGTGTACTAGCTTTGTGGATACGAGGGCGAATAGTAAAAAATTAAAGATGAGTAATGAACTTGTACAAAAATAAAATATCGGCTAAAAAGAAACTACATTAATATTCCATTTAGGCAAAGTGTCATTAGTCAGAGTGTAGCCAAAAGGCTTTTAGAGATTCAATATGAAATAAATATTTAGGGCTAAAAATAATGGATTGTAGTCGTCTGGAATATATCAAAAATGTCAATGATGATGATGATGATGTTTGGGCGTATGAAATTTATCCTATTGCAGCTTACTTTCCGTTAAATTTTAAAAAGAATAAGGATGGAGGTGTAGATAATCACGCCTTTAACTTACCAAAAGGATCTCTTATCATCCTTTCTCAAAAACGACCTAAGTACGAGCGATTCTTGACACACGTAGTTGAACTGGTTAATGAGGGAAGTGAAGATAAACCTCAATGGGGAAGAGATACATGGGGTATTTTCCGATGGGTTAAGGTTCATTGGATTGCCGATTTTACAGATGTCAGCCGTATTCCTCTTGATCAGAAGGAAATGAGAGCCAACTGGGGTTGGTATGACACTAAAGCTAAATTGTTGTCTAGTCCAAGCTTGATGTCTCAGTGGGATAATAGTATCGATAAATTAAGAGCGCACTTAGGGGAAGTCTTTAATTAGTTGTTAATCATTTTCACCAAATGGTATTCACACTAGATAATTTAATTTTGCTATATCGACTAATCACTGGTACTCCTAGATATAAGGCTGTAGCAGCAATAATGCGATCGGGTAAATCTGGTACTTGTGAGCGATTCACCAAGGGCAAAGCTTGAGCTATCTGCCGATTGAAGGGAACTTCAAACAGTACAGCATCAGTTACATCAACAGATATAAGCAGCCGTTCAAGTGTCAGTGGAGAAATACGCCCTTTCTCGCTCAAATATACAATTTCGGCTAGGGTAATGGAAGAGAAAGCAACTTGATCTCCAGAAGATGCTATTTGAGCTATGGTATTCTGGGCAGTTGTAGATAATCGAGAATCGCCAAAAATGTACCAGATGACTGCATGGGTGTCAGCTACAGCACGCAGCATCAAATATCCTCCCGTGGAAAGCTAGCCCACTCTTCACTACGGGCTGCATCAATTTCCTCTGCTGAAGGTGCTTTTCCCAAATCCGCACACAATCCCCATGATGATTTGCGGGGAACGATAGACGATTGATTTGTTAACTCGTGTTCTATATCAGGAGCAATTTGCTGGATCAAACGTACTTTGTCCACGGTTGAAAGCTGCTTTGCTAGTCTAATAACTTCTTTTAGGCTCACAAATTTTCACCTGCTTCATCTGCGAAAATTTTAACAATAGCTAAGAATAGAATATTGCGAAACGGTAAAGTAGTGGCCTTCGGATGGAAATAAAAACGATCGCCATAATTCACCTTGCGCGATCGCACTTACGCCACATTTTTTGAGATAATTCCTTCACCACACCACTGGATGAGTAGCCATCTGTCAGAATCTTTATCCAATGCTGGCTTGAGACGGAAATTAAAAACATCTTGCCATACCTCTACTCCATACTGGGATACAAAATCTGCCTCCAGTTCTTTGAACTGTTCCCATTGCCGATTTGCGATCGCGGTTAACATAGGAATAATTGTGGTGATTGAGACTTGTGCGGCGACGGGTGTCATTCTGGGTAGTCCTCAAAAATACAAATAATCGGCATAGGCGGTTTTTTAGTGCAATCTTTACGCAAGAGTCTCAACCACAGTACCCACCAAACACGCTTTATTCAAATTAACACCGCTCAAATTTGCACCTTCTAACTCTGCACAGAGTAAATTCGCTCCCGTCAAATTCGCCCCCGCTAAATTTGCCCCCCGCAAGTCGGCTTCTTCCAGGTTTGCTTCACTTAATAAAGCCCCTTGCAAATCGGCGCGACTCAAGTCTGCACCTTTGAGATTTGCCCCAGTCAGGTTTGCACCGCGCAAGTCAGCACCGCGCAAGTCAACGCCTTGCAAGTTCACATTCATCAAATTCGCACCACTCAAGAAAGCACCTACTAATGACACATCACTGAGTCTTGCTCCCATCAAGTTAGCGCCACGCAAATTGCTACCCCGCAAGTCAGCACCGGTTAAATCTGCTTGCATCAGGTTTGCTCCCATGAGGTTCGCCCGCAAGTCAGTTTCTTGGAGGTTCGCCCCCATCAAATTCGCTCCCTCCAAATGTCCACCTTCCAGCTTTGAACCAGCAAAATTAGCGCCCACAAGGGTAGCGCCAGCAAGATTAATTCGGCTTAAATCTAGTCGGGAGAGTTCCTCGTCTTCTAAATTTGCTCCTGGAAGTTGTTTGAGTTTTCCTAATCTAATGGCTTCAATATTCATGTAAAATAACTACCAATCTGCTCGCTTATCTTGCTGTGGCTATCCCATTGGGAATCAAGTATCCAGATGCCGGCGCTGACTTTCGCTGTCATGATGGGTAATTCGAGTCCCTGTTGTAAACCCATAACTAATAAAGCTAGGGTATCTACAAGTTTAGGGTCAAAGCGGGTAGATTGTTGCTGTTTGCACTCATCTAAAGCTTGAGTAAATATCTGTTCCCGGCTTTGATTTGACGATTTTTGCTCATTGAGTCGCCACTGAAAGTCTGCCAATAATGCCAAAATTCTCGACTCTAGGGGAATTTCATCTCCAGCTAAACCTGCTGGTTCCCCTGTGCCATTCCACCACTCGCTTTGATGAGTAATAATTTGGGCAACTGCTCGTAGTCTTGGCATAGTTCGCAATACTTGCGCCCCTGGTACTAAAGGACAAGTTAAGGGAGAACTGGGGGCATCTTCTTGGTAGCGTGTGGCTATACCGCCAGTGAGAACGCTTTCTGCTTTTTGTAATGGATCTATGCGATGTAACAAAGCCGCCAAGCGCAATCTTTTAATTTGCCATGCGGGAAGATCCAAAAGCTGGGCGATCGCTTCAGCAAGTACCACCACTTCCGCAGCTGCCATTGGATTGTTGACATCTGCCATATCCATCAGTTGCGCCATTCGCAAAAAGGCTTGGATTTCGTTAGAAACCAAGTTGCGATCTAGGGTTTGTTTCTGAAGCGCTGTCGGGATGGATAAATTATCTTGCCCAGTCTGGAGGTAATCTACTACACGGGAGACAACTGCACCTAAATTTTCCGATCTGGTCATTGATGGTACAATTTTTTCTTTATCGGCTGTGAGTTTTTTTGCCAGTTCTGGGTTGTATTTTTTGATGTGAGCGATCGCTATTTCTGCTGTCTCTTGCACTAACTCCGGCTCAAATGTCCACAAGCCGTAGAATTTCCGCTCTAAGTCTGATGTCGGTACTCCACTACTGCCATAATCAGCTTCTGATAATTCTTGACAAATTACCATTGCTGTGTAATTAGGCGATAAAATAATTAAGTGCCACTCCTGCGCCACTGGGTCAACTGGAGGTAATGCCACTAAGTCTACATTGGGTAGCTGGCTGGTGGGATGTTCAGCAAAGCCGGATTCAGAGGCAGCCATGATCGCAATTTGGCGGCTGTGCTGGGCGATGTCTGCATATCGTTCAGCTTCTTGGAGATACCATTTCCCCTGTTGGAAGGCTGTGATGACTAAGGGTGTACCCTCGTCGGTTAAGATATGGTCTTCTAGAGCGTGGCACAGGGCAACTAGGGTATTTTTGTAGTAAACACCGAATCGAATTGGCCTGGTTGTGTGGCGATGGGCTGTTTCTAGCTTTTGTAAGATTGAACCTTCTAACATGGGATTTGGTAAAAATAACCGCAGAGGCACTGAGGACACAGAGGGAGAGAGCTACGGTGTACACACAAGTCTGAAAATAGCTGACTAACCAAGGTTTTACCCCACCCTAACCCTCCCCTTATAAAGGGGAGGGAATTAGATTTTCTGTTTCCCCCCAATAAACGGGGTGATTAAGGGGGGTAAATCCAACTTGTGTGTACACAGCAGAGGAGGAGAGGGGGAGAAATTCAGAATTCCGAATATCCCAGCATTATTGTGTTTTCTAGGATATACCGGCTAGTTGTTTTTCTTTCGTCTCTATTGGTGCGGAAAGTGCTGCTTCTAAGTCGGCACAACCTAGTTTTTCCTCTAAGATTTTCATGACTTCGCGTCCGAAATCGTTGGGGTTTTGTTGCCAAGCTTGCAAGCAGACTTCGCCGAAGAATGAACCAAGGGGTTCAGGATTCCAAAGGAGTTTTTTGGCTGTCCACGGCATCAAGCTCATTGGATCGTATCCTGGTTTGAGGATGCCTTCTTTAAAAGCATATTCTTCTAAATGGGTATGGGGTTGTAGTCCAATAAAGAAAATCGCAGGTTCGACTTTATCAGCACCAAAAATCCGTTCTAGTTCGCGGTGGTAGGCGATGGTTTGGCGGATGGTTTCGGGACGTTCGTCAATCACGTTAAAGGAGTAGTTGACGGAAACTAAGTCGTTGAAACCAGCTGCTTTTAAGTCACGGCAGTTTTGCAAGACGGTTCGCAGGTTGTATCCCATCCGCATTTTGCGCACGAGTTCTTGAGAACCACTGGTAATCCCGATTTCAAAATAGTTCATCCCAGTTTTCGCCATCAAGTCGCACAATTCGGGTGTCAAATTGTCGGCTCTGATATATGCTGCCCAGTGGATATCTGTCATACCAGAATCGACTATTTTTTGCAATAGTTCTACGGCATCATCGATAAACTTTCGGGCGGGGATGAATTGGGCATCGGTAAACCAGAAGTTGCGAATGCCGCGATCGTATAATTGGCGCATCTCAGCAACTACTTCATCTGCTGGGTTGATGCGTACTTGTTTGCCTTCAACGACGGTGTAGACGCAATAGCAGCAGTTATGGGGACAACCACGCTTAGTTTGTACACCTATATAAAAGTCTTCTTCTTGCAGGTAAAAGTTAAATTCCGGCCAGATGGTTTCGATATAGTCGTAGTTACAAGCTGTTTTTTCTAGTGGGGTGGGTTGTTCGTGAATCAGCCGTTGACGTGGTTGGGTTTCTCCCGCAACATAACAGCGCTCATCTCGAAAATCTCTACCGCTTAAAAGCTTTTCCAGCAGGGTTTCCCCTTCACCCACAGAAATAATTGCCCCTTGTGGTAAGCTTTTACCCAATTGTTCGTAAAATACGCTGACTGCACCACCACCTACAACTACACGAGCATCAGAATGATATTTTTGGGCACGTTTTAAACCGCGTTTGATTAAGCCCTGATTTTGCCATAGCTCTACATAGTAAGCGATGAAGATTCGTAAACCGCCGAATCCGCCACGTAGTTTTAATAGAGGATTCTTAGCGTAGTAAAATTCAAAGGCGTTTTGCAGTGGGTTGCCACCACGTCCACCAACTGGGGCATAAATTTGAATATCCCGCCAAGAAAATACTAGCAGTGTCGGTTTAAATTCATCGATACAGCGATCCAGAGCAGAATTGTAATCTAAGGGTGGCACTGTTCCTAAATCAAAGATACGCTGTTCAAGATTAGGAAACTGCTTATGGACATGATCGCTCAGGTAGACAACCCCAATGGGAAAGATGGGGTTACAAGGAAGGCGAACGTAAAGAATTCGATTTTCCATAATCTGTTTTTTGACTTCCATCTTGCCAATATTTGGAGAAAGCGAGAAAAATATCGAGTTTTAAAGTGTGTGCTTGTTTTATTAGGTTTTAATTATCACAATCGCACTTGACATTTCATTTGATTGCTGGTAAGCAGAAAACAAATGTTAGCAATTGCAGAAAACACTAAAATTGCTATGCATAAAACATACATAGAATTTATAGATAGGCTTTATGAAGATATTTTTCATATAGCTTTACCATAACATTGAGTTTATTCATTAAGCGATGATCCCAGCCTATTAATCTTGGGATAGATGAAACAAGAAAACTCACTTCCTCGCTAGGCAAAAAGCAAGGGGATCGTCGTCTTATATGACTTAAGAGAATTAAAGCTTTTATACCAGAATAAAATATCAAAAACTTTTATCCATAGTGTATAATTCCGAAAAAGGTGTAAATAATTACAAAATTTTCATAACTGAAAATATATCTCTAGACAGAAATAATCTCCAACGACTCAGTTGGTATTCACAGTTACAGCAACTGGGGATCAGTGAGTGCTAGGCTTGGCTAGTGTAATGTAAAATTGTGGCGTAAAGCTCCTCAGCAGTTATGGCTCAAATATTAGATCCTCTACCACCTGAGCAATCGGGAAAAATTCTCTGCTGCTACATTAATGCCACGAGCAAAATACAGGTAGCTCGCATCTGTAATATTCCCAACTGGTACTTTGAAAGGGTTGTTTTCCCTGGACAACGTTTAGTTTTTGAAGCTCCGCGAAAAGGCCAAGTGGAGATTCATACAGGGATGATGGCAAGTGCAATTTTATCAGATAAGATTCCGTGTGATCGCTTGATGCTCGACGAACCTAGTACTGATGAGTTTGATACAGACTCATCATTTGGCAAAGACCCTATTAATACCAAATCATTGGTGCAGCAAATTAATACAAACACCGGAGATAGTATAAAACCCTTACAAGTCGCTCTTTAGCAGCCGTTAATTAAAAAAAACAATTTGACTCAATTTCAGGGTTGCTTAATTCGGCAGCCCTTTTTTATTTATTAGTCATTTGTCATTTGTCATTTGTCATTGGGTAACGGTGTTTTCCCAGTCCCCAATCCCAATACCCAGTCCCAAGTCCCCAGTCCTCAGTCCCCACTCTCATCTACAATCATTCTTATGAATCTGCCTTCGTTTCTTTGGTTGTGGAAAATAGCCGCCTGGTCAATGGGGTTGTCCCTGCTGGCATATCTGATGTTAGCAGTCACCGGCGTTTGGATGTTTCGGGCGAGAACTTCGCAGCAATTCCATTTTATTACGCCATTTATGGGCGGAAATAGAGGGGTGCGATCGCTCCACTATTTAATGGGCATCAGTATGGTAAGTTTAGTGCTACTATTGCTAGCGATCGGGATTGTTGGCACTTTAGGACACTTTGGTTCTTTAGGTCACTCGTCACATCTAATCGCTGGATTGATAGTGGTAGCATTAGTTCTGCTTTCTGTTTTCAGTGCCACGCAAATTAGTGCCAGCCGACCTTGGGCTAGACCTTTACACATTGGCGTAAATATTATTTTGTTTATAGGATTTGCCTGGGTATCCCTTACTGGTTGGATTGTAGTACAAAAGTATTTACCCTAAAAAATTACGAATTACGTTAGCGTACCCCTCCGGGGAAGCAAGCTACGCGCAGCGTCTCGTAGAGAAGCGTTAGCGACAAAGGAGCGTCATTACGAATTACGAATTGAACAGTCCAGCTACAACATAGACCTACCCTACAATGAATAAAAGCATTGTAATTGAGCCGTGACAGTAAACTCAGCCAATATTTCAACTTCTGTTTTTCGTCTGTCTCCTTTGATTCGGATAACTTTGCTGAGTCTATACATAGCACTCACAGTCCCATTACCCTTTTTATCGCAGGTAACAGCCGCACCCGTATCTCCAATATTATTGTGGATAGGGATTGGCATCGGCTTCGTTGCCTTGTATGCAGTATTGACTGAACAAGTAATAGTAGATGACCAGGGAATTCAGGTTACTTACCCCGCCTGGGTTCCTCGCTTTTTCCGTAAAGGCTGGTTTTTACCTTGGTCAGAGGTAAAAGAGTTAAAACCCCGCACCACTGGTCAAGGAGGCTTAGTTTATTACTTCCTCAGCCAGGATGGGAAAGCTTATTTACTACCCATGCGTGTATCTGGATTTGCCCGTTTCGTGCAAATTGTCCAAGCCAAGACAGGCATTGATACTACAGATGTTCGCCCTTTAGCACAGCCGTGGATGTACCTGATTTTATTAGGATTCACACTGCTGCTACTATTGGTCGATGGCTGGGCGATCGCAACAGCTTTAACTACTGCACAATTAACTTAAAATTGGGAATGGGGCATAGGGCATAGGGCATTGGTTATTTCTCCCCTATCTCCCCTATCTCCCCTATCTCCCCTATCTCCTCACTTCCCTTGAATAAGGCAACACTCAGGCTAGAGCAAATTAATCTGTTTGCAAAGCTAAAAACCCAACTTCCAGGCAATCAGCAAGGATATCCCATATTGCGAGATATTGACTTGGAGGTATTTCAGGGCGATGGCTCCGCCAACGCTTGCGGCGAACGCATTGCCATTGTAGGGCCAGTAGGCGCAGGAAAAACCTCGTTATTACGCCTCATCAACCGCCTAATTGAACCAACGAGTGGCAAAATCTATCTAGAAAATCAAGAATATCGCCAAATCCCTGTCATCCAGCTACGCCAGATGGTTGTACTTGTATTGCAAGAATCAAAGCTGTTGGGGATGACAGTTCAACAAGCCTTGGCTTATCCTTTAGTTTTGCGTGGTTTGCCCAAACAGACAATTCAGGAACGAATCAGTTATTGGACAGAACAACTGCACATTCCCAATGAATGGTTAGGGCGAACTGAGGTACAACTTTCTGCTGGACAACGACAAATAGTAGCGATCGCTCGTGCCTTACTCATCCAGCCTAAAATATTATTATTAGACGAGCCAACCTCAGCCCTTGATGCAGGTACAGCATCTCATCTAATGCAAGTCTTAATCCAGTTGAGTCAAGCTCATCAAACTACAATTTTGATGGTAAATCATCAACTGGAACTTGCTCAGATATTTTGCACTAGGTTATTACACCTACAACAGGGTCATTTATCCGCAAATCAAACAGTCTCTGAAATAAACTGGCTTGAATTACGACAAAGCTTAATTAAAGCAGAAACTCAGGACGATTTTGGATTTTAGATTTTGAATTGGTCACAAGACAGAAGTCAAGAGTTTTTATCTCAATGCCCAATGCCCCATTACACCTGACTACTACTAAGTGTTGAACGTTGATTATTAAATCTCTCTCTAGCTAATTTTGCTGTTTGTGATTGTGAAATATTGGTATTCAAAATTTCCATGTTAAAACGGTATCCTACATTGCGGATAGTTTGAATCAAGTTTGGTTGGCGAGGATCGAGTTCAACCTTTTTCCGCAGCGATAAAACGTGAGTATCAATGGTACGAGGGTTATCGATAGCATCAGGCCAAGCACGACGCAGCAATTCCGACCTACTCAGAGGTACTCCCCCAGCTTGTGCTAAAACGTACAGCAAACTGAATTCCTGGGGCGTTAAATCGATAAACTCCCCTGAAAGCGGACACGACGCTGAACTAAATCGATTTGCAAAGTGCCATAATCCAAATAAGCTGGTGCAGTCGGTGTGCGCTTCCGGCGAATCAGTGCCTCTACCCGTGCTAAAAACTCTTGCATCCCAAAAGGTTTACTCAGGTAATCATCTGCACCCGCCTTTAAACCTGCGACAATATCACCTTCACTATTACGGGCAGATAGCATTAAGATTAGAGGCTGCTGCTGACGATGCAACCAACGACAAAACTCAATGCCATCACCATCAGGCAGGTCTGCATCCAATACTACCAGTGTTGGTTGATGGCTTAAAAAAACTTCCCTTGCTTGATAAATACTGGCAGCTTGATGCACACGGTATTCCATCTGTTGCAAGTGCCAACCCAACAACGATCTCAGATGGGGATTCCCCTCAATGATTTCTATACAAACCGAACCCACAGCGGCAAGACCCCTTAGCGTCTGATGACTTTCAAAGTAACAAGCCCATCTCTAAGGTTTTGTAGCCTTTGTTACTTCAACTGCTATTAGCTTTACATTTCCTTATAAAAGGCGTAGTAATATCTTTAATTTATTCCTTGTGGATAGGGGATTAGAAATATTATTAAATTTTTATTAAATTTCTCAGCAGCGTTATTAGACGGAGCAAAAATTCTTGTAGCTTAACATTCCACTTGTAGATGGATGTAATGTGGGAAATATCTATAATCCAATCAGCTAACCATTAATACAACAGCTTTTTAACCTGATAGTAAAAGGAGGTTTTTCGCAAAAATTAGCGCCTCCAGTTAAGAACATAACACCAATACAATTGGCTATTGACTATGAAAATTAGAAAAATAACTTGGCAGATAAGTAGAATAGATGTTTTCTGGAATAGGATTAAAGTAGCTTGTAGCTGCTATGAGGGTACTACCCAAAGTAGATGTGTTGACTTTGAGTTAATGCCAAAGTGAAACTACACTTCACATTTGAGCGTGAATCATTTACAATTCTCATTCCAAGAGATTAATACAGCAGTTATGCTCCAAGACACACAAACCATCCGCTATTACCAAAGACTCACCGATGCCTTCGTCGAGTTATGGAATCGCGGTTATCGCACGGATGATATGCGGATGTATTTGGATGGATATCTAGCCGCATTGCGACATAGCAACGTCATTGAACCTTATCTGATTCATCGCCTAGAAGAGGAAGCCAGCCGCTACTTGTACGATGGGTCAAATTTTGCAGTGCCGCAACCACAGCCACAACCCGATTACTACTAAGCACCATTTACTTGGTCATTGATAGTAATCCTTAATTACCGCAGATGATTATAGCATATTATCTGTATTGGTCAACATTTTGCCGTGGTGTGAGACTTTGGAGATATTGTATTGATTAAACGCATCCCCTCAGCCTTATATTGGTCTTGCCAATACGACTGAGGGGATTGTTGACTAGCTATGAAATTAAGCCAATATTAGGTCAATACGATTCAGATAAGACTAAAATTCTCATCTAGCGGATAGCGTAGAGACGCAAAATTGTATTTCTCTACTAGACGCTATCGCGAACGTCCAGCTATATGCTTTCGCGTCTCTACAGCTTTATGGTTCTCCCAAAAATCCTTAACCCAAGGGTATTGCAATATATAGGACTTCTATTTGGTTTTTGAACAAAATTAAGTATTTTAGGGTGTGCTAGAACGAAGTTCGTAACGCACCATCATCAAGGGTTTGGTGCCGTACTCTCCGCGATAACATCCTACGGATTTTTCAGAAATCAAACCGGATTCCTATAGGTAGATAAAGTATTTTTGTCAGTTGTCAGCAAGTAAGGGACTTCCAAATAAAAAAACACTCAACCACCTAACATAAAAATCTCTCAAACCCTTATTCCTCTGTGTCCTCTGCGCGGCAGTCGCTCATGGGGGAAACCACGCCAGATGCTCCACTTGGGGAGACCCCAAGACCGCACTGGCTCCCCAAGACCGCGCTGCCTTGCCTCTGCGGTTCGTTCATTGGGATAATTTATTTCTTGGAAGTCCCTAACCTATTAAAAAACCCTTGAAAGGGGAGATAAATAGTATTTCCCCTTTCAAGGACATTAAAACGGCATATTGCCTTGATTGTGTAAAGAGAGATTAGGAAGCTAGTGCTACTTCTACTTTTTGCTGCAATTCACCTTTTTGGTACAGTTCAATCAAGATGTCAGAACCGCCAACGAATTCACCATTGATATACACTTGGGGAATTGTCGGCCAGTTAGAGTATTCCTTGATTCCCTGCCGGATTTCAGAATCTGATAGAACATCAACCGTCTCGAAGGGAACTCCCAAGGTATTAAGAATCTGCACAACGTTATTGGAGAAACCACATTGGGGCATTAGCTTATTTCCCTTCATGAAAACTAGAATCTTGTTCTGTTGTAGCAAGTTATCAATTTTCTCTTTGAGTTCTGGTGTCATGATATTTGTGTTTCCTATGTTGAATTCAACGATGACGAGTGAGGAGTTATAAATTTTTAACAGACGCGATTGATCGCGTCTCTACTCTTAACTCCTGTACAGAGGCGATTAACCGCATCTCCTAACTTTAGGAACTTGCTGTTGCTTGCCAAGCTTCGGGAGTGTATGTTTTTACCGCCAAGGCATGAATCGCTTCAGTTGACATAGCTTGACCCAACGCACCATAAACTAACTGATGCTGTTGCACTAGTCCTTTACCTGCAAAGTGCGATGAAACTACTGTCACTTGATAGTGGTCGCCGCCACCAGTCAAGTCTTGCACCTGAACCTGTGCGTCTGGCAGTTCCGCCTTGATCATTGCCTCAACCTGCTGCGGACTAATCATCGCTATTCCTGAAAAAACTTACTTTTCTATTATTAACAGATATAGAGCAAAAGCCTGTGCCAACTTCAGGTTTTTGGCAAGGCTGTAGATAAACCCGCCTCTGAGGTGTATTTTTGAGAACGCTCAGGTTTTGTCTACGGCGGATGAGTCTATCCTAGCACTTGAGCGTTCCCAAGGGCCTAGTTAGAGAGATAAGGGTAGGGAAAAACAGGCAACAAAAATTTAATTTATTTTTTTGGGGATGAGGAAGATGAACTACCACCTTCTCTTGGATAGGGAGAATCTACAAAACCCAACTCAAACAACTGTTTATAGGCTTTCTTGCCTAAATCCCGTGTCGGATTTTGACTCTTAATGATTTGAATCAACAACGGCACAGCTAATTCTGGCTGATTTTGTGCCCGATGTACCAATGCTAGCTGAAAGGTTGCTTCATCTCGCTTTTGGGCTGTTATGAGAGCTTTTTGACGCTGAGAATCAGAAACTCTATTGTCAATTCCCGAAAAGCTAGCGTTTAATTCTTGATAAAAATTAGATAGCTGATTATAAACCTGGCGTGCTTCTTGGAGTTTCTTTGCGGCTAAGGGATAGTTTTGAGCAGAAACGGCTTGGTCTGCTTCTTTTACTAAGCGATCGCCACCTTCAATACTCAAAATGCTGTTACTTTCGGTTATGGGGCGCAGATTATTGGGATCGTTGGGGTCAATCGGTTGTGGTTGGCTGGTAGTCCCTGGTGACTGTGATACCTGAGCATTCACAGGTGATAGCAGACTAAGAACTGCTATGACTGATAAAAGGGTACGGTGCATCAAGGTAACAGCGGCAGCAGTGTTCATGGGATCAATTAGTGCGAGAACTATATTAAAGTTATGGAAACTTCGGGTATCTTAACTCTGTTTTGGCCTTCAACAAAGCATAGCTACATCCTAAGTATCTCTGATTTAGACTAAAAATCGGTTTAATAGAGTTCCCATTACCCTGTGTAGTAGCTAACTTAAATCGCCCTGATGAGCCACACCTAATCCTTGAGGGGATCGAGAATTAGTAATTTCTGCAAATGCGTGATTAGTACTTTTTGTTTCTTGATGGCTTAATTGTTGCAGTACCTTTCCTAAATCAGTTGTGATGCTTTTTGCGTCGTGTTTTATACAACCACTCATGTAATCCGCTACTCTGATTGGGCAGCCAATGTCAATACTTACATCTGTACCCCAATTTGGATAAGGTTGGCTGTAATTAATGCCTATAGGAATAATTTTTACTCCCAGCCCAGAATGACTAGATTCAGCACTCAAAGCAAGACGAGCAATTCCCGGCTTCAACTGGTGAACTTGGCCATCACGAAAAATATTGCCTTCTGGAAAGATAACCAGGGTTTTTTTCTGTTGAAGTAGCTCAACTCCATGTCGCAGCGTGCGGATTGATGGATGCTTAGAATTTACAGGAAACCCCCCCAAACGCTTGACAAACCAGCCTTGTAAACCTTGGCATTCGTCAATAGTCACCATAAACCGCAGGTCTTGTTCTCTCCGACAATCAGCCGTAGCGTAGGGTACAAGCAATGCATCCCAGCGTGCCCGATGGGTAGGCGCTAGGATAACAGGCCCAGTTGTAGGGATATTTTTTTGTCCGGTTATTCTAATTTGCCCAAAGAATAATGGTAATAGGCAGTGACGGCCTAATAAATATGCCAGAGGACTTAACCAAGGAGAAACCTTTGAAGTAGTACCAGCCACCTGATGATTTGCTGGTGTATGCTGGCAGGGATCGGATGAAGAGTGAAATTCCATCATGACGGATGCAGCTGATTGACGGGTAAAAATTTAACGAAAAGCCTGATTAGTTACACCGTAGATTCTCTTGCGTGAGTTGTGTCGTACTAGATGGACAGTTTTACCTCTGTCCGTTAGTTTACCCTACGTCGCCTAGTCGCAAACCAAGCCTGTAATTGCTTACGACAAGCTGACTCTAGAATGCCTCCAATAACCTGGAGACGGTGATTAGAAGCAGCACTATCGGGTATGTTAATAACTGTACGAATTGCGCCAGTTTTTGTATCGTCTACTCCATATACAACTTGTCCGACACGCGCTTGCAAAATAGCACCTGCACACATCGGACACGGTTCAAGAGTTACGTAGAGGGTACATTCATTAAGATGCCAATTTTGTAAAGTTGTTGCAGCTGTCTTGAGAGCGAGAATTTCCGCATGAGCGGTAGGGTCTTTGTCGCGTTCTTTTCTGTTTTCTCCTTGTGCCAGCAATTTGCCTGTTGAATCAATGATAACAGCACCCACAGGGACTTCACCTGCATCACCTGCTACTTTTGCTAATTCTAGGGCATAACTCATCCATTGTTGATGTATAAGATATTCTGTGTATTTAGTTATCATCTTCTTATCAATATAAAAACTTTAAAAATATGCTCACTTTTGGACGAGCAAGATAGTTAAAAAAGCGGTTATAAACCGCGTCTACACAAACAAAACCCACCTCCGTGGGTTAAAAAGCCTTAATAATATTACGGTTAGTCCTTGGAGGCGGTCTACTCTGCGGGTTTGCCAATGTGGTACGTTTGTATAGCCGCGAATTCTATGAGACTTTTGGGGGCTAATTTGATTTCTAAATAGCGACTTGGGCTAAAAGGGGATCGAGTTGGCTTTGTGTGTCTAGCTGATAGAGGTCATCGCAGCCGCCAATGTGGTGGTTGTTAATGAAAATTTGCGGTACGGTACGTTTTCCGTTAGCGCGTTCTGCCATTTTAGCTCTAGCTGCTTCGTCGCCGTCGATTTTATATTCGGTAAAATTTACACCTTTCCACCACAGCAGTATTTTGGCACGAATGCAGTAAGGGCAGGTTTGCCAGGTGTAAAGTTCGACGTTGGCTTTAACTCGCTCTGGATGGCGATTTAAAAGGGGATTAAGAAAGTCCAGCATATTTATCTTAAGCAGGTTTAAAGTATATCTCTAGCCTAGATCATTGCTTACCGCATCGGCGCTGGAACCCACTTTTGGAAACTTTCTAAATGATTCCAGTAAGACAAATATCCAGTCAATGCCCAAATTAGAGCGGCTACTATTAGCACTGCTACGCCAATTAGCCGCCAAGTTCGGTTGGGTTTCCAGCAAAGGGTTGGCGCTGCAAAAATACCACCTAAGCCAGTTAAAATAAAGCCGATTCCCGATAAAAGCGGTTGCTTAGTCAAATTCAAGTTGATGATGCGGATACCCACTACGATCGCAACTACGCCAGCAAAAAAGCCGTAAACTGCTATTGTGAATAAATCCCAACCTTGAGCAAGTGCGATCGCTGCTGCAACAAACAAGATTCCAAATAAGACACTTGTTTCACCAAAGGCAATGTTAAAGCTACCAATAACTGGCCAGGTGAAGCTCATGTGTAAACCAGTTGTCAGGGCAATTGCCCCCGTAATCCCAAAACCGGGAATCCACTGTTTTTGATTAGAACTATCTATACCACGATACACATAGTCAGCCAGTAGAAATAGCCCAGCTACCATATTGATCAACATGAGTGTGATGTAGTCAATAAACACGATTAACCTCTGAATTTAATAAGCTATCTACTCTATGCGTCGTTTTTGAGTTTTTAGTGAATTTATTTTTTCATTATGATTTTATACCTAAAGATAAACATAGAAGTTATGAGTAAAAAAGTAATATGTGTTAACTGGCACTTTTATAACGAGTTAGCAGTAAAACTTAACTTTCTTCCACGTGTATCCGCCCTTTGGTAGACTTGAAAACTGAAATAGGCAGATGAAACGACGGAAATTCAAGCAGCTGAGAGGGTAGACTCTGTGGAAAATTCACTTGGGTTAGAGATTATTGAAGTAGTAGAGCAAGCCGCGATCGCATCCGCAAAGTGGATGGGTAAAGGCGAAAAAAATATCGCTGACCAAGTAGCTGTGGAAGCTATGCGGGAGCGGATGAATAAAATCTATATGCGCGGTCGCATTGTGATTGGGGAAGGCGAACGCGACGACGCGCCGATGCTATACATCGGGGAAGAAGTTGGTATCTGTACCCAACCAAATGCCAGTAGCTTGTGTAACCCTGATGAATTAATCGAAATTGATATTGCGGTTGACCCCTGTGAAGGTACAAACTTGGTAGCTTATGGGCAACCTGGTTCGATGGCTGTCTTAGCAATTTCTGAAAAGGGTGGATTATTTGCTGCTCCTGACTTTTACATGAAGAAGTTAGCAGCACCTCCCGCAGCTAAGGGCAAGGTAGACATCAACAAGTCAGCAACAGAAAACCTCAAGATTCTCGCTGAGTGTCTAGAGCGCTCCATTGAAGAACTTGTGATCGTGGTCATGAAGCGCGAACGCCACAACGATTTAATTAAAGAAATCCGTGAGGCTGGAGCGAGAGTTGCCCTAATTTCAGACGGTGATGTGGGTGCAGCTATCAGCTGTGGTTTTGCTGGAACTAATATCCACGCGCTGATGGGTATTGGTGCGGCTCCTGAAGGTGTAATCTCGGCAGCAGCAATGCGTGCTTTGGGTGGACACTTCCAAGGTCAACTGATTTACGATCCAGCAGTAGTAAAAACAGGTTTAATTGGAGAAAGCAGAGAAGCCAATATTGAGCGTTTAACGTCTATGAATATCAATGACCCCGATAAGGTCTATGATGCTCATGAACTGGCATCTGGTAAAACTGTTTTGTTCGCTGCTTGCGGCATTACCAGTGGTAATCTGATGGAAGGTGTACGTTTCTTCAACGGTGGAGCCAGAACTCAAAGCTTGGTAATTTCCAACCAATCGAAAACTGCTCGATTTGTTGATACGATTCACATGCTTGGTGAACCCAAGACTCTCCAACTGAACTAATTTTTAGGGAATGGGGAATGATTTAAGTAGGGGTAAAGTATTTGGAAAGAAATCTTTCGATTAAAATGGAAAATAGTCACCCAAATGCTTCATCCTTACAGTAGTTAGTAGTTAGTAGTTAGTGATTATTTGTTGTTTGTTGCAGGGAAAAACTACCAACCAATAAACAAAAATTCCCCATTCCCTATTCTGACTCAATGCCCGATTTTCAACTACCAACTAGTAACTACGATTTAGCAAATGAATATAGCAGTGGTGGGGTTAAGCCATAAAACAGCCCCAGTAGAAGTCCGGGAAAAACTGAGCATTCCAGAACCACAAATTGAAAGTGCGATCGCTCAACTGGCCAGCTATCCTCATATTGATGAAGTTGCAATTCTTAGCACTTGTAACCGTCTGGAAATCTATATTGTTACCAGCGAAGCAGACCAAGGTATCCGAGAAATAACTCAGTTTCTTGCAGAATATAGTAAATTGCCCGTTATTTCTCTGCGACAACATTTATTTATGTTGCTACATGATGATGCCGTAATGCACGTCATGCGGGTAGCAGGTGGTTTAGATAGTCTGGTACTCGGAGAAGGTCAAATTCTGGCTCAGGTGAAAACTACTCACAAACTGGGACAGCAATATAACGGTATAAAAACCATTTTGAATCGATTATTTAAACAAGCGCTAACAGCAGGTAAGCGGGTTAGGACTGAAACTAGTATTGGTACTGGCGCTGTCTCTATTAGTTCGGCAGCTGTGGAGTTAGCACAGATAAAAGTGGCAAATTTAGCTGCTTGTCGAGTGGTAATTCTGGGTGCTGGTAAAATGTCACGGCTGCTGGTGCAACACTTACTTTCTAAAGGTGCGGTGCAAATTAGTATTGTAAATCGCTCCCGCGATCGCGCCCAAGAATTAGCCAAGCAGTTCCCTCAACAACCGATCCAAATTCATCCGCTATCGGAAATGATGGCAGTGATTGCCGATAGCGATCTAGTGTTCACAAGTACTTCGGCAACTGAGCCAATACTCGATCGGGCTAAATTGGAAATGGTTTTAGAAGTTCAGCGCTCCCTAATGTTATTTGATATTTCTGTGCCGCGTAACGTTCATGCAGATGTCAATGAATTAGAAAACGTGCAGGCGTTTAATGTGGATGATTTGAAGGCTGTAGTGGCGCAAAACTACGAAAGCCGTCGGAAGATTGCCCAGGAAGCAGAGCGACTTTTAGAGGAAGAAGTGGAAGCTTTTGATATTTGGTGGCGTTCTCTGGAAACTGTCACGACTATTAGCTGTCTGCGAAATAAAGTCGAAACTATCCGCGAACAAGAGTTAGAAAAAGCTTTGTCGAGATTGGGTTCAGAATTCGCTGAAAAACATCAAGAGGTAATCGAAGCATTAACACGGGGAATTGTCAATAAGATTTTACATGACCCAATGGTGCAATTGCGATCGCAGCAAGATGTGGAAGCTAGACGGCGCTGTATGCAAACTCTACAAATGCTGTTCAACCTAGATGCAGAGGAACAGTTTAGTTAAACTGAACAATAAAATCCCCGATTTCTATAAGAAGTTGGGGATATTAGCTTTTAAATTAGATATACTTCTAATTAGACATCTATCTAATTAGAAGTTAGTTATGCAACCAGAGCAATTTAACATCTTACTGCGCTTTTTCAAGGCATTAGCGGATGATAGCCGATTGAAGATTGTAGGTATTCTGGCGAATCAGGAGTGCAGCGTTGAAGAGTTGGCGGCGCTACTGCAACTCAAGGAACCGACGGTATCCCATCATTTAGCCAAACTTAAAGAGCTAAATTTGGTGACAATGCGCCCGGAGGGTAATAGCCGTCTGTATCAATTGGATAGTGAGGCTTTGCAAAGCATCAGTAAGGAAATTTTCACACCTGAGAAAATGGCATCTTTGATTGAGGATGTGGATACTGAGGCTTGGGAAAGCAAAGTATTGAAAAATTATTTCGAGGGTGATTACCTTAAAGAAATTCCTGCTAGTCGCAAAAAGCGTCTAGTTATTCTCAAGTGGTTAGCAAACCAGTTTGATATCGGAGTCAACTATCCTGAACCCCTTGTAAATGACATTCTCAAACGCTACCATCCTGATTGCGCCACCCTGCGACGAGAGTTT
Source organism: Nostoc sp. KVJ3 (assembly GCF_026127265.1). Taxonomy (GTDB): domain Bacteria; phylum Cyanobacteriota; class Cyanobacteriia; order Cyanobacteriales; family Nostocaceae; genus Nostoc. The sequence goes on from NZ_WWFG01000001.1 coordinate 3,983,715, forward strand.
ATTGCTTCCCAATTAATGCAGCGAGAGAATGGAGTTTATTGGCGTACAACATAGATTGAAAAATGTTTCATAAAAGTTGTTCTGGGTCAATTCCCCGTTCTTGTAGTCGTGTCAATAAATCTTGATATCGTTGGCGTTCTTCCTCTAGTTGTTGGAGAGCTATTTCTTTAGCTTGACGTTCTTGTTCAGCACGTTGACGTTCTTGTTCAGCACGTTGACGTTCTTGTGTACGTACTTGGTCAAGCTCAACGGGTGTAAGAAACTTATATCCATCAAGGCGATATATTTCTAGAGTTTGTGGGGTAAGTTCAAAGCGGATTTGCAAACGGGGACTTATCCACCCATGAATCTGGTTAATTTCTTGCAACCAATCTTCTGAGCGGACAAACCCTGTTAATTCATTTTTGTCTGGGTCATAAATATAATATTCTTCAACTCCATAACGTTGATAAAACAGGAGTTTATGTGCCATTTCTTTAGTTGTATTGCCAGGAGATAATATTTCAAATACCACCTGTGGCGGAATGTTCTCTTCTTCCCATTGTTTGTAAGAACCCCTATCTCCCTTGGGTCTACCAAACACCACCAGAGTATCAGGTGCTTTTTTGATGTTAGGATTGCCTTCAACTGGATACCAAAGTAAATCTCCGGCGATGAATACATCTGATTGCGATGCAAATAAAATTTCTAAATTTTCTTTAATAGTTACTATCCAGCGAAATTGCTTGGTATTATCCGCCATTGGTTGTCCGTCGCTTTCGGGGTAGATGACCTCAGATGCGGTATTAGGAGTGATTACCATAACGCTATGCCTCCACTCTTGGGCTTTCTTATAGTTTAGGACAGTTCACACAAAACTTGTAGCCGACTAACTTGAGACAGCACTTTAAAATGGTAAGTAATATCGTCAAAAAATTTAGCCGCACAATCATAGGTTGTATCTTTATGCAGTTAGAAACACAAAAATTCTATTACACACCTGAACAGTATTTAGGAATTGAAGAAAAGGCGGAATATAAAAGCGAATACCATGATGGAGAAATTGTACCAATGACGGGTGGCACTACAAATCATAATAAAATTGCTTTGAATTTAGCTGCATCCTTAAAAATTGCTTTAAGGCGTAAAAATTATGATGTTTATATTGGTGATGTACGTTTATGGATACCCCGTTATCGGCAGCATACATATCCCGATGTGATTGTGATTGAGGGACAACCTATTTATACAGGAACCAGCACAACAACGGTTATGAATCCGATATTAATTGCTCAAGTTTTATCTAAATCGACTAAAAATTATGATCAAGGCGATAAGTTTCTTTATTATCGCTCTATTGCAGAATTCAAGGAATATATTTTAATTGACCAATATCAGTATCATGTGATGCAGTATGTAAAAACTGCGGAAAATCAATGGTCATTTACTGAGCTTGACCATGAATCTGCAATTTTGTCACTGCAAACTGTTGATTTTCAAATTGAATTACGCGACCTTTACGAACAAGTCAATTTTGCAGAAAATAACGAAGATTGAAGAAGAATTCAGGAGTCAGAATCAAAGTCCCCCAATTTATCTGGGGATTTAGGGGGATCAAGATATGTGCAACTTCACATTAAATTGGTATAAGTAAGATTCAATTAACATTTCTAAGACTTCCTGAGCATTTTTTAAAGCCTCGTTATAAGTGTCTCCATGAGTACAAGGCTGCATAACATCCGAGAAATCAGGTAACGAAACTACATAACATTCATCTTCATTTGACCATTGAATTAATATGATATATTTCATACTTCTGGTTCCTCTTATTCGTCAGTTTCTATCTTATTTAATTCTTCTGGTGCTTCATTAACCTGCTTTTCTAAATATAGTTTAGGAATAAGAATTAAATAACATACAATTTATGTCCCTGGTTTACCTCACCCTCAATCCCTCTCCTTATAAAGGAGAGGGAAGCTAGAGACAGGATGAGGTTTTGCATCTTATTTAATCCACGTTCCTTAGCGTCACTACCATCTTTACCGGCAATGATAATAGCTTTAGATAATTTTGGATGTATCCATTTGCTATGACTTCCCTTTGCCGATTTATAGGTAGTAATAAACTTTTCAGTTCTCTAATTTTCTTGGGCATTTGGTATGAGTTTATTTGCCCAAATACGCCTCTAAAACTTTGGGATTGCTTTGAATCTCTGCGGGTGTACCGTCAGCTAAATTCTGTCCTTCGGCAAGTACCCAAACGCGATCGCACAAGGACATAATCACATCCATATTGTGTTCGATAATCAAAAAGGTCATCCCGTCTTGACGGTTCCAGGCGATAATGCGATCGCAAATATCATCAATCAACCTCGGATTTACCCCGGCGGCTGGTTCATCCAACAAAATTAACTTGGGATTAGTCATCAACGCCCGTCCCATTTCTAGCAGCTTGCGTTGTCCACCAGACAAGCAACCAGCATAATCGTGTGCTTTTTTCGCCAAGCCCACTGATTCTAATAGAAACATTGCCCGCTCTTGCAGTTCCTTTTCTTCTTTAGCTACGATGTGCGGCTGCAACTGCACTTGCCAAAAATTCTCACCCGTTTGTTTTTGCGCCGCCAGCAGCATATTTTCTAACACCGACAACCGCGAGAGAGTCCGGGCAACCTGAAAGGTGCGGATTACTCCCTGCTGGGCAATTTGGTATGGTTGCAAACTATGAATCGGTTCGCCGTCAAAAATCACTCGTCCCTTATCTGGGCGGATGAAGTTTGAGAGTAAGTTAAATAAAGTGGTTTTACCAGCACCATTGGGGCCAATTAAGCCCGTAATGCTGCCTTTAGCAACCTCAATTTTCGCCTCATTAACTGCTTTGACACCACCAAAGCTTTTAGAAAGCCCAGTGGCTGCCAAAAGGGGAAGTGGCGATGACTCGTTATTTACCAAGGGTGAGTTCCTCCTTTTTCCCTAGAATACCTTGAGGTCGCCAAATCATCAGTACCATTAAAATTAGTCCGATTACCATGATGCGAAATGCACCCAAACGGGCTTCATCAAGGGGAACGATTCTAGGTAAGACTTCCCGTGTCAGCGCATCGTAAGCAAAGAAAATTACCGCACCTAAGATTGTGCCAACATTATTTCCAGAACCGCCTAGAATCACCATAATCCAAGTGTCAAAGGTGATCTGGGGTTGGAAGTTATCGGGGTAAATGGCGCTGAGTTGCCAAGCGAAGAAAGCACCAGCGATACCTGCGATCGCACCCCCAAGCATGAGAGATTGTAATTTATACCAAAAGACATTTTTTCCCAGCGCCTTGGGAATTTCTTCATCTTCACGGATAGCTTTGAGAATTCTACCCCAAGGCGATCGCACCAAAATTTCTAAGCGCCAGTATACAAGCGCTAAAACCAACAGCAACACCAGCATCAAACCCGCTTTTGGATTGTAATTATAAAGTCCAATTACCCCAGAGATATAAATTGCTGCTGCCAAAACTGCTAATATAATTCCCACAGCCAAGCGGGATATAAATTCTTGCTTGCTAGTTGTCCTTTTGCCTAAATCAGTAGTCCGAGATATTTGGGTGGTACGAATCCATTGCCACAAAGTAAAGAAAGTTACGGCAGCTAGTAGAGTTAACAACCCAATCATTACTAATTTGACAAACAAATTTGGCTCTGTAGATAGGGGTATGGGATAACTTTGCACACCAAACGCCCCAGAAATCCAGGTATCGCCCACAGGTAAATCCTGATTATTTACCACCAAACGAATTAATTCGCCCGTACCGATGGTGACAATTCCTAGATAATCTTCCCGTAAGCGTAGAGTTGCAAAACCAATTATCAAACCCAACAAGGCGGCGACAATTGCCCCAGCCACTGCTGATATCAATAGGGGTACGCCCTTTAAACTTAACAATACCGTTGTATATGCTCCCAGGGTCATAAAAGCTATATGACCAAAGTTAATTAACCCGGTAAAGCCCCACTGTAAATTGAGTCCCAGTCCGAATAGAGCAAAAAGTGCTGTAGAAATTGCTAAGAAAATTAGATAGTCAACCATATTAAATAGTTATTTGGGCATTGGGAATTGGGAATTGGGCATTGGGCATTGGGCATTGGGAATTGGGCATTGGGAATTGGGAATTGGGAATTGGGAATTGGGCATTGGGCATTGGGCATTGGGAATTGGGAATTGGGAATTGGGAATTGGGAATTGGGAATTGGGCATTAGTTCTTTATTCTTTCTCCCCCTGCTTCCCCTGCTTCCCCTGCTTCCCCTGCTCCCCTGCCCCCTGCCCCTTGCCTCCTGCCCCTGCTCCCTGCTCCCTGCCTCTTCACTGGGCGAATAAATTTTAGCGTAGCTTGAGCATAGCCAATTTTGTGGGAATACTATTTATTGTTGGTGTTGGGTTGTAGGTAAAAATTAACGTATGAATTTGCTACGACTGAGAATGCATCACTTAATCGAGCAGTTAGGGGATGACGATTTGCAAGACATTTGGAATGTTCTCGAAGCTTTACATTATGACTTTTATATGCTCAAAGCCATACAACAAGTTAAGCGATCGCAGCAACCGTGGGATATATTAACCCATGAAGAAGCTGTACGACTATTAATGTTTTTCTGATTCAGCAGCGCCGAGTCCTTAGTACTGCCTCTTTACTCAGCACGGGCTAAACGCCCCGCTACCGCTAACAGCACTCACTACTCAGCACTATTTTTTATTTTTTAAGGTAACGCCTAGTGAGTCTAGAAATGCGCTATGCCAGGTCTTTTTTGCTAGACCTGAAAAATTTAGAACCTGCTGCTTACGAGCGGGTGCATGATTTTGTTTTTATTGAGTTAGCCCAAAAGTGGCAACTGACTGATTTAAAAGAACTGCGACAGCTTGATAGTGAAGGCATTTTTCACCGCTTCACCCTCGATAATTACCTAATTGGTATAGAAATCAGGGGTGAGATAGTGAAATTTCTGCGTGTCATCCCTATGCCAGATGTTTAATGAGGGGAGTTAAGGGAACACTGAAAACTGTAAACTGTATAAGGCTAGGCAGGGATCGCTATAACCTTACATTAAACTGGTTTTGAAAAACACTTTATTTGAGATTTCCCTATGGATGCTAGGGCACTTTGGCAACGATACCAAAACTGGTTGTATTTCCACGAGGGATTGGGACTGTATTTAGACATAAGTCGAATGCGGTTCGATGATGCCTTTGTGGAATCGTTGCAGCCGAAGTTTGACAAGGCGTTTGCGGATATGGCTCAACTAGAGAAGGGTGCGATCGCAAATCCTGATGAGAATCGCATGGTTGGACACTACTGGCTGCGAAATCCTGATTTAGCGCCAACTCCAGAACTTACACAAGAAATTGTCCAAACCCTAGAACAAATCGAAGCTTTTGCGGAAAAAGTCCAAACAGGTGCTATTCATCCTCCCAGAGCAAGCCGCTTTACGGATATTATCTCCATTGGCATTGGTGGTTCCGCCCTCGGCCCCCAATTCGTCGCGGAAGCTCTTGCTCCTGATTTCCCGCCCCTGAAAATTCATTTTATCGATAATAACGATCCGGCAGGTATCGATCGCGTCATCAATCATCTACGAAATAGCCTCGCCAGCACTCTGGTATTGGTGATTTCCAAATCTGGGGGAACGCCGGAACCCCGCAACGGCATGATTGAAGTTAAAAAAGCTTATGCTGGACACAATTTGGAATTTGCTCAATACGCGGTAGCAATTACCAGCGTTGACAGCAACCTCGATAAACTAGCCAAGGACGAAGGCTGGTTAGCCAGATTTCCCATGTATGACTGGGTAGGAGGACGCACCTCAGAAATGTCTGCTGTGGGGCTAGTACCAGCCGCATTACAGGGCATTGATGTTCGCGCCATCCTAGATGGTGCAAAAGAAATGGATGACGCTACCCGCGTCCCAGATGTGAAAAATAACCCAGCTGCCTTACTTGCCTTATCTTGGTACTTTGCAGGTAACGGAAAGGGCGAAAAAGATATGGTTGTCTTACCTTACAAGGACAGCTTATTTTTATTCAGCCGCTATTTGCAACAGCTGGTGATGGAATCTTTGGGCAAGGAAAAAGATTTAGACGGTAAAGTTGTCCATCAAGGCATCGCCGTTTATGGCAACAAAGGCTCAACAGATCAACATGCTTACGTCCAGCAGTTACGTGAGGGTGTAGCAAATTTCTTTGCTACCTTCGTCGAAGTGTTGGAAGATCGTCAGGGGCCATCTACTGAAATAGATCCGGGAGTTACATCAGGCGATTATCTTTCCGGTTTTCTCCAAGGAACCCGACAAGCGCTTTATGAAAATCACCGCGACTCCATTACAGTTACCATTCCCCAAGTTAATCCCCGAACTGTCGGGCATTAATTGCTTTGTATGAACGCGCTGTTGGTTTATACGCAAGCTTAGTTAATGTCAACGCCTACCATCAACCAGGAGTAGAAGCCGGCAAAAAAGCTGCCGCCTCCATTCTCGATTTACAAACACGAGTGGTAGCAGTCCTACAAAAAGAAAAAGCTCCCATTTCTCTTGAACAACTCGCCGAGAAAGCTGGCGCATCAGAGCAAGTTGAGGCAATTTACAAGATTTTGCGTCATATCCATGCCAATCAGCGAGGTGTGGTTTTGCAAGGGGATCTTCACAAACCCGGTAGTTTAACCGTTTCTGCTAGCTGATAGCTCTAGTCTAAATATCACATTTTGTCCCTAATTGTTGTATCCGCAACAATTTTTTATTGTGAAGCATCCTATATAGAAGTTTTATCTTCCATTTAGGATGCTTCACTGTATAATTCGTAATTCGTAATTAAGTTTTTATCAATTGAATTTATATCGAGAGGCTCAGATCCCCGACTTCTTGAAGAAGTCGGAGATATTTTTGTTAGTAACCCTTCACAAATTGCTATATACATCATTACAAATTACGAATTACTACTTACCAAAAGGCGTTGATTAAAATAGCTCTTGGGTAAGAAACAGCGATCGAGTAAAAAAGGATTGTTGGTATCTCCAGATAATAAGTTACCTGGATTCTCTCGATGACAAAATGGTGGCACAATTCCCCAGTCTTCTGCTAGCCAAATCCAGTATCCTATGTCAATTCTGCCGTAGTTTGAACCTGTGAGAATCTCTCCGACACTGTTGTTAATAGATACTATTTCTGGGGATGATTTGATTTCAATTAATAGCCAAGCTAACTCTTCTACAGAAAAGGAATAGCCATTCTCATCTGCTATATTAACGAACTGCTGCGGATCTTTAGCAGCGAGCAATTCTTCTTTGAGAGATGGAGTTTTTTGGGCAAAATCAAAAAGATCCCAAATCTGTCTTCTTGTAACTAGAAACCACGCAAGTTCTTCTGCTGTCAAATTGTAACCATTTTCTGTTGCTAACTTGAGAAACGGCTCAATGCTATCGGTTTCTGCTAGTTGACTTTTCAATTGAAAAGTTTGCTCTACTAATAACAAAAAATCAATAATCTTTTGCCATACAACATTGTCAAAACTTTTGTTAAATTTTATTTGTTCTTTCCAATAAATATATTTATCTTCTTTAAGAAAAAAATTCCAAATTTGATAATACATGGGTCATCTCACCGAAGTTTTAAACTTGGTACATATTGGGGATCAATGAACACCAGTGTAGTAAGTATAATGTGTTTCTTCGACAGTACTAAATCCCTTATCTCATGTAAATGAAGTTACACAGTGGCTAAGTATGAAATTTCTGTAAAGTTTGTCACTAGAAATAAAATATACTGAGAAAAGGATGAAGATCGCTGAACTTGTCGAAGTGCGGGTTGTGCGATCGCTACATCAGATTATAAGCTGTTCCCAGTTGAGGAACTGGTTAAAAGATTAGCCGTCTAGATTGATGTAAAAGTGAATGGGGGTATTGGCTAAAACAATTGCATTAGCGGTAGCGGAGAGTTTAGCCTGTTCTAAGTTCCGAGTAATGAGATTCTCTACTCAGCCCTGATGAAGGGCATTAGGCATTAATTATTCTTCCTCTGCCCTCAAGATTCCCCGCTCCCGTATGCTTACCCTTTTCATTCGGGGGTTACGTGGTTAACAATGGGTTGAATGTTTTTAAAGGATTCAATCTTATGGCTAGAACTCCAAATGAATATGCCGTATACCTCCTACTAGAAAGCGGCCACCGGGAAGAAGTACGTTTTCCTACTATTCAAGAGTTTCAGAAGTGGTATAGCGGCGAACTGGTGCCAAAGTCTGCTTCTAATGACTTTATTAGTGTGCCGATTAAAAATATTCAAGGGGAATATATGGTAATCCGTCCTTCTCGGATTGTGGCAATCCGGGTAGAACCCGTTTTTAGTTCCAGTGTTGAAAGATTCAACTAAATGATGAGAAAAACCCTTGCTTTCCTTTCCTTGAGTCTGGGAATTGCCCTTGTAAATCCGGCTGTTGCTCAGGTTCCTAACTTACTGCCGTTGCCAATACCGACTACTCCCGATCTCTCACCTATCCCAATACCAATCACTCCTGAGATAACGCCACCGCTCAAACCAATCGCCGTTGGAAGCGATTGTACGCTCCGGCAGAGATGCTTGGGTTGGGACGATCAAATTTGGGGTCAAAGAGGTAAAATAGGCGATCGCAATGCGTTGTTGGCTTCCATTGATAACAGTCTGCTCTACTTAACAAAGAGTGATGCGATCGCAGCATATCAAAATTATCCAGTTAAGGAAATTACCCTCGATCGCGTCCGCCGGAGTTTGTTACGTTTCCGCCAACTGGTTGTTAGTTCTAAGTCACCAGCCCAATTACAAGCCGCCGTCCGCCGTGAGTTTGTCTTTTACCAGTCTGTAGGCAATGATGGCAAGGGTACTGTTAAATTCACTGCTTACTACGAACCTGTTTACACCGCCAGCCGTGTTAGAACTGCAATATATAAGTATCCCGTTTATCGGCTCCCACCTGATTTTAGCCAATGGCCAAAACCCCACCCAAAACGAATTGATTTGGAAGGGAAGGATGGTTTACTAGGGAATAAGAGCCAGTTACGCGGTTTAGAACTACTTTGGTTTCGCGATCGCCTCGACGCATACATGGTACATATCCAAGGTTCTGCCCAAATTAAATTAACTAATGGCAAAACAACATCTATTGGCTATGCAGGTGGAACTGATTACCCTTGGACTAGTATCGGCAAAGAACTAGCCAAAGATGGCAAACTGCCACTAAATGGCTTGACGCTACCACGGATGATTGCTTATTTCCGGCAAAAACCCCATGAGTTGAGCAATTATCTGCCGCGCTGGGAACGATTTATTTTCTTCCAAGAAACTGGGGGAACCGCTGCTACAGGTAGTATTCATGTGCCAGTGACAGCAGAACGTTCTATTGCTACAGATAAGTCTCTCATGCCTCCAGGAGCGTTGGCACTGATTTACAACTCATTTCCCTATCCTGCTGGACGTGGCAAACTAGAGAATCGTACTGTCAGCCGCTTTGTACTCGATCAGGATACAGGAAGCGCCATCAAAGGCCCAGGTCGGGTGGATTATTTCATAGGGTCTGGTAAACTAGCAGGCGATCGCGCTGGTATCACAGGCGGTAATGGTTCACTATATTATTTGCTCCTCAAGGAATGAAGTTAGGAGTTAGGAGTTATTAATTGAAAACTCATCACTCCTAACTCCTAACTCCTAACTTTCTTTAGTACGGCGGATAAGCAAAATCATCTTCATCAGCATAAACGTAAGAGTTAGAAACTCCTGCCATTGCCAACTTAGGCGTTTCTGCTTTTATAGGTTCCTTCCCAAAATCTTTGTATTCTTCAAAAGTTTTGCAAATCATTGCAGACTCCAAAGAATCCGAAGCAATTAAATATTGTGTTAAAGTCCCTACCGTCGGATGTTTGTAGTCTACAGTTGAAGCTACTAGAACAGTATTTGGTTCGATACCTCTTTCTTCACACTCAATTATCGGGCAAAAAATCCCGTGAGCGTGGAACAAAGGGCCTTTTGGTGTCAATGGTTGCTTGCGGTAAATAGCATAAGCCTTTTCTAGTTCAGCAACAAATCCACTAACTACTCTGCCTTGTTGATATTCGCAGTAGGTTTTGCTGAAACTCGCTCCAGCAGCACCATTAAGAGTTAGTTGTAATGGTGATTCATGTAAAAACTTTTTATTCTCACCCACTATAAAAATTAGATAGCGAGTAAAGGTTTTAAATTTAAGTTTATCTGCTAAAAAAGCATCATAATTCTCTTTGAGCGTACCCAGTTTTAGACCACTTTCCCGGTCTTTGACAGACAATGGCCCCCGACGCACTAAAACCAAATTTGGAGTAGTGCTAATAAAGACAGTTTCGACTCCAGAGCTAAATTCATGCTCTACCTGCTGCCAATTATCATCTGGCACAAAGCCAACAGCATTGGCATTATCTAGCTTAATCGCCAAACCGTGGGATTGCATACCATCTGTGCCATACCGAGGATTAATCATCTGACACCAAGGGATGACTTGAGAAGGCGGTGCATTGAATTTCTCGTCTTCAAAGTCGAAATTAGCAGATGCTTTCATCGTTTTAGGCTATCAAAGTGTTTTATTGAACAAGTTAATCGGCAGAGTGCTGATCGTGGAAAACCAGTTATGTGCTGTGGTTCCCAAAGCTTAGGAACTCAAACTGGTGTAGTAGTTTTTCCAGAGTAAGACAGAATTAATCTATGTTGCAATCCCTGTTTCGTTTTTTTACAACAGATTCTCACGTTGGGATCTTCTTATCAGAAAGTTGGGTTTAAAACCCCGTGCTTCTAGCACGGCTTTATATTAGAGGTATTGTGGTAGAGTTAGAAGTGGTCGTTGACCCACCCAGACATCGGAGACAGAAAGCCTAACACCAAAGTTTGATAGAAAACTATCGACGGCGCAGAAAAGACGGCAGACTGGGATAAGAACGAGAGGCAATTGGTTTCATCCTTAAGTTACAAAACACCTGAAAATCTTGTTTGTTTTCAAGTTGCTGCGGGACACGCAGTCGTAAAGTCTGTGGAGCGAACATAAGACCAAATCCTCTTAGGGGGTGGAGGCGGTTGCTATGAAACAGAAACCTAAGTCGTGAGTCTTAGGAATCCCCGACCGTTTACGGCGGGGAGGATGTCAACGTAGACACATCGTGATTTGTCGCAAGCTACCGCCAAGAAGAACCACTGGCGTGCGTATTTCCCCATTGAGAAGTCACGGCGGTTGACTCCCCTTAAAAAAGGCTTACTCTAATTCCCTCCTTAAAAAGGAGAGTTAGGGAGGCTCAAGTTCTAACCCAAGCGTATTAATATATATTCTATATTCTTGGCTCCAAACTATTTGTCTGTTCACATCATTAATCTTCAATAAACTTAGTTTATCCACCATACAACGATAATCTAAATCTAACTCCTGTGCTTCTTTCAAGGCTTGTGGGTATTGAAGTCTATTTTCACTAAACACTCCTAGCGTTAGATGTGGAACGAAGGGTGGATTTTCTCTGCAATATTCAGCTAATATACCTGTATATAATTCATTATGTAATTTGATAACATCCTCCTTTCCTTCCTGAACCATCAAGAACAGATATTCATCCCATGATTTTTGTAATCCCTTTAGATGAATAGGAAATGGTTTGCACTTTCTCAGGATGCTCTTAATATGAAGAGTAAGGCTATCTTCATTAATAGATTGCAGTAGGGGAAACACTAGGGTGATGTGCGGTTCAATTAAATCAAATTGCGGATCGTATTTCTGTCTAAATTTATTGATCTTCTCTATGTTGGTATTTAGGGAATATACGATCGCGTAAGCCATACTTATAAATATCTTTTTGGATGCTACTTTTTATTCCTCCCGTGGTCGTTATGAACTTCGTTCTAACACAACGCCAGTTGCTACAACGGAGGGAACCTCCCTTCGGGTTTACCAGTCGCCTAGGTTGGGAAACCCGCCTATGGCGCTGGATTCACCACAACGCACTGGCTCCCCTACAATACCTAATTTTGTTCAAAAATCAAATAGGAGTCCTATATGAACTCAAAGCAGCGAGAGTTTTTAAATCAGGCACTTCTAAGTCAGCTTGACTTCCTGCCGTTTCTGTGAAGTTTGCTCCTTGTTGACCTGCTCGACGGTTTACCCAGACTGTTGATAGTCCTAGAGATTTAGCAGTAACAATATCGTGATATACACTAGCAGCAACGTGTAATATCTGCTCTAGCGGTAAATTAATTCTCTCAATAGCCAGCCTGAAGTTGTTTAAGGAAGGTTTGTAACTTTTTGCCTGTTCTGCTGTGATTATCTGGTCAAATTCCACCTCCAAGTGCTTTGCCGAGAAAGCAAAGAGATCGTCATCGACATTTGAGATAATTACAAGTTTAAACTTTTGCTTGAGGGTTTTAAGTGCGTCAACTGTATCGGGAAAAGACAGCCAATGCTGAATCGAATCGGGAAGTGAATTTAGTTCCTTGGCAGTTGGCTCAAAACCAAATTGTTCACCAAACTTATGGACTACTCTCTTCAAAACTTCCCGATATTTGATGTAATGTCCATTTTCTAGTTCTGCTTCAAATTCAGCAAAAAGTTCCAGAATTTGATCGTCATCCAAATTAGTATTGTGTGCTAGCAGAAGTGGCTTTAGCACTCCTAAAATACCGTTCTCCCAATCAATCAGGGTTCCGTAACAATCGAAAGTTAAAGCCTTATACTGATTGAAGTTATTCACCTTTTTATACTCCAGGGCTTGATTAGTTGTGTTTAGTTTCCACAGGATTAACCCATGTGCGTTGGCGCAGCCCGCCGCATACATCACCACATTTGCCGTTCATAGAGTCTCTGAACATTTCTTCTATATCAAAACAGAGTTTAACTAGATGCTTTCTGCCTGATTTAAACGACAAGTATTTAAGCTGGTTTACTTCGGGTATGGGATAATATTATGCCACAGAGGAAATTCTTCCTAAAATGTTTGTATGGATGCTAAATTTCAGGGTATAAAAGCAAATAGCAGTAAAAAATTTAACTCAACTGAACAACCATCTCATAGCCAGCCATCTGTAACTTCTTCAGTAGCAGAGGCAGTGGTTAAAATCCTAGAAGATATGGGAGTGCAGTATGCCTTTGGTGTTTCAGAAGGTGCGATCGCTCCAGTCTGGGCTGCGTTACACCAAAGTTCCATGCAGGTGCTGCACTTTCGCCACGAAGCCGGAGCAGTTTTTGCAGCAGTTGAGGCTTACTTTGCTAGCGATCGCCCCGTTGTGGTATTCACTACTACAGGGCCGGGAATCACCAACGCTTTGACAGGGCTGTTAGCTGCCCGTTGGGAGGGAGCGAAGGTAATTTTCGTGTCAGCTTCGACCTCTGCACCACAGCGTGGGCGATGGGCTTGTCAAGAAACAAGCGCCTATACTATGCCTAGTGCAGATATTTTTACTTCCGGGACGATATTTCATTATGCAACAACCTTGGAAGCCAGCAATCAAATTCCAGAGGTTGCTCAGAGAATTGCTCTCGGTCTAGGACAACCTGGAGGATTTGTAGCTCATATTAGTATTCCAACAAACATTCAGACGAGTTCAGTAAATATATTTTTATCACGAGTCACTTTGTCTCATGCGGTGGCAACAGCAAGTGAAGAGACAATAGCCAAATGTGTCGAATTACTCTCCGATGGCCTCTTTGCAATCTGGGTAGGCTTTGGGGCACGGGGTGCTGCAAAAGAGATTCGCCAGCTTGCCGAGAGTACAGGGGCTGCTGTCATGTGTTCGCCACGCGCCAAAGGTATTTTTCCTGAAGATCATCCTCAGTTTGTAGGCGTTACCGGCTTTGGTGGTCATGAGTCGGTTTTTAGGTATATGCAGGAGCAGCGTCCTTTGCACATACTCGTACTGGGAACACGCCTCGGTGAGCCTACCTCATTCTGGAGTCCTGCGATGAACCCCACGCGGGGCTTTTTGCATATTGACATCGATCCAAAGGTATTAGGAACTGCATATCCATGCACTGAGACTTTCGCTATCCAGTCCGAAGTGGGAATATTTATGAAGGCTCTACTGAAGTATTTTCCAGAAAGTACTGGTCACTCAAGGAAAATAGTGCTACCTCGACCTGAATATAATGTCCTCAAATCACACGTGAAGGGTCTAGTGCGACCAGAACTGCTCATGAATGTGATTCAACAAGTGATTGTTGATGGAAGCGATGCAGTAGTGATGGCAGAGTCAGGTAACTCACTTGCTTGGGTAACTCATCTACTACGATTTACCACACCAAGTCGTCACCGAATCAGCAACGGATTCGGAGCTATGGGGCATTTCGTTACAGGCGTAGTGGGTGCTGCTTTGGCGCGGAATGGCAAGGCTATCGCCATTGTTGGAGATGGTGCCATGCTGATGAACAGCGAGGTAAACACGGCTGTAAAATATCAAATTCCTGCCGTTTGGATTGTACTCAACGATGGGCGCTATAATATCTGCGAACAGGGAATAACGTATCTAGGATTCAAGAAGGTCGATGCCACGATTCCGCAAGCAGATTTCGTCAAGATTGCTCAGGGGATGGGAGCAGAAGGTATTCGGGTGGAAAGAGAAGCCGACGTTCAAGTAACACTAGAAAAAGCGATCGCGGCGAACGGCCCATTTGTCGTTGATGTAATCATAGATCCCACCCAAATAGCACCTACTCAAAGTCGTAATCTCAGTCTGATTTCACAGGGCGCTACCAACTATTAAGATCGGAGGGAATTTTTTTATATGGTGCATTCTCCAGTAGGTATTCGCTCAATTGCACTAAGTTTTCCAGCTATTAGACGTACCAATAAATATTACATAGAAAAGTACCCTGAGCTAATAGCTGAGGCTGAACATAAAGGACTGGCAAGGCTGTTTTCGCTGACTGGAAACTCTCCGACTAATGAGTTTGATACAGAGATGCTGCCTTATCTTTCAGATCCCTTTCGTGGTAATGTTGAGCGCTGGGTGCTTAGTCATGAGGAATCCTCTTTAACCTTAGAATATCGTGCGGCAACAGATGCTCTGAATGCAGCCAAACTTTCTCCCAATGATGTTGATTTGATGATTGTTGCCTCAGTTTGGCCGGAACAAATTGGATTTGGCAATGCCGCCTTTCTTGCCCGGAAACTCGGTCTTGTGGGCGCTGCATGGAATCTGGATGGAACGTGTGGGAGTACGCCAGTTGCACTTCAAACTGCCTGTGCTTTGGTGCGATCGGGAGAGTATCGCAATGTACTTGGTACTTGTAGTTATTTCGTGTTCGTACTCCCGCGTTTCTGATGAGGAAGATACTGTGTCTTGGTTCCTTGGTGATGGTGCGGGAGCTTTCGTAGTTGGTTCACTCGAAGCAAATCAGGGTATCTTTAGCACCAAGACAGTTCATACAGGTGCGCTGTGTAAGGTAGTATCTGCTGAAGTCAGAAAGGATGAGCAAGGAAATTCCCGAGTCCGTATGCAGCCGGGCAAGGGTGCAAAGGCTCTACGCGAAACGGCTGCGGAGTTTCTTTCTATCTGTTGCGAAGGTGCGATCGCATCTGCTGGTGTAACCTTGGAGCAAATCGACTTTTTTCTTTTCAATACCCCTACTGCTTGGATGACGCGCTTCTGCACGCGGCTATTGGGTATTAACCCAGAGCGCACTATCAATCTTTACCCTCAATATGCAAATATCGGGCCAGTGCTGACTGTGGCAAATCTCTACCACGCTGCACAGTTAGGCAAGATTCACGAAAATGACTTAGTTCTCATTTATGGTTCTGGTGCAGCAGGTGTTGCCTCTGCAAGTGTAATGTGCTGGGGTAATGTGACGCTAGCCCCTCACCCTCTTGAAAGCTCTAAATTAGCAACAAAAGCTCTATAGAAAGGAGCAGAATTTTTCTACTGGCATCTTTATAAAGGAGTTAAGCATGCAAAGACAAATTATCACAACAGGATTTTTACTATTATCTTTGATATTTCCACTCAAAGTATTAGCAAAGGATTATGACAATATTTACGTTTTTGGAGACAGCTTATCTGATACTGGTAATGTATTTAATGCCACTAACGGAATTGTCCCCCCAAGTCCAACCTACTATAATGGGCGTTTTTCTAATGGCCCAATTTGGGTTGATTATCTTGCCTCCGATCTAGGATTAACATTAAATCTGAACAATAATTTTGCTTTTGGTGGCGCAACTACGGGAACTGAGAATATTGGTTTAGCTACTTTACCAGGATTACAACAACAGATAAATAACTTTGTAACAACAAATCAAACTGCCGATCCAAATGCTCTATATATTATTTGGGCTGGTACTAATGACTACCTCAGTTACTTCTTCGGTGGCGATCCCAATCCTACCAATACAGTAGCAAATTTATCAACAGCGTTGACATCCCTTGTTGCTGATGGCGCAAAAGATATTATGGTGGTCAACTTGCCGGATTTGGGAAAATCGCCTTTTGCAAATTTCAATAATCAACGTTCAAACTTATTCAGCACATTCAGTAGCCAACATAACTCTAGCTTGAATACAACACTCCAACTTTTGAGCCAACAATTCAGTTCCGATACCAACATTATAGAACTAAATGTTAGTTCCCTATTTGATCAGATTATTGCCGATCCAGAGAAATTCGGTTTTACAAATGTGACTAACTCTTGCATTAGCAAAGACTTATCAGTAGTGTCCATAAAAGATGTTCCCCCACAACAAGTTTTATGTAACCCGGAAAAATTTTTGTTTTGGGACGAAGTCCATCCTACAACTACTGCTCATAAGCTAATTGGAGAATTAGCATTCTCAGCACTTGAGCCAGAACCAATACCCGAACCATCTGCTAGATTAGGAGTGCTATTATACAGCATTTTAGGTGCAGTTTCACTATTGAAATGCAACATAATTAACTGAATTAGCGTCCGTTCGCTCTAATATTAAGCCTCCTTTAATACTCAACTGCTCCTAGAGCTTTGAAAGTATCCTTCTGCGACTCAGTTAACCCACTTATGCTAGTAATATTCATTCCTTCGTAAGGATTTTTACTTCTCAAAGTTTTCAAACATTCACCTGTTTGTACATCCCAAATCTTAATTGTCTCATCTTCACTACAACTGACAATAGTTTGACTATCGGAACTAAAGGTAACTGACCAAACCCATCTAGTATGTCCCGATAGAGTTTTTAAACAGCTACCTGTGTTAACATCCCAAAGCTTCACTGTTTGATCGCCACTGCCACTGGCCAGTATGCGACCATCAGAACTGAAAGTGACTGAATATACAATATTTGTATGACCTTGCAAAGTTCTAAGACACTCACCAGTGTTGACATCCCAGAGTTTAATCGTTTGGTCTCCACTACCGCTAGCTAGCATACCACCATCTGAACTGAAGCCAACAGCCCAAACCCATTCGGTATGACCTTGGAGAGTTTTAAAACACTTGCCAGTGCGAACATCCCAGAGTTTCACTGTTCCGTCATGACTACCACTAGCTAATACATGACCCTCAAGACTGAAGGTAACTGACCATGTTCTATCGCTATGTTCTCCTAAAATATTGAGGCATTGACCACTGTTGATATCCCATATTCTTATTGTTTGGTCATCGCTACAACTGGCTAAAAAATAGCTGTCGGCACTAAAAGTAACTGATGTAACTCGATTACGATGTCCTTTCAATATTTTCAGACATTTACTATTACTTAGATCCCACAACCTTACGGTTTGGTCTTCGCTACCACTAGCAAGGAAGTGAGAATCACAGCTAAAGACAACTGATGTAACTCTCCTACTATGTCCCTGCAAAGTTTTAAGACACTTACCAGTCGTAGCATCCCACAGTGTTACTGTTTGGTCGTTACTACCACTGGCAAGAATTTTATTATCAATTGGGCTGACAGCAACTGACCATATCCCATTGTTGTAACCCTGGAAAGTCTTAATGCATCGACCAGTGCTGATATCCCATAACTTTACCGTTTGGTCATCACTACTACTAGCACAAATATTTTGATTTATACATATTGCTAACGACCATACCCTACTTTTATGTCCTTGGAGAGTTTTCAGGCATTGACCACTCGGAAAATCCCATAACTTTACCGTTTGGTCTTCACCGCAACTAACAAGAGCGCTACCATCTACATTGAAGGTAACTGAATGTACCAAGTCTGTATGTCCCTGCAAAGTTTTAATACATTTACCATTAGTCGTGTCCCAAAGTTTCACTGTTTGGTCATGGCTGGCGCTAGCTAGTGTATTACCATCAGGGCTGAAAATGACTGAGTATACTCGTTGAGTGTGACCCTCTAAGGTGTGAATACATGAACTGTTGTGAATATCCCATAACCTTACCTTACAGTCATCATTTCCACTTGCCAATAAATCACCTTTTGGGTTAAAAGCAACAGACCATACACTACAAACATTTTCTTGTAAAGTTTTGAAACACTGACCATTACTGATATTCCACAGTTTTACTGTTTGGTCGTCACTACCACTAGCAAGAAGCTGACCATCGGGACTAAAAGTGACTGAACGAACCCCACCATTATGACCCTCTAAAGTTTTGAAACATTGACCATTACTGATATCCCACAGTTTTATTGCTTGGTCATTACTACCACTAGCAATAACCTGACCGTCGGGACTAAAAGTAACTGACCAAACCCAACCAGTATGCCCCTTACAAGTCATAAGTTGCTGACTATTAGCAACTTCGTACAAGCGAATTTCTCCATTAGTATCACCAGTAGCTAAAAGTTTCCCATTAGGGCTAAAGACTACCGAAAAAATCCCACCAAAGGTTTCAATAAAAACAGATTTAGCTAGATGGGTGTGAGCAAAATTTGCATTATGCAACTTGACATTCTGTAAGTCGGCTTGCCAAATAGTTAGATAAGAAAAATCATAACCACTGAGATCGGTTTCTAAATAACAAAGGAGGTTAAAGACATTTCCTGCTGTATAACTTCGTTCTAGAGGGGATATCTCTCGTAGCGTCGCCAAAAATTGAGCTAAGTGATTTACGAGGTTTTTTTTACTTCTAAAAGTAGTAAGTAGCCCATCTATAACTGGTTTGACGATCAAGCGAATTTGAGTATCCCTAACATATTCTTTTGCGGTCGCTTTTGTTAGAGCTTTACTCCTAAATAAATAAATATTCTGAGTAATAATCTCTTGGCAGACTTGTTCTACTAAACTATTAGTTACATACTCCATAACCACCGGCTGGAGCGTAAACACTGAGCCAGTTTTTTCAATGAGCGTAGGTGTAGTCTTCTCAATTAGCGATCGCCTTCCTAAAGATTCTAGAGCCTCTATTAATTTTGCTTGTGGTACTGGTGATATAATATCGTCTCGCAAGTCAGATAGTGTAACCGACTCACGATTAATCGCTAACCAGTACATAATATCCTTTTCTAAATCTGACAAGCGCTCAAACTGCTGCTCTAAAATATCACGAATGTCGCCAAAAACAGCCGTGTCTTGTTGCAAAAATTCAGTAACATTACCATTAAAGATATCTTGAATAGTCGTGGCAACTATCTTTAAGGCTAATGGATTACCTGCATAGCGTTCAATCATTACTTTCCATTCATCCTCTGCCGCAGATAGCCCTTTGAGTTTTAAGATTTCTTGTCCTTCTGCTACCTTCAAGCCACTCAATGGTGATGAGCGAACAAATAATGCTTCTCCTTCCAGTAATGCCACTTCTTTCGGTTTTTCGCGACTAGTCAACACTAAACAGCTTTGGTGAGTTGCTTCTCCTATCCGTCTTAAAAGCTCACCATATTCCTCATATCCTTCTCGATAAAGTCCAGCGCGGCTACCACTGCGGAGAATTGACTCTGCATTATCAAGGATCACCAAACAGCGGTGATTTTGCAAATAATAGAGGAGTCGCGATACCCGTTCGCTGAAGCTTTCTGGTAGGTTAACTTCAGTTTCCTGTTCGTCAGATAGAAATTGGATGAGGTTACTGAGAATAATTTTAACAGGTGGGGCTTCTCGTAGCGATCGCCAGATCACATACTCAAAGTTGTCTTGAATCTGTTGAGCAAGCTTTACAGACAGTGTTGTTTTCCCAATCCCTCCTATTCCTAATAGTGTAATCAATCGGCAGTGTTCATTGAGAATCCATTTCTCTAGCGTAGTTAGTTCTTCTGTACGTCCATAAAAAACTGAGTTAAAAATAGCTTCTCCCAAATCTAGACGATTATTTGAGCTTAAATAGTCATTTTTATCTATTTTTAATTGAAAAGCCGAGAAAAGCTTTTCAATAGTCTGTTTGTCAACTCCTCCTTCCCGATTTAATACTTTTGAGATAGTAGCGGAATATAACCCGGAGCGGGCACTCATTTCTTCAAGGGTATACCTGTTTCCAAAATTTTCTTTCGCTTCTGACTGATACTTTGCTTCTTTAATTTTTTGTAACCCCTTAGTAGTAAGTGCAACACCACGCTTGCGTCTCCAATTCTGTAAAGTCATGTATTAACTCACTATTCATATAATCACCTTTGACTCAAAGGAATTATTTACTAAATTGCTATAGATATGATGTGATAACCATAACAAATGAATAATCTCATATTGCAGGGGATTTAAAACACATATATTCCAAAAATATTCACTGATAAAAACCATCTTTGGTAATCTATAGCAATCCTAAATCATTTGTGAAAATTACATATCTCTTTCTTCTTTCTTCTCTTTGCGTCCTTGGCGTACTTGGCGGTTCGTTTCCTTATTTATATTTTTCACGACTCATTTAGGACTGCTATACCTGTCTTGGTAATTCAATATCGCTTGCTCAACGACAATCTAGTTTGTGGAGCATTGCTGACATAAATAAGTAGGTGGGTGTAAATAAACATAACTATAGTTTTTTTATTGCGAGGAAGCTAATGGCAGATAAATTAAGTGTTTGCCAATTATTTACTACTTTGGCTTCTCAGTAATATATTTGGGTATAAAGCTTAAGTTCAATCTCAAAATCCTGATGTTCACTGGTAAAGACAGTTCCAAATTGGCAATCTTGATAAAGAAAGTTTGTATATATCTAGACTATCAATCAATGAATAAAACTGCTGCACTTAAATTTCCCCGTTTGGCAACCTCCACTAAAAAAAGGGCGTTAAAGCGAATTACCTTAAACTTGACATCAGATGAAGCCCAAAACCTTGAAAAGTATTGTGAACAGACAGGCAGACCAATAATAGATGTAATTCGGGAACTCATTCAAGCCTTGCCTTGACCAGACTTTTCATGCCAAGTCTAACTGAGTCCCAGTCCAGAAGAGCTTGTCCTAAGCATTTGCAGAAGAATTCAGAATTATTCAGAAGTCAGAATTAATACTTTGACCCTTCTCTATAAGAGGTTGCGCCTAGGCTGTTGACTCTGTGCCTTTTTAGGAGTTAAAAAGTCATGCAAAATATATGTCATTGCGGTTGCAATCGCCTGGTATTGCAACGCTTTGCTCGCAATTACACAAAAATAGCATTAACCAAAAAAACAAATTCCATCAAAATCAACAGCTACAGTGCGGCGGAAATAAAGCACCCATTCCAAATCAATGAAACCCTCATACTGTATTCGTTTTTAATTTTTAATTTTTAATTTTTAATTTTTAATTCCGCCCTGCGGTACTAGGTTGCGCCAACGACAAGCTACTGTGTCACGTGCCGAAGTATCGAAGTAGCTCTCACACCGAACTCTGCTTTTTCGGTCAGAATACCTAACTCAATTCTGACTCCTGAATTCTATTTCAATAAAATAATAGACAACCCTCGACAGGGTTTTGTTTTATCTATAAACTCTATAAACCGCATGAATTTGCGAATAAATTAAGCATCGCGCTTAACAAACTTCAGCGACCTTAATAAGTCTAGAAAACTTGCGGCGAAACTTACACTCAGTCTTGTTAATTGGAATCAATTTAAAATTAACAAGATGGAAGAAAGCCTTAACCTAAATTTGTACTAACTTTAACTCAATCTTTGCCTACGCTGTATGCCTTAGTAAGAAGATTGTGTAGTAACTATGGTAAAATACTGTATTCCCATCGGGTTTTAGGTGTATTTCTACCATTAACTCAGAGCTAGAAGTTAAATTGGAGGTTCTTACAAGTTGCTGTTTACTGCATTAAGGAGCGGAAATTCATGAAACTGCAACTGATCCAATTACCTATGCTCCAAGCCCAATTTACTGGAGCGTAGACCCATGAGACGCACAGATGCTACTTGCATAGCCCAAAATGAGGTGTCTACGCCGACAGCATGACATTTGCATATTTTCTGTGGAGTTTTCTTAACTATTCTTGAGGAGTACAAATGCTTGAGGCTATCGCTGTTGCTTGGTTATTACTATTTTTTGGTGATTTTTTATCTACATTCGTTTACCACGTACCCGAGCACGTTTTTGGTAGCCTTCATTTAAAAACGCACCACTCCTGGAAGAAGGACTTCCGCCACTACGCTATTTTGACTTTTAATCCCCAGGTTCTTTTAGATGGGATCTTGGGAGCTTTGCCTTATGTACTCATAGCAGTAGTCTTGTGGTCTTTTTCTCCCATTGGCGTGATCTTTGGATTACTGTTTGGTCAGTTTCATGTATGGTGGAGACACATAAGTGTACTGGGTTGGCAAACTCCAAAGCCGATAAATATTTTATGTCAAATTCTATTTATTACTACTCCTGAGAGACACTGGTTACATCATCACAAAACTAATTTAGGTTTCGGTGATATTTTCACCTTTTTTGAACAACCAGCACAAATGTGGTTACGCTGGCTTCGGTTACTCAGACTTCGTTTTCGTTACTCTCGGATCTAGCTGAAGCACCACCGATCTAAATACTTTTAAAAAGTACGAAAAGAAGCTGCGATCGCAACTTATTTTCGTACTTTTTTATGTTTTCCTAGAGGGGAAATTATTCTAGTCCAAGAGATATCAATTTGTCATAGATTTAAATCTATGCTTGGACTAAATTGTTTAAGCTTTATTTATAGTTATTTTTAGGGCGTTTCATCAAAGAATAAGAGAGTTACACGAACGGAAGGATACCTCTGGTAAGGATTTTCAAGGTATTTACTACCGTTCAACTTCGCTGTTATATCGCCAATGTTTTTGGGAAAGCTAGTCTTAATTAGCAAATTATTATATCCCTAGATTTTTATGACAATTCCTCTCTTTTTTGGAGATGCTCGGCATAGCTTGTTTATCCGTTCGTGGAGTGTCCCGCAGGGAAGGTGTACGGATAGCGACAGTGAAGAAGGCAGGAGGTTGCAATACAGTCTAGGTTTCTCTTCTATCCGAGAGACTGCGCCAATGGAACTGGTACAAAGTGAGAAAATCCCCATTTTGGGAAACTTGGCAGCAGAGGTGACAGATAAAATTAATCACTCGGTTAGCTTGAATGCAGTCAATTTGCAACCTGCTACTTATGAGGTGTTTTATGCCCGCAGTTAGCCTCAGAAAGATTCTCAACAAAAAAGAGTTTCCATCTCTCCTTCACAACTTAGTCTACCAGTTGAACATTGCGATTGATATTGAACTGGTAGATGGCACGAAACTAATTAGTATTGGGGAGCAAACTGCAAAAAATCGATATGCAATTGATGTGTCAGGAGAAATCATCGGTTGGGTTGTTGGGGGAGAACAGGCAACTCTACTTGCAACCTTGCTTTCATTGCTTGCCAAGCAAGAAGCTGAGAAGAAAGTACTGGCCATAGAATTGCTTGAACGATATCAGGAAATTGATTTATTTGAGGATATCTCGACTCAACTCACAACAAGTTTAGATACACGACAGATTGCTCAACTTGTGCTTCAGGAATTAAGTCGATTAATTGAATCGTCTGCCGGGATAATTTTGCTCCTGAGTTCAGATGGAACTCCATTTGAAATCATCGCCGAATTTGGAGTGTTTTTTGACGACAGTCAGCCGGAACCAGGTAAGGGAATTATTGGCAACATTATCCAATCCAACCGGGCTGAACTGATCAATGATGTGCAAGGCGATCCTCGATTAGAGGGGGAAACAAACCTTAGTGCCATGATTTGCGTACCGTTACGAGCCAAGGAGCGGGTACTTGGAGCGATCGCTATTGGGACATCAAAAAGCGAATCATACAAAGCCGAACACCTCAAGCTTGTGAGTATCTTTGCCTCTCAAAGTGCGATCGCCATTGACAAAGCTTTGCTTTACGAGCGAAGCACTCAAGCAGCTCTCCAGGCGAAAGCTCAAACACAGAAGCTTCAGAAAGCTCTTCATGAATTGCAATTAGCTCAAACTCAGTTAATCCAAAGCG
Source organism: Nostoc sp. KVJ3 (assembly GCF_026127265.1). GTDB lineage: Bacteria > Cyanobacteriota > Cyanobacteriia > Cyanobacteriales > Nostocaceae > Nostoc. The sequence goes on from NZ_WWFG01000001.1 coordinate 4,008,019, forward strand.
AAAAAATGTCTAGTCTCGGACAACTCATTGCCGGAGTTGCCCACGAAATCAATAACCCGGTTAATTTTATTTGCGGCAATTTAAGATATGTTGCTGAATACGCCCAAGACTTGTTACACCTATTGCAAAAGTATCAGAAATCCCTACCTGTTGTTCCTCCAGAGTTGGAATCAGAGTTAGACAATATAGACCTGGAATTTATCATGGAGGATCTCCCCAAACTGCTAGATTCGATGAAACTGGGCACAAGTCGCATCGTCGAAATTGTCCAATCCCTAAAAAACTTCTCCCGCCATGACGAAGCGGAAATGAAAGCCGTCAACATCCATGATGGGATTGACGGAACCCTAATGATTCTTCACCATCGCCTGAAAGCAGATATTCGCCGTCCGGCAATTGAAATCGTTAAAGATTATGCAAAACTTCCCCTAATTGAATGCTATCCCGGACAGTTGAATCAGGTGTTTATGAACATCCTAGCAAATGCCATTGATGCCTTAGAGGAGACAATGGGCAATGGAGAATGGAAAAATCTTCCTTCACCTCATCTTCTTGTCCCCCCATCTCCCTACTCTCCACTCCCCAATCCTCAAATTACTATTCGTACCCAAGTTGTCGATCGCCAGTGGGTTGTGATTCGCATTGCAGACAATGGGCCAGGGATGAAGGAGGAAGTCATCCGACGCATTTACGATCCCTTCTTCACCACAAAAGAAGTTGGTAAGGGAACCGGGTTAGGCATGGCAATCAGCTACCAAATTGTTGTAGACAAACATGGAGGAATGCTCAAGTGTCGTTCTCAGCCAGACGAAGGCACAGAATTCTGGATTCAGATTCCTTTAAATTGTGCAGTAGTGGACGCTACTGAAGAACAAAATTACACCTCTGCCTCGCCAACTTCCACAACAGAATTATCCCATATACCCGATGCCGACGGCTTCATTCCATCAGCAGCTCCAATGCTCAAACCAACAGATTTGCTGATCCGTCATACTCATTTGATCGAGCGACTTTCACAACACAGTCCCGGTGTTGATGCTGCATCAGCCGATGAAATTTATCAGATATTCCAACGCCAGCCAATTTCATTAAAGCTTTACGCCACTTTGTTGTCTTGGTTCTCTTGTTCTAACCCTATCTAAGTACACCACTAGAAAAATCTCAACGATGTTTAAGCAATTTGATGAATACAATGGTCAGCTATTTGAACAATGTCTTGTTGGGTTAACACTATGCCGAACAGATGGGACACTAATTCATTTAAACCTGGCTTATGCTGCCATTTTGGGGCGCACTGTTCCAGAAACCCTAAATCTCAGCTATTGGCAAATTACTCCTGAAAAATATACCGTTGCTGACCAAGCTATCTTAAAAAACCTAGAACAAACTGGTCGCTATGGCCCTTATGAGAAGGAGTTAATCCACAAAGATGGGCATCTAGTCCCGGTGAGAATCTCCAGTCTGATAATTGAAAAACAAGGTGAACGAATGATCTGGTCTAATGTGGAAGATATCAGCGACCTTCGACGCGCTCAACAGGAACGTGAACATACTGAACAAATCCTGAAACAAAGTGAAGCCCGATATCGCTCTTTAATAACCGCGACTACACAAATTGTCTGGGTATGTAGACCAGATGGAATTTGCTTTGAACTGACAAGTTGGATAGCCTATACAGGTCAAAGTCTAGCGGAAGCGGAAAATGGGGGCTGGATTGATGCTGTTCATCCTGACGATCGCGCCTACACTGGAGAAGCCTGGAATGCAGCCGTGGCAAACCAGAGGATGTATCAAATTGAATACCGAATTCGTGGCAAAGATGGCAACTACCGCCACTTTTCTATCTGTGGTACCCCCGTCCTAGAAGAAGACGGCAGTGTTCGGGAGTGGATTGGCACCTGCACTGATATTCACGATCGCAAGGTGGCAGAAGCCCAAAAGCAGTATATCGAGCAACGGTATCTCTCATTAGTAACTGCCACTTCCCAAATGGTCTGGACGGCATCGCCGGAAGGAATGGTTAACGCTGAAATAGTCGGCTGGGAAGCATATACAGGTCAGAGTGCAGCCGAAATGTTAGGCTGGGGCTGGTTGGATGTCATACATCCCGATGACCGTGCCCGCAGTGCTGAAGTTTGGAGTGCTGCTGTGGCTAACCGGAGTCTTTATCAAATTGAATATCGGTTGCGTGGCAAAGACGGCAGCTACCGCCACTTTTTTGGCAATGGAGTTCCTGTTTTGGAAGCAGATGGCAGCATTCGAGAGTGGGTTGGCACTTGCACTGATATTCACGATCGCAAGCTAGGAGAACAAACTCTGCAACGGAGCGAAGAACGGTTTCGCTCTCTGGTGACTGCGACCTCACAACTTGTCTGGGTGGCTACCCCTGATGGACTGGCTGTGAGCAGTGAAATGCTCACCTGGATGGCGTACTCTGGACAGAGTGAAGCCGAAGTTCAGGACTGGGGCTGGATTGATGCCATTCATCCTGACGATCGCGATCGTACAGCCCTTGCCTGGAGTAATGCTGTGGCGATGAATCAAAGCCTCTATCAAACCGAATACCGGCTGCGTGGCAAGGATGGCAGCTACCGCCACTTTGGTGTCTGCGGTGCCCCCGTCTTTGAAGAAGACGGTAGCATCCGAGAATGGATTGGCACCTGCACTGATATTCAAGATCGCAAATTAGCAGAAGCCGAAAATCAACGTTTATTAGATATGTTGAATCATTCCAGCGATGCCATCATCGTCCGCGACATGAGCGACAAAATCTCTCACTGGAATCAGGGTGCCGAAAGACTCTACGGTTGGACGCGTGAAGAAGTGAAAGACCAATGCATTCACACATTTATCAAAAAAACCTTTCCCAAACCAAAAGCAGAAATCATCGCAGAGTTATTAGAGCAAGGTAATTGGGAAGGAGAAGTGCAACATCTCACCCATGATAGCAAACTGATTATCGTCCAGAGCCGATGGACTCTGCAACGAGACATGGATGGTCAGCCCTGCGCGGTGCTGGAAATTAATACCGATATCACTGCACGCAAAGAAGCAGAAATCGCTCTGCGGCAACTGAATCAAAAACTGGAAGCCAGAGTTATAGAGCGGACAGCTGCCCTGCAAAATACCTTAGCAGAAGCCCAGGGATTAAATGCCATTTTAGATAACTTAGCAGATGGTTTGTTAGTGGTAGACACCGCAGGACAAATTACCCACTTCAATCCTGCCTTTTTAGGTATGTATGAATTGACAGCTACCATCGTCAATGGTCACTACTTAGAACTCCCGATATCTGGTTTAGCAGACCTGGTTACACGAACTCAGTCCCATCCTGGAGAGGTATTTTCTGCCGAAGTTGCACTGACAAAGGAACGCATTGGTCAGGCAGTGGCGACCGCCATTTTCAAAAAGACGGTAGATCGAGAACCTCTTGCTTGCTTCGGTTCAGCGTTGCTGATTCGGGATGTGACGGCAGAAAAAGAGATTGACAAGATGAAGACCGACTTCATCTCAACGGTTTCCCACGAACTGCGAACACCACTAACTTCTGTTCTTGGTTTTGCATCGATCATTAAAGAAAAGCTAGAAACCGATGTATTCCCAATAATTTCTACTGAAGACCGCAAGCTTCAGAAAACCATCAAGCGGGTAGGTGACAATCTCAACATTATTGTGTCGGAAGCAGAACGCCTCACGTCTTTGATTAACGATGTCCTAGATATTGCCAAGATGGAAGCAGGTAAGGTGGAATGGCAGATGCAGCCCCTCGATCCCAGTGAATTAATCCATTGGGCAGCCAATTCTACCGCCGGATTGTTTGAAACCAATGGCTTGCAGTTAGTCAGCGAGATTGAACCTGGATTGCCTCAGATAATAGGCGATCGCAATCGTTTACTGCAAGTTTTAATCAATCTGATTTCCAATGCCGTTAAATTTACCGAATCTGGCTGTGTCACGTGCCGCGTCAAACAAGAAGACGAAGGTGTTTGTATCAGCATCATCGATACAGGTATTGGTATTGCACCTGAAGATCAGCCAAAAGTGTTCGAGAAATTCCGGCAAGTTGGCGACACCCTCACCGACAAACCCAAAGGCACTGGGTTAGGACTGCCCATCTGTAAACAAATCGTCGATCATCACGGTGGTAGAATCTGGGTCGAAAGTGAACCAGGGGACGGTAGCATATTCTCCTTCATCATTCCCACCTACGCCAGCGATTCAAAAACCACTGCTAATCTGAATTTGGATACCCTAGTCAAACAACTTAAAGAACACGTCATCACCACAAAAACTGTGCTGAACGAAAACCGTAAAACCATTTTGGTTGTAGATGATGACGCTAACATTCGGGAATTGCTTCGTCAACAACTGGAAAACGAAGGCTACAATGTTCGGGAAGGAAAAGACGGCGTAGATGCAATTCATCAAATCAAAACAGCCCGTCCCGATCTGATTCTCTTGGACGTAATGATGCCCCAAATCAATGGTTTTGATGTGGCAGCCGTTCTCAAAAATGATCCTCAGACCGCAGACATCCCGATCATTATTTTGTCAATTATTGAAAACAAAGAACGGGGCTACCATATTGGTATTGATCGCTATCTCACTAAGCCCATTAACACAGAGAAACTTCTCAACGAAATAGGCTCACTACTTTATCAGGGTACTTCTAGTAAAAAGGTATTAGTTGTAGATAAAAATGCATCAGCCTTAAAAACCCTATCGGATGTACTGCAAGCTCAAGGATACAACGTGATTGAAGCCTCCAATCCGCAAGAATGCATCAATAAAGCTTTGTCAGCCAAACCTGACATGATCATCATCGATTCTATCTTTTCTCAAGAAGCCGATTTGGTGAAAACCCTACGCTTTGAAAAGGAATTGGAAAATGTATTCTTTATTATGCTGTCCGATCAGTAATTGGTGGGACTGGGGATTGGGGACAAGGGGACTGGGTCATAGGGACTGGGGACTAGGGACTAGCTAATAGAAAAATAATTCGCAATGCCCAATTCCCAATTCCCAATCCCCAATTCCCAATTCCCAATCCCCAATTCCCAATTCCCAATTCCCAATCCCCAATTCCCAATTCCCAATTCCCAATCCCCAATCCCCAGTCCCCAATCCCCAATCCCTATGACCCAGAAAATTTTGATTGTTGACGATGAACCCAATATCTTGATTTTGATGGAACAAGCCTTAGAAGCATTAGAAGACGAGGGTGTTGAACTTCTAACTGCTAGAAATGGAGAAGAAGCTCTTGAAACTATTAAAGCTGAAAAACCAAATCTAGTTTTTCTTGATGTGATGATGCCTAAAATGAACGGTTTGCAAGTCTGCCACATTGTTAAACACGACTTGCAAATGACTGATATCTACATTGTGATATTGACAGCTAAGGGACAGGAATTTGATAAACAAAAAGGAATTGAGGTCGGTGCAGATTTATATCTAACTAAACCATTCCGCCCCAAAGAAGTACTTGAAAAATCAATGCAGGTTTTGGGCTTTTGAGAAAAATCTTGAATGAATGCTTTTCACCTGCGACACCAAATAGCTCGTCGTAGACATCGCACTACTGGGAACAATCAACACAAATCTGGTTACACTTGGTTAAGAGATCAACGGTTAACAGTACTCATGTCAGGGTAGCGTTCACCTGCTGCTACACCTTTGGGTGCAACTGCTTCCAGTCGATTCAACTCTTGTTCAGTCAGAGTAATTTCGCTAGTTGCAATATTCTCTTCTAAGTAGGTACGGCGTTTTGTACCAGGAATGGGGACAATATCTTCTCCTTGAGCCAATAGCCATGCTAATGCAAGCTGACTAGCGGTTACTCCTTTTTCGGTGGCGATCGCTTTCACTTGCTCGACTAATTGCAGGTTCTTATAAAAATTCTCCCCTTGAAAGCGAGGGGCATTTCGGCGATAGTCATCAGGTGCTAGATCGTCAGGGCTAGCGATCGCTCCTGATAAAAACCCTCTTCCTAATGGACTATAGGCAACAAACCCAATTCCTAATTCCCGCACAGTAGGTAAAATTTCATCCTCTGGCTCTCGACTCCAAAGCGAGTATTCTGTTTGCAGTGCCGCAATGGGGTGGACTGCCACAGCCCGCCGAATTGTCGCCGGAGCAGCCTCTGAAAGTCCTAAATAACGCACTTTTCCCAGCTTTACTAACTCTGCCATTGCTCCTACAGTATCCTCAATGGGTACGGTTGTATCTACCCGATGTTGATAATACAGGTCAATTACTTCCACTCCCAAACGTTTGAGTGAGGCATCACAAGCTTGATGGACATATTCGGGTTTGCCATTAACTCCTTTAAAACCACCATCTTCAGTGCGGACATTGCCAAATTTGGTTGCTAATACTACTTGATCTCGGCGATCTCTAATGGCTTTGCCTACTAATTGCTCATTAGTAAAAGGCCCATACATATCAGCAGTATCAAGAAAATTAACTCCAAGTTCCAATGCTCGATGAATTGTTGCGATCGCCTCAATTTCATCACGACCACTATAAAACTCGGACATTCCCATGCAACCAAGTCCAATAGTTGAAACTTCTAACCCAAGTTTCCCTAGTTTTCTGGTTTTCATCACATAATCTCCTAGTGAGTCAGAGAAAATCAACTCCTTCAGAATTACCTCTTTCCCTATTACCTAGTCATCTACACTTAGAAGTATTTCCTGATAAAAGTAATTAAAAAATATATTGATCGTCTGACTTACGGAAAACTTTAGCCAAAACCCTTATTTTTAGGTAGGAGCAATTCATGAATTGCCCCTACCGCGTGTAATTTTGCGTAAGTTCCATATCAAACAAAATTTATCCCGATCAAAAAAGCGGATAACGCAATGGTAGCAAGTTCGTGTACACCTGCTGATTCAGAAGGTAATTATGGGAAACCTTAATTTGTGAGAGCGAGAGGCTTTTGCCAGAAGGAACTAGAATTAGGAAACACCTCGCTGGGTTCTTCTGAATTTTGAAATTAGGAGTGCATGTGTGCCAAAATCCCCTAAATATTTGCTGATTGGCTCAACCGAGACTTATAGCGGTAAATCTGCAACTGTTCTGGGTTTGTCTCATCAGCTACAGCAAAAAGGACTGGATATTACCTACGGTAAACCGCTTGGTACGTGTCTAAATTCCTCTAGTGGAACCGTAATTGAGGAGGATGTCCAATTCATCGCTCTTAGCCTCAATTTGCCGGAAAACCGTGTTGCACCTACAATGCTGGCTTTGGATGAACTCAATGTGCAAAAGCGCTTACGAGGGGAAGACAAAACCGATTATCAGCAGTCCCTAATGCAGCAATATTTACAAATGTCTCAAGGAGATTTGGTATTGCTGGAGGGGCCTGGTGATTTTTCTGAAGGCAATTTGTTTGACTTGTCTTTGCTGCAAATGGCTGAAGTATTGGATGCTGGCGTGCTGTTGGTAAGCCGCTATAAATCGTTGGTTTCGGTTGAGGCGCTATTGGCTGCTAAAGGACGTGTGGGCGATCGCTTGATGGGAGTTGTGATCAATGATATCCCTGTCACCCAATTAGAAGCGGTTGACACTCTCTTGCGTCCATTTTTGGAACAGCAAGGGATTCCCGTGCTAGCAATGCTGCCGAATAGCGATTTGCTCCGTAGTATCAGTGTTGGTGAACTGGTGAAACAGTTAAAGGCTGACGTTCTCTGTCGCAACGATCGCATGGATTTATTGGTGGAAAGTCTGGCAATTGGAGCAATGAATGTCAACTCTGCTGTCAAGTATTTCCGCAAACGCCGAAATATGGCAGTTGTAACCGGAGGCGATCGCGTCGAAATTCAGCAAGCGGCTTTAGAAACATCTACCCAATGTTTAATTCTCACCGGGCAACTACCCCCGCCGCCGTTCATTCTCAGTCGCGCTGAAGAACTAGAAATCCCCATTTTATCTGTTGACTTAGACACCCTCACCACTGTCGAAATTATTAACCGCACTTTCGGACAAGTCCGCCTACACGAACCGATTAAGGTTCACTGCATTCGCCAGTTAATGTCTGAGCATTTTGACATTGACCGCTTGTTATCGAAACTGGGTTTAACTCCCGCAGCAGCATTGTCTTAGATTCATCGACGTGAACAATTAAGAGCATCAATGCTCAGTTATCAGTTAGGTAGCTGTATGACTGCTGAGGGTACAGCTGGTTCGCCGTCACCTCCCAGGGGACGGCGTGCTGTTTCCTTCCGCCCCATAGCTGGGACGTGCTTAGTTGCAGCAGCTAATCCAAAAACAGGCATATTGCCGTAAATGGCCTTATATCTTCCCGGTTCTATTAAATAAGTTTCGTGCCAAATGCCAACACTGCCATCAGCACCAATGGCTTGATTAAACCTTTGCCAAGCTTTTAAATGTGCATCGGCTGGATTTCTAGCAAAACGCTCCAAATCCTCGAACGATCGCCAATACTGAATCAGTCCTACCCCTCGCCAGTAAACAAAAGTTTCTCCTCCTAAAAAACCTTTTTCAGGATTCTGATTAAGGTTTTGTAGCATGGGCGACATTGCCCTGGCTGTAGGAACCCATTTGGAAAAAGCGAATAATTTATTAACTCGCATCCCAATTAGAAACACAACAAAGGGTTCATCAATCTCGGCAGTAAATCGTCCTGGTATTACTTGAGGCATCTCTGGCTCCTTGTTGCTTAAGTTAATATGCAATTAGTTGCATAATAATATTGTTATGCAACTAATTGCATAAGTCAAGTAGTGAACTAAAAATTATGGCATTAGCACACGCAATATTATCTGCTCTGGTTGATGCACCCTGTAGTGGGTATGATTTAGCAAAACGATTCGATGGTTCTGTAGGCTTTTTCTGGTCAGCAAGTCACCAGCAGATTTATCGAGAGTTGTCGAAGCTAGAAGATCAAGGATGGATAAGTTCTGAGACAATTCTCCAAACAGGACGGCCAGATAAAAGGCTCTATAGCGTTACAGACTTGGGACAACAGCAACTTCAAGAGTGGATTGCTCAACCTTGTGAACCCACACCGATTAAAGATGATTTACTGGTGAAAATTTTTGCTGGTCAGATTGTTCCTAAGCAAATTATCTTGGCAGAGCTAGAACATCACCAAAAAGCCCATCTAGAAAAATTGTCTACGTATAAAGAATTAGAGCAAGGTTACTTTAAAAACTTACAAGAATTACCAGAAGCAGCCAAATTTCAGTACTTGACTCTCCTAAATGGCATTACTTATGAGACAAATTGGCTAGCTTGGTGTAACCAAACAATCGAGTTATTGAACCAAAGAGTCGAAAAATTGTAGCAATCTCTAACTCAAGTTTTCCTCGCATCTACACGCTGTTTGGTAAAATATCTGGGTTGTTTAATCGGATTATATCTATCTTTGAGCCAATCAACAGACCTTATTAAACTCGATACATTAGCGCAAGAACTGGCCACAATCCAGCAAACGGGTTCCAAAAAAATCGCCTTGTTGGGTTCTCGTCACGTTCCGATTACGCATCAGAATCTTATTGAAATGATGACTTATGCCCTAGTTTTATCGGGTAATCGCATCATTACTTCTGGTGCTACAGGTACAAATTCAGCAGCCATCAAGGGAGCAACGCGGGCTGATGCAAATTTGTTGACGGTGATTTTACCCCAAAGCCTGGAACGCCAGCCTTTGGAATCGCGCCAGCAACTAGAACAGGTAATGCATTTAGTGGAAAATCCCAGTAATGATAATCTGTCTCTTGCTGAAGCTAGTTATCTGTGCAACAAGGAAATTGTCTCCCGTTGCCAGCAACTGATCTGTTTTGCGTTTCACGACAGCCGCACATTGTTGCAAACTTGTCAAGATGCAGAAGAACAAAGAAAAGTGGTAACGCTTTTCTACTTTGATTAGTCATTTGTCATTTGTCTTTTGTCATTTGTATTTGACTCATGACTAATGACTGATGACTATGACTGATAACCAACAACAATAAGTAATGATAATTTTTTTGTACTCGATCGCTGCTGCTGTCGTTCTGATTTACCTGCCATTTTTGGTAGTAGCTTATGCCCGTGTGCGGATTGGCAAGGAAATGCTTGCTACTCCTCGTGCGATGGTTGATAAATTGCCGCCTTATGCCCAACGAGCTACTTGGGCGCATCAGAACACCTTTGAAGCCTTTATGGTATTTGCCGCAGCCGCATTAATGGCTTATGTAACTGGTGTAAATTCTTCTACAGCGCAAATAGCTGCGATCGCCTTTGTGGTGGCTCGTTTGCTATACTCAATTTTTTATATTTTGAATATACCCCTTTTGCGATCGCTCATGTTTGCTACTGGCATAGTTAGCTCTATCACTCTTATCTTCTTGAGCATCATCCAAGCTACTAATTAAGTGGGGGATGGGGAAGAAGCAAGGGGGCAGGGGGAGCAGGGGAAGCAGGGGGAGCAGGGGGAGAAAGAACTAATACCCCATGCCCAATTCCCAATTCCCAATTCCCAATTCCCAATTCCCAATCCCCAATTCCCAATTCCCAATTCCCAATATCCAAAATGTTTTATGGCTTCTACATTTTCCTTTGACATTGTGAGCGACTTTGACCGACAAGAGTTAGTTAACGCAGTCGATCAAGTTATCCGAGACATCAAAGGTCGTTACGACCTCAAAGACACTGAAACTACTGTTGAGTTGGTCGAAGAAAGCATTAACGTTAGTACTGACAGTGAGTTTACCTTAGATTCTGTACACACCGTCCTGCGAGAAAAAGCCGCCAAGCGTAACCTTTCCCAGAAAATTTTTGATTTTGGCAAAGTTGAATCAGCTAGCGGTAATCGCGTGCGTCAAGAAATCAAACTCAAAAAAGGCATAAGTCAAGAAATCGCCAAACAAATTTCCAAATTGATTCGGGACGAATTCAAAAAAGTACAAGCCTCAATCCAAGGGGATGCTGTGCGGGTTTCTGCCAAATCTAAAGATGACTTACAAGAAGTTATGCAGCGACTAAAACAAGAAGACTACCCGGTAGCTTTACAATTTACAAATTATCGCTAAAAAATTCGTAATTCGTAATTGAATTCTTAATTACGAATTACGAATTACGAATTATTCTAAGAGGATGTTTGAAAAGTCCTCTTGTTTGGTATCAAAAGTTCTAGATCCTCCTAAATCCCTCTTAAAAAAGGGGATTTTGATTCCGATTCCCCCCTTTTTAAGGGGGGTTAGGGGGGATCAAAGTGACTTTAGTCACAGCAAAATACTTGTTCATTCAACCTCTAAGCCCCTCCGCCAATACTTTTTTGAAATGCCGGACGCTCAGATAACTGCTTGATATAGTTCAACACCTCTGGGTAAGGGCTGAGGTCTAGCTTCAGCATGATGGGAATATAACTCAGAATAGAACCCACTCCCACATCAGCAACAGTGAACTCATTACCCAGCAAAAAAGGCTGCTTACTGAAAATTTCATTTAACGGAGTCAACAAGCGGGGCATTTCTCGCTCCCGATTTGCTTCTACAAAAATCCCTGTAGCTAGGGTAGAATTTCCAAACAATACCCACTGGGAAAATACAGCACGTTCCTCTAGTGAAAGTGGACTTTTACTGTACTTCTCGGCAAGATACAGCAAAATTGCTCCAGATTCCCAAAGCTGAAAATCCCCATCAACAATTGCTGGAACTTTACCAACTGGGTTAATCGCCAAATATTCAGGCTTGAGGTGTTCACCCGCTTGCATATCGAGTTTGACGAATTCGTAAGGAACTTGGATTTCCTCTAAATACCATTGAACAATTGAGGCTCGACTCCGAGCGCCGCCGTAAAGTTTGAGCATAATTTCTTAAAGAACTTTGTGAGTGTGAGAATGCTGTTTAACGTTATCTTCTTTCGTTACAACTCTAGCGGCATTTAGCACCCGTTTGCGCTCAATGGAATACTTAAATTCAGTATAGTTTGTACCTAATGGAATCAGGGATTTTGCAGATTCACGACGCTTGTAGGTACGAGCTACTGCAAATGCTCGTGGCACAAATTCTTCTCCAAACTGAGCCGACTCTGGAAAGCCATCTGGTAGCAGTTGTGAATCGCCATCTAACACAGATCCCAAAGTTGTTGCATGAGCCAGCTTATAGGAAGTAGGAATGCCCTTTAAAAGCGCTTCCAAAGCCGCAGAGGGAATCGGTTCTATAACTTCGATTTGATAAACTTCTCCATCTTCTTTGACGAAGCAGGTTGCCAAGCCGATAACAATGTAGTCATCGGTTGCTAAATCAGGCGCATTGGGATAGGAAATTGCAGTTGTCATCAGAAAATTTCTCAAAACTTAAAAATTAAATCTAGATACTGGGGCATTGGGCATTGGGCATTGGGCATTGAGAATTGGGCATTGGGCATTGGGCATTAGTTCTTTCTCCCCCTGCTTCCCCTGCTCCCCCTGCTCCCTGCTCCCTCATCTCCCCTCTGCCCCTCTACCTTCTTTCTCATCTTTAAAAGAACGGCTTGTTGGCATTCTACCAATTTGTCGCTCTCACTACTTGACCTTTTTTTAATTAAAAATTAAAAGTTAAAAATTAAGAAGAAGAATAATTTTTAATTAATTAATTTTGGGTACAAGCCCCCACTGATAGCGCAGCGTAAAGCCTTCGGCATGGCTTCGCTTAAAGCGAGTCCGCGAGCGTCTTGCAATTTTTAATTAATAATTTTTAATTTTTAATTGGAGCGAAGCGACTTGACCAGTATTTGAGATTGACATCTGCTATTTCTGGAATTCACCTCTGGGATCAAGTATCCATGATTAGGTTTGAGGAGCAATTGTTTATTTAAGGCGTAGATTTTTCTTGTGCGGCTAGGTTAAGTTCTCTCTTTAGATGGCTTTTTTGTAACCCTAAATACCTTAAGAATAGAGACAGTGGTAAAACCACTACCCATCAAAAACTAGAATTTTATTTCACAAAGCAGGGATTTCAGGCAGGGAAAGATGAATATTCACTCATTTTTAGCTGACGATGACCAGCAAAGTAAGCAATATCAATATGTTTTAAATAATACAAATAAAGTCCAAGAGCAGAGGAAAAACGATCGCAGCCCATCTACTTTAGAAAATAACTACTTACGCTCTTTTGCTTTGAAGTCGGCACAACAAGGAGATTATACTGAGGCGATCGCACTTTTAACCCAACTAATTTACCGCCATCCTCACAATGCCGTTGATTACAACAATCGGGGGCTGATCTATTTCCAAAGTGGTGAAAGACCAAAAGCGCTTCATGATTACAACACCGCCCTCAAGCTTAATCCTAATTTAGCTAGTGCCTATAATAATCGCGCAAATTACTACGCGGCTTGTGGAGAATTAGCAGCAGCACTTACCGACTACGATCGAGCGATTGATTTAAATCCTTGCCATGTCCGGGCGTGGATTAACAGAGGCATTACCTGGCGTGAATTAAAGGAATATGAGGAGGCAATTGAGAATTTTGAGGTAGCACAGTTTTTTGGTCAACTAGAAGGTCATATCTGGGCTGAACGCGGCAGAACTTACCATCTTTGGGGTGACTGGAATTGTGCGATCGCTGATTACCGTCGCGCCCTCACTCAACTGCCCTCTCTCGAAACAACTAGGGACGTTACTGGTTCTCGTTTGCGTTTACAAATCGAAAATTGGTTAAACGATTTGTTATTATCCTGAGCGTCCTATTTGGTAGATTAGTCCTTCTGGGGGATTCTAAATTCAAAATAATTGATTAATTTTGAATTGGAATTGGAGGGACGCTGTATCGTTAATAACTAATAGATGACAACTACATAGCTATTCAAAAATTAGCTATTAACCATTATTTATTAGCAATAATATAAATTAACACCCGGTTTATCCGTAGCTAGTAATCACAAGAAACCTAAATAATCCCAAATTCCCTACTTGTCTTAAGGTGATGACTCTGTTTGTTGATCTTCTTGGCGATCCTGATTCATCAACACAATCCGCCGCTGGCTAGGATCGAATCGGTATCCTTGTTGTTGCATAATGCTCTTAGTTTGCTGAGGATCGAAGTTACGACTAAATTCTGCCTGCAAAGTATTGACGTGTCCTTCCATCAATTTGACTTCAGTACTAATTTCTCGCAACTTTTCTTGCTGTAACCAATGATAAGGCAAAAGTTGTGCTAAAGCAGATCCGGCAACGGCTGTAATCACAAGATTAACCGCTATCTTGGCTGTGCTTTCCAGTGCCATCACCTGGTAAGAACGTTGACGAAGATGCCGCTTTGGTCGAGGAGTGACCCGGCGTTTTTGTATAGGTTGTAACGGTGGTCTGGAGGGTTGAATCGCGTTCATGATGCTAAAAAATAACCTCGCTTGGTGAAGGGAAGCACTATGAAGAGTGCTGAGTAAAAAAATCACTAATCACACTCAGCATCAAATCAGTTCAGAGTAGCTAGTGCCTCGGCTTATAGTAGGAGGGTTCATAAGTACTACTTTTTACTCATTACTTTTTCCTGGGCACTCAGCACGGGCTAAACGCCCCGCTACCGCTAACAGCACTCAGCACTCTTGAATGCTTGATTTAGCTGTCATATTACTTCATTTTTTTAAAATAGCTACAAGTGTTGTACCAGTTAAAAAATAACCTGGCTTACGTAAGTGTAAAATTTCTAGCTACTTATGGCAGAAAGCCACAAGAAGAAAGGAAATTGCACCCCGTACTGCCAGGATTATTAGCTTTTCAACTGTGTCACATCGAAGCGTTATTTGTAAAGTTCTGTGGCTAATCGCCAAGCTAGAACTCCTGGAATCAGCGCCACAACTAGAGCGATGTAGACTTGAGTATCCGAGATGGAAGATATCTGAGCGATATACAGAGTATCTAAGATAGGCATGGCTGAAAACCTCCTAACCTGAATAGATTTTGAACAGTTCGTTTACTACTTTTCCTTGTTTTGCCAGAATTGGGGAATATCTTGTTACAAGATGCAACAAAAGCAGTTATTAGTCAGTAGTCTTTATTTATTCTGCATTAAAAAAATTTATAAAAATTATGAATTTTTATTTGGGTATCGACTTCGGCACATCTGGCGCACGCGGTATGGTGATTGACGAGGAATCCTCTTCTATTCAGGCTGAGGTGCGATATCCCTTCCAAGACTCATCAGCCGCCGTTACGCCCAAAATCTGGCAGGAGGCTTTGTTTCTGATGGTGGAACAAATACCTGAAGAGTTGCGGCGAAAAATTAGAGCGATCGCAATTAATGGGACTTCTTCTACAGTCTTGCTGGTTGATGCTGCTGGGAACCCAACAGATGCACCATTATTATATAACGATGCGCGGGGATCATTGGTGCTAGAGCATTTGAGGAGTATAGCACCCCCTAATCATACCGTATTAAGTGCCACCTCTAGCCTAGCTAAACTTTTGTGGATGAGACAATTACCCTCTTTTAGTGAAGCTAGATATTTCCTGCATCAAGCAGATTGGCTGGCGTTTCTCCTACATGGACAGTTGGGTATTAGCGATTACCATAATGCTTTAAAGCTGGGTTATGACGTAGAAGAGTTGAAATACCCAGAATGGCTAGAGAAGTTGCAAATACCGATTCAGCTACCCAAGGTTTTAACTCCTGGTACTCCCATTTCCGAATTGCGCCCTGAAATTGCGGATAAGTTCGGTTTACGCCGTGATTGTCTGGTATGTGCAGGTACAACTGATAGTATTGCGGCTTTTCTCGCTAGTGGAGCAAAATTACCTGGTGAAGCGGTGACTTCTCTTGGTTCCACGTTGGTACTAAAGTTATTAAGTCGTACCCGTGTAGAAGATGCCAGATATGGGATTTACAGCCATCGTTTGGGGGATTTGTGGCTGACTGGTGGTGCTTCTAATACTGGAGGTGCAGTACTAAAGCAATTTTTCACCAACGCTGAGTTAGAAAGCCTTAGTCGGGAGATTGATGCATCAAAAACCAGCGAGTTAGATTATTATCCATTATTGAAGGTAGGCGATCGCTTTCCCATTAACGATCCCAATTTAGCCCCACGTTTGGAACCACGCCCAGAGAATCCAGGGGAATTTCTGCATGGTTTGTTAGAAAGTATTGCCCGCATAGAAGCGCGAGGGTACGAATTATTACAACAAATGGGCGCAGACAAGTTAAGTCGTGTTTATACTGCTGGCGGTGGTGCTGCAAATGACACTTGGACTGCGATTAGAGCGCGTTATTTGCAGATTCCTGTAGTAGCGTCAGTATACACAGAAGCTGCTTACGGGACGGCGCTGTTGGCGATGGGGGATGGAAGAAGGGGTTAATCAACAGCGCATCTTTTGGTAGATATCTTCTAAATCAGTATCTATCCCAGTGACAATCCATATATCTCGGACGATACTTGGATGATTAGATACCGGACTATAGATTCCAGGTTAATCATCTGGGCAGCTATTCGGGGATGGGTGCTTCGCCACAAGCGAATGTCATCTGTCCCCTTTACTAATTATTGAGTCAGAGTAAAGCCACTGATGATTTAATGGAAAACATGATTCCCAATCTCTTTAAACTGGAACAAATTGTCCTACTAATTACTGGTAATTAGCAGTCTACGGGGTTTTTCTTTTCAATCAATTACATCTCTACCCAAATGTAACAAAATAAATCTTTTTTCAGCATATATTTAGTGGACTGGCTCTCTAGGATAACAAGATCAGAGAATTTTTGATAAGCTAAATAAGAAAATAAATACTGGAAAAAATAATGTTACTTCAACCAAAACTCTATATATTTGCAAGCATTTTAGCTTTAGAAACATATTTTATATCACCCGCAAATGCTGTAATAGTAAACAGAAATAATACGTTTTCATTAAACAATGTAATGTATCTTTCTCAAGTAAGAGAGGATAACAAAATACAAACTAAAGATATAATTACTATAGGCATAAGTTTTTTATCTTTCCTGTTATCAGTTTATGCAATTATAAATACTGAAACAAAAACTAGAGATGAAAAATATAGAAATATGCGTCTTCAATTGACTGATGTCTTAGGAAGACTAACAAAAAGCTATATAGAAATTGCTACTTATCACAAAGATTATATTAAAAGCAACCCTGACTATTTTTACAAAGTTTCTTCAGTACTTCAACAAGAAAGTAAATCTCTATTACAGCAAGCATAGTTCTTTTATGAACAAATACCAGACGATGCTATCTCTTATGTTGATTTAACTGCCATAGCATATGCAAATCAATCCTCACGTAATTTTTTAAATGCCGAGAAATTCTATATGAAAGCTATAGAAAAAGTTAAAGACGATCAAATCACCAAAACTATAGTAGACCGAAATTATGCCGAATTTCTTTTTCTTGTAGATAGGAATTTAGAAGGTAGGGAATATTTTAGTAA
This sequence comes from Nostoc sp. KVJ3, assembly GCF_026127265.1. Taxonomy (GTDB): domain Bacteria; phylum Cyanobacteriota; class Cyanobacteriia; order Cyanobacteriales; family Nostocaceae; genus Nostoc. The sequence continues at coordinate 4,025,384 of NZ_WWFG01000001.1, forward strand.
ATCTATTTCTGCTTTAGAAAAGATGGGAGGAAGTGATCTTAAGTATGACCAACTTGGAATAACATATCAAAGGTGGGGATTAAATGAATTATGGAAGGGTGATACAACTGAAGCTGATAAATATTTTGAAAAAGCAGCTAAAGAATATCATAATATACGTACTGAATATATAAAAACCGATGCTTTAAATGATTTGCACAATAAAACCAAAGGAAAGTGGGGAGAAAAATTCACCTAGTAGACGTAAAGATAAAGAAGGTGCTATTAAATACTCAGATAAAAAGCGCCTTTTTAAAAGAGCCACACCCAATATTATTATTAGCCTACCATAGCTAAATAATGTCTGTATTAAAGCGATCGCAGTCATAGTAAAAGAACCCCAAATTGTGGGTTGAAAGTAACCGGATGCTGCGGCGCTACAGTGTAGAAGCTAATGACAGCAAGCGTAACAGGGAGACAAAAAAGTGCAAATTACTAAGCGCAATGTTGAATTAAGAGTCGATGGCAGCTTAATGCGTGTTTATGTTGCGGCTCCCAAAGCAGCCGGAAAATACCCTGGTATTGTCTTTTATAGTGATATTTATCAGTTAGGTGATGCAATGATTCGTCTAGCTAACTACTTAGCAGGATACGGCTATGTAGTAGCAGCCCCAGAAATTTTTCACCGAATAGAGCCAGTTGGTTTAGTAATAGAGCCAGACGATTTGGGAAGGATGCGGGGAAATGACGATGCGCGTCGAACCTCTGTAGCTGAATATGATGCCGATTGCCTTGCTATGATTGAATTTCTGAAAAGAGAGAGTGCGGTTTCTCCAAATCAAATAGGCACTCTCGGCTTTTGTATTGGTGGACATTTAGCTTTCCGTGCAGCATTTCAAAGCGAAATTCGGGCTTGTGTCTGCTGTTACCCGACTGGTATTCCCAGTGGGAAATTGGGTAAAGAGGTAGCCGATACAATCCAGAGGGTGAGTGAAATCAAAGGCGAGATGCTAATGGTGTTTGGTACTCTCGATCCTCATATACCAGATAGCGATCGCCAAACTATAATAAAAGCAATTAAGAGCGCTAACATACCTCACCAAGTTTTCTTATATGAAGCAGAACATACATTCATGCGCGACGACGGTTATCGTTATGATTCTAGTGCTAGTACCGCAGCTTGGTCTGAAATAGTAACTTTCTTAGAGCGCATATTTGCAGACTGAAAACTTATATATTGCTTTCTTCGCGTCAATTTTGAGTTGTCTGTAACGCTAACAAAGCAGCACCATAAGCAGGTTCATGCCTCGGAAAAATCACCTTTACTTCAGGAAAAATTTTAACAATTGATGCTGCAAATCTTTCCTGGATCTTGCATCTACCCTGCCACACACTTCCTGTTGTAACTACTTCTAAAACTGAGTCAGCATTAAAAATTGCATCAATTACTGTAGATGTAGCTTTTACTAACTCTTCTACAGCATCATCAATTATATTATTCGCTACTATATCACCTGATGCTGCTGCCAAATCTACAATTGGTGCTAAAGCAGCGATTTTTTTAACCCCCCATCCTCGCCGATATATTACTTCTATTAAATCTTCTATACTCTCCAAATCAAGATGCTGTTTGAAACCCTCTATCAAACTCGTTGACATCTCTCGTCCATCATAAGATTTTAATGCTGCATTCATACCTGCGATCGCAATTTTATAAGCGCTACCTTCATCTCCTAAAATATATCCCCAGCCGCCGACTCGCTTAGTATCTCCCTGATGATTTCGTCCGAAAATTATCGAACCAGTACCTACTGCAACCACAATTCCTACAGGTTGACCAATTCCACCAACTAAAGCAATTAAAGCATCATTACAAATTACAATATTCGCTGACTGTAATGCCCAGCTAATAGGAAGAGATTTGTTATTCTGCAACTCTTCAAGTAAACCTTTCACTACTTCAATATCTACTGCACGTCCTACACCTGCTAAACCCAAACATATCGCGTCAATCTTGAAGTTACTTGTAATTCTTGCTGCCTCAACAGCATTGTGAATTGCTGATTGAATAGATTGTAAAGTTGTTTCTATTCCTATACTCTGATAGTTAGATGAACCAGCTTCACCACGACCTAGCACTTGATGTAAATCATCCATCAAGATACAAACAGTCTTGCTCCCGCCGCCATCTATTCCTAAGACATAGACCATTATCTGTAATAATATTAATTATTTTGACGCTTCGGTTCTTCTTTTAAAGGAATAAAAAAGATAGCAATCATTCCAGGAATTGTAACCAAGCATACCAAGACAAAAAATAATGGATAACCTAGTGCTTTTTGCAGATAACCGCTAATTAAACCTGGTAGCATCATTCCTAAAGCCATAATGCCAGTAGAGATAGCAAAATGAGAAGTTTTATATTCGCCTTGGCAGATATACATTAAATAAACACTAAAAGCTGTAAATCCAAAACCATAGCCAAATTGCTCCAAGGAAACCAAGGGATATATTAATGCTAGCGAAGGTTTAGTGTAAGCCATATACACATAAAATATATCAGGTAAGTTTAACGCCAAAGCCATAAGAAATAGACACTTTTTCAATCCATATTTAGAGATTAGCAAGCCTCCTAAAATTCCTCCACAAATTAGAGAAATTACCCCAAATGTCCCGTAGACTAATCCAACATCTGACGTTGATAGCCCTAAGCCTCCTACTTCTGGTTTATCCAATAAAAATAAAGAGGCTATTTTGACAAGCATCGCTTCGCCAAGTCTGTAGAGCAAGATAAAGGCTAAAATACTGATAATTTTATCCTGAGCAAAATATGAGCTAATAATTGACCAAAATGGTATATTTTCTCTAGCTTGGATTTGCCGTTGGTTATCTGATTCTGGTAATGGTAAAATTAGGCGATGGGAAATAAATAGGATTGCTATAATTAAAGCTGAGAAGCCAATAGCTATAGTCCAACTTAAAGGAATATTATTGAGAGATACTTCAAGCTGACCTGCTAAAACTACTAAGATTCCAGAGCCAAAGATGACAGCAAGTCTATAACAAAGTGAACGAATACCGACAAAAAAAGCTTGTTGTTCTGGAGATAAGGCGAGGAGGTAGAAGCCATCTGTGGCAATGTCATAAGTTGCAGAAATAAATGCTCCTATTGTTAATGTTGCGAGGGAGATGAAAAAGAAATTTGGTAGTTGTAAGGAGAAGGCTATTAAGCCTAGACAAGCAAACATGGCAAATTGGGTATAAAGTATCCATTTGCGTTTGCTAGAGTAAGTATCGACAATTGGGGCCCAAAACATTTTGATGACCCAAGGTAGATAGAGGAAGCTTGTCCAAAGGGCAATTTGGGCGTTATCTATTCCGAGTTTTTTGTAAAAGATTACGGAAACTGTGTTGATGATGACGTAAGGGATGCCGGAGGTGAAATATAGGGTGGGGATGAATGTCCAAGGGGAGGTTGTTTGGTGTTTCATGGGTTTGGGTTAACGAACCGCGAAGGCGCGAAGTACGCGAAGGAAGAATTAAGAAGAGAGGATAATGCGTTTGATGCCTTGTTTAAGGATGGGGACGTTAAAGTTGATGAGAAGGCCAAGGTGATGTTTGGTCATTTTGAGGTATGAGAGAACTTGAGCTTCGTGGATGGGAGCTAGGTTTTGAACGGCTTTTAATTCAACAACAACAATATCGCCAACCAGAAAATCTAATTGCCCCTCACCAACGGGATGCCTTTTATATTCCACTGCTACTGGATGCTTAGACTTATGAGGTATCCCACGCATTATAAATTCTAGTTTCAGTGCCTTGTGATACACCTCCTCCAAAAACCCTGGCCCCAATATCTTATGTACCTCAATCGCTGCACCAATCACAGCATACGCTAGCTGCTCCGGCTCATCACCAAGCTGCCTCATCCTTCTTTCCTCTTCCTTCGCGTACTTCGCGCCTTCGCGGTTCGTTTCCATCAATCCCCCTCCAACCCTATGGCAAAATTTATAAAAGTCCTTCCTTAGTTTTCCCGCATGACCGCAACCATTCCCAATCTCCCCAGTCTCTACGACCCCTTTTCTACCGAAGCCAAGTGGCAAAAATTCTGGGAAGACAACCAAATTTACAAAGCTGACCCCAACAAAAGCGGCGAACCCTACTGCATCGTCATTCCACCCCCCAATGTCACCGGCAGCTTACACATGGGTCACGCCTTTGAAAGTGCCTTAATTGATACCCTCGTGCGCTACCACCGGATGCAGGGACGCAATACCCTATGGCTACCCGGAACTGACCACGCCAGCATTGCTGTGCATAGTATGCTAGAAAAGCAACTCAAAAAAGAGGGTAAGACTCGCTACGAATTGGGGCGCGAGAAATTCCTAGAACGCGCTTGGCAATGGAAGGCGGAGTCTGAAGGAACAATTCTGAATCAACTGCGACGCTTGGGTGTCTCGGTGGACTGGTCACGGGAAAGGTTTACCCTCGACGAGGGTTTATCCAAAGCTGTTGTTGAGGCATTTACTCGCCTTTACGAGGAAGGCTTAATTTATCGTGGTGAATATTTAGTTAACTGGTGTCCAGCTTCTCAGTCGGCGGTGTCTGACGTGGAAGTGGAAAATCAAGAGGTGAATGGAAATCTTTGGCACTTCCGCTATCCTCTCACCGATGGTTCCGGTTTTGTAGAGGTGGCGACAACTCGACCAGAAACGATGCTGGGCGATACGGCTGTAGCAGTTAATCCCAATGACGATCGCTACAAACATCTCATTGGCAAAACTCTAACTCTGCCAATTCTACAACGAGAGATTCCCATCATTGGCGATGAATTTGTTGATCCTACCTTCGGCACAGGTTGCGTAAAGGTGACTCCCGCCCATGACCCGAACGATTTTGACATGGGTAAGCGTCACAATTTGCCGTTAATCAATATTATGAACAAAGACGGCACTCTCAACGCCAATGCTGGGGAGTTTCAAGGACAAGACCGCTTTGTTGCTAGAAAGAATGTGGTTTCTCGTCTAGAAGCAGATGGCTTTTTGGTGAAGATAGAAGATTATAAGCATACCGTTCCCTACAGCGATCGCGGTAAAGTACCTATTGAACCTCTCCTCTCGACTCAATGGTTCGTCAAAATTCGCCCCCTAGCTGACAACACTCTCGAATTCCTCGACCAGCAAACTTCCCCAGAGTTTGTCCCCCAACGCTGGACAAAGGTCTATCGTGATTGGCTAGTAAAACTCACTGATTGGTGTATCTCTCGTCAATTATGGTGGGGACACCAAATCCCCGCTTGGTACGCCATCAGTGAAACGGGTGGACAAATTACCGATAATACGCCCTTTGTAGTAGCAAAATCGGAAACTGAAGCTTGGGATAAAGCTAAATCACAATTTGGCGAAAATGTCAAGTTAGAACAAGACCCAGATGTGCTGGATACTTGGTTTTCTTCTGGACTTTGGCCGTTTTCGACTTTGGGCTGGCCAGAACAAACTCAAGATTTATCAACTTACTACCCGACTACTACTTTGGTAACAGGCTTTGACATCATCTTTTTCTGGGTAGCCAGAATGACAATGATGGCTGGGCATTTTACGCAGCAAATGCCTTTCCAAACAGTTTACATCCACGGTTTAGTGCTGGATGAAAAAGGCCAGAAGATGTCTAAGACCAAAGGTAATGGCATTGACCCATTGTTATTAATTGACAAATATGGTACTGATGCTCTGCGCTATACCCTAATTAGGGAAGTGGCTGGTGCGGGACAAGATATCCGGCTAGAATACGATCGCAAAAAGGATGAATCGGCATCGGTAGAAGCGTCCCGCAACTTTGCAAATAAGTTGTGGAATGCTGCCCGGTTTGTGATGATGAATTTGGATGGACAAACGCCGCAGCAATTGGGGAACCCAGTTGCTACCGAATTGAGCGATCGCTGGATTATCTCGCGGTATCATCAAGTTATCAAACAAACCACCAATTACATCGATAATTACGGTTTAGGGGAAGCAGCAAAAGGACTCTACGAATTTATCTGGGGTGATTTCTGCGATCAATATATTGAACTGGTGAAATCCAGATTGCAAGCAGATGCCGATCCAGCATCGCGGCGGTTAGCACAGCAAACCCTCGCCTACGTGCTGGAAGGGATTTTGAAACTACTTCATCCGTTGATGCCTCATATTACTGAAGAAATTTGGCAAACTCTCACCCAACAACCAGCAGATTTCCCGCAAACTTTACCATTACAAATCTATCCCCAGGTGGATGCAAACTTAATTGATTCAGATTTAGAAGAACAGTTTGATTTGCTAAGTGCTACTATCCGCACAATTCGAAATTTACGGGCTGAAGCGGATATTAAGCCAGGGGTGAAAGTAACAGCAAATTTGCAAACTGAAAGTGAGAAGGAGCGAGAAATTCTGACTGCTGGACAGGATTATATTAAAGATTTGGCGAAAGTTGAGACTTTAACCATTACTGACAAGGAAAAAAGCCAAACCGTTGCTATTAAAAAACCTCAGAGGGGTTTGAAGACAATTGGCTTAATTATTGTGGCCATTGTCTTTGGTAGATTGGGTTTAGCTGCGGGAAATGCCATTGATGATATTCCCATCGTCGGAACCTTCTTTGAAATGGTGGGTTTTGGTTATACAGCTTGGTTTGTTAGCCAAAATTTACTCACTGCTCAAGCAAGACTTAGGTTATGGGGACGCTTTTTCCCGCAGAGAGAATTAGAACAACCACAAGAACCAGAAAATGCGATCGCTGGTGTGATTGGTACAATACAAGTGCTAATTCCTCTTAAAGGCGTAGTGGATATTGAAGCTGTGCGTGCCAAACTAGATAAAAGCCTAAGTAAGGCTGAAGCCGAAGTTCAATCTCTGAGTACGAGATTAAACAATCCTAGTTTTGTGGATAGAGCGAGAGCCGACGTGGTACAGGGAGCGCGGGATGCTTTAGCAGAAGCACAGAAACAGGCTGAAATTTTGCGCGATCGCCTAAAAGCATTATCTTAAGCATGGACTGCGTGGCTTAAGATAACTGTAATGGGTAACGGGAGTGTCAATAATTCCTAATTACCCATTACCGAATAATAAAATATAAATTCTGGCACTTCTGATTTTATTAAATTTTTTTCAATTTTGAGAGAAATCGGAGCGCCGGCTTCTGGCGATCTCAACTTCGGTGATTTTGAATTGGAGCGAAGCAACTCTCATGCTATATCTAGCCCAGGTGCGTAAAAACGATTTTTTAGACCAGCACCAGTTACGCTTATTGGCACGTCAAGAAGCTGATAACTTGTGGGCGATAATTCCAGAAGAGGCTTTCATTCTGCTAGGAAAGGGAAAAATCATGAGTGAGAACTTGCTTGTTTTAGTCGAACTTTCCCCTACAGGCGACATTGAAAAAATAGAAGATGCTAGCAACTGGGTACTCCATCTAGTACAAAACTACCTCACCATTGGCATTACCCCAGAATTTTTGCAGCACGAAGCCGAACGAGCAGAACATTGGCGACAATCCCTGACGTTGCAAAACCAAGACTTAGCACGACGTTCCTTAGAATTAGAAGCTCGTCGCGAACAAATTCAAGCCTTAGAAGAAAGCCTCAAACGCGAGAAAAACGGTTATCCCCAAGAGGAAAGTTAAAACCAATGCTTTTGAGAATTGCATGGCGGGTGGTGACAGTTGCTTTGCTCCAAGTAAAAAGTTAAAAGAAAAAACTTCAGTTGTGGATCTCAAGCTCAATTCAAAAAAGAATTGTACCGAGATACGTAATGCAAGTTACTCTTTGTCCCTATACTGTTCGGTTAAGGCAAGAGACGCGATATATCGCGTCTCTACAAGAGTTCTGCATAACGCATATTTTATTTCTGGAGATGTCTCTTGTATGGCATAGGTGAATAAAGCGCAACCTCATACAGAATAAGTACAAGTATGCTGTATTCTGTACTTCACCGATAAACTGCTTTTTGAATAAATGCTTAATTTTATTTCCTATTTACTTTTGGCTCAAGCAGCACCTTCTCCAGCATCTGAACCTCAAGAAATCTTTATTCCTCAACAAACAAGACCTTTACCCGGCCATCTTGATACAGTACCAGTATTTAACAGTAATAACCCAGAAGTAGTTCAGAGTGAAGGTATTCTGCTATCTACATTTCCTCCCCAGGGTAAAAGAGTGCCTAGTGCCCACCTAAACTTTCTATGGAAGGGACGCTTTGATTTCTTTTCTCATCATATTGCTAGAGCCATTGAGACTCCAAATGATTTGCGGACTCTTTATTTGGGGGTGATTGTTTACAATCCTAGCGATCGCCCTGCAACTATAAATATATTGCAAGCAGCCAGTTATGTTAGTCAACCTGATGCACCTTTTCTCAAATTGCCCCCCATGCAGTCAAATAATTCGGGAAATATTTATGCTGGGCCAGGCGATCGCGTCATGAATGATGTGCTACGGGGCAGACGGCAGCCAGGATGGCCAGGCCAGTTAGTAATTCCACCAAAGCAAAGTCGGATGTTAATGAATCATCCAATTCCAGTGCGTCCTTTAACACCGCCATTGAATGGACGTTCTACTTTGTTGCGTTTGTACAGCGATAGTCCAGTGTATATGGCGAACCTAGCCATGTTTGCCAAACCCAATCCAGATGCTACTGAACGAGCACCCACCTTAGAAGAATGGGAGAATTTGTTAGAAAATGGTGATTTTGCAGGGCCGCGTGAATCTGCCCCCAGTCCGCCAAATAACCTGACAGCAACAGCAGAAATTTACGGTCGGGTAGCAGCGGTAGCTGTTGGCTCTCGTTGGCAAGCACAAGTTACCGACTCTAATAGTTCATACCTAACAATTCCCACTTCAGGACAAGCTTTTTCATACGGTTTAAGTACCCTTTTAGCAGGTAAAATGGGTACTGGACAAAACCAAACTGCCAAACTCGCCGTGCGTTATCCTGGTACGGCTTACGAAGCTCACGGCAACTACGGCATAGAATACAACATCTCTCTACCATTAATTAACAATACAGGCAAACCACAAACTGTAAATGTGCTTTTCCAAACACCTATCAAAGAAGACGACTTAAACAAACCTGGGCTTCGCTTTTTTTCACCACCCCAACCATCCGTCTTTTTTCGAGGCACAGTTCGTATTCGCTACAATGACGATAATGGCTT